>JACYLN010000115.1 GCA_015272515.1 Leptolyngbyaceae cyanobacterium C42_A2020_001 | reverse complement strand
GGCGACAGAATTTCATCCACATGGGGCACCGGAATCAGCGTATCAAAGGTATCTTCCGCATCCTGTTCATCCATCGGTGTGACCCCAATCAACCGAGCATCACGGGCGCGGGCTTCTTGAGCATTGGAGAGAACTTTCTCAAACACCGTTCCGGGCATGGCGATCGTCACCACTGGAACCTTCGCATCTAACAGCGCGATCGGACCGTGTTTCATTTCACCAGCGGGATAGCCTTCGGCATGGATGTAGCTGATTTCCTTAAGTTTCAACGCACCTTCCAGGGCGATCGGGAAGTTCACACCCCGTCCCAGGAAAATGAAATCCTGCGTATCGACAAAATCATGTGCCAGTTCTTCGATGTAACGCTCCTGGCTTTCCAAGATCATTTCAATTTCGGC
The DNA here is from genome assembly GCA_015272515.1 of Leptolyngbyaceae cyanobacterium C42_A2020_001. GTDB lineage: Bacteria > Cyanobacteriota > Cyanobacteriia > Leptolyngbyales > Leptolyngbyaceae > JSC-12. The sequence continues at coordinate 226,888 of JACYLN010000115.1, read as the reverse complement.
TGGAAGCTGGCGTAAGCCGTCCAGTAGTTTTTCAATTTGCTCTTCCGTCAGCGTGCCTCGATAGTAAGCAATATCCAGCGCCAGCAGATAAAACGCCATCAGTTGAGCCGCAAAGGTTTTAGTCGCAGCCACCCCAATCTCAATTCCGGCATGAGTATCAATAATGTGCGGCACCAGATTTCCCAGAGTGCTTTCAGGACGGTTGGTAATCCCCAGCATCCGAGGTTGATATTCCAGGATCAGATCCTTGCGCCGCTCCAACTCCATTTCCAGCGCGGCTAAGGTATCTGCTGTTTCGCCCGATTGCGTCACCCCGATTGTTAGCGTGTTTGGAGTCAACGGAGAGGGGGCATACCGAAACTCTGATGCGTACTGCACCTGAGCCGGAATGCCAACCCATTGTTCCAGCACATACTTACCCACTAATCCCGCGTGCCAACTGGTGCCACACGCCACAATCTGGATCTGTTGCAAATTGGCATAGAGTTCGGCCGGCAGATTGAGGCGTACTGGAGAAGGGGAGGAATGGGTGCGAGGGGGCATGGGAAGGACAGGGTGAGAAATATCAGGTATGCTCTGACCCTCAAGATCCTTAATTCCCTTGCTTCCGCCTGACTCCTGTCTTCCGACTCCTGTCTCCTCAGCTTTCCAATCAGGATTTAGATACGTTTCCAAACACGCCCGCACCACCCCTGGCTGCTCGTAAATCTCCTTGAGCATGAAATGCTTGAAGCCTTGCTTTTCTACCATCACCGGGTTCCAGTTCAGAGTGCGGGGAGCTTTCTTCAGCCGTTGCCCTTCAAAGCTATACACTTCTGCCCCCAGAGGCGTGAGTCGTGCCAGTTCGCCATTTTCCAGGGGTAGCACCGCACGGGTATAGGGGACGATCGCGGGTGTATCCGAGGCACAGAAAAATTCTCCCTGCCCAAAGCCCAGCACCAGTGGAGCCTGTTGCCGCGCCACGATTAACTCATCTGGATAGTCGGCACTAATGACGGCGATCGCAAACGCGCCCTGCAACTTGTTCACCGCCCGGCGCACTGCCTCCAAAAGGGGATTAGGGGCTATTCTTTCTGCCTTCTGCCCTCCGCCTTCTATCTTTTGCCGCTGCAACTCTTCCGCAATCAGGTGGGGAATCGTTTCTGTGTCGGTATCGGAGCGAAACTCGTGTCCCAGTGCCTTCAGTTCTTCCCGCAGGTCGCGATAGTTCTCGATAATGCCATTCTGAACAACGGCAATGCGCCGTTTGGTGTCCATGTGGGGATGGGCATTGTATTCTTCGGGTTTACCGTGAGTTGCCCAGCGGGTATGGCCAATCCCCAGTTGAGCCGGAGTTGCTGCGCCCTCTAACTTCTCTTGCAAGTTGTGTAATTTGCCCTTCGCCCGGATGCAGTGAATCTCGTCTTCATACACGGTGGCAATTCCGGCAGAGTCATATCCCCGGTATTCCAGCTTTCGCAGCCCTTCAAGCAAAATGTTACTGGCAGCTTGAGTTCCGATATAACCAACAATTCCACACATGATTTTGTCCTCACAACGCCCTAATTATTGGGCAAAAACTATTCAACAATCGGGCACTCACACAATCCGGGCACACTTCCGCTTGTTTTAGAAGATTTAGGATATTTTGGCAAGAGGTTGGAGCAAGACGCACACAACGCGATCGCCTACCCACGAGCCTCAAGGCTTAGAATAAGAAAGAACTCATGTGAAGAAATGTAAGGTATTTCATGGCGGATCAGCTAATTCGAGCAACAGCAGCTAACGGAGGAATCCGCGCAGTTGGGGTCATCACCACCCGTTTGACTGAGGAAGCCCGCTTACGTCATCAGCTTTCGTTCGTTGCCACTGCCGCACTAGGGCGCACAATGGCAGCCGCATTGCTGTTCGCTTCCAGCATGAAGCGCGAAGGATCGCGAGTCAACATTCGGATTAAGGGTGATGGTCCTCTTGGCGGAATTTTAGTTGATGGTGGGCTAGATGGAACGGTGCGGGGATACGTGGAGCACCCAGATGTGGAATTGCCCCCCACTCCTCAAGGCAAGCTAGACGTGGGGGGAGCCGTTGGGCACAACGGATATTTGTATGTAATTCGGGATGTTGGGTATGGCTACCCTTATTCCAGCACGGTAGAGCTGGTGTCTGGGGAAATTGGCGACGATTTGACCCATTACCTGGCAACCTCAGAGCAAACTCCATCTGCCCTGATAGTGGGCGTGTTTGTGGATGAAACAGGCGTAATTGCTTCTGGTGGGCTGGTAATTCAAGTATTGCCCAAAGCTGCGCGGGATGAGGAATTGGTGGAGCTTCTGGAAGCTCGGTTGGCAAATCTGGCTGGATTTACTACCCTGTTGCGATCGGGCAAGAGCCTGCAAGATATTTTTGAGCAGTTGCTGGGCGACATAGGGCTGGAAATTTTGCCAGAAGTTCAGCTTGTTCGCTTCCATTGTGGGTGCTCTCACGAAAAGGTGTTAGGCGCACTCAAGCTATTTGGGCAGGCAGAGCTACAAGACATGATTGAGCAAGACCAGGGTGCAGAGGCAACTTGCGACTTTTGTGGCATGAAGTATCAGGCAACGGAAGCAGAATTGGTGCAGCTTTTGGCAGAAATGCGGGCTGAGAGTAGTCGCTAGCCAAACAGAGGTAAAGTGTGAGCAATTTGATGAAGTCGAGTACTATGATGGCTCGTTAGTTGCGTCGGCTGATACTTTGTCTTTTGCAGAGTTGGCAGTAGGATGGCAACTAGATTTCTCGCAAAATTTCGTTTGTAAGCAGTAGTTTCGGGTTCAGAGTTGGCGCTTGGGCGAGAGATTATTTGATGATTTGAGGATGTGACGCGGTGCGACGGCTCCCCAATTGCTTATGCCTTTAGATCGAGGAAAACCAGACCGCCAGTTTCAGCGGAAGCTTCCCTACCCCGGTGCTGAGGGGCGACGAGTCAAACCGTTTCCGACTGAAAACAGTGCCCCACGGGTGAATGGCTCCTTAGCCAAGCCAACAAAGCCTAGCATTCAGCCACCTTTGCAAACGGCTCCAGTTAAGCACTCTACAACTTTAGCAGCGCCCCCTCGTCGTACCGCTGAGCCTACCCCTACCCCGCGATCGCTACGTCGTTTCATCAGACGCTTGTTTCGCTCCTTACGGCGTTTGCTGGCTGGGTTGAAAAATTGGCTGGTGTGGCTGTTTACCCGCTGGCAGTTTCTCATCTTTGCTGGGTTTCTAACTTGCGTGAGTTCGGCACTGCTGGCGATCGCGTTTATTTTTCAACTTCCAGCTTTGCCTAACTGTCCGGCGGTGTTTTGGCCCCTGGCATCAGCTTCAATGCGATTTGAATGTGCTCGAATTGCGGCCAGTAAGCAAACCGCGAAGGATTTGTTGGAAGCGATCGCGCTGGTGGATGGGCTACCTGCGGGGCACGCCATGCGCCCAGAAGCGGATCGCATGATTGAACTGTGGTCGCAGGAAGTGTTGAAGCTGGCAGAAGAACTGTTCCACAAAGGGGAATTGGATGAAGCGATCGCCGCCGCCCAAAAAATCCCAACCAAAGTCACCGCCTATCGGCTGGTGCAAGAACGGGTGCAGCGTTGGCGCACTATTTGGGCGAAAGCGGAAGGCATTTACAAAAAAGCGGAAGCAGCGCTTCGCAAGCGAGATTGGCGAGACGCGTTTCAATTAGCGGTGGGGTTGCTGGACATTGACAATAAGTACTGGCAAACCACCCGCTACGACGACCTGAACAATCGCATTAATACCTCGCGTGTAGATGGCAATAAGCTGTTCAAGGCAGAGTGGCTTGCCGACGAGGGCACCGTTTCTAGCCTGCTGCAAGCGATTAAACTGGCGCGGGAAATTCGTCCCGACAGTTACATTTACGATTTAGCGCAGGTCAAAATTCAGTTCTTTGGGCGCAAATTGCTTGATTTAGCTCAAAAATCGCTTGATCGCCGCAATCTGCAAGAAGCTCTGTCTATCATCAACCAAATTCCACCCCAGGCAAAAGTGGAGTCCGAAAAGCGAGATCTGACTGTGCTGGCAAATGCTTACTCCCTTTCCTGGCAAGATTCGGTGGTAGGGTTAGAAGCCGCGATCGCCCAGGCGCAGCGAGTCTTACCGGGTCGCCCGCTGTATGCTCAGGCACAGAAACTTATCCTGCGCTGGCAATACGAAATTGAAGGAGTTGCCCAAATTGAACGGGCCCGGTTGCTGGCACAAAACGGCACCGTGGAGGGATTTCTCAACGCGATCGCGGCTGCCTCTCAAGTTTCGTCTGCCAATCCCCGTTGGAATGAGGCACAACGAGAAATCCAGAAATGGACGGCTGCTACCCAAACCATTGCTGATCGCCCGATCTTAGATCAGGCAGAGCAATTTGCCAGTTCTGGTGATATTGATTCATTGCAAGCAGCAATTAGCCAGGCAGACCAGATCGCGCCGGGGCGAGCGCTTTACAACGAAGCCCAGAGCCGAGTGCGTGAATGGACTCGCCAAATTCAGCAAACGCAAGACCAGCCCTATCTTGACCAGGCACGCGCCTTTGCCTTTGCCGGAAATCTCAAGTCTGCTATCAGCGTGGCAGAGCAAATCCGTCCGGGGCGATCGCTCTACAATGAAGCCCAGGCAGATATCGCTAAGTGGCGCAGCCAGATTCGGGAGCAAGTTGAACAGGCCCAAGCCCAAGTCGCCCAGGCACAAGCCCAGCAAAGTCTCCAGGAAGCGCGACAACTGGCAAGTGTGGGCAATCCTAATTCGCTCGTAAGTGCCATTCGCCTTGCCAGCCAGATCCCATCCTCTGGTTCAGTACAGGCTGAAATTAATGCCGCGATTAACGAGTGGAGTTGGCAACTGCTCCAGCAGGCGAAGGATCAGGCGGTTACCTTAAATTTGGCAGGGGCGATCGCGATCGCTCAAAAAATCCCATCCCGCGCCGCCGCCTACGCCGAAGCTCAGGCAAACATTCAAACCTGGCAACACCAATCGGTTAAGCAGTAACGAGTGTCCCAACGTCCACAGCTTCTCCCGTCAAGCTAAAAGCGCGGGCTTCCGTAATGCGGACAGGAATCAGCTTGCCTTTGAGTTGGTGAATATCACCTGCAAAGAAAGTCAGGCGATTACTGCGAGTCCGCCCCATCACCTGACCAGGATTTTTTTCATTGCGGTCTTCCACCAACACTTCTTCAATTCGTCCCAAATAGCGCTGCGATCGCTCCGCAGCTTTGATGGCAACCAGATGATTCAACCGTTGCAAGCGATCACTCTTCACCTCTTCGCTCAGTTGATTCTCCCAGATTGCTGCCGGAGTGCCGGGACGGGGAGAATAGGCTGCCGTGTTCAACTGGTCAAACCCAATCTCGTCCACCAGTTTCAACGTATTCTCAAACTGTTCCTCCGTCTCGCCCGGAAAGCCTGCGATCGCATCAGCGCTGATTGCCGCATCTGGCATATAAGAGCGAATTGCCTCAATGATTCGACGGTAGCGCTCATGGGTATAGCCCCGTCCCATCGCTTTCAGCACATGGTTATCGCCCGATTGAAACGGGATATGAAAGTGTTCACAGAGTTTGGGCAACTCCGCACACGCGCGGATCAAGCGCTCCGTAAAGTAGCGGGGATGACTGGTGGCAAAGCGAATCCGCTCAATACCCGGCACATCATGCACGAAATACAGCAAATCTGTCAGGGTATGTAAGTGCCGCCCTTCAGGAGTCACCCCCGGCAAATCACGTCCATAGGCATCAATGTTCTGCCCCAATAAGGTGACTTCCTTATAGCCCTGCCGCCCCAATTCTTCCATCTCCGCTCGAATCGCGCCCGGTGTCCGCGATTGCTCCACGCCCCGCACATTTGGCACCACGCAATAAGTACAACGTTCGTTGCAGCCATAAATCACGTTAACCCAGGCAGTAACCGCACTATCCCGTCGCGGTTTAGTAATATCTTCCATGATATGAACAGGTTCTGTGGCAACAACTTGATTGCCGTTGAACACTTGCTCTAACAAACTTTCTAGCTGGCTGGCGTGCTGCGGACCCATGACTAAATCCAGTTCGGGCACCCGGCGCAGCAGTTTTTCGCCTTCTTGTTGCGCCACACAGCCCGCCACAACCAGGGTCAGGTCAGGTTGTTCCTGTTTTCGCTTTGCCTGCCGTCCCAGATAAGAATAAACTTTCTGTTCCGCGTTATCTCGAATCGTGCACGTGTTGTATAAAACGAGATTGGCGTTTTCTGGCTCATCTGCCCACTCAAACCCCATCTTCTCTAAAATGCCTGCCATGCGTTCAGAATCCGCTTTGTTCATCTGACAGCCGAATGTCGTGATGTGATAACGCCGAGAAACCGTGGACATGGATACCTGATTGATGAAGGGTAAAAGGACAGTCTTCTATTGTGACGTATTTAAGACGGGAATGGGCAGACTGAACACAGCAGGGAATCCTCTGTTAGATAACCACCATTGTGCAGATGTTATGTCTGACATTATTAAGTTAAATGTATGGTGAGCTTTAAGAGTCCAGTAAGATTGAGGGTGATTTTGGGTAACTGCAGCATCAACGCGACTTTTCTTTTGAAATCCAAAGAATTTCAACGGGTTGATTGGTTTCCAGCGTTTCGTAAGAACTGATGCCGAATCTTGACAGAGAATCGTGGATTTTTAGCAGGAAAGCGGTAAAGTGATACAAGTGGAAATGTAAAGATTTTGTTGCGTCGCTTTATCCCGACCTTACTGTTCTGATGTTGAACAATTGTCGGTTTTTATTTTCGAGGAGACAGTGATTTATGCCGCAGCTTGAGGCTAGTGTAGCAATTGATTTTCGCAGCGAAGCCTACCGAGACGCTTACAGCCGAATCAACGCGATTGTGATTGAAGGCGAAAAGGAAGCGAATGAGAATTATGTGAAACTAGCTGAGTTACTCCCCGACAGTAAAGATCAGCTATTGGGGTTAGCAAAGATGGAAAGTCGCCACAGAAAGGGCTTTGAGGCGTGTGGACGCAACCTGGAAGTAACACCGGACATGGAGTTTGCACAAGAATTCTTTGCATCTTTGCATGGAAATTTTCAAAAAGCAGCGGCAGCAGGTAGGGTGGTGACCTGTCTACTGATTCAGTCCTTGATTATTGAATGCTTTGCGATCGCTGCCTACAACATTTACATCCCCGTTGCCGATGATTTTGCGCGTAAAATCACGGAAGGCGTGGTTAAGGACGAATACAGCCACTTGAACTTTGGCGAAGAATGGCTAAAAGCAAATTTTGACAGTTCTAAAGCCGAACTGGAAGCAGCCAATCGTGAAAACCTACCGTTGGTTTGGCAAATGCTTAACCAGGTTGAAGGAGATGCTCGCATTCTGGGAATGGATAAGGACGCTCTGGTTGAGGACTTCATGATTCAGTATGGTGAAGCCCTTAGCAATATTGGTTTCACTACACGGGATGTGATGCGTCTCTCAGCCATGGGGCTTGCAGCCGCTTAAGCGCGAAACAGGGTTGCGAGATGCGATCGCGGCTGAGACGAGTGTGCCCCGGCGGGTGACAACAGCAGCCTGCAAACTCTCAAAGCTTTGAAGCACTGAAGCCTCAGTGTAGACGGGTTAGTGGAACGATCACATCTCCACCAAACGCACCCCAAAGCAGGTAACCCAAAACGTCATCTTGTTTCTCCATCCCGTTAGGTTTTGGTTTTTGTTGCTTACAATTCGCAGGTTCAATTAAATCATCCATGTTTGGTCTTATCGGTCACCTTACTAGTCTGGAACACGCTCAATTAGTTGCGAGGGATTTAGGCTATCCAGAGTATGCAGATCAGGGGCTTGATTTTTGGTGTAGCGCTCCTCCTCAAATCGTGGATGACATCACAGTTACTAGCGTCACAGGGCAAAAAATTCAAGGTAAGTACGTTGAATCTTGTTTTTTGCCGGAAATGTTGGCAACTCGTCGAATCAAAGCCGCCACCCGCAAGGTTATCAACGCTATGGCGCATGCCCAGAAACACGGCATCAACATCACAGCATTAGGTGGGTTTTCTTCCATTATTTTTGAGAACTTTAACCTGCACCAAATTCAACAAGTTCGCAATGTCACCTTAGAGTTTGAGCGGTTTACAACTGGAAACACTCATACAGCCTATGTGATTTGTCAGCAGGTAGAGCAAGCCGCGCCCACCGTGGGAATTGACCTGGCAAAAGCAACGGTAGCGGTATGTGGCGCAACTGGTGATATCGGCAGTGCGGTTTGTCGCTGGCTAAATGCCAAAACCGATGTTGCTGAACTACTGCTGATTGCTCGAAATCAAGAGCGTTTGCAAGATTTGCAGGATGAACTGGGGCGCGGCAAGATTATGGACTTGAACGAAGCCTTACCCCAGGCGGATGTTATTGTTTGGGTTGCGAGTATGCCCAAAGGTGTGGAGATCGATCCTGTTGCTCTAAAAACTCCTTGCCTGCTGATTGACGGTGGCTACCCTAAAAATCTGGCAACGAAAATACAGAGTCCTGGAATTCATGTTCTAAATGGTGGCATCGTTGAACATTCGCTGGATATTGATTGGAAAATCATGAATATCGTCAATATGGATGTTCCAGCGCGTCAACTTTTTGCCTGCTTCGCCGAATCCATGTTGTTGGAATTTGAAAAGTGGTACACCAACTTTTCATGGGGACGGAACCGGATCACTGTTGAGAAGATGGAACAGATCGGTCAGGTATCCGTCAAACACGGCTTTAGACCCCTATTAGCTTAATTTCTGGCATTACAAAATAGCAGGGGTCTTTAGTTCTGCCAAAATTCAGAAATTAATCTGGGTTTAATTTGGCTAATCTTTTCTATGAAAAGATAGGATTTGAAGTGTGATTGATCAATATTGCTCCTGAACCTATGGCAACCACTGAGCGTAAGCCAATTCTGCTGGATTTTGAAAAGCCTTTGGCAGAGTTAGAGGCTAGAATTTCACAAATCCGTGAACTCGCGGACGACAATGATGTCGATGTCTCTGTTGAGATCCGTGAGCTTGAGGCTAGAACTGTGCAGCTCCGCCAAGAGATTTTTAGCAATCTGTCTCCGTTGCAGCGGCTTCAGGTTGCTCGGCATCCGCGTCGCCCCAGTACGCTTGACTATATTCAAGCAATCAGCGACGAGTGGATGGAACTACACGGCGATCGCTTAGGGTTTGATGATCCAGCTATTGTGGGTGGAGTTGCCCGGTTAGCAGGTCGTCCAGTTGTGATGTTGGGGCATCAGAAAGGGCGAGATACGAAAGACAACATTACCCGCAACTTTGGTATGGCATCACCGGGAGGATACCGTAAAGCCCTGCGCCTCATGGAACACGCCGATCGCTTTGGAATGCCGATCATCTCTTTTATTGATACCCCGGCAGCCTATCCCGGTCTGGAAGCTGAACAGTTTGGGCAAGGTGAAGCGATCGCCTACAACTTGCGCGAAATGTTTCGGTTTGAGGTGCCCATTATTTGCAGCGTAATCGGGGAAGGTGGTTCGGGAGGTGCGCTGGGAATTGGGGTAGGCGATCGCCTGCTGATGTTTGAGCACTCGGTTTACAGTGTCGCTCCTCCTGAAGCCTGCGCCGCCATTCTTTGGCGAGACGCTTCTAAAGCACCACAAGCTGCGGAAGCACTGAAAATTACTGCGGCTGACCTGAGACAACTAGGAATTTTAGATGAAGTGTTAGTCGAACCCATTGGAGGCGCTCATGCAGATCCATTGGCTGCGGCTGATACATTGAAATCAGCAATTTTAAGACACCTGGAAGACGTGAACCGTTTAACCAATCAACAGCGTCAGGAACTGCGCTATCAGAAGTTTCGTGCAATTGGAGTTTTTGCGGAAGCTTCGGCTTAGAAAAATCTTCCACCCAACTTAGAAACCCAGTGATATACTGAAACTGTTACATTTGTTTACATTGCTTAGATTTGTAAATTCTTGAGAAGCAAATTCTCATGTCATTGCCACAGTAAGTATCGATTAACGACTTGGAATCGAAACCTTGAAATTCAATTCCTTCTTGCAACATCTTTCCTTGACTCGGTCTTTCCTGCGCTAGACTGACCTGCATGGAAAGGTTTAATACGATTATTTTTTGTTCCCTAATTCTCACAGCTTTGCTACTACGTTAATAGGTGGTGTGTACCTGGAAGTCTGCATTTCTCAGGTTCTCGCTTTCATTGTCCTCTCAGTCTTTAACGATTCATGACTGCCTTTACTGAACAACGTGCCTTAATTACTGGTGCAAGCAGTGGAATTGGCAAATCTACCGCGATCGCCTTTGCTCAGCGAGGTATCCACCTGGCATTGGTCAGCCGCAACCAGTCCAAACTAGAGCAAGTTGCTCAGGCAGCGATCGCCTATGGGGTCAGTGCAAAAACTTATTCTGTTGATCTTCAAGAAGTTCATCAGGTTAAGGCACAGATGCAAGCGATCGCCAGCGATTTCGGCCCCATTGATATTTTGGTCAACAATGCAGGCATGGGCTACACCGGAACCCTGGCAGAAACACCTTTAAGTGATTGGGAGCAAGTTCTAAACCTGAATTTGACCAGTGTCTTGCAGTGTATTCAAGCAATCCTTCCAGAAATGCGTCAGCGTCAACGGGGGACCATCATTAATGTAGCTTCAGTAGCAGGGCATCAAACTTTTCCTCACTGGGGAGCTTACTGTGTAAGTAAGTTTGGCTTAGTGGCACTGTCTAAAACACTGGCGGCGGAAGAACGGACAAACGGAATTCGAGTGGTTACCATCTCTCCAGGCTCCGTGAATACCCCAATCTGGGATACTGAAACCGTAGATGCCGACTTTGATCGGTCACAAATGCTCACTCCAGAAATTGTTGCTCAAACCATCCTTTACGCGGCTCTCTTGCCTGAGCAGGCTGTGATTGAAGATTTGACCTTAATGCCCAATGCGGGCACGTTCTAATAGGTCTAACAATTGGGTAAAGTGCGTCTTTGCCCATTCAATGTGTTCGTGTTTACTTCATTTAATTTCGGATTACCATGACTATTGCTTCAAACGGTTCTAACAAAGGCTCCAAACCCACATCGGTTGAAACGGCTAAAGCGCTCCAACCCCGTCCTGATCGCAACACCCTCAACGGCGCACAGGAACCCAATCTTCGTAAGCCTTCTGAAGATCAAGCAGACCAAATGGTAGACGCTGTCCGTACCCTTCTCTTAGGTGTTGGCGAAGATCCAGAGCGGGAGGGACTGCTGAAAACCCCCAAACGCGTGGCGGAGGCAATGCGCTTCTTGACCAATGGCTACCATCAATCTCTGGAAGAAATTGTCAATGGAGCCATTTTTGACGAAGGTCACAATGAAATGGTTTTGGTCAGAGATATTGATGTGTTTAGTCTGTGCGAACACCACATGTTGCCGTTTATGGGCAAAGTTCATGTTGCCTATATCCCAAACCAGAAGGTGGTGGGATTAAGTAAACTTGCCCGGATTGTGGAGATGTATTCTCGGCGTTTGCAGGTGCAAGAGCGCTTAACCCGGCAGGTTGCAGAAGCTGTGCAGTCGATTTTGGAGCCGCAAGGGGTTGCCGTTGTGATGGAAGCTTCCCACATGTGCATGGTGATGCGGGGAGTGCAAAAACCTGGCTCTTGGACAGTTACCAGTGCAATGGTTGGCGTTTTTCAGGATGAGCAAAAGACTCGTGAAGAGTTTCTAAACTTGATTCGCCATCAGCCCTCGTTCTAGAGGTAAGGGCGAAAGGAGAAGTCGCTTAATCTTTGCCTTTCGCCTTTTCCCTTAATCGTCGCCAAAAAGTGCTTTTAGCGCGATCGCCTGTGCTTGAGGAACCTGCCCATAACTGAAAACGTAGGGAATCTCAGCAGGCAGTTGGATAAGAAAACTGTCTAAGATGTAGGGGCTACCATAAATAATTAGAGCTTGCAGCCGATGGGCTTGCACGAGAAATTCAAACCAATCGCGGGCAGTTTCTGTCAGGTCAGCACTTCCGCGAAATGGATTGCCCCGAATAAATAGTTGCAACAACGTAGGCGGTTGATTTTCCGATAGTAAAGCAATTGGTGGCGTATGACGATCAATTACCTGAAGTTGATAGCCTTTTGCAGCGGGAAGGGCGATCGCGGGAGTATGCCGTCCCACTTCATCACAACCAATGGCTTCATCCAAAATGATCAGGTTACAGGGGCGCACTGAAGTCGTGTGGTCTATTTGAGAGCGAGTGGGGCGATGCACCCTGATTGAGTCTGTCAGGATGGAGTCTACCAAAGCGATCGCCTCTGGTTGGGAAAGTTGCGTGGTTAAGCTGTGTGGTTGCACAACGGGAGAAATAGTTTCCCAGGCATGGGAGGTTTCCCCAGCGAAATCAGGTGAACAAACCTGTTGCTTTGCCTGCCATATCCGCTCCACCGATGCGCCAATCTGGTCACGCGAAATGCGTCCATCTTCCACTGCCTGACAAACAGCTTGAATTGCCCCTTCTGGATCGGCAGGCATTAGCAAAACATCGGCTCCAGCTTCCACAGCTAAAACAGCCGCATCGTTGGCTCCATAAAGATTGGCGATCGCGCCCATTATCAGGGCATCCGTCACAATTAGCCCCTTAAATCCTAAGGTTTGGCGCAGAAGCCGAGTCAAAATTCGGTCGGAGAGGGTGGCGGGATAGGTGGAGTCTAGGGCCGGAATTTGCAAATGAGCACTCATGACAGAATCAACTCCGGCGGCGATCGCGGCTTTAAATGACAGCAATTCCACCTGTTCCAACCGCTCCATCGTATGGGGAATGACAGGCAAATTCAGGTGAGAATCAACAGCCGTGTCACCATGCCCAGGGAAGTGTTTGGCAGCGGTTAACACTGGATAGCGTTTGGCTCCTTTGATAAAGGCGCTTGCTAAATGGCTAACCAATTCTGGCGTTTCGCCAAATGCCCGCACATTGATCACCGGGTTTTCGGGATTATTATTGACATCCACCACAGGAGCCAGCACCCAGTTCAACCCGATCGCTCTGGCTTCTTGAGCAATGATTGCCCCCATCTGCTCGGCATACTGAAGAGCTAAATCGGGAGCTTTCTGGGCGATCGCAGCTAGTGCCATTGGTGGCGGAAACCAGGTAGCACCCGCAAATCGCTGCCCTACCCCTTCTTCCACATCAGCGGCAAGCAGCAGGGGAATTGGTGCCCACTCTTGCAGTTGATGGGTTCGCAGCGCCAGTTCGCCAGCACTACCACCCAGCAAAATCACCCCACCAACTCCCAACTCTTTCAGCCAGTGTTGCAGCGTGTTGGCAGAGGGTTCCCATTGGGGATAGCGAATTTGATGGTCAAACAAGTATCCTGCAGCTCGAACCACCACCATCTGAGCAACCTGAGCAGGCAGCGAAAGATCAGTTAGTTCAGGAAGAAACATCGTCAAAGTTCTCGTCCTCTGCCTCGGTTGTTTGGCGCTCCTGGCTGATGCGGTTGAGTAAGGACAGGATGCGATCGCCCCGTTCTAGCGAGTTATCCTCCAAAAAGATTACCTCTGGAGTGCGGCGCAGCCGAATGCGCTGACCCAGTTCACTCCGGACAAACCCTGTAGCTGCTTTCAGCCCTGCCATTGTTTCGGCTTTTGCTTCAGGTGTGCCATAAATACTGACAAAGATTTTGGCGTGCTGTAAGTCGCCTGATACATTCACATCGGTGACGCTCACCATCCCCGCGCCAACCCGATCATCTTTAATGTCTTGCAGCAGCATCTTGCTGACTTCCCGCTTAATTTGTTCTGAAACGCGGGCAACCCGACGACTTGTAGCCATGACCGATCTTCTCCAAAATTATTGCAATCCCAGCATTGCCCGTAACGTGAAAGCCAGGAAGGCAAATCCGCCTATAAAGGCTCCTACCAGGGCGATCGCCGTTACCGGATTTTTGAAAAAAGGCAACAGCGGCTTAATTGCCCCCAGAAACACGCTAAGCAATGCTCCTGCCAAGAAAATTGGGTATTTAGAAATCGTGTTCCAGAAATTCTGCATGTTTTTAGAGTATCAAAGTCAAAGTCTAAAAAAACTGAACCAACCGTCCATGTATTGGCAAAAATGCTGACCTTTCTGATTCTAAACCTTGTCCACGTCCAAATCCGTAGTTTCTTTTTAGAGAAACCTCCAGTTTTCGAGTTGGGCGTAGGTTAGGACGATGCTTCCGCTATCAGCTATCTACAGCAATACATCTTGAAATTTATTGTTTTTCTCCCCACTTGATCGGCAATCTGGTGTTGGTTTCATGCCTCAGAGTTACCGTTTAAGTTCCTTAGATCAACAACCTTCATTGGCAAGAAACGCACTTTTTCAAAAATTTTTTCGACTCAGGAAAACGCTTTTATGATGGTAGGATGCAGCCTCAACTTTTGTGTCCCGTTGAGCCTCGCCCCTTCTTAAAGTGGGCAGGGGGAAAAAGTCAACTCATTCCACAGTACATTTCCTATTTCCCTAAGAATTATTCGGTTTACTATGAACCGTTCTTAGGAGGGGGAGCTATTTTTTTTCATCTTCAACCTTGCCAGGCAATGTTGATGGATATTAATGCTGAATTGGTGAATGTCTACGAATGTGTGCGCGATCGCGTGGATGAGTTGATGCTCTTTTTAGAGCAGCATCGCCGCTTCCATTGTCATGAGTATTATTATCAAATGCGGGCTTGTATTCCCACATCATCGGTTGAACGAGCAGCACGACTGATCTACCTGAATAAAACCTGTTTCAATGGGCTCTATCGAGAAAATTCTAAAGGGCAGTTTAATGTACCGATTGGGCGCTACAAAAACCCTGGCATTTTCGATCCAGCGTTGTTGTATGCGGCTTCGCGGTCGCTCCAAACGGCGATCGTTCGCATTGCTCCGTTTGAGGCAGTTTTGGATCACGCCTGGACGCATCGGGATTTTGTCTATTTTGACCCACCCTATCATCCCATCAGCGCCACCAGTAATTTCACCGCTTATAACCGCTATGCCTTTCGGGCAGACGATCACATTCGGTTACGTGATACCTTTGCTGAGTTGGCAAACCGAGGCGTGAAAGTCATGCTGTCCAACTCAGACTGTCCATTCGTTCGGGAACTCTATCAAGGTTTCAATATCCACCCAATTCTGGCAGCCCGCGCGATTAATTCCAACGCCCAACGACGCGGCAAAATTACCGAATTGCTGATTACGTCTTATGAATGCTAATTGATGCTTATGAGTTTATGGGAGCGGAAAAATCTGCGCCTTATCGTACTGATAAGGATCAATCAGATCCAGGGGATTGGGTGGGCTGACGGGTTCTAAGTTGGCTTCTTCTGCGGGTGTGACGCTGGCATCAACTTCGCCGCCGATCCCACCCAGGCAGATGGGGCGCTCTTGCGGGATGTCTTGGGGCTGGCAGTAGAGGGCGTAGTCCGTTGAGATCGGCCGCCCCAAAGCGATCGCAGTGGTGTCATGCGGAAACTCATGCAAAAACGCCACCCTAAAAGTTCCAGCCGAATTCTCAGCCGCAGTCGCCGGGGCAATCTGCCAACCGTTGAGTAGAGGGGCGATCGCACTCAGGCTTGCCGCCATCAAAACCGCATGAGCCAGCATTCGTTTGAGGATGATTAAGCGTGAGTGAGCAAACAGAGATTGACTGAGCATAAATCCCACAAAAATGGCAACGACTGTAGTTGAATCAACCAAGTTTTCATAGAAATACAGGTTTAGTCAGAACGATTAGGACAAATCAAACTCCTGAACACCCAATTCTGGGTAGGCGTTCTGACCTGGCGCGTTCGACTGAACGCTCCCGCTGAAATTCGCCACGTTTCTCATGGCTACGGTTTACGGTTATAACCCAACATTCAATTTGAATCTGTTCTCAGAGTAGCGGTCATCGCTGAGTTTTCCCTGTGAAAATAGGTTTTCTTAAGAGGGCAGATTTTCAGCGATCGCTCATCTCAAACTGCGATACCAACGCACCAGCCGAGAAGGCGGAATGCCAGCAAGATAACCTAGCACCATGAATTGATTAATCAGGGTTGTTTTGACAATGCCAAGCCGATGCCAGCGCCGACCGGATGTCATCACCGCCGCAGGAGCGATCGCCACTTTTCCCACCTGCTTTAGCTGCCGAATAAATACAAAATCTTCCATAAAAGGCAGATCGGGGTAGCCATTTAGCTCTTGAAAGCGCTCAGTTTTGAGAAACAATGCCTGATCACCGTAAGGCAACTGGCAAAAGCGCGATCGCACTGCCACACCCCATTCCACAACTCGCAGCCCCCATCGAGTTCCATTAATTTTCAGGTCAAAGGCACCAGCAACCACATTAGGCTGGGCAAGGGTTTGATCAATCAAGGTCGCGTAATTGGGGGGAAGATGAGTATCCGCATGGAGAAACAACAACACGTCACCCCGAGCGATCGCGGCACCTGCATTCATCTGCGTTGCTCGACCCGGAGCAGACGTGAGCAGGCATACACCAAACCGCTTAGCAATCTCCACCGAACCATCCTGGCTACCACCATCCGCCACAATTACCTCAATCTCTGAATTCGGGGCGATCGCATTCAGGGTTGCAGGTAAGCTGGCGGCTTCGTTCAGAACTGGAACAATAACTGAGATTTTTGCCACTCCTAACTGGTTAAGACTCCCTATTTGCGTCCACCAATAGATTTCTGAAACGCAGGACGTTCGGACAATCGCTGACCATAAGCAACAACGGCGGGATACGCAGTCATTTCCAGCTTCAACATCAGGTGAATATACGCCAGTAATGCTCCAACAGCTACATCTGCCGCGCTAAATTCGTCTCCCAAAAGGTACGGTTGATCAGTCAGAAGCTGGTTCAACACAGTCATGTGGCGAGGAAAAGCCTTTTCGCGAGTTGCTTCGCCAAACACCTCTGGACCTAACGTTGCATTAGCATAAGAAATCCACTGGTTTAACAGCGCACGGTTTTCCACAGAAAGCGGTTCTTTGCCGTATTTGTCTGCCAGGTACAGCAAAATTGCTCCCGATTCCCACAGGGTAAATTCACCGTCTGCGATCGCAGGCACCTTGCCAACCGGATTGACGGCTAAAAAATTAGGCTGGCGATGCTCACCAACTTGCATATCCAACTGCACAAACTCGTAAGGGATGCCAAGCTCCTCAATGTACCATTGAACAATGGATGCACGACTCCGCGCACCCCCATACAACCTCAGCATCTCACAGCACCTTGTTAGTGTATTCGTGTTGTTTAACGTTGTCTTCGGTTCTTACAATCCGTTGTAAATTGAGAACCCGTTTGCGCTCCGTGGAATAGTTAAAATCGGCTTTGGTGGTACCTACGGGAATATGCGCCTGGGCAACGGTACGAGCTTTATAGGTGCGGGCAGCAGCAACAACTCGATTAGCAAACTCCTCACAAAAACGAGTTTCTGAAGGAAAATCAGGTGGTAGCTGTGGAGCATTTGTAGCAAGAACTGCACCCACCGTAGTTGCAATTGCTTTTTCGTAGGAAGTGGGAATTCCTTTCAACAACGACTCTAGAGATGCAGACGGAATTGGTTCTACAACTTTAATTTCGTGAACCTCGCCATCGTCTTTGATAAAGCAGGTCGCCAAACCAATGACGACATAATCGTCCATCGATAGGTCGGGGGCATTAGGAACAGCCGTTGCAGTAGACATAGAGAAGTTTGGATTGAGTGCATTTTTCCGGTCAAGGTTGAATTCTAGCAACATCTGTATGGGCAACTGCTGAGTTTTGGGGAGTTGTTAGCTTTCTTAAAGTCAGTTGAAGATGGGGAATGGGGAATCGGGAATGGGTGATGGGGAATCGGGGATAGGGGATAGGGGTTTGGAGATAGGGAGGATGGGGAGGGTGAGGTAGAGGAGTGCAGGGATGGATGGGCTTTCACTCACTCGTCTACTCATCCACTCCCTGACTCCCTCACCTCTCCCATCTCTTACTTCCCGCGTTCTAACCTCTGGCTTCTGACTCTTGAACTCCTTCAATCTAGAATCTCCAGTCGGCAATCCTAAATCCCTTCTGCGTTCTAGCTTCTAGCTCCTGCCGTCTGCCTTCTGTCTCCTGATTGCGGAACTTATTGATGGAATGGTTCGTCTTTGGGTATGGAAAAAAGAATCGATGGGTTTTGATCCGGAGAATCTTTTCATTGCAGAGAAGGTTGAGAAGGAGGGGAAAGAACCTTTCCTTCGTGCCTATCAAGTGTGCAGCCAATTTTCTTCAGAAATTTCTCTTTAAGGTCGTGTAGTTCTCTCTAGGTTGCATCAAGTCACTGAAGTTGGCTGATAGGTCTTCAATCAAGTTGATCTGTTTTTGAGTTTTAGCAGTCTAATCATTAGACACCTAGCCAACTGACACAGGATTGTGACTTTCTAACCCTTCGGCTCCGTAGAGTTTAGTTGTATATACGGTGAGAATTGCATGAACCTTCGCATGTTTCCAGCGCCTTCCAATAGCTCTAGACGTTTGCGTCGTGCAACTGCTTATTCTGGTTCCTACAACGGGCAGAGCGATCGCGCACTCCAAATTCACAACCTGGCATTGTCTGAGTTAAACAATGCTTGCCAGCTTGTGGGAGGAGGGTTGCAAAAGAATCGCTACGCGTACTTGAGCCAGGGAGATAAAGAGATGCTACTGCGCCAGCAGGCAATGGACAAGGCTCAACAAGGAGACCTCAGCCAAGCGATCGCGTTATTTAGCCAACTGATTCAATACAATCCCAGAAGCGCCAGTAATTTCAACAATCGAGGATTGCTCCACTTTCGCAACGGTCAATTGGAGTCGTCCCTGGCAGATTACAACCGAGCGCTGATCTTAAACCCACGGTTAGCAAAGGTGTATAACAATCGGGCGAATTGTTACGCTGCGATGGGGAATTTTCAAGCCGCGATCGCAGATTATGAAACCGCGATCGACTTAGACCCTACCGATATTCGTGCCCGATTGAACCTGGGCATTACGTTTCGCCAGATTGGGCTGCATGATCTCGCGCTAGAAAACTTTGATCTCACTCTGCAATTTAGTCAATTTTTGAGCGCCACCGATACTGATGGCATTCCAGCGGCGCTAGAAGGGCATCTTTATGCCGAACGCGGACGGGCCTACCATCTTATGGGCGATTGGAACTGTGCGATCGGGGATTATCATCGAGCATTAGCGCGGTTGCCAGTTTCAGGTTCCTCAAATGTGTCCTGTCGCTTACGCTCTCAGGTAAAGGGATGGCTGAACGACTTGCTCAACCCCCTAATGCCTGAGTCGGCTCAGTAAATTTTAGGCTCAGTTTTTACCAGACAAACTCGACGGGAACTTAGTTCTTGGGTGCAACGGGTGGCTGAGTTTTAACTGGAGGAGTAGCAGGCGCTTTCCAAATCACGCGGCGACGCAAAGGATCGATGCGATCAGTAAGATCCTGCATATTTTCTCGCGCTTGATAGGGATCGAAGAAGTTTTGGAAGCGAGCTTGCACGCCCTGCACCCGCCGATCCGTGGATTTTACCGCAGCTTCTAATTCCTGCACTTTTCCTTCTTGAGCAGCCCGGTAAGGCAGTAGCTGCACCAATGCGGAAATAGCGGCAACCGACAAAACCAGATTCACTACTAACTTGGCAGTTGTTTCATAGGCGATCGCCCGATGGGGATGACTACGCTTACGCGATCGCGCCTGGGGAGAAACGCGTGAGGTTCGTTGGGGCTGTCGAATTGGTTTAGGTTGCTTCAGTGCGTACATAGGAATTGCTCGTTGCGGTTTAGGCGCAAGCCAGGTCGATAGCGATACACCAATCCCATGAGTGTTCCAAAGAACCTGTGAGTTGGCGAGTAGAGTAGCGCTTGAACAGTTTCCGGTTTAGAACGTACTCAATCTACAGGAGTTGACTCAATCAGGCAATGAACTTTATTAAAAGAAACAAGCCTGCTCTGAGATGCTCAGAATTAACCGAGAAACTTCTGAACTTAACAGTAAGTATACCCAGCTAATTGTAGAACCAATCTACAAAACAGGCGAAGGATTATTTGTGAAAACGGAATTTATTTGTAAAGCTCTGTGGACAGGCGGAACGCCAAAATCCCCGGAATAAGAGCAATTACCAGCGCCCAGTAGACTTGAGCATCAGAAAGATTCATGGTGTTAAGACTCCTTTATTACAGATGAGTAAGACATCTTTAGAGATCTATCGTTCTTTAATGTCTGCCAAAGTGTTCATTTCGGGAATACCTTGTTACAAGTTGCAATATTCCCTATCGGGGTCTGTGTCTTATCCTTGGCGCTTTGTTCCCCTAATTTGGGCAATTGCGCTTTGTGGTCTTGGGCGAGGAGATGTCATAATCGGTATCTATGCCTTTTGTCAAAACCGCTGTCTTTGCAGGTTGGCTTTGAAATTTTAGGATGATCGATCAACTTTTAGACTTTTCCCCCAATTTTGGGTTAGATACCCTGCTGTTGCTGCCGGTATTGGTGGCACTTGAAGCTGTATTGTCGGCAGATAATGCGATCGCGCTAGCTGCTCTGACTCAAGGGTTGCATGACCCAACCTTACAGCGACGTGCCCTCAACATTGGCTTAGTGCTTGCCTACGTGCTGCGAATGTCCCTAATTTTGACCGCTACCTGGGTGATTAATTACTGGCAGGTGGAACTCGCTGGCGCGCTCTACCTGTTGTGGCTGGTGTTTCAATACTTCACATCCAGTTCAGACGATGAGGATGGACATTCTCACCACGGACCTCGATTTAATTCGCTTTGGCAGGCAATTCCTATGATTGCGATTACCGATCTGGCGTTTTCGCTGGATAGTGTAACCACTGCGATCGCCGTCTCTAAAGTTCTTTGGATTATTCTGCTGGGTGCCACCATCGGAATCGTCACACTACGCTTCATGGCAGGGCTATTTATTCGTTGGCTAGAAGAATTTACCCACCTGGAGGACGCTGGGTACATTACGGTGGCGTTGGTGGGGTTGCGCTTGTTGATTCGCGTGGTCAACGAAGAATTTGTGCCGCCTGAGTGGTTGATGGTAACCGCGATCGCGCTTATTTTTCTATGGGGGTTCTCAAAGCGGAAAAACTCCGAAGAATCGGAAAATGCTGCTCAATCTGCGATCGCTCAAACGGTTGACTCTCCAGAAATAGAAACCGTTACCTCCGGTACTGCGACAACTGAAGAACCAGTTGAAACGACCAAGTAAGGACAATGAATAATTCAAAATGTAATATTGAAAATTAGCGTAGGTCAGGTTGAGGCATGAGGTTCCATGCCTGCTGGGGTTTCGCTTTATCTATCCTACAAATAATCCGATCCACCTAGTTCACAGAAGAGGGATGCTTTCCCATCAAGGTTTATCTGGGGGATGGGAAATCGGTAATCGGTCATCCACTCTAAGGAGGAATAGGGTAGGGGATTTGGCTCTGGGCTGTGAGTACGAGTGCCAAAACACCATTCATCCCTAAACCCTAACCTCTAATTCCCCATGCCCCATCACCCATTCTTCATTTCACATGCAAGTCTGAGATTTTGGGCATTTGTGCCCATCCTACTCATAAATCCAGCCAGTGATACTGGGTTCCCAGCCAACGAGTTCTTCGTCCTTAAACCAAAGTTTAATCTCTTGTTCAGCCGTCTCTGGCGCGTCGGAGCCGTGGATGATATTACGACCCACATCAACCCCAAAATCTCCTCGCAAGGTTCCTGGTTCTGCATTGAGTGGGTTGGTTGCGCCAATAATTTTGCGGGCAGAGGCAATTACACCTTTGCCTTCCCACACCATTGCGACTACAGGACCAGAGGTGATAAAGTTCACCAAACCTGGGAAAAAAGGTTTTTCTTTATGAACTCCATAATGAGTTTCGGCAAGTTCCCGGCTGACGCTCATCAGTTTTAAGCCAACCAGGGTAAAGCCTTTTGCTTCAAAACGACGGATGATTTCGCCGATGAGTTTACGTTGTACACCATCCGGCTTGATTGCCAAAAATGTCCGTTCCAAGGTTGACTCCTAAAATGCGCTCAATGTTACAGAATCCAGATTACAGCAGTTTCAAAAGAGTACGACATCTCAATTCTTGTTTGAGTTATGTCAACTGATTCAGAAGGGGAACGAGGGTAGGGGGAAGACGGTTTCTTAACTGTGTGATTGCGGCGATCGCGTAGGATTGAGGGGTGAAATAGGGGGTTAGGCAAGGTATGACGGAGCCAGAACTACTGGATAATCAAGAGATTCAGCACTTGAAACAGTTCTTTTACCTATTGCCTGTTGTTGGGTTTATCCCAGCACTGTGGACTTTATATTATCGGAGTGGTTCTAAGCAGGAAAAAGACTTGAGTCGGGTTGTGGTGACGCTGACTCTAGGGTGGTTGAGCGCTTATATTTTGTTGGGGGTTGGTGCAGAATTTTCAGAATCGTTGGCGTTACCGTTATTAATCTCCAGTAGTTTAATTACTTCTAGTTATTTTTTAACCAGCATTTGGTTGATGGTGCGTTTGTGGCAACGTAAATCTGTACGACTACCAATTGTTAGTAGAGTGGGCGATCGCTTGCCTTAAAAAGTTGTAGCCACTTAAGCGCCATAAAATTAGCCCAAGACGAGTCGTCTTAGGCTGTATTTTTATAACCAATCTTTAATGAAGCTTGATTGGCAGGATTGAAATGGTGTGAATTAGAGTCCATCTTTTAAGTTATGGCATTTATTACAGGAATTGCCAGTTTCTTTACCTCTTGTTTGACTTCGTTGTCTTGCTTAATATTTGTCAGAGTTTACATTTCTTTTGATACGAGGCTTGGTCACAGATTGCATTTTTTGATTACCAAACGCAATTTTTAGAGGCGTAGATCGGTTTTGACAAGCTTGCGTAATGTGTTTCATGCTGAGCTTGTGTTCTGTTGGGTTGGACGTGTAGTAAATTGCTGCTTCACGAGCGATCGCAACGATTTCCCCGCCTGTTAAATTCAGTTGAGATAAGGCTTGCCAATTAATATCACTGGAAAGGGGAATCTCCGGCGGAAAGACCTGGCGCCAAAGTTTCAACCGGCTTGCCTTATTCGGTAGGGGAAATTCTAACGTGTCTGTTAGATAAAGTCGCCAAGCAGCCTTCATCGTCCCGATTGATTCCATACTCAACAGGGTAATGCTGCGGCTTTGCTGACGTGCTTGCAAAAAGCGTTGCAGCAATGTGGGTTTTACGGTTGCTGCTCGTCCAAACCAATGTTGAGCAGACTTTAGCAGCAGCACCGTTGGCACCTCAACCAGGAATTGTTGAAGCATCGCCTGACTCTGAGCCGATTCTAAAAATGCCAGATCCAGGCTGACCAACGGCACATTTAATGTCTGGGCGATCGCGCGGGCGGCAGTGGTTTTACCTGTTCCCCTTGCTCCAATTAGTAGAGACACTGTACCTGGAGTCGCGTAACCTCCTCTAGAAGCTTTGCTAAATCCCCAAACTTCATCAACTTGTTCGGCAAAATAAACGCGATCGCACAAGTGTTGAAGCGAGGCTAATAACTGATCTGGCAAGATCAGGTGTGCCCACTGAGCAGACGCTACTGGAGCGGCGATCGCTGCATTGAGCGAAGAGTTCGTTGACTCTGCCAATGATTCTGGCATCCAGGTTTCAACAGCATCCGCTAACGGACGGGGTTTATTAAGCTCAGAGCAAGAAGCCGTTTGTAGCAAATGATCCAGCGCGTCCAATTGAGGCTGTTCTGCCAGGAGATACTCAACGATTGCATCACTCAATTTAACCGGGTGTGCTAGGAACGGTTCTGTACGAATTTCTGGCAACTGCACAACCCGATGACGCAGCAGTTTGGCGCTTGCTGCCAGGGAAAGCCTCGCTGATCGCCATTCAGCATCATTGCGGCAGAGCAGACGTAGAACCAGATCAACACTTGGTAAACCAAATGCTCCAGCCTGTTCCGGTTCCTGCAAGAAGCGATAAATCCGCTCGTAGCGACGGCTGATCTCAGGTGCAAGCGCAATCAACACCAGATTTTTCTCAAAGGTTGATAGCTCCAACGTTTGACAAAGCGATGGTAAGCCCAACACAATTCCTTGCTGTTGACTTGCCCGAATTCGCGCCTCCATCTGCTGTTGATAATTGCCCTTAGCCGCTCCACGTTTGGGCATATCCACCGGAGAGTCGCTGGCAACCGTGCCCTCTAAATTGAGTAACCCCTTCCACCAATGACTAGTTGCCCGATCAATCGGCGATCGCGCTACCCGGTCTACCTCTTTTGTTTCCTTGCGCTGCCGAGCAACGGTATTTGCCAGCACCCGATCTAGCCAGTTCAGTTCAGTGCGGAGGTAAGTCCAGTTATCTGGAAAGGGTTCGTCCATTAGTTGATAACTCGAATAAACTCCAACGGTAATCCATCGGCATCGGCAATAAAAGCAACTTCGTAAACGCGATCGCCAATCATTTGCTGTTCTGGTTCTAGCAGAATCTTTAGCGGTTGAACCTGCTCTGGCCGATCCTGGGATGCCTGCTCAAATGTTTGTTGCAACGTGTGCAACCAGGTTGGCAGATCGTTTGTTGTAGCAGTCAGGTCAAAAGACAGGTGGTAATAGCCAACGTAGTGTTCGTCGTGAAAGGCATCTGGCGCAGGTTTGGGTTGAGGAATCTGAATTAGCTCAATACGTCCATTCAAGCCTTGCATCCAGCACGCCAGCGTATATCCGGTGGTAAACCGCTCATGAACAACAAAACCGAGCAATTCGTAAAACGCGATCGCTCGGTGAATGTTAGATGTGCGAATAGAAGCGTGATGCATGAAGGAGGCTATTGGGATTCGCGAACGTAATCATCCTGGAAGCGAACAATATCATCCTCTCCCAGATAATCTCCATTCTGAACCTCAATTACCACTAATGGGATCACTCCCGGATTTTCCAGGCGATGAACCTTCGTTTGGGGTACGTAGGTCGATTGATTGCTGCACAGCGTAATTTCCTGATTGTCACAAGTCACTCGTGCGGTTCCTGATACTACAATCCAGTGTTCGCTGCGATGGTAATGCATTTGCAAGCTCAAGCGATGCCCTGGCTTCACTTCGATGCGCTTAATTTTGTAGCCAGGACCTTCATCCAGAATGGTGAATGACCCCCAGGGGCGGATGTCAGTTGTGCCAATGGGTTGAGCGAACGCTAACGCATTCGCTGGCAAGGAGGGTGTTTCAGAAGCTTGTTGCAGTACTGCCATGATGGTCTCTTGTAAACAATGAAAACGTCAATGAGCGTGTGCAGATGCTGGATGTTCATCTCCACTCTTAGTTAGCCCAAAAGTGAAGACGGTGAATCATGAGAGGGTACGAAGTTAATGCTTCCCCTAGCTATTGATGAACAAAGGAATGTTGCTGTTCCCGATTGGGTAACTGATTGATAGACACTTCCGCGCCTGCGGCTTACACTAACAATTTCTAAAAGGAATTGTGGACGGGGTAACACAATGCATGGAGTGCTAAAGTTGTTGTTTATCCGCCATGCCCAATCGACTGGGAACCAGGAAAAGCGGATGCAGGGCCATGGGGAGTTTGCGCTTTCGGAACTGGGGAGACAACAGGCAGAAAAATTGGCTCGCCGCTTGTTAACTGAAGCCTGGTTTCCATCGCATGTGTATAGCAGTCCGTTGCAACGGGCGGCTGAAACTACGCAAATTTTGGTGGAGTATTTTCAAACGGCTCCCCTGCCAGCCGCTGTGAGCGATTTAATTGATGCCGCAGTCACTAGCCCGATGGATAGCCTGGTAGAGAGGAGGCGATCGCTGCAGGTGGAGTTTGCCGATGAGTTAAAAGAATTCCAAAATGGGATTCTTCAAGGGTTAACTTGGGCAGAAGCGATGAGCCAGTATCCAGATCTCTGCCAGGCGCTAGAATCTTCCCTAGATTGGATTCCGATTCCAGGTGCAGAAAGCTTAGAAGCGGCGAGATCGCGGGCGCGGCAGTTCATCCAATCCCTGCTGCAACAGCACAAAAATGGCGATCATGTCTGGATTGTGACCCATAGCTGGATCATGCAACACCTGATTGCCGAATTGCTGGAATGCGATCGCTCCTGGCGGCTGCGGGCAAGCAACACTGCCTTGTTTGAATTCTGGATTGACCGCGATCGCTGGGAACGGGCAGACCAAAACCGCTTCAACACTGACCTCTGGCAAGTGTTTCGGTTCAACGACTCAAAGCATTTGCAGTAGCCAAAAGGCGAAGCAGGTAAGGGGTGGATGAGTGGTAAGTAGGTGAGTGAAATTCTATTCACCTACCCATCTACCCGCCCATCCATTTATCCACCCACCCTACTCCCCATTCCCTATTCCAAAATTCACACCGATCTCCACACTTGAGGTATCGTTAACCAGACCCCATAATTAAAATTTACGGGTCTGTATCCAGAAACGCTTAATTTTAAGTACAGGTTGTGCATCGCGTTAGAACAGTCGGGGTTAGTGATTATCTGCCAGATAGCCATGACGAACGAAGCAAACAACATCGTTAAACAAGCGAAAAACGGTAGCGTTGCCGCGATTATCCAGGTTCTGAATGAGAAGTTAACAGATTCAGGGGTGAGAACGCGGGCAATCTTTGAGGGGAGTGTGCTGCAACTGCTGTGTGAGGGGCAAACACTAGAGCAACTGGAACAGCCCGTTCTGGTGGAACGGATTCGCTATCTGCTAGAGGAGATCTCTCCACGCAATGTTCGGCGAGTCAATATTAATAGCCGGATTGTGCGAGAGCAGCAGTTACTCTGGCTGGATGAAATCAATCGCGATCGCGAAAATCAACTGCTTTGGTCTGAAGAAATCACGCTAAAACGACCCAACTTCTTTAAGCAACTGGTGGAAGACTGGTCTACCCGTGATGCAGAGCCGAAATCCGATCGGACAAAAACCGTTCCGCCCAAAGCCTCGTCCCAAAAACAACGGGAGAAGCGGCAATTTTGGCGAGGCTTGACAGGTGGTGCACTGGCAAGTTGTTTACTGTTGTTGGCAGGTTGGGTGCTTTATACCCGATATGCATCAGAGAATACCGTGGTTCCAGCCAGTATGACTTCGGCGCAGGCTGAGCGATCGCCCAGTGTGGCCGCCACTCCAACCAACTCCCCCCAAGCCTCCAATCCCTCCCCAGCAACAGACCCCTTTGCCGAAGCCGTACGCCTGGCAGAACGCACCTCGCAAGGGAGTCAAACGGCAGCATCAGCGGCGGAATGGCTCAACTTAGCGGCTCAATGGCAACAAGCCTCGGATCTGATGGCGCGGGTTGAAGCAAATGACACTCGTTACAAAACAGCGCAGGGGCGAGTTGTGGATTATCGCAAAAATAGTGAGATTGCGCTGCAAAAAGCGCGCCAGGTGCAGCAGCCAGATGCATCGCTGCTTCAGCCTGGAACTTCTCCGGATTCGTCTACCGGGCAATTGTAGTTAATCCAGATTTATCCAGGTGGTGAATTCTCGCGCTCAACGCGGGAATAATCGCTGACTCGGAGCCGTAACTCAATCGCGTATGAGAGATATTCTGCAAAACTCATTGGAAGCGTTCAACTGGCACAGCGGTTGGATTATCTGGAATTTGTTTTTAGCTTTTATTCCGCTGACACTCAGCTTTTTTCTGTATCGGCGGCGATCGCTACGGCGATCTATTCTTTGGTGGATTGCGTTTCTCGTATTCTTTGCATTTCTGCCCAATGCACCTTACCTACTGACCGACATCATTCACCTGATTCGAGCAACGCGATCGGGCTATTCAGCCTTCATCATCGTGCTCATTTTCATGCCACTGCACCTCTTCGCTATCACTGCGGGGTTTCAGGCATACGTGGTTTCGATAATGAACCAGAGCGTCTATCTGAAGCGGATTGGGGCTGAAAAGTATGTTGTGTGGTCTGAATTGGTGACTCACGCATTGAGCGCGATCGGCGTTTACCTGGGCAGATTTCGCCGCTTCAATAGCTGGGATTTTGTCACTGACCCCGGTAATATTCTGATTTCAACCGTGGATGATTTGACATCCAAACGCCCGCTGCTCGTGATGAGCATTTCCTTTGTAATCTTGACGGTGCTCTATTGGATAATGAAGCAGATTAATCTAGGTTTGTGGCTTCGCTTTAAAGAACTCAAAGCTAACGGGCACTGGTTTGAATAGTTGAACCTGCTCAGGAGGCTTTAAACCTGAAGCTGCTTCTGCGTCGTAAGCAGGTGATGAGCAACCGCAAAATCCTGGTTGGCGATCTGGATCAAGGATGGGTCAGTGAGTTTTTGAGCACGATAACGGCGAATCGCTTCCAGGGCAGCCTGATTACTCAAAAGAGCCAGATCCGCGCCGTTCCAACCGTCTGTCTGAATTGCCCAGTGTTCTAAATCAACTGCCACCAGGGGACGATCGCTGTTATGCACTTGCAGAATCGCTAACCGACTTTCGCGATCGGGCAGATCAACTTTCAATTGTAGATCCAGTCGTCCAGCCCTAAGGAGTGCCGGGTCGAGCGCATCGGGGCGGTTCGTGGCTCCAATCAGCAAGACATTCCGGCAATCTTGCAAGCCGTCGAGTTCAGTCAAGAGTTGCCCAACGACGCGATCGCTCACACCCGAATCACCCTGAAACTTGCCACGAGCTGGAGCCAGTGTATCAATTTCATCAACAAACACCACACAGGGGGCTGCTTGCCGGGCTTTGCGAAACAGTTCTCGCACTTCTTGCTCGGCTGCACCCACCCAGCGACTTAGGAGTTCGGGGCCGTTGACGGCGATAAAGTTTGCCCGTGCCTGGGATGCGATCGCTTTTGCCAGTAGCGTTTTACCTGTCCCTGGTGGACCCCAAAGCAATATGCCACGGGGCGCTTTAGCTCCAGTGCGGGCATAGAGATCAGGATAGAGCAATGCGCCTTCCACCGATTCTTGCAGAGTATGTTTGATGGTTTCCAGCCCGCCAATTTGTTCCCAGGAAACATTGGGTGCTTCCACTTCTACTGAACGCAACACAGACGGTTTGACTTCGCGTAACGCCTGCAAAAAATCTTCCTGCGTGATGGTCATTGCGTTGGGAATGGGCTGTTGCAAGGAGGGCACTTGACGACGCAGGGCACTGTAGGCAGCTTTCTGGCACACGGCTTTGAGGTCTGCACCCACCATACCCACACTAAAATCTGCGATCGCGTCCAGATTCACCAATTCCAGCGGCATTTCGCGCGTTAATACGGTCAAAATCTCCAATCTGCCAGCGCGATCGGGTACGCGAAACTGCACTTCCCGATCAAACCGTCCGGGACGGCGTAGGGCTGGATCAAGATGGTCGGGACGATTGGTAGCTGCTAGCACAATCACGCCCCGCGTTTGAGTAAAGCCATCCATTAAACTCAGTAATTGGGCGACTAGCCGCTTTTCCACTTCGCCCTCAACTTTGCTGCGATCGGGGACAAGACTATCAATCTCGTCAATGAAAATGATGCAGGGAGCTGCTTTGGTCGCTTTCTCAAAAACTCCACGCAGTCGCCCCTCGGCTTCACCGTAGTATTTACCCATTACTTCGGGACCTGCGATCGCGATGTAACTTACGCCCAACTCTTCAGCCAGGGCACGCGCAGTTAACGTTTTTCCAGTTCCTGGTGGACCCACGAGTAGCACCCCTCGCGGTGGCTCTAAGCCCAGTTTTGCCAGCAGATCGGGGCGCTTCAGGGGAATTTCCACCAATTCCCGCAATTCCCGCAAAACCTCTGTCAAGCCGCCCACATCTCTCAAACTTACGTTTGGCAGGGTTGCTTCTGGTTCCTCTACTTCCGCCTGCACCTCAGTTTTTGGGTCTGTTGAGTGTCTTTCGTCCTCATTTGTACTCGTTCGCACCCGGCTGACCCCAATCCCGCCGGGAATACTGCCCTGACGAGGGATGCTGCTGAAACTGCGAGAGTTGATTTGAAACTCAGTTTTGAGTTCGCCTTTTTCTGCTTTTTCTTCTAAAGCTTTGGCTAGCTCTAGCAGTTGCTCAAATCCTTTGAATAAATCGCTCATGGCAAACTCGCAGAAACGGGTGGAGGGTTGGTAGTTTAGTTATTCCCCGATCGCTGATGTCTTCACCAATGGTTGATGACTTTTATTACTGGAAGATGACGGAGGGTGAATAGGGATTTCGATCCAGAACTCAACTCCTTGCCCTGGTTGAGATAGGCACTTCAAGAGTCCGCCGTGTTTATCGG
Organism: Leptolyngbyaceae cyanobacterium C42_A2020_001; assembly: GCA_015272515.1. Taxonomy (GTDB): domain Bacteria; phylum Cyanobacteriota; class Cyanobacteriia; order Leptolyngbyales; family Leptolyngbyaceae; genus JSC-12. Next base: position 196,750 of record JACYLN010000115.1, on the reverse strand, counting down.
TGATGATCTGATAGCTAATGTATAGCCCTAACCCTGTGCCCTGCCCAACAGGTTTCGTGGTGAAAAACGGATCAAATAAGCGGGCAACAACTTCAGGCGAAATGGCAGGACCGTTGTTGCGGATCCGAATAACCGCGCGATCATCTGCACTTTGTTCTGTTCGGATCCAAATTGTCGGTTGAGAATTGGCCTCTGCGAACGAGTTCTGTTCGGGCAGTTCACAAACTGCCCCTGCTGCCTCCTCCAACGCCTCGATCGCATTACTCACAATATTCATAAACACCTGATTCAGTTGTCCGGCGTAGCATTCTATCAGCGGCAAGTTGCCGTAGTGTTTAACTACTTGAATTTCAGGACCGTTGGTTTTGGACTTGAGTCGATTCCGCAAAATCAGCAGTGTATTTTCGAGTCCTTCGTGAATATCGACGGGTTTCTTTTCAGCTTCGTCTAGTCGAGAAAAATTTCGCAAAGACAGCACAATTTGGCGAATTCGGTCTGCACCCATTTGCAGCGATCGCAGCAAGTTAGGCAGATCTTGCTTCAGAAATTCCAGGTCGATGTTGGCAATTTCGGCTTGAATAATCGGTGCGGGGTTGGGGTAAACCTGCTGATACAGTTGGAGCAGGTTAAGCAAATCGGCAATGTAGTACTGAGCGGGCTTGATATTGCCATAGATAAAGTTGACCGGGTTATTGATTTCGTGAGCAACTCCGGCAACCAGTTGTCCTAAGCTCGACATCTTTTCGGTTTGCACCAGTTGAGCCTGAGTTTGGCGCAGTTCGTTAAACGCCTGCTCTAGTTTTGCGGCTTGTTCTCGCGATTGCGCCTCTGATTGGCGCAGGGCGGCTTCCGTATGCTTGATGTGTGTAATGTTATGAAATACTGCAACGGCTCCGCGTAGATTGCCTTCGTCATCCCGGAGCGATCGCGCGGTGATGCTGAGCCAGATCCCATCCCCTTGCTTTGGCAAGTGAACATAGAGTTCGGTGGTGTCTACAGTCTCACCATTCATCGCTCTCATCAAAGGAAATTCCTCGATGGCGAGGGGAACCGTAGCACCTGGCAGATAAAAATCCTGCGCGATCGTCCAATCGTGCAGCAAGATGTGATCTGCCTGAAAGCCTAACACTTCCGTTGCCGCTGGATTGATGAACAAAAACTTGCCGATTTCATCCACCACGACCACTCCACTTCCCATACTGGCGAGAATTGACTTCAACACACGCAGCGCATCGTCCGAGTATGCCAATTCTTGCAGTGCCTTCTCCAGGCGATTGGATTTTTCCAGCGTTTCTTGCTCGTAGACTTCTAGCAATTCTTCTAGGGCAGCGACCTGTGCTCTTAATTGCACAATTTCTTCGTGGACACTCACATCATCTATGTTCATGAATTTTTTCGGTCGTCATGTTTAGCGATCGCACGTCATACACCCTGAGTCGCTTAAGCAAACACTTGCCCCCGATCAAATGGCAACGCTGCCATCTTGACGTTGAGTGCTAGCGTCTTAAACATTGCGGCAGTGTCGCGAGAGATAAAAACTTTTGAAAACAGGATGATGGCAATCAAATTTCCCGACGGCAACATTCCGCCAAACCCCAATACAGAGCGGATGCCATAAGGGACAACAAAACTATCCTGAGCCGGAACATAGGGGCTGGCGATCGCATTTGCCACATGAAAGACATTGAACGTTTTTTGCTCCAAATCCACCAGCAGATCGGGATTGGGAGACAACACTGTGCTCACATCCAAGCCAAACTGCTGAATTAATTGAGAAATCATCGGTGATTGGGCAACCAACTGCTCACTCACCAGCGGAATCACCTGATGCCCGGTGGATGCCTGCCGCGATCGCCATTCTGGTTTTTGCCCAGTTGTTGCTAACAGCGTTAAGCACGGAGTTCCGGGTGAGATGGCGTGATGCCCTTCTAGGGTCTGGGCGATCGCGTGGAGCGGTTCACTCAGTTTGGCGTAAGGATGGGTTTTGAAGAATCGCGCCAATGCCAGAGCAGGTTCTCCAGTATGCTCGTCTAAAAAGTGGTCGTACAGGTACTGAACCGCACGGTTGGCAACTTCTTCCATGCTTGTTGCTCCTACACCTAGCTTCCGTAAAACGGCTCCGCACTCGGTCATGTCACTCAGAGTAAATTTCGTCAGGCTATACATTGGCTGAACCTTGCAATGGCTGAAATGAATGGTTTCTTAGAGGCAATGCACCGCAGACAAAGCTGGTTTAATGTCAACCGCCTTTAGACTGAAGTCACAAAACATAACAGTTTTATAGTTCCTCCAAACTTTCTGTTTCTATCAGGTGAGTGCGAATCGAAAACGGTGAACAGTAAGGAAGGGATACTGAGTTGGGTGAGCAATGGAACAATTTAACCAAGTGAAGCTAGCACTTGTGAGCGGCAAGGGTGGAGTCGGCAAAACAACGTTTTCCTGCGGATTTGCGCGATTTTGGGCACAGCAATTTCCGAGCGATCGCGTGTTGCTCCTATCCACCGATCCGGCGCATTCATTGGGTGATGTGTTGCAACAGACCGTAACCCACGAGGCGATCGCTAGCAAAGCTCTGCCGAATCTTCAGGTTCAGGCGTTAGATGCAGAAGCATTATTACAAACCTTCAAAGTGCAGTATGGGGAGGTGTTGGAGCTATTAGTTGAGCGGGGTAGTTTTGTCCAGCGAGAAGACTTGTCACCCGTATGGGATTTAAGCTGGCCCGGCTTGGATGAACTGATGGGGATTTTGGAAATTCAACGGCTTCTGCGCGAAAACGTGGTCGATCGCGTCGTGGTGGATATGGCACCCAGCGGGCATACCCTCAACCTGTTCCGGCTGATGGATTTTTTGGATGAGTTTTTGGCAGCACTCGATCTATTTCAGGAGAAACATCGAGTTATCCAAAAAAGCTTTACGGGCAAAACTACTATCGACACTGCTGATGAATTTTTGACGGCAATGAAGCGGGACCTGGCAAACGGGCGATCGCTGCTGCAAGACCCTACTCAAACGGCGTGTCTGATTGTGGCAATTGCCGAACCCATGAGCCTGCTAGAAACCAAACGGTTTCTCCAATCCCTACAAGATCTGGCAATTCCCTGCGGTGGTTTGCTGCTCAATCGTCTACTCCCCCAACCTCCCGCCGATGCACTGACTCTGAGCGATCGCGATGTTGAACAGCAACAACTTGTATCCCACTTTCTTGCCCTTGCTAATGCCCTTCCCGTATTCGCCATCCCTCAACAATCAATCGAACCCGTAGGACATGCCGCGCTAGATGCTTTACTTGCTCAGATCCAACCGATTCAAGCTTCACCCCCGATCTTCACCCCAGTCAGTGCTGCTCCGCCTGCCAAACTACTGCCTGGTTTTACTGATTTCGTAGAAGCCGGACAACGATTGATTCTGGTGGGTGGAAAAGGTGGTGTGGGCAAGACAACAATTGCGGCGGCGATCGCTCTGGGCATGGCAGAGCGGCACCCCAACCGCAATATTCGCGTGATTTCTATTGATCCGGCACATTCGCTGGGAGATGCCTTTGGGCTGCAACTGGAACATGAAGCGATCGCGCTCACGTCTAACCTCAGCGGGCAAGAAGTAAACGCCGAACACGTGCTGAATCAATTTCGCGACGAGTATCTGTGGGAACTAGCCAGCATGATGAGCGGCGAATCGGGCGATGGAGATGTGTCCTTGCAGATCGCCTACGGACCCGAAGGTTGGCGCAGAATCGTCACCCAGTCCCTTCCCGGCATTGACGAAATGCTGTCTCTGGTCACTGTAATGGAACTGCTGGAAAGCAACCAGCAAGATTTAATTATTTTGGACACAGCACCCACAGGGCATCTGCTGCGGTTCCTAGAAATGCCCACCGCTCTTGCCGATTGGCTGGCGTGGATCTTCAAACTTTGGATGAAGTATCAAGATGTGCTGGGTCACGTAGAGCTAATGGGGCGACTGCGAACTTTACGACAGCGCGTAGTGCAGGCGCAAAAGAAACTGAAAGACCCCAACTACACTGAGTTTATTGGCGTTATTCAAGCACAGTCCGCAATTTTGGCGGAAGCCGAACGCCTGACGCGATCGCTCGCTTCACTCGGAGTTAGCCAACGTTTCATCGTGTTAAATCGGTATGAACCAGGACAGGATGCCGCATTGCAACACTTTCCGCAACAAGTTGGGGTGCGCTTGCCCCAACTATCTCGTTGTCTAGAGCCAATGCCACAAATTCGCCAGGCCGCGATGCTGTTGTTTGAATGAGTGAGTAGAATTTGGGTATGGAACTTGGTGTCTTGCCATTTCGGGCGATCGCATTTCAAATCTTATTCTTGCTGGTTGCCATTTCCTTAGAAGCGCTGATTTTGTATAGGCGGCTAGCATTCGACTACAAAACCGCCATACGCTATGCCGCGACCATTAACTTGCTATCGACGTTTGTTGGCTGGATTATTTTTTTCAACGTTCAGCAGGTCTTGCCAGAAGCGCTACGAATTCAACTGATCAGCCTCTTCTTTTTTGAGCGAGTGTTTCCCAATCAATGGTCGGCTAGCGTTACACCAATGTTAACGGTGACTGCATTGGGAACATTTTTAGGCGTAGTGATTGTGGAATATCAAGGACTGACGCTGCTAGAAACATTCTTGGAAACCCGCACCCCTCAGGAAGAAACAGACTCAATTTTGCGATCGCGCGGTCGCTCTAGAATGCGACGACTAGAGGGGGGCATCCTGTTTAAACGCAACGATCGCGCCTATACCATCCTGGTTGCCAATTCATTGAGTTTCAGTGCCATTCTGATAATGTTGCTATTTCGCTGGCTGGATCAAACCTTTATCGGTTAACGATGGATTTCATTACCCAAGTTCTGGCACTCTTCTTCAATCTACCTCAGTGGTTGCAGTTTCTAGCTGTGCTGGCTGGGGCGGCAGTGCTGGCATTTGTTTGGGTCAGAGTCCTGGTTCTTAAGAACTTTTTTCAGCAGATTTGGGACTTGTTGAAAGAGGTATTCTCACTAGTCGTTCCCAAAAAGTGGGACTCTAGCAAAACACTGATTTTACTGGGGGCTTTCTCGTGGGCCATGTCGCTGCTGGTAAGCAGTACGGCTCAAAACATCATCGCTTTTACTGGCTGGATCTTTTTGATTGCAGGCATCCATTGGGTTATGCACGAGGAAAAAGCGCTCAAAGAAATCCTCACTATCAACAGTTTCTTTATTGGTCCCTGGATTACGGGCGGACTGATTTGCTATTTCTTGTTTGGCAGCCCCGATGGCATTCCACCTATCGCTTATATTCTGTGGCCGCCCATCTCCACTGTGATCGCTGGTATCCCCAAATTTATTGGGACTGATTCTATCTACAAAACGCCCAAGTGGGTGAAACCAAATCCAGGAGATCGCCAATATCTCGTTAATCTGGCGCTGATCAATCTGCTTATTAGCTGCTGGCTACAACTAGGCTTTACCACTCGTCAATGGCTGGCAGATTATCCCACCATGCAGTTTGACGATTTTGGCAACAGCGCTTTTGTGATTAATCTTCAACCCAACCGGGGAGACAGCGTTCGCGGAGTGGAGGTCTTAAGCCGAGCTGAAGCGGAGTTGAAAGCCAACTTGCAGGGACAATCGTGGTCTCAGGTAGAGCGGTGGCTGCTCGATTTTGATGAACAATTGCGGCGGTTAGAGGCGATCGTTATTAACCAACTGCCGCGCACCCGGGAAAATGAGTACTGGTCGGTCTTGGGGAAAATCTTGCCAGGAGAATACAATCTGCAACTGTTCTCGCACTGGAATGGTCCATCGTCTAATGCGGCAGGATTTTACTACACCAAAACGTGTCAAATTTCTCGCGTTGCTCCCGTTGATGTAACAGGTCAGCTCTCTAATCCGGTGCAACCGCTGCCACAAGTGGGCAATGCCAAAGTTGAGTGCGGCGAGGTGGAAGGTCCGGTGAAGGGGCAACCGGAGACGGAAATGCCGTTGTAAAAGTGAGGGGTTAGGGAATAGGGAATTGATGGAGCTGATTCTGTTTAATTGGCGAATCCGGTACTAAACTAATGCATTGATCACGTTTTGAGCGGAGTGTGGACGATGAACCCTGGTAGAACGTTGGTGATTGCGACGAATGTATTCCGTGAGGCGATTCGCGATCGCGTCCTCTACCTGATTGCCCTATTTGCCATCTTTATGGTGGTGGCAGTTCGACTCTTGCCAGAAATTGCTGCCACAACGGAAGCCAAAATCACTCGTGATGTCGGACTGGGCGCAATGACGCTACTGGGTTTGCTGGTTGCCGTGTTCATCGGGACGGGGTTAGTTAACAAAGAAATTGAGAAGCGCACGGTGCTAGTGTTGCTTGCCAAACCGATCAGCCGTACCGAGTTCATTGTGGGAAAACATTTGGGGCTGTCGGGAGTGCTGGCAGTGTTGGTGGCAGTGATGACAGCAATTTACATGGCATTGCTGTCCTTTAGCCAAATTTCTTACCCCGTGACGAGTGTGCTGGTATCGTCGCTCTTTCTGTTCCTGCTGTTGTCGTTGATGACGGCGGTGGCGATCGCGTTTGGTGTATTTACTAGTTCCCTACTGGCAACGCTACTCACCTTCACCGTGTTTCTCATGGGCAGTTTTAGTGCCAACCTGGTTGCCCTCGGTGCCCAAACCAAAAACCCCAGTATTGAAGCGATCACCCGTAACCTGTACCTGATTTTGCCCGATCTGTCTCGCCTGGATTTGAAAAATCAAGCTGTGTATGGAATTCTGCCCAGTACGGAAACGCTGCTGCTCAACGCGCTGTATGCGGTCCTTTACATGATTGTGCTACTGGCGATCGCCACTCTCGTCTTCTCTCGCCGCGAGTTCTAATCTGTCCTATTCCGATAAATATTCGTAGGTTTCGATCACCTTTTTGATGGTGCGCTGGTGGTCGCGGGCGATCGCGGGTGGGGCAAATCCGGCTCTGGTATTAATCACTATTTCACCCACCATTTCCTCGGCCAGTTGGTTGATCGAGGCAAGCATCTCTTCTGGGGTGGTGAAGTTATCTTCAGCGATGCGGTTCAGCACACGGGTGGGGTTGCTTTCGTAGGCGATCGCTTTCAGCGCTTGCAGTTCATACTCTGGTAGTTGCAACATAAACTCCGTCCACAACTCCGACAATTCCTGTTCCGAAGCTGCCTCATCATCCTCATTCTCATCTTCCCACTCATCCCCATCCTCCTCATCTCCCTCATCATCCTTATCTTCCTGCAACTGGGGTTGGGGACGGGCACCCGGACGCTGCAATGCGGGTTGGCCCTTGCCGTTCTGAGCAGAAGCCACCACTTCCGTTTGCAGTTCTAATTGAGCGTCGGATTTAGAGGCATTGGGCTGGTTTCGCAGCGCGGTTTTCTGAGCCTGGAGTTGGGTAATTTGTTTTTCCAGTGATTCTTTTTCGCGGCGGCGATCGCTAATTTGCTTTTCTAGCTTTTGCAGGCTGTCTTGCGACGCTTTGAGCTGAGACTGTTGCTGTTTCAGATGAGTGAGGTCACGCTCTAGCTGGGATTTTTGGTTTTCCAGTTGTTGAATGGCATCTTGCAAAATTCTGCTTTGCTCCTGCTGTTGCTTGAGGGTAGCGACCTCTCGTTCTAGCTGGGATTTTTGGTTTTCCAATTTCTGAATTGAATTGTGCAGAGGGGTTGCCTGGTGCTGATGTTGCTTAGAATTCGATAATTCCCGCTCCAGGGTTGCTTTTTCCTGCCGTTTCGTGGTGACTTGGGCTTCTAGCGATCGCAACTCTTCTTGCAACGCCGTTACCTGACTTTGAAGCTGTTTCAACGCTTTTTGCAGTGGGTTCGATCCCGCTTCGAGTTCCTGCTTCTTCGTCTCCACGTACACTACATACTGGTCTAACTCCGCCCGGCAGCGCTCTAATTCCTCAATATCTTGAGTCAACTCTTTCGCTGTTTGGGTCAATCCCTGCTGTTGCTGGCTCAACTGGGTAATTTCCTGAAGCAGTTGTTCTCGCACTTGCCGTTGGTCGCTCACCTGACTGTTCAGTTGGCTTAACTCGCTCTGGAGATGGTTCAGGCTGGCAGTGATTTTTTGCTTGGTTGCGGCTGCTTCTGTTACAAACTGGTTCAACGAAGCGGGTTGAAACTCTGGCTGAAGGTCGGAATAACCTTCAGCGATCGCCACTTGGGCATTGTCTGCCGATTGGGATGAGAGATTCCAGCTCAGAGCGGGGCGGGCGTAGGGGTTGGAGCCAGGAAGTTGGCGCTGTCGCAGTTCGTCTTGCATGGAATTCAGCGCCTGGATAACGCGCTCTTTCTCTGCCGTGATTTCCAAAACAGCTTGCTGTTCTTCGGCACGGCGGCGTTGCAGTAAACGGATCTGGTGTTTCAGGGCAGCCATGCGGCTTTCGGACGAGCGGTTGTGATACCAGTTCACGGTAGCAGCGGTCGCCAGCCCAGTTGCCAATGCAGATGCACCTGCAATCAGTGCACCTCCGAGGTCACCAGTCATCAGCAGGCTAATGCCAAAGCTGGCGATAAAAGCAACAGTTCCTAAAATAAGCCAGGGGTTTAGCATAGGCAGAGCTTGGCGCAACGTAGTCGTCAGTCGCGTAGCTTAATGGTACGTCTTGAAATGGAAAACCGACTTGATTGTTAAGAACCTATTGAGGTCAAGTATGGGGTGTGCGGTGGAGCGCTTGCAGATAGGCATTGCGTGAGGTCGGGTATGGGGTATGGAATATGAGGTATAGGGTATATGAGTGAGAATCGCTGTAAGTAGTTATGTTGAGAATTTCCGGATGAGGGTTCAACACCCTCTATTTTTCATTATGAATAAATTAGTTAATCGAAGTGGCAATTTGCATGAGCTGTAACCTTTTATTCAGGAGAGTGTTTTTCTATGGGGCGATAACCCTGATGGGATGTGCGGCCTTGCTGGCGATCGCTGCCTTTATACCGCGCAAATGGAGCTTCCCCACCAACTATGCCTGCGAATTTAAGCTATACATCTCCAGTGATGGGTTTCATACCAACTTCTTTGTCCCCGTTGAAACCCCCGTCTTCAACTGGCGCACTCGGTTGAACCTGGATGAACTGGCAAATCAACCAGGGCAGAGTTATCAATACTTGCAGTTTGGTTGGGGCGATCGCATCTTCTACATCCAGACACCTTCCTGGGATCAGATTGAACCGACCAACGCCCTGCGTGCCCTCTTCTACTGGCACAACACTTCTGCTTTATTCGTGAAAGGACATCCCGACTTGCCGGATATTCCCAATGAGCAGATGAAATGTTTAAAGCTGGACAAAACCGACTATCTTGCGCTCATGCAGTTTATTGAAGACTCGTTTGAGGTAGGCGATCGCGGACAAAAACAACGCATTGCCAGTGGGCAAGACCAGCAAAGCAGTTTCTACGCCGCCAATGGCTATTATTCCATCCTCAACACCTGTAACTCCTGGACAGCAAACGGACTCCGCGCCGCCAACGTCAATACACCCCTCTGGGGTGGTCTTGCCCAACCCGTGATGTTTCATCTGCGGAATGGATGTCAGTGTGCACACTAAAATTCACCTGCCAAGTTCTTTCGGCGTGTCTCCGGAACCGTCTATTCTACTGAATACGGAATCAATGATTAAAAGATGCAGTTTTCAAAAATCCTGATTGCTAACCGAGGAGAAATTGCCCTGCGGATTATCCGCACCTGTGAAGAGCTAGGCATTGCAACGGTTGCAGTTCACTCCACAATTGATCGCCACTCGTTACACGTACAGTTGGCAGATGAAGCCGTGTGTATTGGCGACCCACCCAGCAGCAAAAGCTATCTCAACATTCCAAACATTCTGGCAGCCGCTCTGACCCGCAACGCAACAGCGATTCATCCAGGTTATGGATTCTTGGCGGAAAATGCCCGTTTTGCCGAGATTTGCGCGGATCATCAATTAGTCTTTATCGGTCCCACTCCAGAAGCGATTCGGATGATGGGAGATAAATCAACAGCTAAAAAAACAATGCAGCGTGTGGGAGTACCGACTGTTCCGGGCAGTAAGGGGTTAGTGCTAGATGAAGCAGAAGCTCGTGCGATCGCCCGCAGCATTGGCTACCCCGTTTTAATCAAAGCAACCGCAGGCGGCGGTGGGCGAGGAATGCGCCTGGTGAAGGAAGATAGCGAATTAGCACCATTATTTGCGGCTGCCCAGGGTGAAGCCGAAGCCGCTTTTGGTAACCCTGGAGTGTATTTAGAGAAATTTGTCCAGAAACCGCGCCACATTGAATTTCAAATTTTGGCAGACAGTTACGGCAACGTTGTGCATCTGGGTGAACGAGAATGCTCCATTCAGCGCCGCCACCAAAAGCTGCTAGAAGAAGCCCCCAGCACTGCCCTGACCCCAGACTTACGCGACAAAATGGGGAAAGCCGCCGTGGCTGCCGCCCAGTCAATTGACTACGTAGGTGCAGGAACCGTGGAGTTTTTGCTGGATGTGGAAGGTAACTTTTACTTCATGGAGATGAATACCCGGATTCAAGTAGAACATCCCGTGACTGAAATGATTACCGGGCTAGACCTGATCGCAGAGCAGATCCGCATTGCCCAGGGCGAGCGGTTGAGCTTTACTCAAGAAGATATTGTGCTGCGGGGACACGCGATCGAGTGTCGGATTAACGCCGAAGATCCGGATCAAAACTTCCGTCCCAACCCCGGACGCATTAGCGGCTACCTGCCTCCTAGCGGACCTGGCGTTCGGATGGATTCTCACGTCTACACCGACTACGAAATTCCGCCCTACTACGATTCCCTCATTGGCAAGTTAATTGTTTGGGGCAGCGATCGCCCCTCTGCCATTCGGCGAATGCGTCGTGCCCTACGAGAATGTGCTATCACCGGGCTACCAACCACCATCAACTTCCATCAACGCATTCTCGAAACCCCAGAGTTTCAAACAGGTGACGTTTATACCAACTTTGTTGAGCAAGTGATGATGGCGCAGAATCGGTAGACCTTAACCAGTTCTTGTCATCATCGTTAGCAAACCTTGCTGCCCTAAGAGCACTTCTCGCATCAGGCTCAAAATCCCAACCCACACAATCGGAGTGATATCTACGCCGCCCAGGGGAGGAATGATTTTGCGAAGCGGTGCCAAAAAAGGTTCCGTTGGGAAAACCACAAGGCTAAACGGAAACTGAGTCAAGTTAACTTGCGGATACCAGGTCAAGACAATCCGAAAGATGAACAGAAAAATCATCACTGCTAGCAACGGACCCAGAAGCCAGGAAGTAATTTCAGCAGCCGTCATAACACAAGATTTTTAATTTAAGGGATGTAAATGCTCTCTCATGATCTTAGCGGTATTCTTGCGCTTCCAATGGACGCTGTTTGAAGGATTTCGGCCGTTTTTTTCCAAAATCCTTGAAGGATGTAGCTTCTCAAGGGCGTAACAGACCGATAGAATGAGCAATAAATCGTTGAATGTGAGAGGCGCAGGGAATATGACTCCTTCCTTAATGAATTTTTTGCTCAGTCTTCTGGCAGGTGCGGTGATTGTGTTGATTCCAGCAACCGTTGGTCTGGTGTTTATCAGCCAAAAAGATAAAATTCAGCGCTCCTAAAGAGTCCGAATTCCATCAGGTGGGATAAGTGTCTCGGTTGTGTATGACAGTCAAGATGCCTATCCCACAAAATTTTTTACTTCAATGAGTTTACCCAGTTGTGCGATCGCCTGGAAAGTGGAGATTTTGGGTGAAACTCGTTAACATAGGATGTACTTAGGAGAGGGTTAGCGATGGTAAATGTCGGATTAGGTTGGAGTAGTTTAGTCGGCATTGCGCTTGCAGTATCAGGGCTAGCTCTCTACTTCTTACGCTCCTTTCGACCAAAGTTAGCGCGAGATCACGATATTTTCTTCGCAGCCGTAGCTCTGCTATGCGGGGGTATCTTGTTCTTTCAAGGATGGCGACAGGATCCTATCTTGCAGTTTGGGCAATTTCTCCTTACGGCTTCCGCAGTTTTCTTTGCTGTGGAAAGCGTTCGTCTTCGAGGTGCGGCTACTGAGCAGGCAAAGCGAAACGCCCCCATCGTGGACGATGAACGCCCAGTTAGCAAAGTTTATCGGGCAGAGTTAGACGAATTTGGCGCATTTGACGATCGCTCGACCACTCGCAGAATTCGCGGCAGTCGGGATGCCCGACCCAACCGGGATGAGTATGAAGAAACCACCCGTCGCCGTCCTGCTTCTCCCCGTGCCAGTTTAGATGATCGGTATGGACAGGGCGATCGCCCACGTCGTCGCCCTCGTTCTGATGAGGAATCCTTTGGGGCAGACTTGGCGGCTGATGATGACTTGCAACGCCGTTCTCGCCCTCGTAGCACTGCTCCCACTCGTTCAGGTAATCAACCACCTGCCTCCAGAACTCGCCGTCCCCGTCCAGAAGATGAGGGAGTGCGCTCAAGAGAACGTCGCCCCGTGACGGAAGAACCGCCTTCTGAATATGTGGATTATCGTCCAATTGATAACGACGAAACCGACAATTGGGGTGACGAGTAGTTATTGAGCCAAACATTTTGATGGATCTGAGTTGCCTTGACTAAACAACAAGCAGGGCAACGGCAAGGAGCGATCGCAATCGTGATTTCGGTATCTCGCAAAGTTCCACTGGTACCCTACCTTAAATGGTGTGCCAGCTTTGCGTTAGTGGTTATGCTGGTTGCTTGTGAACAACCTCAAATGCCTACTGGACCGGTAGAGTTAGAAAGCCGCTTTAATGATGAGCAACCTGCTTTAAGCGGGAACGGACGCTTTCTCGCTTTTGCCTCCAACCGCGACGGAACACGAGGCATTGTGTTGTACGACTTACGAGACAAGCGTTATGTAATGCTGCCGCGGCTAAATCGCCGAGATGCGATCGCTGAGTCCCCCAGCCTCAGCTACACCGGACGCTACATTGCTTACATTGCTAGCGATAGCGCTCGACCTGAAATTGAACTCTACGATCGCGCCACTCAACAAACTCAAATCCTTACCATTGGTTATCGGGGCTGGTTTCGCAATCCCAAAATCAGCCCCGATGGTCGCTATATCGTCTTTGAAACGGGCAGTCGCGGGCAGTGGGATATTGAACTGTTGGATCGAGGTGCAGGCGTAGAATTGGATATTCCTGACTACCAGCGAAATCGTCCCAATCCAGCGGTTTCCCCCTGAATGGTTAATCATGAACGGTGAGTAGCGTGAGAGTTTCCTGGTTCATTTTAGTAGCGGCTGGAATGCTCAGTGGTTGCACGGGTCCACGCCTAGTCAGCTTTCCTTACGACCCCGGCGGACGCAGTTTGAACAGTCAGTTTGCTGAACAAAATCCTGCGATCGCTGGACGATATATCGTCTTCACCTCCGATCGCCGCAATAGCCAGGATATTTATCTGTACGACACAGTTACCCGTAACTTAATTGAAACACCCGGACTCAACGCCATTGACATGATCGAGGCAAATCCGGCGATTTCAGACAATGGGCGTTACATTGTGTTTACTGGAACACGGGAAGGGCGTTCCGGCATTTACTTGTATGACCGGGAAACACGCCAGCTTCGTAACTTGACAGAGAATTTAAGAGCACAGGTGCGGAACCCAACCATCAGCGCCGATGGTAACGCGATCGCCTTTGAATCGAGCGCTAACGGGCAATGGGATATTTTGATTTACAATCGCTTGGGACAACCAATCAATGGTGTCACTCCACCTCGCTAATGGTTAAAACCCCAGCCAGGCAATTAATCCTTGCCCAGAGAACAATTCAATTAAAATTAGAGCAACAATGCCGATCATGGCAAAGCGCCCATTGAACTGCTCTGCATAAGCCGTCCAGCCAAAGGCAGGAACCGGACGATTGAAAGATTCAACCGCAGCAGACTGAGGTTTATCAGATTTTGGTGTCTCAGGGGTTGGAGTTTCAGAGTTTGGTGTTTCAGACATTGGTTAGCCACCCACAGGTTCGGGAGTATCGATCACAGGTTCAACAATGGCAGATTTGTCCAGACGTTTGACAGATTCAATCAGCGATCGCACCTGTTCAGTACCTTCAGACTTTTCAAACGTTAGAGGAAATTTGCCTTTCATCATCATACGCAGTCCCAGGGGCGCAATGCTCAAAAGCCCGCGCAGATCTCGAAAGGAATTACCAACCACTCTCAAGCCAAATTGCCGCTCATCAATCCACCCCCCCTGCTTCACCAGATCAACCAGCGTTCTACGATGCCGAATAAAGACAGTCGCCTCAACTTCTTTTTGATCCAAAATTTCTGATTTAATCTTGCCAATTTGATCCATGGGAGCCACCTCCATTGGACAAACCGCATTGCAGTAGTAACAGCGAGTACAGCCCCAAACGCCCTTTGTGCCCTCGTTATACTTTGCAAGTCGTTCCTCCAACACCTGGTCGCGAGAATCTGCCACCATTCGATACGCCTTTGCTAACGCATGAGGCCCCACAAATTCAGGATTGACTTCCCGCGCATTGCATTCGGAATAGCAAGCACCACAAAGGATACAGTTGCCCACCTGATTCAGGTGCGATCGCTCCTCAGGAGTTTGCAAAAACTCCCGTTCAGGGATTTGCCGCGCCGCCGTACTTACATAGGGATCAACGGCTTTCAGGTTTGCCCAAAAGCTGCCCATATCCACGACTAAATCTTTAATCACAGGCATATTGCCCATCGGTGCCAACGTCATGATGGGAATTCCATCGCTCGTGAAACCAGCTATTCCACCATTTCCACTGCCTTCAGATGCCTGCTTTAAGCGAGTAATTTCACTCCCAACATTTTCTTTACAAGCCAGCGCAGACCGACCATTAATCCGCATTGCACAACTACCACAAATGGTGTTTCGGCAATTTTTTCGGAAAGCTAATGTGCCGTCCTGCTCCCATTTGATTTGGTTTAAACAGTCCAAAATCGTCACGCTCGGCTCTACATCTAGGGTATATTCCTGGACTCTAGGAAATGCCTCTATTTCTTGCCTGATAACCTTGAAAACAACTTGCATTCTTACTGTAAGTGCTTACTGAAGAGCTTCTTTAACCATAGTTCAAATTTGGCAGACTCGGTTGTTACTAAATGGCAACTTAAGATGTCCTGTCCTAAAACTGGAAGGGATGTGCAAGTCATCAAACCTGCTTTTACAAAAACTCTTGAGCCAGTGAAGTGTGCAATTTGATGGCTTTTATTGAATAGGAAAACTCACAGGCTAGACAATTTTACGGATTGCTTGAGTACCAAAGAACTGCTCAAAATCGCTTTACCAGTCATGCAAGCCATTCTGGATAGCAAACATGAATAAAAAAATATTAATGCTAAAAATACATATCGAATATTGCCAAAGCAGCCAGATCTAAGGATATATTTTTTATAGTGTTAGATCGTTGAATGGAATAATTCATTCCCTGAGATTTTCAGAAGAATTGGGAACAAGATGGCAGATACCTCTCCTACTCCACTAACAGGAAAAGCGCTACTTCAAAAAGTAAAAGAACTGGCGCACTTACCCCGTCGTGAAACAGCAAAGCGGTGCGGATACTACACGGTTACCAAAAATAACCAAACTCGCGTTAATCTCACAGATTTTTATGATGCGCTGCTGGTTGCGAAGGGGCTTCCGCTTGATCCAGAAGGGTCAAAAGATGGGCGCGGACGTGAACCAACCTACCGAGTCAGTGTGCACAAGAATGGGCAAATCGTTATTGGAGCGGCATATACACAAGCAATGGGTTTAAAGCCCGGCGATGAGTTTGAGATTAAGCTTGGGTATAAACATATTCGTCTAATTCAGCTAGATAGCAGCAGCGGCGAACACGATGATTCTGACGACGAGGAATAACGTTTGCGGGGCGGTTTTTGTGTCCTTTCGTGGTTTCAAAACAGAACCATACTCTGATTATTTAGCTTGTTAAAAGAGCGTTGGTATCGATTTTGGAGTTTTGGAATCTGATTGGTTTGCCGGATGGTTGAGCTAAAGTGTAATTCGTGCTACTCAAAGGTTTGATGCGTTGTGGCTTCGGTATGATGCCAGTCGAACGGTGGCATTCATGGGTTCTATGTGTGATTCACTTTCATTTAGATGCTGCTTGGTAAGCCGCGTTCTAGAGTGATGATGGTGACGGGATTCAATGGTGACAGTCGAGTTAATAATGAAACTGGAACAGCGCGAGAAAGATTCACTTGTAGAAGGTGATGACTCCATCGATCGCCGCTGGTTGTGTGGGTCGTCAGCCAATTAAAGACAGTTGTCAAATGTTCTATCGTGGCGATCGCGATTACGATGCGTCCGTTTCTGACTAATCGTTCTGCACAGGCATTCAAGATAGGGTTCAAATTGCCACCACTACCGCCAATAAAAACTCGGTCAGGAGCAGGTAATGAGGTTAAGGCGGCTGGTGCGGCTCCATGGATGAGTTGCACATTTTCAACCTGAAACCGTTGGCAATTTTGTTGAATCAGTGCCACCCCTGCGGCTGTTTTTTCAATCGCATAAATGGTAGAACCAGGGCACAGGCGGGCGATTTCAATTGACACTGACCCGGTACCTGCGCCAATATCCCAAACAATTTGATCGGGTTGCAGCGCCAATTCTCCCAGTGCCAACGTCCGTACTTCCCGTTTGGTCATTAAACCAGGGCGATCGCGAAAGCTCAAAAATGCCTGGTCGGGAATTCCCATCAAGGGCAAAGTGTCTAACCGCAACGCAGGAGAATCGTCTAACCGTTTCAAAATCACCACATTCAGCGGCGCAAAGGATTGGTCTGCCAAAGTTGCCCAATCCGTCGTTTCAGTCACCCGCTCATCGCTTCCGCCCAGGTTCTCACACACCCAGATGCGATAGCGTGTAGGTAAATCCAGCGCTTGCAGTAGTTGGGCGATCGCTGCAGGAGTCGAGGTTCCGTCTGTTAGCACTGCCATTGTCTCTGCCCCTTGTTGCAGGGCGTGTATCAAATTTTCCGGCGATCGTCCGTGAGCACTCACCACGCGCGCATCCTGCCAGGGAAGTTTGACTCGACTAAAGGCTAATTGAATGGAACTAAGGTGGGGATGAAAGGTTAATTGATCGGCAGGAAACTCGGCTAGGAGCAAACGCCCCAACCCAAAAAATAGGGGATCGCCCGATGTTAGAACTATTACCAGGGGTTGAGCGGCAGATGGCAAAGATGCTTGATCGAGAGACAAATGTTGGCGAATTTGCTCGATCGCTGCACCCAAATCGCCCAGTACCACTCGCGGGCATGAATGATTTGAAACGTAGTTAAGATGACGAGCACTGCCAACTAATAGCGTTGCCTGCTCAATCAGCACCTGAATCGGCTCGGTCAGTCCAGTGGTTCCCTCTAACCCAATCCCTACCACATGAATCATGGCTCCTGCCACGCCAAAACCAACAGCGCATTCACAATTGCTGCGGCAACGGCTGATCCCCCTTTGCGCCCCTCTACCCGGATTTGCGGAATGGAAGTGGTTGCCAATGCTACTTTTGATTCTTCAACTGCAATAAAGCCAACGGGCGCTCCAATCACTAATGCGGGCTGGCAAGTTGCCGATACCTGCTGGCACAGGGCTAAAAGGGCGGTGGGTGCGTTGCCGATCGCGTAAATTGCCTCCGGGTAGTGTTCCAGGCACTTTAAAATTCCCGTTTCTGTGCGGGTTTTCCCTGGCAGGGCAACGTTAGCCTGCTCAATTGCGCTGATCACCGGATTTTGAAAGGTCTGCCCTACTACAGTGCTGATGCCATGTTTCACCATGCTTACATCGGTCACAATGGGAGTTTGCTGCTTCAAGGCAGCGATCGCGCCTGCAATTGCACCCGGGCTGAACCGAACCAGATCCTTGAACTCAAAATCAGCCGTGGAGTGAATGACTCGCCGCACGACTGCATACTCGGCTGGACTAAATGAGTGTGCACCAATTTCGCGATCAATCACCGCAAAACTTTGCACCATGATGGGGTGAATCTCCACATCCGTAAACCAAAACTTGATTCTCAGAACTTAAAAACTGCCCAATCCGGTTCCCGGTAGTAACGCGTCATATCATCAAACTTGCGAAGTTCTGCACGAGAGACGCTATACATTTGCGGTTCCCGGTCTAACCATTGCTGGTTGAGATTAACAAAAATTTCACCCAATTGGGGGCGCTGTTCTGTGGATGGGGCTGTACCGAAGTAGCCCAATGTAATGTGTGGGGTGAAATAGTATTGCTGCTCGATCCCCAGCCCAATCAACCCCCGGTTTTGATAGATCGCTCGCCGAAACTTAAGAATTCGCTCGTAGGAATATTCCTCAACAGGAGCAAGACAAATTGCGAGCGCGCGAGTCATTACCATTAAGCCCAATGCCTGGAACCGAATGGGTTTACCTTCGCTAAGCGGTTCACATTCCTGAAAAATTTGCTGAATGCGATCGCGGAGTTGGACCTCAAAGGAGGCATCCTCAGTCGCGTGGCGAAACGATCCATTCCAGATCAAGTCGGCTAGCGTGATGTGGAAGCTGGAGGACGGAACGGGTGCAAATACTTCAGAGCCTAAATGCTGAACAAGTTGCTGCTGAAATCCTTCCAGGAACGTGAAAAGCCCTTGATTCTCAGCATCATCCTCGCCGCCCGGTGGAGTAATAATCGTGTATCCAGGAAACGGCAATGCCTCCAGCCCCTTTCCTGGATGCAGCTCATATTTTGGCGACTCCTGGATATGCTGCACTTGAGAGCGGTAAGTTTCCGGCAATGTCATCCGCATTGCCCGGTTCAGGTAGGTCTGAAAGTTCTCGTCCAATCTTGAGTACCTCAGTAAGTAGGTTTATCAATCTTACGACTGCAATTGTCTTAAAGGGAATTTCATCCGTGTCCTCACACCATAACAAATTGGGGATCATCGTCGTCATGCCAAATTTAGCTGATCCCCATGACTTCACTTTTAGTCTGCCAGGATTAACAGGACAATACAATTACCTTGTTGGTCAGACGGTTGTCTAAGATGCCAATCTACATTTATTGGGGAAATGATGACTTTGCGATCGCCCATGCAGTGACGGCGCTACGCCAAACCGTGCTAGATGCTGCCTGGGAGTCATTTAATTACGACAAAATTGCTGCCGAGCAACCAGATGCCGTTACTCAAGCGTTGAATCAAGCCCTGACTCCACCCTTTGGTGCTGGAGGGCGGCTAGTTTGGTTGGTAGACACTCCTCTCTGCCAGCGCTGTTCTGAAGATCAACTGAGTGAATTGGAGCGCACGTTGCCCGCTCTACCCGATAGCACCACTCTATTGATGACCAGTAGTAGCAAGCCCGATAGTCGGTTGAAATCGACCAAGCTCTTGCAGAAACATGCAGAGATTCGCGAGTTTGCCCTGATTCCCGCCTGGAAAACCGATTTGGTGGCTAAAAACGTGCGGCAGGTTGCTCAAGAGATTGGCGTGAAGCTGACTCCAGCGGCGATCGATCTTTTAGCAGAAGCGCTGGGGAACGACACCCGACAGCTTTACAGTGAATTGGAGAAACTGCGATTGTATGCGGGTAAAACTGCGCGATCGCTGACTGAAACCGATGTCGCGGCGCTCGTCACTGCCAGTAC
The DNA here is from genome assembly GCA_015272515.1 of Leptolyngbyaceae cyanobacterium C42_A2020_001. Lineage (GTDB taxonomy): Bacteria > Cyanobacteriota > Cyanobacteriia > Leptolyngbyales > Leptolyngbyaceae > JSC-12. The sequence continues at coordinate 177,155 of JACYLN010000115.1, read as the reverse complement.
CCAAAGTTCCTTCAAGTTGGGGGCAGCCATTCGGCAGGGGGAGACGGCAGAAGCGCTGGAACTGGTGGCTGAACTGCTGCGTCAAAATGAACCAGCCCTGCGAATTGTCAGCAGTTTGGTAGGGCAGTTTCGCACCTGGACGTGGGTCAAACTAATGGTGGAGTCGGGAGAGCGAGATGAAACTGCGATCGCTCAAGCGGCAGAAATCGGCAATCCTAAGCGCCTTTATTTTCTAAAACAGGAAACTCAGTCTTTGTCATCCTCCTCACTGCTGCAAACGCTCCCCATGCTGCTGGAGCTAGAAGCTGATCTGAAGCGGGGTGCAGATGATTTGATTAGTCTTCAAACAAAAGTTATACAGTTATGTGAGCTATGCCGGAAGCGGTAGCAAGGATTAGTCCCAAATAATAGATAGTAAAAAGTGATGAGTGACAAGTCCCTTTTCTGCAAAAAACATTTCCATTCCTGGAACTTATCGCCCTTAAAATAATTCAAATCCTTTAAATACCCTTGTTGTGCTAGTTACATTCGCGTCAAATCCGCAACCATGATGAATTTTTCAATTGCTTTACGGTTTTCCCCTAATCGTCCACGAGTTCAATCGCTGCTAGTTAGCAGCTTGTCTGTACTGGGTTTAGTATCTGGAGTGTTGGTATCTGAAGTAGTTCGGGCACAAGCTCCTGGCGACATGATGCAATACACCAGAGTTGCCCGCCAGATTGAGCAACAGCGAATGCAAGACTATGCTGAAGTAAAACAAATTTTGGGTGGTAGCGTTCCTGAAAACGTGTGCCAGCGCCGAGACAATCCCCAGCGGGTGCAGGAGATCTGCAATCGCTTTGAAAACACCTCCCGCGACATTATTACCCGCAATGGGATGTCCGTTCCCAAATTCAACGAAATTACCCGCTACTGTCAGCAAAACCCAAAGCCGAAGGAATGCCCGCGTTAGGGAAAGGGGGAGTGGATGAGTAGAGGAGTGAGTGAACATCCACCTACTCACCTCCCCATTCCCCTACTCTACAGCCGCACTCCCTTGAGGTGCGATCGCGGATTAAAGCTGCGATTTGCCCGAATTTTTTCGTATAGCTCTCGCTCCGTTGGGGTAAGTTCTTTGGGAGCTGTGATGATCACTTTTATCATTTGATCACCGCGATCGCCTTTGGGACTCTTCCAACCTTTGCCCCGCAACCGCAAGGATTGTCCCGAACGAATGCCAGGGGGAATGCTGACCGTCACAGAACCATCTGGTGTAGGAACTTCCACCTGAGCACCCAAAGCGGCTTCATCCGGGGTAATTGGTATTTCACACACTAAATTGTCACCCTCAAACTGGAAAAAGGGATGGGGCGTAATTTCCACGATGAGATATAAGTCTCCCCGTTGACTGGTGTAGTAAGGACTGAAGCGCCCTTTACCCCGCACTCGAATTCGGCTTCCAGGCTTGGCTCCGGGCGGAATGCGAACATCAATCACTTCACTACCCACTTGTAGCCGTTTTTGTACGCCATTAAAGGCTTCAGAAAGAGTCAGCGTGATTGTCGCTTCACTGTCCAATCCGGCAGCAGCGGTAGAACCAAACCCTGGATCGCGGAAATCGGTGGATGTAGACGTGCGATAGCGAGTTTGGGACGTTCCTGCGCCAGGCGTGCTGCCCATTCGACCCAGCAATTCGTTAATGAAATCTTCAAAGCTGCCGTAGCGACCAAACTCAAAGCCATCGAAGTCTACATTGGAATTGTTGAAGGGGGACGATCGCGCCTGATCTGCTTGTCGCCAATATTGCCCAAACTGGTCATATTTGCGGCGTTTGTCTGGGTCAGACAAGACCTCGTAGGCTTCGTTAATTTCTTTGAATTTGGCTTCTGCTGCGCGATCACCAGGATTCATGTCTGGATGATACTTACGGGCAAGTTTACGGAAGGCTTTTTTTATCTCATCTGCATCCGCCGACTTACTCACTCCCAAAATTGTGTAGTAGTCCTTAAAATCAGTCGCAGCCATTAACTCTCACCTCTAACCTTTTGTATAAGCGATCGACTTTAACGATTCCAGCTACTTAGATTGTGACCGACCGTAATTTAACACTAACAAAAACTTCTCCCTTCCTCAGTTCGGCTCAAAGCACTTTCAATCCGCAATTTCCGAACTTTTCCCTGCGATTAACCCATTACTCAATACCACTAACTCATCCATCCCCTCCTGCATTGAAGGCGGCGCACCACAGAGGCGACGATTCATCCGGTAAATCACCTCCTTAGGCACCTGGCGATCGCGTTGTCTATTCCGATCTATACATAACCAGATGGGGGTATTCAACCAGAGTCCAGTGATGTGAGTAAATCCAGAGGCACGAGCCAGCGCGATCGCCTGCCGTCGTTGCTTCCTCACCACATTGGTTGCGTCATAAATTGCCTCGGACGCTTTTCCTGTCCGAATATGCTGCACCGCCTGGCAAAACTGTTGCTCCACCTCCCGCCAAACTACCAACCAGGAACCTTGAACATTTTCATCGCCATACAGTTCTGCCCGGATAGCATCGGTAGAAATAAGCCGATGCTCCGGGCAGTTTTGTATAAGCTCTTTTGCCAGAGTTGATTTACCGCTACCGGGTAACCCAATTAACAGCAACAAACGTGCCATGACAAACGAAAAAGAGAAATGCAGAAAGATAGCTCTACTGTTTATTCTCTTCTAAATAATCATGCCATCGGGAATGGTAGCACCTTTGATTACCACCACAATGCCGCTACGGATGAAAAATCCCAGGTTTTCGCGTTCAGCTTCTTGAACGTGATCTTTGTTGATGATCTGCACATTGCAGCCAATGCGTGCGTTTTTATCAACGATCGCGCGGCGAATAGTCGTGTCTTTCCCAATACCCAGCGGCACTTTATCGCTAGTGCAGCCAGAACCCGAATCTCGCTCAGTCAACGGTTGATAAAAGTCTGCCCCCATAATCATCGTGTCTTCAATCACACAACCTGATTCAACCCGTGTGCGGACTCCCAACACCGAATGGGTAATTGAGCAATCTTTTAAGAGGCAACCCTCTGCAATGATGGATTCCTTGATGGTACAGTCTAACAGTTTAGTGGGTGGTAGATAGCGCGGGCGCGTGTAGATGGGTGCACCTTCGTCATAAAAGCTAAAGGGTGGACGGGGTTGCTGAGTCAGTGCCATATTTGCCTCATAGAAGGCTTCGATGGTTCCAATGTCTTCCCAATACCCTTTAAACAAGTAAGCCTGAACGTTGTACTTCTCGGAAGAAGCCGGAATAATTTCCTTACCAAAGTCCGTTCGCTCTGGGGCTTCTTTCAGGAGTTTCAGCAAGGCTTCCCGCTTGAACACGTAAATGCCCATAGAGGCAATGTAGGGGTTTTGTTTTGCCTCCTCTGGCGACAAGCCTAAAACGGTTGTGTCTACCTGCATCGCTTTTAAGGCATCGCCTTTGGGCTTTTCACTGAAATCCACAACTCTACCCGAGTCATCAATTTTCATTAACCCAAAGTCTGACGCGCGGCGATCGTCCATTGGAACAACCGAAATCGTGATGTCGGCGTTGGTATCGCGGTGGCGTTGAATAAACTCTCGATAATCCATTCGATACAAATGATCGCCGGACAGAATCAAGTACTCATCCACATCCCATTCCAAAAACAACCAGAGATATTGCCGTACTGCATCAGCAGTTCCCTGGAACCAGTTTGGATTCTCCGGGGTTTGCTGTGCCGCCAACACCTCAACAAATCCTTCACTAAACCCCGAAAACGTATAAGAACGGGACAAGTGACGATTTAGTGACGCAGAGTTGAACTGAGTTAGAACATAGATTTTATAGATTTCTGAATTGATGCAATTACTAACCGGAATATCAATTAAGCGATATTTACTTGCCAATGGCACTGCCGGTTTCGCACGTAATTTCGTGAGTGGGTACAGCCGTGTTCCAGCCCCGCCTCCCAGGATAATTGATAGTACTTGCTTCACAAACTACCTCCACTCTGCCAGTCTCCCACCATTAGTGTGAGACTGGATGACACACTTTGCAAGGGTCAGAGGACACAAGAATCGATGATGTTCATCAAACTTTGGTTATGGGACTGAACACAATTTCTAATCCCCTAGGACTTGTTAACATAACTTTATAGATGCAATCACCCTGCTTGCAGAACACCATGATTATTCTTGACCCCACCCAACGCGAAAAACTTGACCCCGCTGATGATTCTGCGTTCTATGAATCACCCCGATTTGTGACTCATGTGGATGAGGGATTTATTCAGCAATTAACTGACCTGTATCGGGAGCGGCTCAAACCCGATACGCGCATTTTCGACATGATGAGCAGTTGGGTGTCGCATTTGCCAGATGAAATCGAATTTGCCCACGTGGAAGGGCACGGGCTAAATCAAGAAGAACTGGCACGCAATCCTCGCTTTAACCATTACTTTGTGCAGAATTTGAACCAAGACCCAAAACTGCCGCTGGAGGATGTATCGTTTGAGGCGGTGCTGAACACGGTGTCGGTGCAGTATATCCAGTATCCAGAGGCGGTTTTTTCGGAGATTCAGCGGATTTTGAAACCGGGTGGAGTTGCCATTATCAGCTTTTCGAATCGGATGTTTTTTCAGAAGGCGATCGCGGCGTGGCGAGACGGATCAGAAGCCAGCCGAGTCGAGTTGGTGAAACGCTATTTCCGTGCAATTCCCGGCTTTACAGAACCAGAAGTAATTGCCCGCCAAGCCCAAACGCCCCCCGTGCTGCAATGGTTGGGAATGGGCGGTGGCGACCCCTTTTACGCCGTCATTGCTCAACGTCAGTAGGCAGCTAAGATCTTGGTGGCAGCGGCGCACAGTTCTGCATGGCGCTGACCGTTACTGGCGAGCAAGCCGCCCCATTGCGCTACGTCTTCCTGGTTGTAGAGCAGCGGTGTGCCGTCGAAGTGGGTAAATTTGCCGCCTGCCTCTGTCAGAATTAACTCTGGTGCGGCTAAGTCCCAATCTTTGGGAGCCGATTTGCCAGAAATTGACACGTACACATCGGCTTCTTGCTCAGCGATCGCCGCAAACTTGCCGCCCAGACTGCCCACGGATTTCTGCGTTTGGCAGGGAAATTGCTGCATGAGGTGATTCAGGCGATCGCTGCGATGGCTGCGGCTAGTTACCACAATCAACTCATCCAACTGAGTTCGTTGGGAAACTTGCACGGGAGCGATCGTCCCATCCCGTTGTTCCACAAACGCGCCACCACCCAGAGACGCAAAATAAAGCCTCTCAACGGCAGGACGCACCACCACTGCCAGAATTGGGCGATGTTGATGCACAAGCGCGATGTGAACGGCATATTCCCCGCTGTGCTGAATGAATTCCTTCGTGCCATCCAGCGGGTCAATAATCCAGACGTAGGGCGCAGTCAGACGCTGACTTTCTGGCTCAGTCTTGAACGTTTCTTCCGTGAGATAGGCAAAATGGTGATCTTGCAACTGGGTTTGCAGCCCTTCCAGGATATAGGTGTTAGCGGCTGTATCTGCGGCTGTCACAGGACCTTCCCCATCATCCTGAATGTTTAAATCGGCGTGTTCCGCCTTAAGCAGAATTTCGCCAGCCCCCCAACCCACCTCACGCGCGATCGCTAACCATTCTTTGAGTTGCCCCTTTTGCCGTGTTTCCATGCGCTATTCCTTGCCTCAACCAGGACTTCAGCGATCGACCTCTACTCCTGTTTTGCGTAGGATATCATAGAGGTTCATTCTTACAGACGGAAAGGTATGTCACTGGCATCAACTGGGGGAGCAGAAATTATTCGCACAGAGCGTGGGCTGACTATTTCAGGAACACGTATCACCCTCTACGATGTGATGGACTATGTCAAGTCTCAGTACCCTCCAAAGTTTATCGGCTCCTTATTTGACTTGACGGAGACCCAGATGAGTGTTGCCTTAGCCTATATTGAAGCAAATCGTGCAGAGGTCGAAGCAGAATATCAGGTAGTTTTGCAACAGGCTGCAGAAAATCGGCAATATTGGGAAGAGCGTAATCGTGAACATTTCGCCCGAATTGCATTGATACCGCCCAAACCAGATAGAGAGGTTCTTTGGGCAAAACTTCGTGAGCAGAAGGCTAGACATAGCGCGGAAAGATGATTCTCCTCGTTGACCACAATTTAGGAGGACATGCAGAAATTTTGCTGGGAACTATCGCGAGTCAGGGTTGGTTAGAACTACTTCCAATCCGCTTTGTGACTTTCAAGGAGATAAATCTGTCGATTAACAGCAGCGATCGCGTGGTTTGGCAAGTGGCTCAATCCAGTCAAATGATTTTGCTTACCGCTAATCGGAGTATGAAAGACGAGGATTCTCTAGAGCAAGTTCTGCGCGAGGAAAGTTATGCAACTTCGCTTCCTGTTATCACCATTAGTAATCCTGATCGCCTCTTAGAAGACCGAGTTTACCGAAATCTCTGGGTTGACCGCATTTTGGAAATCTTGATTGATATTAAAAATTTCATCGGAGCAGGTCGTCTTTTCGTTCCTTAATGTCACCTATTACTTGCATCCAGGCACGGGTTCCAAACTGCTGACACGATCGCGCCGCGACGTTAGCTGCTTGCTCCAGCGCTTGCACAAAACTAGTTTGCAGAATGTAGTGACAGAATGCGCCATGAAAAATGTCGCCTGCGCCCAATGTATCAACGGCGCGAATTTGGGGAACCGGAATGGTGCTGAGTTGCCCGAGATCGCACACCTGAATCGGCTTTTCTCCATGAGTGATGGCGATGTGGGGAATACCCAACGTTTGCAAATAGGCGATCGCGTCTGGTTCAGTACGGCAACCAGGGGGATGAAAATTAGCAGAGCAAATCACAAAGTCGGCCAACGGTAAAACGTGTTCAAAGCCATCTTTCCAGCTTCCGCCATCGATCACAACCGGGATGGTTTGAGCCTTTGCCTGCTGCGCGATCGCCTGCCCAACGTGCATTTGATGTCCGTCAATTAACACCACATCCACGCCATCCAGCACTCCAGCGGGAATTGATTCAACCGCAACCGCCGTTTTCACCGCATTGATCGAAATCACAGCCCGTTCCCCCGTTACCTCTGTCACGATGATGGAAGAGACAGGGGGCGGTTCTACCTTTGCCGGACTCAGATCACACACCTGAACTCCACACTGCTGCAAATCTGCCAGGATCAGGTGAGTGATTGGATGACACCCAACTGCACTCAGAATCGTTGCCTCATTGCCCAGAGCCGCAAAAGCAACGGCGGCATTGGTAGCGGGACCTCCGGCAGCAACCGCGTAATCCGAGGCAACCAACTTCTGATTGGCGGCCGGGGGCTGCGGGGCACGATAGATCAGATCCAGAGTAGTTAAGCCAATGAAGAGTCCGGGCATGGGGAAGGGGTGAGGGGGTAACAGGTAATGGGGAAGGTAGAGGAGAGTAAGCAGGAAATGAGTTAGTTACTGATTTTGTTTAGGTGAGGCCTTGCTAAATACCTTTTTGGAGATTGGCAGAGTGCATCCAACAACGTCTCATCCATCGGCGAACGGGTTTCTCTAGAGACTTTTTTTCGGGGGGTTTGGGCTTCGACGTGAGCTCAGCCGAACGGGAGTTAGGACCCCAAAAAGCTGGGGCGCGGGGGGAAGTCCCCCGGCACAAATGTTTGGATCTTAGTCGAGCTAGGTGTACAGGTTAGGACGAGGGGGCAGTTTTGGCGATCGCAGTTTGGGTAAAGACGCTGGCAGCAGGAGTTACAGTTGCCACCTTTTTAGGATTTGCCGGATCGATATGGTGGGGCTTCAGCTTTTTGGAGCATCCCCGTCCTCAATATTGCCTGATTTTGCTGATTGCCGTGTTTGTAGGTTTGCTATCGCGTCAGCCGTGGACAGCAAAACAATGGTCATTGCTGTGGCTGGTGCCGTTGGTTGTGAATTTGAGTTTGGTATTGCCGACAGCGTGGAATCTGGGAAACCTGAGCGGCAAGGCAGCGATCGCCACTCCATCCACAACCCATCTGCGCCTGCTGCACATCACCCTCGACCGCGACAATCTGGATGTGAGCCAGACAGTCAAGTTCGCTAATCAGCAAACGACAGACCTGCTTTCGTTGCTGGAAGTTAGCCCGGAAACGTTACCTATCCTGCAAACGAAATTGACGCATTATCAATTGATCAAAGCTGAGCCGCGTAATAACAGTCACGGGAGCGCCTGGTTTGTGGCGCGAAAACCTCAACAGCCAATTCAAGTCTTGGGGGCAGAGGTGATTCATTTACCACCCAGCAGCGATCGCCCCTTACTGAAAGCGACAATTGCCGTTGCCGGACGGGCGATTGAGCTGTTGTGCTTCCACTCCATCCGCCCTCGCAGTGCTGGAACCGTTGCCTATCAACAGCAAGAATTCGCAGCTCTAGCGGAGTGGAGCCAGCAACAGCCAGAGCGTAGCCTGATTGTGATTGGCGATTTCAACAATACGCCCTGGTCGCTGTCGTTTCGTACCCTGCTGGCAAACAGCCGCTTAGTCAACTCTCAACCCGGTTTCGGCATCCAACCCACCTGGCATTCCAGCTTGCCCGCGTTTTTGCAAATCCCGATTGACCATTGCCTGCACAGTCCCGACTTTGCCACCCGCGATCGCAGCATTGGCTCTAACATTGGTTCTGATCATCTGCCGTTATTGGTTGAGTTCAACGGATGATTCGGCTGTTATGGTTTGGAGAAAAGGGCACCTGCTCAATTTGGGCAACAATTTGAACTCAAACTGGCATGAAAAACACACCGACTGATCCCAAACCTGGAACGTTGTATTTGGTGGGTACGCCCATCGGCAATCTGGAGGATATGACCTTCCGGGCAGTGCGGATTTTGCAAGCAGTGGATGCGATCGCGGCGGAAGACACGCGCCACACCGGAAGGCTACTCCAGCATTTTCAGATCCAAACGCCGCAGGTGAGCTACTACGAGCACAACCAGAAGTCACGCATTCCCGACATGGTGCGGCGGTTGCAGCAGGGGCAGGCGATCGCATTAGTGACCGATGCTGGAATGCCGGGAATTTCCGACCCTGGTTATGAATTGGTGAAAGTGTGCGTGGAGGAAGGAATTCCAGTCGTACCCATTCCTGGACCCACTGCCGCCATTTCTGCTCTGGTAGTTTCTGGGTTGCCCAGTGATCGCTTTGTATTTGAAGGTTTTTTGCCCAATAACAGCCCCGCTCGCCGACGAGAACGCCTGGAAGAACTCAAGGCTGAAAGCCGGACGCTGGTGTTTTACGAAGCGCCCCATCGGTTGCGGCAAACGCTAGAGGACATTGCCAGTGTGTTTGGCGGCGATCGCGCTATTGTTTTGGCACGCGAAATCACCAAACTGCACGAGGAAGTGTGGCGCGGCACGGTGGCAGAGGAGATCGTGCACTATAGCCAACGCGAACCCGCAGGCGAATTTACCCTCGTCGTTGCCGGAGCCGAACTCAGCCAGCCCATTCTTTCGGAAGACGCTTTGATCGCTGAATTACAGGATTTGCTGAAACAGGGGCTTTCTCGATCTCAGGCAAGCCGTCAACTAGCGCAACAAACCTCTTTACCCCGTCGCCAAATTTATCAGCTAGCCCTATCGATTTCAGCGTTGGCAGAGTGATCAACGCAATGTGCAACTATTTCGCCCTCACCTCCCCAACCCTCCTCTCCCAAAACTGGGCGAGGAGGGAGTTGAAACCCTTTCTGGCTCCCAATGTTGGGAGAAGGGCTGGGGATGAGGGCAAAGGCAGCATTGAAGGGAACTTCAAGAAAGTCGCGCATCGCGTATGTTCTGGAATTGCCTTGTCTCAGCTTGATGTTGTCTGGCAAGACAATTCAACTGAGTAAATCTCACTAACACCCCTTATGCAAAAGTTGCTAGGCATTTTGTTTCTTGTCGCAGGAATCTACTTTCTCGGTCAAAACATCATGTTTTCCACCTACTACTCGCCCTTCTTCTGGCGCAACCTGCCTGCAATGGGGTCGGTGTTGGCAATTATGGGTGGCGTTATTTCCTTGATTGTGTTTCCCCGGCAAACAGGCAAATTCGGCTGGATTTTGCTGACCGCAGGCGTGATTCTGGTCTTCCTCACGGGTGGCGTTTTCCTCAAGCCCACCAGCCTATGGAACTTTTTGGTAGCGTTTGGCGCGATCGCCGTCGGCTACAAGCTGCTGTTCACCCGTCGCTTCAGATTCTAATTAATACAGGGAACTTTCGGCGTAAACCTCTTCGGTTTCCTGTTCTTGATCGACAAATTCTTGAACCCGAATGCGGTACTCGCGCAAGGTTTCATCCACCCAACCGCGATCGGTGCTGTTAGCAAAAATGTGGACGAGCGGTTCCCCGGCATCGGGCAGAATCAATACCCAGCCATCGTGGTGATAATCGAAAATCTTCACGCCATCCACCAGTTCTAAACACTCCACAGGATGGGTTTCTACCAAACGGCGCATCAGTGCCCCTTTTGCCGACCAGGGACAACGAACGGTGTAGGTTTTGTGGTTGACTCTGGGCAAATCTGCCCGAATCTGTCCCAGCGATCGCTCTTGAATGGTCAATAGCTCGATAATCTTGGCAATACAGAACATGGCATCAAAGCCAGGATGCAGTTGCGGAAAGATAAAGCCCATATCGCCGCTGCCGCCCAGCACCACGTTGCTACTGGTTTGGCAAGCTTCCATCAACGCTGTGGGGTTCACCTTTGTACGAATCACCCGTCCATCATGGCGACGGGCAATTTGCTCCACCGCGCTAGAGGCATGAACGGGCACCACAATCGTGCCACGAGGATGCTGGGTCATCATCAGTTCCGTCATCAGCGCTGTCAGCATTTCCCCTCGAATTGGGCTGCCAGCTTCGTCTACCAAAATTAGTTGTTCGCCGTTGGCATACACCTGTACGCCAAACGTTGCTTTCACCGCTTCCACCACATGTCCCAACTGACTCAGGAGAGCTTCGCGATCGGCATTACTGGGTCCCGATTGATTCAAGCTGGCATTGAGTACCACTGCATCACAGCCAAACTTGGCTAGAATTTGCGGCAAAACGGCTCCGGACACGGCATATACGTAGTCGATCACCACTTTGGAACTGCTGTGGCGAATCGCCTCTACATTCAGATGGCGTTCAAAGCTAATGCCGTAAGTATCCAACAGTTGGTTGGCATAGGCGACGTTGCCAATTTCGTGGATCTGAGCACGGCGAAAATCTTCTTTGAAGTAAGCACCTTCGATTTTCTTCTCACGTGCCTTAGAAATATTGATGCCTTTGTGGTCAAAAAATTCAATCAGGATATGGTCGGGGCGATCAGGATGCACCCGTACATGGATGCCACCTGCAATAGAGAGGGAGGGCACCAGCGATCGCGCCACGGGAATGGCCGTCGCTTCCAGATTGAGAATGTTCACCCCCACCGACATCAACCCCGCAATTAGCGATCGCGACACCATGCGTGAAATTGTCCGCTGATCACGAGAAACCGTCACCTGAGCACCAGGTTTTAATGTCGAACCGTAAGCTGCTCCCAACTTCACGGCAAACTCTGGCGTAATATCCACATTCGCCAACCCCGAAACACCCCGTTGCCCAAACAGGTTGCGGTGAGCGGCATGTCCCCAAATCAGGTTGATGTTGAGAATTGCCCCTGGTTCAACCTTCTTGCTGGGCCATACTCGCACCCCCGGACTCACCTGCGCCTCTTCGCCAATCGACGAGAGGGGACCCACCACTGCCCCTTCCAGGACATGGGCACGGCGATCGACCCGCGTTCCACGGGCAATTACACAGGCGCGCAGGTGGGCTTCTTCTCCCACGATCGCTCCATTCCAGATGATGGGACGCTTCAAGTTGGCATCCGACCCAACAGTGACGTTGTCGCCAATCACGGTGCCGCCGTCGATGTGAACACGAGGACCAATTCGGCAATTGTTGCCTAACATCACAGGCGCTTCAATCCGGGCGCTGGGGTCAATATACGTGTTTTGCCCCACCCAGACTCCTGGCATCCGTTCTTCGTACAATACATCCAGCTTGACTTTGCGATAGAGGGCATCGTACTGGGCATCGCGATAGGCATCCAGATGTCCCACATCACACCAGTACCCTTCTGCAATGTAGCCAAACATCGGCTCCCCTTCCTCCAGTAGCAGCGGGAATAAATCTTTGGAAAAGTCCATTTCCTGATTGGGAGGCAGGTAGTTCAGCACTTCCGGTTCCAAAATGTAGGTGCCTGTATTAACCGTATCGGAGAAAATTTCACTGCTCGACGGTTTTTCTAAAAAGCGCCGAATGCGGTAGTTTTCATCTGTAATCACCACGCCAAACTCCAGAGGGTTGGGAACCCGCGTCAATACTAGAGTGGCTTTGGACCTGTGCGATCGATGAAAGGCGATCGCCGCTCTCAGGTCAAAATCCGTAATGCTATCTCCACTAATCACCAGAAACGTGTCATCCAGCAGTTCCACAATGTTTTTGACACAGCCAGCCGTTCCCAATGGTTGGTCTTCTTCCACGGCGTAGGTCATTTGAATTCCAAACTCGCTACCATCTTGAAAATAGTCGCGCATGACATCGGGCAAGTAATGCAGCGTGGCAATCACTTCATCAATGCCGTTGCGCCGCAGCAAGTTGATAATGTGCTCCGCGATCGGGCGGTTGAGCACAGGCACCATAGGCTTTGGGAGATCGCACGTGAGCGGTCTGAGCCGGGTTCCAGACCCTCCTGCCATTAAAACTGCTCGCATAAATCCTCCCTTTTACCTGATGCTTATGTATAGGAATTTCAGACATTGATGGCTCATTGCTGAGCGATACTTCTATTCTGACGAGAGAACCGAAACTTGGTGATCTATTGGGAGGCACTGTCGTTAATTGAGTGTGACTGTAAACACCTTGTTACAAGCGGGTTGCAGCCTAACCGACCTCTGTGAGTAGGATAGAACAGTTACGCTTGTGTGAACACGTGTTTATCAGGTTGAAGGGTTAATCATGGAAATTGTGGGTTTAGTAGCACTGGTGGTTTACGGCTTTGGAGTTTGGAAATTTTGGACTGGTTTTAGACGCACCAATTTCAGTCAGGGGCGCTTACCATTGGCGCTACTCTGGCCTGTGCTGGTGATTGCCAACAAATCCTATCGGCAGAACTTTAATAAGATTCTTAGAGGTCAGTAGATCATTCCCTTTGTCCACGATCGCAGGTTACTCATTCCGTCATGGCAAATAAACGCTCAGGTGGGTCATCCAATGCTGCATCCGATAGTGGCTTTGGAGTGTTGCGCGATCGCCCCGATTGGGACAACCAAATTGCCACGGTTGCTGCCCGCTTCAATCGAGAATATTCAGGCACCTCCCTAGAGTTGCCTGACGAAGTTAAAGCCATGCCGATTTATCAGGAACGAGATGCAGGGCTACTGCAAGCCAAACTTACGTCTCCTTTCTGGCAACTGGCAAAACCACAAAAAAACCAACGCTGTTTGGATATTGGCTGCGGAGTGGGGTTTCTAATATATGCCTGGCGTGAATGGGATGCCATCTTTTACGGGCAAGAAGTCAGCGGCATTGCGCGAGATTTACTAAATTCTCGGGGTCCTCAACTCAACTCAAAACTGTTTAAAGGCGTGCAGCTAGCGCCTGCCCACCAATTGAACTATGAACCTGCCCAGTTTGATCTGGTAATTTCAACCGGGGTGAGCTGTTATTACACGCTGGATTATTGGAAATTGGTGCTGGCAGAAGTCAAACGGGTGTTGAAACCGGGTGGATTTTTTGTGTTTGATGTAGTGGATTCAGAGCTGGCAACTGCTGAAAACTGGGCAATCTTGGAAACCTACATGGGTGCGGAGGTTTATTTAGAATCGCTAACCGATTGGAAGAAGGTGATCCAGGGGGCAGGGGGCAAAGTGGTAAAAACCCATTCTGGAGAGATCTTTCAGCTTTTGAAGGTCAGTTTCTAATGCCGTTTGTTTACTCGCGAACCATACGCTTTCAAGATACCGATGCGGCAGGCGTGGTGTATTTTGCCAATGTGCTGTCAATCTGCCACGAAGCCTACGAAGCCTCCCTGGCAGCCGCCGGGATCGATCTGAAAACCTTTTTTTCTGGCTCTGAGATTGCGGTTCCCATCGTTCATGCCAGTGTGGATTTTTTTAAGCCCATGTTCTGCGGCGATCTCCTGGCAGTTCACCTGCACACCACGCAAACCAAAGCTAGCGAATTTGAAATTCACTACCGTTTATTTGGAGACAGCAATCTGGAGAAGGCTCTAAGCCAGGCGGTAACTCGTCATGTCTGCATTGAGGTGAAAACGCGATCGCGCTATTCCCTACCCAATTTCATGCATGAGTGGTTGCATCATTGGGCCGATAATCAGACAGCAGCCGCATCACCTCTAACCGATTAAGTTTGCCCTGAGCGTTGCGGGGAAGGTGCTTGACCGCGATCCAGTGTTTGGGATGTTTATAACGGCTGAGCAACGGCGCGATCGCGGCTTTCAACTCGTCCACCTGGCCCGTTGAAGTTGGAACGTAGACCGCTGTAACAACTTCTCCCCAATCGCGATCGGGCAATCCAACCACGCAGACATCCTGCACCAACCCCGTTTGCCAAATTGCAGCCTCTACTGCGGTTGGGTAGACATTCTCACCACCCGTGATGATCGTGCCATCTCGCCGCCCAATCACATGCAGGTAGCCCTCCTCATCCAGAAAGCCCAAGTCCTCCGTCACCAACTCTGACGACTGTTCAACATTTGGGAAATACCCCAACATCAACGATTTTGCTTGAATCACAATCCGCCCTAACTGCTTCGCTGCTAATTTGCGCCCATCTTCATCCTGAATCGTTACCTCGGCATGGGGCAACACCCGACCACACCCCGATCGCCCCCGCAAAAAGTCTGCTGGTTTGAGCGTGGCAATTTGAGAAGCCGTTTCCGTCATGCCATAGGTGGGAGCTACAGGCAGGTGATACTGTCGCGCTGTGTTTAGTAACTCAGTCCAGGCAGGAGCACCACCGAGGAGGATGGCTTGGAAAGGGGAAAGGGGGGAAGGGGGGGAGGGAGGAGTTAGCAGGCGATGGAGCTGGGTGGGGACGAGGGAGAGGAAGAAATCTGGGGGGTAGAGAGGAGGAAGGTTGCTGAATTGTAGGGATTTGAAGGAGGCGATCGCAAACTTGCCGCCCGAAAGTAGCGATCGCAGAAATTGCATCAGCCCGCTGACGTGATACAAGGGCAACACGCAGAGAGAATTCACTTGCTCGACTCCAAAGTAACTGCAAAATCCTTCAACTGAGGCGGTCAGCGTTTCCCATGTGTGAGTCGCGTAGCGCAGTTTGCCAGAGGAACCGCCAGTGGGAATCAGGATAAGAGGATGGGGAATGGGAGATAGGGAAGTGGGGGGAGATGGGGCGGATAGGGAAGAGAGGCTGGATGGGAAAGAAGGATTAAATGCTGAGTCCTGTTGAGCGCTTCCCAAATGTTGCGCTGGGAAGCCTGTCTTCTGTCTCCTATCTTCTCCATCTGCTCTATCTTCCTTCCCTCCCTCACCCTCCTGTCTCCTGCCTTCCCCCAAAACCAAATCCGGCAACGCCATCTCCCAAAGCTGCTGCCATTCACTCTCTGCCCAGTTGGGGTTACAGAGGAACAGTTGGCAGGGGATGGAACAGGCAGCGATGAAGGATGCCAGGAAGCGAATAGGATCGGGTTCTGCCAGGAAAATAGTTAGTGGGCGATCGCATTGGGCTTGCGGCTGAATCAAGGTTTGATGAATTTGATGAGCGATCGCGGCAAGTTCCTGACTGTTGCAACCAATCAGCCAGTCTTGCTGGGAGCGATGCTGCAATAACGCTAGAGGGTTTGCCATAGAGCATCAAACTTTTGCAGATCGTGTTCAAACCAGTGAGTGGTGCCATAGCCAACGGCGCGAGCGCGGTTACCCAGTTCTGCTGCCAGTCGCAATCCAGCCTGACGACCGATCGCGGTTTCAAACACCGAGGAAAACACGGCATCAATCAAATAGGTTTGGCAAAATTGTCGCAGTTGCGCCGGGGAACCCGCGATCGCAGGTTTGACCACTACCACACTCCGCCATCCCTGCTCGTAGCACTGCTGTAATTGCTGAAGCGTTGCTACCGATTCATCCAGCGCGAGTGTAGTCGCAAAACTTGCTTGTAAATTCAGCAAATCCTGGAATTGATGCGGTGGCAGAGGTTGTTCTAGATATTCAACTGTGTTGCGATCGCAGGCTTCTAACCATTCCGTTGCCTGCTCAAGCGTCAGTCCCCCGTTAGCATCCAGGCGCAGTTTGGCATCCACTGGCAACAGTTGCTTGAGACACTCAAACCACTTCAATTCTTGCAGGGGTGTTGCAACTGCAATCTTCCACTTGAAGGTGCGATACCCTGCTTTCCACAATGGTTTCCAGGCAGAAAGCGCGGCTGCCCCCGCAGGCAACAAGGCGCTAAGGGGTAGTTGAGGTTGATTCATCTCAGTGCTCATCGCTTCCCAAGCAGACTCAAACCCAAATTGGCAAGCAGGCAGCGAATTAGAAATGGCAGGAATCGTGTCTGGAGGGAGTTCTGTGGGCAAACGCTGACACCACTCCAACGCCTGCTCTAAAGTCTCGGAGCCAAACCAGGGCACAGGCGCAATTTCACCATAACCGACTCTCTCATCATCAGCCGTCAATCTTAAGAGGATGCCAGCGCGATCGCGCCACTCGCCATAATGCGTCTTCAAGGGTTGCCGAAACGGACGAATATAGGGACGAAACTCAAACCTGTTTCCCATTAAATTCTGCGGTTCCCCATCTCCTACACCCTATCTCCCATCCCCATTCCCTACCCCACCACAAATCCCAAGCCCAACATCAGCCCTGACCAAAAATGAAAGGCAACGGCGATAAAGCGACAATAGAGTAAGGTTTCTGGCTGGTGATGCTGAGTCCACACGCAGTGGCAAAGTTTACGGGCATAGGGAAGACTGACAAAAACCAGCAACGTCCACACAGGAAACAATTTGAGCAAGACAAATACCACCGTTAACCCGTACACACTGCCACAGATCCAGGGGAGCAGTTGGGCAGCTCGCTGAGTTCCCAGCCGCACGATAGGGGTTTTCTTGCCAACCTCTGCATCATCCTTGACCTGGTTGAAGTGGGAGCAGAACAGAATTAAACTTGTGGCGATGCCGATGACGATAGAGGCAGCGAAGCTTTCAACCAACCAACTCTTGGTTTGGCTATAAGAGACGGCAGCAAAGGCGATCGGTCCGAAGGCAAAGAAGCAAAGGATTTCGCCCAACCCTTTGTAGCTGAGGCGAAAGGGCGGTCCCTGGTAAACATAGCCGATCGCACAACATAGCAGAATCAGCCCAATGACGGTAAAGTCTTGTTGCCAGAAGGCGATCGCGGCAATGCCCAGCAAGCCCAGCGCCAAACACCCGTTACTGATCCAAAAAACTAGAGATTTGTTGCCAGTCAAGTTGACGACGGAGTTGGACTTATTCACATCCACGCCCGTTTCCGAGTCGAACACATCGTTACTCAGATTCTCCCAGGCAAGAATGAGGATGGCAGAAACTAAAAAGGTGAAAAAAACAACCGTATGAAAGGTTCCCGATACAGCATAAGCAACTGCTGACCCAACCCAAATCGGCATAATTGCAACGCTATACATGGGAGGCTTAATCGCTGCCAGCCACAGCTTTTTGTTAACCGGACGTTCCACCGTTCGCAGGGTCATTTTCAGCAAATGTTAAAAAGCATAAATGAGCGCAATGATGCTTCATCATTTTAGGATGATGTGGCTCCGAAGCTGGAGCAAAGACGTAACCGTTTAAATTTTGAAACATAGTTAACAATTGCTACATTTATGAGTCAAACTACTTTGGATACCTGCTGTTAAGAGCTTCCTCAGGGAGATTCACAGACCTATACTGGGTATCAAGTTGTGTTGTCTTCTATTACATGGTCGTTACACAGTATTGCAATCAACGATTTCAAAAACAACGCGATCTCTATCAATTTCTCCTCCAGTGTCAACGTTGTTTATCTGAAGAAAAGAGTTCCCAATTAATTAGCTTGACCTTTGAAATTCATTCCGTTGATCCGCTCGCAATTTTTAATGAATTGGCAGCCACCAATCAACTTAATTTTTATTTTGAAAAGCAAGAAACTGGAAAGAATTACTTCGCTCATCCTCAACGAACTGCGATCGCCGCGATCGATTCTGTCGTTCATTTCCATAGCAAAGGTCCTCAGCGATTCACCCAAATTAAACGCTTTATCCAATCCACCCTATCTCGCATCGTTGTTGCAGGCGATTTAAACTCACTCTTTACAGGTCCTACCTTTTTTTGTAACTTCACTTTTCAAGCAACTTCCCTGCACACCGTTGATTCAGCCTTTCCTGGTGCAACTTGCTTCTTACCCAAATGGCAAATTGCTTGTCACAATCAAACCTGTACAGTAGTTAACAATCTAATCCTTGAATGCACGACTCATCTACCATCAACCGTTGATATACTCTGGCAAACGCTGCAACACATTCAAGCCATTCAGTACAACTGTTTTGCACCATCTATGCAGCATTTAGAATTGTTATCTAAACAGGATGTTGCCCCAACTAACACATTTAAGCAGTCGGTTGAATCAGCGCTACAGTCTATTCAAGCTAATGTGTTCAACAAAATTGTGCTGGCTCATGCCGTGGATGTTTGGTCTCCGTTGCCATTTCACTCCGCCTATTCTCTCAACAACCTGCGCCGCCTCTACCCAGACTGCTACGTTTTTTCAGTCAATAATGGTCGGGGGCAATCCTTCGTGGGTGCGAGTCCTGAACGGTTAGTATGTGTGCAAAACCGCCAACTTGTTACTGATGCGCTGGCTGGGTCAGCCCCACGGGGGCAAACGGTTCGTGAGGATGCGGTACAGGCACAGGCACTGCTCAACAGCGAGAAAGATAATTACGAACATCAGATCGTGGTCGATTTCATTACGCGCCAATTGACCAGCCTGGGACTCACACCTGAACTCTCGCCGTTGCGATTGCTCCAACTTTCTAACATTCAACATCTGCATACCCCGATTCGGGCAATGGTTCCAGCATCAGTCCATTTGCTGGATATCCTGGCAGAACTCCATCCCACCCCTGCGGTTGCCGGAATGCCGCGTGAGGTGACTTGCGAAGAAATTTGCCGTTATGAATCGTTTGAGCGATCGCTCTATGCCGCACCGATTGGTTGGATTAATCATCGAGGTGATGGAGAATTTGCAGTAGGAATTCGGTCTGCGTTGATTGATGGTTGTCGTGCTCGTTTGTTTGCCGGAGCGGGAATTGTGGCTGGGTCTGACCCAGAACGAGAACTGTTGGAAGTTCAGTTGAAACTGCAAGCGCTACTGGCTGCCCTTGTCTAACACCTCCACTCTCCAATCCCTCATGCCGATTGATTTCACAAATACAAACCTGGTCTGGACTTCCATCCTGGTGGAAACCTTGCATCGGCTGGGACTGAAAACTGCTGTTGTCTGTCCAGGATCACGCTCTGCTCCGTTGGCGATCGCCTTTGCCAGCCATTCCCACATCGAAGCTATTCCGGTGTTAGATGAACGCTCCGCCAGTTTTTTTGCGTTGGGGCTTGCCCGGCAACAAAAGCGTCCTGTGGGATTGATTTGCACCTCCGGCACCGCAGGAGCTAACTTCTACCCGGCTGTGATTGAAGCCCGGGAAAGCCGAGTTCCCCTACTGATTTTGACCGCCGATCGTCCCCCCGAACTGCGAGACTGTAACGCTGGACAGGCAATCAACCAGCACAACCTGTACGGCAATTTTCCCAACTGGTATACCGAACTGGCACTGCCATCCCTCAAACCTGAACTGCTGAATTACCTGCGGCAAACTATTCTCCATGCCTGGAACCGCACATTATTTCCCGTTCCGGGTTGCGTTCACCTCAACTTACCCTTCCGCGATCCCCTGGCTCCTTTACCAGAAGTTCAAGCTCAAGCTCAAGCCCTCACCTTTAACGAAACCACCTTCTTCAGCGCTCTCCCATCCACAACTCACCCATCCCCCCTTCTCAGTCGGTTGACGCTCACGGCGGCAGCCCATTCCCCATCTCCCATCCTCCATTCCCCATTCCCCATTTTCCCCGCCACCACTCACGGAGTCATCCTGGCTGGTCCCGCCCAACCCGCCTCTCCCCACGCTTATATTGAGGCGATCGCCCATCTTTCTAAAACGCTGGGCTTCCCGGTATTAGCAGAGGGACTGTCTCCACTGCGAAACTATGCCGATCAAGTGCCCAACCTGATCACCACCTATGATCTGATTTTGCGGAACCCAATTCTGGCTCAAAAACTTGCGCCTGAAGTGGTGGTGCGGATTGGGGAAATGCCCACCAGCAAGCAAGTCCGTACCTGGTTAACGGCAACTCAACCTCAACAGTGGATTGTTGATCCGGGCGATCGCAACCTCGACCCGCTGCACGGCAAAACCACCCATTTACCGCTCACGGTTGAAGCGTTATCTGAGTGGCTCACGGCTGATCCGGCTCCTATCAGCCCTTATTTGGACTTGTGGAATCGGGCAGAATTTCAGGTGCGGCAAGTTGTAGATCGCACTATGCAGGAAACAAATGAGTTATTTGAAGGTAAAGCTGCCTGGCTGCTCTCAAACCTGCTGCCACCGAAAACGCCTGTGTTCATTAGCAGCAGTACTCCAGTACGAGATGTGGAATTTTTTTGGCGATCGGGCAACTCGCAAATTCAGCCCTACTTTAACCGGGGAGCCAACGGCATCGATGGTAGCCTTTCCACAGCGCTTGGCATTGCCCACCGTCAACTGCCTGCTGTGATGCTTACAGGTGATCTGGCACTGTTGCATGACACGAACGGCTTCCTCCTGCGACAACAGTTTGTCGGGCATCTCACTATCGTGTTGATTAACAACAACGGGGGCGGCATTTTTGAAATGTTGCCGATCGCCCAATTTAATCCCCCATTTGAAACCTTTTTTGCCACACCCCAAGCCATTGATTTTGCGGCGCTTTGCCATACTTACGGGGTAGCGCATCAGGTAATCTCTAGTTGGGAGGACCTGGAAAACCAGTTGAATCCCCTACCGGATGCGGGCATTCGAGTGCTGGAACTGCGCTGCGATCGCAAGGCAGATGCCCGCTGGCGGCAAGCCCATTTAGGTACCTTTGCTCAAACTATCTCGATTCATCCCTATGCAACTTAACTGGCAAATCGCCAAATCTTACGAAGACATCCTGTATCACAAGGCAGACGGCATCGCCAAAATTACGATCAATCGCCCCCACAAACGCAATGCCTTCCGTCCCAAAACCATTGTTGAACTCTATGATGCGTTTTGTGATGCTCGGGAAGATCGGCAGATTGGGGTAGTGTTGTTTACCGGCGCTGGTCCGCATACCGACGGGAAATATGCCTTTTGTGCAGGAGGAGATCAAAGTGTGCGGGGGCAGGCAGGCTATATCGATGAGGCAGGAGTACCACGCTTGAACGTGCTGGACTTGCAAAAGCTGATCCGCTCCATGCCCAAAGTGGTGATTGCCCTGGTAGCGGGCTACGCGATCGGCGGCGGGCATGTCCTTCATATCCTCTGCGACCTGACAATCGCCGCCGACAATGCAGTGTTTGGGCAAACAGGTCCTAAAGTGGGCAGCTTCGATGGTGGGTTCGGAGCCAGCTATCTTGCCCGAATTGTGGGGCAAAAAAAAGCCCGCGAAATTTGGTACCTGTGTCGCCAGTACAATGCCGACCAAGCCCTGGAAATGGGTTTGGTCAATTGTGTGGTGCCCGTGGAACAGCTTGAGGCAGAAGGGATTCAATGGGCGATGGAAATTTTAGACAAAAGCCCGATCGCGATTCGCTGCCTCAAAGCCGCCTTTAATGCCGATTGTGATGGACAAGCAGGACTGCAAGAACTCGCCGGAAACGCCACCATGCTCTACTACATGACAGAAGAAGGGGCGGAAGGAAAGCAAGCCTTTTTAGAAAAGCGATCGCCCAATTTCCGACAATATCCCTGGCTTCCCTAAACGTAAGACGAGCTAAATCTTGAGTTAACCCTAACAACCGATGGGCAGTTTTCCTCCAGTAGATCGGTGTTCAGTGTTGCCTCAACCGCTAAGACAACGCCTTCTTGCAACAAAACTTTTTGCTTCCAAAGGGCAAGACTTTCAAGCTCCTTCCACGTGGAAGCAAACGGAGGAATTGCCAGATTACAAGCAGTCCAACGGCTTTTTACCGACACATTTAATTTCTTACAATGTCCTCCGCGCCGCCCCTCTGGAAAATAAAATTGACAGTGACAACAGGAGGAGATAGAGGAGGAACTCATTTTCATAAAAAAATCTCTCAAACCAGGTACAGCATACTGATCCCCATTTTCCACAACGGTTTTCAACCACTTTTGACGCATGATCACCTGAACTCATCCCGTTGCCGACATCTTAGCGATCCATTCCCAAAACTTAGTTTTAGATTGTTTTAGGATTTGCCCCAAAAGACTCATTTCAAGATGGTTATCAAAAAAGTTGATCCGCTCAAACAGGATTGTTTTCCACAAAAAATCGGCAGGGATCAATTAAAACAAAGAGCGATGTTTCAAGTGAATACATCTGAAGTAATGGTAGCTTTCAGATTTAATGAACAGTATCCGTAGGGAACAGTATCCGTAGGCTTTAGTAGATTTTCTGTGAGGTTTAAATCCTTAACCAAATAACTAGTAGGAATACTGAATAGTTGCTACAAAGCATTGCTATCCCATTCCAGCAACCCAGCTCCAAATATTACAAATCCCAGTCCCTATCCCCGATTCCCCATCCCTCTACCACCGCTTCGCCGCACACAATGAACAAACACCCCAACGCTCTAATTCACCCATCGGAGTTGGACATTGGCATTCGGGGCACAGCGGTAAGGAGCCTGCTCGAGATCGCATCACAACTGCCCAATTTTGAAACGCTGCCACTGCGTCTCCTGGCTCTGAAGGTTGTGGCAGCAGTTTTTTAGGAGGTGCATTGGTGAGCCGGCTAGGGTGCGATCGCCACAATTCAGCCTGGTAGTGCTCCCCCGGAAAGGAACCCGTTGATTGAGTACTATGCCATTGAGCCGGGGAAAATCGAATGTCAGAAATTGGCAGCGGTAAGACCTGATGCAACTTGTCCAAGATCCGTTGCCGCTCAAATACCAGATTTTGTGACCAGGCAGCACTAGACGTAGCGACTTTCAACACCCCTCGTTGCAAAGTCAAGGGGCGGGTTTGTGCAGCCACCACTGGACCGACCACATCCTCCCAGACCTGCAATAATTGCTGGAATCGCCGTTGCTCTTGACGAATGTGAGGAGTATGGAATGTGCCAAGAACTGTATGGAGAGATTTGAAGGACATCGCTAGCTCAAAAACTCCGTAAAAAGTTGCGTCAGGCTAAGTAAAGAAGTGTATAACTTTGGCTCAGCTTCTACTCAAATTAATCAGGTTGGGTTAATACTGAACGGAATCTACCACTGTCCTTTAAAAGTTGCTACAGTATTAGCGTTAAATTGTTGATTTATCCTGGTTGCTGCGCCAGATGTAGTGTTTTCTTCCAGCAGTGGTGAATCAGGGTGAACGGATGAGGAATTGGTTAGGAGTCATACCATGCGTCAATCTTCCACAGCACAATCACCAACTCAAGCCGCTCAACCTTCCCCGCACGGCGTTACTGAGAAACGCGCTCTTCATCCAGTGTTGCAGAACGCGCTGACTCACTGCGATGTGCAGTTGGAAGATGAATTAGTTCGTTACAGACGGCAGCGAGCACTGGGCAGAGCATTTTATCAACCTCGTCCACCAGCCTATAAGAAGGTATCTACAGCGCTGGAGTTGATGCCTGTGGATGTACCACCTGAACCGCTTCCAACTCCATCCTCTTCAGGATTTCATCCTACGGCAAGCGTAGCGCCTCTGGCAGAAATTGCGATCGCCTCTAGCAACGAGTTAGAATCCTCCGGTTATCCGGAACTTAAGCAGCTCGCCCGCCAGTATGCCACGCAGGTGGCTGATGAATCTGATTTAGCGGCGGCGCTGCACAACGGTCCTGATGACTATCTTGAGTCTTCAGAGGAACTGTTGCGTGCCCTATCTCAGGAAGAAGCGAACGTTCAGGCAGAGCAAGGGTTTATGCGAAGCCTGTTGACCCCGCTGGGGGTTGGTTCAATGCTGCTGATGTTAATGTCGAGCGCAATGTTTGGGTTTGTGATGATGAACCCTTCTAGCGTCAGCCGTTTGTTTAACCGTTCAGACACGAGGAACCCCACCACTGCCATAGCTCCCGAAGCAAATTCATCCAATTTGCCCCAACCCAATCTGGCAGATCAAGAATTTCCAGAGTTGAGTCTCGGCACATTGGGATCAATTCCGCTAGATGAAGGCGCGATCGCTCCTGGAGGCATCCATTCTCCTCCTGCCAAACCATCCGCCAATTCCAAAGTCACAAAACCCGTCAACCTGGGAGTTTCTAGGCTTGCGGGTGGAGCAAACTCAGCCAATTCAGGACCAGTGGTGCCATCTGCACCTCAGATGAATGAGCCTGCAGCAGAACCTGCTCCCCCCGCGGGAGATGTGCCCAGCCCTCGCAAACTTGCCCCCTCTTCTGGTAGCGTATCTGCACCCATTGCCCCTTACAACCCAGCTCCGTCACGGTCTTATAATCCCCAGCCTTCGCGTAGCTACAAAGCACCTGTCAAATCCTCCATTCCCCCAGTGCGAATATCGAATCCACCGCCCCGTCTTAGACCCTTGCCGACGGCTCCAGCTAATAATCCGGTGTCTAACTCGCTGGGCGATCGCACACCGCCGCCACCCTCTTCAACAGTCAACGCTGCTCCCAGCAAACCATCCAACTATAAAGTTGTAACCCCATACACCAGCGACTCAGCCCTGCATGAAGCCAGGCAGAAGGTTCCAGATGCCTATGTGAAGAACTACTCAGATGGAGCTAAAGTCCAGTTTGGAGCATACCAGGATGAAGCGACTGCCAAATCGCAGGCTGAAGAACTTCGGAAGCAGGGGATTCCTGCTGAAGTCTATAAGCCGTGAGACAGGATGATTCTTTGGGAAGGTAGGGTAGTATTGGAAAAAGGTTGTTTCCCAACCCCTACTAGGAGTACGTCATGGGATTTTTTGACCGAATCTGGCGGGTGATTCGTGCAAACTTAAATAGTTTAGTGAGTGGAGCCGAAGATCCAGAGAAAATTCTGGAGCAGACCGTATTGGATATGCAGGAAGATTTGATCCAGTTGCGGCAGGCCGTTGCTCAGGCGATCGCAACCCAAAAACGCACGGAGCGGCAATACTCCCAGGCAATGACAACGGCAGACGAATGGTATCGTCGAGCACAATTAGCCCTTCAAAAGGGGGATGATGCACTGGCAAGAGAAGCCTTAACCCGGCGCAAATCTTACCAGGAAACAGCTACAGCCATGAAAACGCAGCTTGACCAGCAAGTCACCGTCGTTGCCCAGCTCAAGCAAAACATGATGAAGCTGGAAGGCAAAATTTCTGAAGCAAAGACGAAAAAAGACCTGTACATTGCCCGTGCCCGCTCTGCCAAAGCCACCCAGCAGATTAACGAGATGCTAGGGAATGTTGGCACAGGAAGCGCCATGCAAGCCTTTGAGCGGATGGAAGAAAAGGTAATGCAGATGGAGGCGCAGGCAGAAGCTGTTGCCGAACTGGGTATGGATGATTTGGAGAAACGATTTGAGCAACTGGGGCAGGCAGACGACATTGAAGCCGAACTGACTGCCATGAAATCTGGGCAAAGCCTACCCGGATCTCAATCTGCCCAACTTCCTGCTAGCCAACTGAATACACCAGAAGTGGATGCCGAACTAGAGCAACTGCGGCAACAAATTCGAGAAGGTTAAGGAATTGAGAATAGGTAATAGGCTGAACATCGATTACCCATTATCAAATTTAAACCCCTCAAAAATCGCGATGTTCCTGATTCGCGGTTTTCAAACGCTGAATTATCTCTTCAACAGGTAAGGCACCAAGTTCGCCAGAGGCACGAGTGCGAATACTCAGAGAATCTGACTCCACTTCTTTCGCGCCCACAACTGCCATCACTGGGATTTTATCTTTTTCGGCGTTCCGAATCAGTTTACCGAGCCGTTCGCCACTGGTATCGGCTTCTGCGCGGATTCCTAGTCCTAGAAGCTGGGCTGCTATTTGCTTCGTAAACGCCACCTGTTCTTCGCCAACGGGCAACAAGCGAACCTGGGTGGGCGCAAGCCACAGCGGAAAATCACCCGCATATTCCTCAATTAGAATTCCAATTAACCGTTCTAGGGAGCCAAAGGGTGCCCGGTGGATCATCACCGGACGCTGGCGGGTTCCGTCTTCTGCTACGTACTCCAGTTCAAATCGTTCGGGTAGGTTGTAGTCTACCTGCACGGTGCCAAGTTGCCACTCGCGATCGAGGGCATCCTGAAAGATGAAGTCTAACTTTGGACCATAGAAGGCGGCTTCCCCAATGCCTTCAAACGTGGGTAATCCCAGCGTTTCTGCCGCTTGACGAATGGCACTCTCTGCTTTATCCCAGGCATCATCGGAACCAATGTATTTGTCGGAAGTTGGATCACGGAAGCTGAGGCGGGCACGGAAGTTTTTCAACTGCAAACTCTTGAACACAGACAGGATCAAATCCACTACGTTCAAGAATTCTTGTTCTAACTGTTCGGGGGTGACGAACAGGTGAGAGTCATCCACTGTAAAACCGCGCACCCGGGTCAACCCACCCAATTCACCTGATTGCTCGTAGCGGTAGACCGTGCCAAACTCTGCTAATCGCATGGGTAGTTCCCGGTACGATCGCAGTTCGCTTTTATAAATCTGGATGTGGAAGGGGCAGTTCATCGGCTTCAGCACAAAGCCTTGCTCAATCGCTTTCGCCTCCTCATCTTCCGCCATCATCGGGAACATATCTTCCTTATATTTCTGCCAGTGCCCGGAGGTTTTGAACAAATCAATGCGGGCAATGTGGGGGGTAACGACGGGAAGATAACCGCGTTTGAGTTGCTCTTGCTTGAGAAAATCTTCCAGGGTTGATCGCAGCACAGTTCCCTTCGGAGTCCACAGTGGTAGACCAGGTCCCACCGGATCGGCAAAGATGAACAAGCCCAGTTCTTTGCCCAGCTTACGGTGATCGCGACGTAGGGCTTCTTCTTTACGCCGCTTAAACTCTGCCAGTTGTTCAGGGTTTTCCCATGCGGTGCCGTAAATGCGCTGAAGTTGGGCTTTGGTTTCATCTCCGCGCCAGTAAGCTCCAGCAACGCTCAAAAGGTCGATCGCGTCGGGGTTCAGCTCTGCCGTATTTTCAACATGAGGACCAGCACACAAATCCCACCAGTCTTCTCCCAAGTGGTAAATGGTAATTGGGTCTTCTAACCCTTCCAAAATTTCCAACTTATAAGGTTCCTGAATCGCTTTGATACGACGCTCGGCTTCGTCTCGGCTCACCTCTTCGCGGATCACAGGCAGTTTGCGTCGAATAATCTTCGCCATTTCTTTTTTAATGGCTTTCAAGTCCTTCTCAGCAAAGGGTTCGGGACTATCGAAATCGTAATAAAAGCCATCCTCAATCCACGGTCCAATCGTAACTTGAGCTTTAGGAAACAGCTTTTGCACGGCCATGGCCATGACATGAGAGGTGGTGTGGCGAATTTTTTTCAGTGCTTCAGACTCGCTGGTGCGAGGCAAATGAATCTTCTCTGACTGGGAATGTTCTTTGGCAGCAGACATGGTTAAACTCCAAATATTTCAAGCTCATAGCAAATCAGCGATCGCAAAAGGGGGCTAAAAACCGCGCCCCTATCTAGTTCGCTGAGTCGCGATTGCAGCGAAGGGATGAACAAGCTGAATTCGGAGCGTGCAGAAAACCATGTACTCCAAAAAATTGCTAACAACTACTCAGTCTAACGTATGGGCGAAGCGACTGAACAATCCGATAAATTCCCTTTTTTGAGGACAGTTAATAGATGAGTGATGCAAATATGTCAATCTTGCAAGTTTACCGAAGATAAATAAAGAATCTTTAAGAACCTTAAAAAGCGGTAAGATGAAGCAGTGTAGGCAGTAAATTTATTTCAAATTTATGTCTTTTCCGAACTCGGCTGATTCTGAATTACTCAGGTCAATCTTGGAGCCTCTTCTGGAGGATTTTCAGTATTGGTTTGGGCGATCGCTGACTTTCTTAGAGTCTCACGAGCTTTCGTTCATGACTGTGGAGCAGCAAGCCGATTTGCTGGCGAGGGTTGTTCAGGCAAAGCAGGAAGTAACTGCGGCTCAGTCCTTGTTTAAGGTAACTGGCGGGCAGGTTGGGGTAGAGGTGTCTGTATTGACACCCTGGCATCACCTCGTTTCGGAATGTTGGCAAGTTGCCAGTCGCTTTCGTCGAGAGTCTACATCTGATTCAGCAGATGGATAACGAGTAGAACAAATTTTTGTAATCTAGAAGTATTTAGAAGCAATGTCGATTGGCGGTTAACCTTTCTAATTCTGTCCTACTCAAAGAAATCGTTTTAATAATTGAGCTGTTTAACCTGAGGAAAGCACTATGGTATTACATCTCCTCTACATAATTGCTTTTACCGTACTTGCGGTGCTGGCGATCGCCAATTTGATTCGTAATTTAATCTCATTGGGGATTGAATCTCAGCGGCCCTACTCGAATCAGAACACTCCTCCTACTCCATTCTCTTCACGGCATACCCCTCCCCATCCAGAATTTTTGGATGCTAGTGGCAAATTAATTAATGAACCGTTGTTAGTGATGCGATCGATGACCGTAGAGGATGCACGTGAGCAACTTGATGCGTTGTACGAGTCTTCCCCTGGTCCCACTAACTTGAATAGCGAGTCTCGCGAAGAGCCGTAGATACTGCAAAGTGTTTGGGGTGTTAGAGATGACGCATCCACCCAACGCTGATTCGCCACAACCTGATGTTCAACAGACCGATACTGCTTTGACTCAGGCTGATGAGCATAACTCTCCAGCAGCTTCTCCTTTAGAAAAAGTTTCTGGAATGTTTGGCTATTTGGGCGATCGCGTCAAACAGCTTTTACCGATTGATCAGTTCTCCAAGACACTGGTGCAGTGGTTCAGCGTTAACGACGAGCAACTTGCCGAAATTTTAGCCACGGTCCGTTCTGAGTTACCCACTACCGAAGCGCTGTTGTTAGGAAAACCTCAAGCGGGCAAAAGCTCCATTATTCGGGGGCTAACGGGCGTGTCAGCAGAGATTGTGGGGCAGGGATTCCGCCCCCATACGCAACACACCAAGCGCTATGCCTATCCCACCGATGATTTACCGCTGTTGATTTTTACCGATACGGTGGGACTGGGTGATGTCACTCAAAACACTCAGAGCATCATTCAAGAATTGGTGGCTGAACTGGAGGTGAAAAGCGATCGCGCCAGAATTTTGATTTTGACGGTCAAGGTGACGGATTTTGCCACCGATACCTTGCGGCAAATCGCCCAACAACTGCGGACAGAACACCCGGAGATTCCCTGCTTGCTGGCAGTTACCTGCCTGCATGAGCTATATCCTCCCAAAACCATTGACCACCCCGACTATCCACCAACCTTTCCAGATATCGATCGGGCGTTTGAGGCATTGCAGGAGACATTCAAGGATGTGTGCGATCGCACAGTGTTAATCGATTTCACCCTAGAAGAAGATAATTACACCCCGGTTTTTTACGGGCTAGAAGCCTTTAGCGACAAGCTGACTGAGTTGCTACCTGAAGCCGAAGCTCGCACAATCCATCAACTATTAGAAGGCAGCGCTGGTAAACGCATTGGGGAGTTGTATCGAGATGTGGGGCGGCGCTACATCCTGCCTTTCTCAGTCATGGCGGGAACCCTGGCAGCCGTGCCTTTACCATTTGCTACCATGCCCGTATTAACGGCTTTGCAAGTGGCGATGGTGGGTGCGATCGGGCAACTGTATGGACAAACCCTATCTCCCTCGCAGGCAGGCGGATTGGTGAGTGCGATCGCAGGTGGTTTTTTGGCGCAGGCGATCGGGCGAGAGTTGATCAAATTTGTGCCAGGTTTTGGTAGCGTCATCGCCGCATCCTGGGCCGGTGCTTACACCTGGGCGCTGGGAGAAGCCGCTTGTGTTTACTTTGGGGATTTGGTGGGTGGCAAGAAACCAGACCCCAAAAAGATTCAGGCAACCATGCAAGAAGCATTCAAAGCAGCTCAACAACGGTTCAAACAATCTGGTTAATCTGAATCCGGTCTGTTTCTGATGCCTGCTTGGAGGCTGATGGCTCCCGTCAGCAGCAACAACCCAGCCACCATCATGGGAACGCCGCCAATCAACACTGGAAACCAATGGTACTGAGTGCCTTCCATCAGATAAGTCCTCGCATCTGATGGAGCTTTACTGTCATACATGACGAAAACGGACTCTCCAGTTTTCAGCTTGAGGGAGCAATCTTTGAGCTTCAGCGGCTTACCCGTTTTGGGCTGATATTGCACAATGGGGCACGGCTCGGTTATACGACGATCACAGCTCCAGGGGTTAAAACGTCCGGCTTTGCGCTGGCAGACCTTTGTCGATTCTTGCGCCACCACTGTTCCAATCACTTCTTGCTGTCGTTGCGCCTGGTCAAAGCTTTCCCAAAACCAGCCAGAGACGAATACCAAAATTGCGCCACCTGCCGCGATCTTAATCACTCCAGTCGCGATCGCATCCAGCCGTTTCAGAAAAGTCATGGACAGTACTCGTTGTATCAGGCGTGCTTAGGTTGAATCAAATATCCGCAGCGATGCTCCCCGTTGACGAGCCAGTGAGTCCGCTCTACAGTGCAGTCGGGCAGGGCGGCTCCAAACATTTCCAGTTCATGCCCGCAAACGCTAGGAAAGGTTTCGGCAATGTGGGAGATGGCACAGTTATATTCGGTCAACACAAAACGGTCATCCTGAGTTTCATCAACTCGGTGACACTCTGTCATGTAGCCTTCCTCTCGGCGCAGTTCCACCAACTTATCCACCCGTTCTTTGATGGAACCTGCACCCAGCAGATCGCGATACTCCAGCGCTTTGCGTTCCCACTGTTTGCGGAGAATCGACCCCACCTGCTCCTTGCCAATGGTTTCTGCCAGAGTGTCTAGCAGGGAAACGGCAAACTCATCGTAGCGATCGGGAAACTGACTTCTTCCAGCCTGGCTCAGCGTATACAAATGATTCGGTCGCCCCATCCCGGTTTGTTCTGCATGGTGGTTAATCAACCCCTCTTCCTCCAAATCTTTGAGGTGACGACGAATTGCCTGAGGGCTAATATGCAGCGTCTCAGCCAAATCTTGCGCGGTTGCCCGCCCCTGCTTCAAAAGGTGTTGCAGGATGTCTTGCTTTGTAGAGGGCTGCTGAGTTGCGGTCATGCTCGTCCAGCGAAATAGCCAAAAAGGATAAAATTTTGAGCGGGACTTTAGCAACAACATTGTTGTTAAAGTATCATACAATTAAGTTTAGAAACAAATGTGTTGTTTTAATTATACAATCCGAGCTGTTGGATTTTAACGTTAATTACTGGCTCTCGCCTCATGAATACACCGACTCAACCCACTCAAGCTACCGAAAAAAGCCTTGAAGCTATGCGGCACTTCTCCGAGAAGTACGCCAAGAACACAGGCACCTATTTTTGCTCTGACCCAGGTGTGACGGCAGTCGTAATTGAGGGGCTGGCAAAGCATAAAGATGAGCTTGGGTCTCCGCTATGTCCCTGTCGCCATTACGAAGACAAAGCAGCAGAAGCAGAGGCAGCTTACTGGAATTGTCCCTGTGTGCCGATGCGTGAGCGCAAAGAGTGCCACTGTATGTTGTTTCTAACTCCCGACAACCCCTTTGCAGGCGATGCCCAAGAAATTTCACTTGAGCAGATTCGTGCTGTGACCAATCAGTACTAGTCCTTTTTGATTTGAGATTTTGGATCTTAGATTGCATCCAAAATCCAGAATCCAAAATTGTCAATCTCAAATCCTCCGATCCCAAGAACACCCATGAGCGCATCCGTTCAAAATCTAGTCAACCAACCCTACAAGTACGGTTTCATTACCAATATTGAATCCGATACGATTCCCCGTGGACTGAATGAAGACATTGTTCGTCTGATTTCTGAAAAGAAAGGCGAACCTGAGTTCATGCTGGAATTTCGTTTGAAGGCATATCGTCAGTGGCTCAAAATGACGGAGCCAACCTGGCAAAATGCGACCTATCCCGCGATCGACTATCAAGACATCATTTACTATTCCGCTCCTAAAGTTAGCGAGAAGAAAAAGAGTCTCAACGAAGTTGATCCAGAGTTGCTAGAAACGTTTGAAAAGCTGGGGATTCCGCTCTCGGAACAAAAACGATTGGCAAACGTGGCAGTAGACGCAATTTTTGATAGCGTTTCGGTTGCCACCACGTTTAAAGAGAAATTGGCGAAAGACGGCGTGATCTTTTGCTCCATCTCAGAAGCACTCAAAGAGTATCCTGAACTAGTTAAGAAGTACTTGGGAAGTGTGGTTCCCATTGCGGATAACTACTTCGCCGCATTGAACTCAGCCGTCTTCAGCGATGGCTCTTTCGTGTATATCCCGAAAGGGGTTCGCTGCCCAATGGAATTGTCTACTTACTTCCGCATCAACAACGGTGACTCTGGACAGTTTGAACGAACGCTGATTGTGGCAGAAGAAGGCAGCCATGTCAGCTATCTGGAAGGCTGCACCGCACCCATGTATGACACCAACCAACTTCACGCGGCAGTGGTCGAACTGGTGGCATTGGATGATGCTGAAATTAAATACTCCACTGTACAAAACTGGTACGCCGGAGACAAAAACGGCAAGGGTGGCATTTACAACTTCGTCACCAAGCGGGGCTTATGCCAGGGCAAAAACTCCAAAATCTCCTGGACTCAGGTAGAAACGGGTTCTGCCATTACCTGGAAGTATCCCAGTTGTGTGCTGGTGGGCGATAACTCCGTCGGTGAGTTCTACTCAGTAGCGCTGACCAATCACCATCAGCAAGCCGATACGGGAACCAAGATGGTACACATCGGTAAGAATACTCGCAGCACCATCATCTCGAAAGGTATTTCTGCTGGTCAGTCTAAAAATAGCTATCGCGGTTTGGTCAAAGTTGGTCCGAAAGCAATAGGTGCCCGCAACTATTCCCAGTGCGACTCGATGCTGATTGGCGATAATGCTCAGGCAAACACCTTCCCCTACATCCAGGTGCAAAATAACTCCGGCAGAGTGGAACACGAAGCATCGACCTCCAAAATTGGTGAAGACCAGTTGTTCTACTTCCAGCAACGGGGCATCTCCGCAGAGGATGCGGTTTCTATGATGATTAGCGGTTTCTGTAAGGATGTGTTTAACCAGTTGCCGATGGAGTTTGCCGTAGAAGCCGATCGCCTCCTCAGCCTCAAACTCGAAGGTAGTGTAGGGTAAATGGCACAAACTCTACAGGCTAGAAACGTAACCCTTCGCGACTTGATTGATCAATTTGGTCTGCAAGAAGTTCAAGATGACGACTTTTTCTGGGAATGGCGATCGCAGCTTCCTGATTTATCAGAAACAGATAAGTGGTTTTTAGATCAAGCAAAAGCTGCATTTTTTAATCACTTAAAGTATCCCCCTTTGCTTGAGAAAGTCGTTCAAGTAACTCTGTTATCCCCCCTACTATTTTTAGGTGGTTTCTTTTTGCCACCGTTTCATATTCAAGCTGAGAAGTCAGTTGAAATTTCTAGAGATGATGATGGCGTAATAATCCGTGGTCAACTTGATTGTGTCTTGCTCAAAAACGATCTTTGGGTTGTTGTCATTGAGTCAAAGCAGGCTGAATTTTCTGTAGAAGCAGGTTTGTCTCAACTTCTTGCCTATATGATGAGTAGCCCCAACGCTGAGAAGCCAGTATTTGGTTTGGTCATCGCTGGTGGAAATTTTTTGTTTACAAAGCTGGTTCGATTTCCAACCCCTCAATATGCTACATCAGATGAATTTAAACTGCGTAATCGACGTGAAAATGAATTATATGAAGTCCTGCGAATTTTGAAACGTCTAGCACAGTTTTAATTGATTATGTTAATCATTTTTCTAAAGTCGTTGTAACTAGAGGTGTAATCTGTGATTTGTGAAGGCAGTGAAGTAATTTTATCAGTGCGGGATTTGACCGCTGATGTGGATGGAACCCAGATCCTTAAAGGATTGAATCTGGAAGTGAAAGCGGGTGAAATTCACGCCATTATGGGACCGAATGGTTCAGGAAAAAGTACCTTTTCCAAAATTTTGGCCGGGCACCCCGATTACACCGTCACGGGTGGGGAAATTACCTATCTGGGGCAAAACTTGTTAGAAATAGAGGCTGAAGATCGGGCGCGCTCAGGCGTTTTTCTGGCGTTCCAATACCCGATTGAAATTCCGGGTGTGAGCAACACCGATTTTTTGCGAATTGCCTACAACTCTAAACGTAAACACGAAGGGTTAGAGGAACTGGATGCTTTTGACTTTGATGAACTGTTGCAGAGCAAGCTAAATGTGGTCAAGATGAATCCAGCCTTTCTCAACCGCAGCGTCAATGAAGGATTCTCTGGTGGGGAGAAAAAACGCAACGAGATTCTGCAAATGGCGTTGTTGGAACCGAAGCTCGCTATTTTAGACGAAACAGATTCAGGGCTGGATATTGATGCGCTGAAGGTTGTTGCTGGTGGTGTGAATGAACTAAGAACTTCAGAGAATGCGGTCGTGCTGATTACCCATTACCAGCGACTTCTCAATTACATCGTTCCAGATTATGTCCACGTCATGGAAAGTGGGCGGATTGTGACCACAGGCGGCAAAGATCTGGCGCTGGAACTGGAGGCGCGTGGCTATGACTGGATTCGGGAAGAAGAAGCGGAGGCGATCGCACGATGATTGATGTGTCTACTGTTTCTGAAGTGGGGAATTTAGGAGTTGCGACCACAATTAATCGCGCCGCTTACTTAACCAATCTCCTGTCTCTGCGATCGCCCCTCACTGATGACCTGAGATGGCTTCAGGAAGTACGCGATCGCGCCACCGCAAGAGTGCAAGAGTTAGCCCTTCCTTCTACTCGCGATGAAGAATGGCGATTCACTGATTTATCGTCGTTGTTGGCAACTGAATTTAAAGCAGTCAGTGGTGAGCCATCAACCATCAGCCAAGCAGCGATCGCGCCATACCTTCTGCCCGAAGCTGCTAACCGCTTAGTATTTGTTGATGGCATTTTCCTGCCTGAGTTGTCAGTAGCGGCAGATCTGCCTGCGAATGCGTTTATTGGGAATTTGACGGCAGCATACCGCGAAGCAGCCTTACGCGATCGCCTCCTCAACCAGCTAGGTAAACAACCCGGAGCTGAAGAAACCTTCACCACATTGAATACCGCAAGCATGACCGATGCGGCGGTGCTCTACATTCCCTCAAATCACGTGGTAGAGGCTCCAATTCACCTGTTATTTCTCTCCACTACCGGGCAAGCATCTGCCATCACCCATCCCCGTTGTTTAGTTATCGTTGAATCTAGCAGCAGCCTAACCTTAGTTGAAGATTACATTGCGCTAGATGCAAGTGTGTATTTTACCAACGCTGTGACGGAAGTCTGGGTGGAAGCGAACGCTCAAGTGAACCACACTAGAATCCAGAGGGATAGTCAAACTGCCTTTCACATTGGTAAAACAGCAGTATCTCAAGCTCGCGACTCTCACTACACCTGCAACGCTATTAGCTTAGGGGCGGCACTTTCTCGGCATAACCTGGAGGTTTACCAAACGGGCGAACAAACCCATACCGTTTTGAATGGGTTGACGATGATTGCCGATCAACAGGTGGCGGATACGCACAGTCTGATCTCCTACACTCAGCCCTATGGCACCAGCAATCAGGTTCACAAATGTATTGTGGATGACCGGGCACACGCGATTTTCAATGGCAAAATCTTTGTACCGAAAGCGGCGCAGTTAACCGATGCGCGGCAATTGAGTAAAAACCTGTTAGTCTCTCCGAAAGCGCGGGTAGATACGAAACCTCAACTCGAAATCACCGCTGATAATGTGAAATGTGCTCACGGTGCAACGGTAAGCCAGTTAGAAAGCGATGAAGTGTTTTATCTGCAAAGTCGCGGCATTGACGAAAATAGTGCTCGGAAGCTTCTAGTCTATGCCTTTGCCTACGATGTCATTAGCCAGATTCCCATTGTTTCTTTGCGAGACACCCTTGCCGCTAATGTGCGTGTTCCGCACCGTAAACATGGTTCTATCGCTTAAATTCTTACGCTTACAAGTCTAGTCCCCGTCTCTAGTTCCTCATTCCAGCCTCCCAACCATGACTATTGCAACCGAAAAACCCCTGGCTTTCAAAGTTCGTGCCGACTTCCCGATCCTGCATCAAGAAATTCATGGGAAGCCGTTGGTCTATTTGGATAATGCTGCCACGTCTCAGAAGCCGATCGCAGTTTTGGAAGCGCTGAAGCATTATTACGAGAACGACAATGCCAACGTGCATCGGGGCGTGCATACCTTAAGCAGTCGGGCAACGGATGGGTACGAAGGAGCACGCGATAAGGTTGCAGCTTTCGTCAACGCGCCATCTCGGCAAGAGATTGTGTTTACTCGCAATGCCAGTGAAGCGATTAATTTGGTGGCTTACGCCTGGGCGATGAGCACGCTTCAGCCAGGCGACGAAATTATCCTGACTGTGATGGAGCATCACAGCAATTTGATTCCCTGGCAGTTTGTGGCGCAGCGAACCGGAGCCATTCTCAAGTTTGTGGAATTGACGGAGACGGAAGAGTTTGACTTTGACCACTTCAAATCCTTGTTATCTGACAAAACAAAACTCGTTTCCGTGGTTCACGTATCAAATACGCTGGGCTGCATCAACCCAGTGCAAGAGATTTGTGCGGAAGCGCATCGTTATGGAGCCAAAGTGTTGATAGACGCTTGCCAGAGCGCGCCTCACATGCCCCTGAATGTGCAGCAGATTGATTGTGATTGGCTGGTGGCTTCCGGTCATAAAATGTGTGCGCCGACGGGCATTGGGTTTTTGTACGGCAAACTGGAGTTGCTGCGCTCCATGCCTCCCTTTTTGGGCGGGGGTGAAATGATTGCGGATGTGTTCCTCGATCGCGCAACTTATGCAGATTTACCCCACAAGTTTGAAGCGGGAACTCCTGCTATTGCTGAAGCGATCGCCCTGGGTGCAGCCGTTGATTACCTGACCGCGATCGGCATGGATAGGATTCACACCTACGAAGAAGAACTGACTGCCTACCTGTTTAAGCAACTGGAGCAAGTGCCAACGATCCGCACCTATGGACCGAAACCTAATGCGAATGGTGGTGGACGAGCAGCTCTGGCAGCCTTTACTGCGGGCGATGTGCATCCCCACGACCTTTCTACCATCTTGGATCAAGCGGGCGTGGCAATCCGCGCTGGGCATCACTGCACTCAGCCATTGCATCGTCATCTCGGTGCTCAGTCAACGGCTCGTGCCAGCCTTTACTTTTACAACACGCGAGAAGATATTGATGTCTTCATTGCCGCACTGAAAGAAGCCGTTGACTTTTTTGGCAGCATTTTTGGTTAAGCGATTGTCTTTATCACCCGTTCAAATCAGCTTTAATGCTTCAGGTTGATTTTTATTCTTTGAATTAACCAGACAATGGTCTTGAAAGAAATTTTTTGAGCCATTTATTCAAGTAGGTAGATCGCCATGATTAAGTCGTGGATGGTGATTGGTGCGGTGACGTTTTTGGTTGCACTATTAAGCAATGTGCTGAGACCCAAAGACGTGAAGTGGTTTTTACGTTTGCGCCGTCCCCGTTGGCTCACCTTTGAAGCATTGATTCCTGTCATTTGGACGATTGTGTTTATCTGTGGTGCATGGTCAGCTTACATTGTGTGGGAGCTAACGCAAAATTGGTGGCTGATGGCGTTTTATCTCCTGGTGGAAGTGGCAATTGTTTTGTACTCTCCCGTTACCCTGTGGACGCACAGCCTCAAGGCAGGAACGGTTGTTGGAGCGATCGGTAGTGTATTGGGATTCATTTTGGCATTAACGGTATTGCCAATTTCTGGTTGGGCAGCCTTGTTGCTTGTGCCTTACCTGATTTGGAGTCCAATTGGCACCTACACAACGTGGACAATGGATCGGCTGAATCCAGACAAAACGCGAGATGGCAACAAGAATGGCGATCGCAACTCGATTCCTACCCAAAGGTAGATTTTAGTTTAGAAGAAGTCCTTCATACTCCTGCATAGTCCTTAAGGCTGTACTCTCAAGCCTTTTGTCGGTTCCCCTTCGCCGAAAGAGCAACTAGATGCAATAGAAGTGTGAAATTCTGTACTCTGCTTTATTCTCACACTCAATTTCATACTCAAGCTGGAAGCTATTGCATCCATTTACGAGTTTTCTCTAGATAGTTCATTCCCTGGAAGTAAGAGACCCAAGTAAACCTATCGTATTTGGGAGGGCATGTTTTGCCTAGAAATGGAGAACGAATGCTACTAGAGCCAACTGCGCTCACTTCAGAACAAGCAAGACCGCAACCTTCACTCGCCTTAATTGATGCGATCGCTCTCATTGTGGGCGTTGTCATCGGGGCAGGTATTTTTGAAACTCCTGCATTAGTGGCTGCAAACACTGGAAATGCCACCTTTTTATTGGTTACCTGGTTTGTCGGTGGGGTTGTGTCGGTCATTGGTGCGTTGTGCTACTCAGAACTTGCGACAACCTATCCTCATGTTGGCGGGAACTATTACTATCTGAAACGTACCTTTGGCGATGAAACAGCGTTTCTGTTTGCCTGGGCACGGATGACCGTGATTCAAACGGGTTCCATTGTGCTGCTAGCGTTTGTATTTGGCGATTATGCAGCT
Organism: Leptolyngbyaceae cyanobacterium C42_A2020_001; assembly: GCA_015272515.1. Classification (GTDB taxonomy): domain Bacteria; phylum Cyanobacteriota; class Cyanobacteriia; order Leptolyngbyales; family Leptolyngbyaceae; genus JSC-12. The sequence continues at coordinate 138,184 of JACYLN010000115.1, read as the reverse complement.
CAGCTAGTGTCCTTAGGTCCCTTCTCTGCTTCCATCTATGCAGCGCTGGCGATCGCACTGTTGAGCGCTCTAAACATCATTGGCTTGCAGTTTGGCAAACAAACTCAAAACTGGCTCACTGCTGCTAAAGTTTTGGGTTTAATCTTGGTAGTTTTGGCTGGATTACTTGTCTCTCCCTCAGTTAATACCGCCCCTCCTGGAGAGCCAATCACCGGAAATTGGGGATTAGCAATGTTGTTTGTGTTGCTGTCTTACGGCGGTTGGAATGAAGCAGCTTACATTTCAGCCGAAATTCGCAATGGCAGACGCAACATTTTGCGATCGCTGCTGTGGAGTATTGGCATCATCACTGTAATTTATTTACTGATCAACCTGGCGTGCGTGCGGGGTTTAGGCTTTGCAGCAATGGCACAATCAAGCGCCGTAGCCGCCGATTTGATGCGTCGTCCCTTTGGGGAGGTCGGCGCAAAGTTAATTAGCCTGTTGATCGCCATCTCAACGCTCGGCGCAATCAATGCCACGATTTTTACAGGGGCGCGCACCAGTTTTGCGCTAGGGCAAGATTTTTCGTTGTTTGGCTTTTTGGGACGCTGGCAACCTCGTCCCAGTGCACCAACGCCCGCCTTTTTGCTACAAGGAGCTATTGCCCTGGCATTAGTAGTGTTGGGAACCATCACCCGCAAAGGGTTTGAAACAATGGTTGATTACACCGCTCCCGTTTTCTGGTTCTTCTTTCTGCTGAGTGGCGTTTCATTACTAGTACTGCGCCGTCGTGAGCCAGATCGGGTTCGCCCGTTTCAAGTACCGCTTTACCCTTACATCCCGCTTTTGTTTTGTGCTGTCTGCGGCTATCTGTTTTATTCCAGCCTGGCTTACACAGGGCTGGGAGCGATCGCTGGGATTGCCATGGTTGGGCTGGGAGTTCCGTTATTAGTATGGAATCGTCGCCAGCCTGAAATGTAACCAAACCGTGTATTCATTCGTAAAGGAGATTAAACGATGTCATTCCAACGAATGCTGATTGTTCTTGCAGCAGGCATTGGCTCACTTGGATTAGGGCTGATTGGTTATAGCCAAATTCGAGAAGCTAGCACCCAGGTAGAACAGCCCACCGTTACCTCACAAGCGGTTCCTTCCATCCAAGAAACTCAACCGGGCGACACCACTCAATCTCCCAGCCGTAGTCCAGATGTTCCCTATGTACCAACCCCTCAAGCCGTGGTCGATGAAATGCTGCGCCTGGCAAAAGTAACGCAGAGTGATAGGCTTTACGACTTAGGCAGTGGAGATGGGCGGATTGTGATTACAGCCGCTAAGCAGTACGGGATCTCAGGCGTTGGGGTAGATATTGACCCAACACGGGTAAAAGAGGCAACTGAGAACGCGAAGCAGGCAGGAGTGAGCGATCGCGTTGAATTTCGTCAACAAGACCTCTTTCAAACAGACTTTAAAGATGCCACTGTAGTCACGTTGTATTTACTGCCACAAATCAACCTGCGATTGCGTCCAAAACTGCTGAGTGAACTAAAACCAGGAACCCGCATCGTGTCTCACGCCTTTGATATGGGTAACTGGAAACCCGAAAAAGTTGTGCAGGTAAATGGCAGAACAATTTATCTTTGGACAGTTCCAGAAAAAACACCTGCCAATTTACGCTAAACACTCTCAAACTCGTCCGCCATTAAGGCTGAGATTATAGCCGTTGCCACCATCTTTGATAGGACAACGGCTGTCAGTCAGCCTCCCCAAATCAATGGTTGAGACGGCAGTTATTGTCCTAGGTTGACAGACCATCGCTATACTTTAGCGATCGCTTTAATATTGCAGCAATTCTATGCAAAAGCTTCGTGCAGGCATAGAATTGCTTTTTTATGACGAAACCAAAATAAGCAGTCAGTATGATTGCAACAATTTGACATCTAGAATTTTCTTTAATCTATGGTTTCTTGTCCTATGCAGCTATCAGGAACCCCAGCTCTATCGCGCTCATCCTGATCTAAAGCCTATTCCTTCAAGTCCTGCAACTTTACTAGAAAGTGAAGAGAAGAAAGTTAGCAGTTGTCATCTACCGATAGACATAAATATATGCTAATGTCTATTGAACAAGAAATCAGCGACCTCCTTCTTAAACACAGGACTTTTGCTTTGCTAAATTCAAACTCGATGCTGCACCTTTCAGATTTAGTTGAAGAGTGGAACAAGCGACGTTACCAGGCAAAAATTCACTATGATCGTAGAGAATTTCAGCAGTATTTGGATCTCTCAAAAGAGAATTTGAAACTCTCAAGCATCTTGAACGACAAAGCAAAAGAGGGATTGGCGTTGAATGATGTGGGAACTGCCTGCATAACCTGTTATCAGTATCAGGCCGCATTAGATTTCTTTCATCAAGCATTATTTATTGCTCAAGAACTTCAAAACATTCAAGCAGAAGCTGCAACTTTCACAAATCTGGGCAATGCTTACAGTCATCTGGGGTATCTTTCCCAAGCATTGGAGCAATTTTATCAAGCATTGCCCCTGTTTCAGAAAATGGGCGATCAGCAAGGAGAAATGGCTGCACTCAATAGCCTTGCCCTGCTCTACACACGGTTGAATCAACCCAAACGAGCCTTGCTTTTACATCATCAAGTACTCCCCATGCGACGCTTGTTGAATGACTTTTCGGGAGAAGCAATTACTCTCAACAGCATTGGATTTGCCTACAGTGCGCTGGAGCAACCCGAACTAGCGTTGAGCTATTTTGAACAGGCCTTGCCAATTCAAAAAGCAACCAGAAATGTCACCGCCGAAGCCACAACACTTAACAATATTGCGTCAACTTATTGCGACCTGGGTCATCCGCAAAAAGCACTGTTGCTCTACCATCAGGTGCTATTAACCCGCAAGGCGCTGAACGATCGCGCCGGAGAAGCTGCCACTTTACACAACATTGCCTTCACTTACAATTTATTAGGCAATCGGCAGGAAGCTTTAGCATTTTATGACCAAGCGATTTTGCTATACCGGGAATTGGGCGATCGCGCTGGAGAAGCCACCTTACTGCTCAATATTGGCAGCTTGTACGCAGAACTCAATGAGAAAGCGATCGCTGAATCTCACTACATTCACGCTCAAAACTTAGTCCAACAAATTGACCACCAATTTCTAGCACGAAAAGTACAAAAGTTTTTGGATAATCTCTAGCGGTCTGACTCACATTTCACTCTAAGCAAAAAGCCAGAGGTCATGCCCCTGGCTCTTTAGTTAGATAGGTAATCGGCTTAGCGATCGCTCAGACCTGAATCGTGGCGATTAACCACCGCCCGACCGGAAGTATCAACATCAATCTCTTCTCGACGGATTTGATCTTCTACGTCTACCATCTCCCGCTCAACAACTTTTTTAACTTGCACTTCCTCTGCTACAAAGGCTTGTTTCTGAATGTCTGGAGTTTCCTCGTAAACTTCAACTCGTGCAACGTCGTCTGAACCAAACTGCACCCTGTCGGGAGAAACAGGCGCACCAGCCTCTGAAGGAGAAACGTGTTCAACGACAACCCGCTCCTTCTCAATTGGAACTGAAACCCGTGCCGTCTCAGTTTCAGCGTGCTTACCCACAACTACCTCACCGACTTTTTCACAGCGTTTGTCAGCCACTAACCGTTCTTCATGTAATTGAACCACCCTCTCATCGTTAGTTACACCAGCTTGCAAATCGCCTTGTTCTCCTGGTAAAGCGGCTTCAACCCGATCCCATGCATCTTTTGCAGCGTGTTTTGCCTTATCCCACGCCAAACCAGTTCCACCGTGACGAGTTTCATAATCCCGTTTCAGATCAGGTTCAATCTCGGCATAGGTTTTGCCCGTGTCTCCATGTAGGCGATAACCCTCATAACCTGTTTGGTAGGCTGGCTGATAATCTTCGTAGCGCTCTTGCTTATCGATGTAGGGGCGAGAACTGTAGTTTGTCCGCCAATACTCATCTTCAACCGTTGGATTAACCTTTTCTGCGGCACCTTTGCCTGCTAACCCACCTGCTACCGCTCCAACAACGCCACCAATGGCAGCACCCACTGGACCGCCTACAACGCCACCAATGGCAGCACCCACCGCTCCTGCGCCCGCGGCCCCAATTCCCGTACCAACGGGATGAGCACCAGGTTCACCTGTAATGGGATCGGGATTAGAATCGTTTGGATCAAATAGCGGATTCTCTTTCTTTGTCTTGCTCATAAACTAGTCTCCTGCAAATAAAATTCTTTCCGACTTAGGTTGGTTTAAGTTTAGTTATTTTGTGAGGACAACTCTTCTCCTGAAAGAGTGAGGATTAAGGATAAAGCGTTGATTAGACTCTCTATCTTTTGATGAGATCAACTGGATTTTTTCTTAAAGTGACTTAAACGATTTATTTTGTTAGAGGCTTAAAACTTTGTCCCTCATTTGGGAGATGAGTCACTTATATAACTCAGTTAATTTAGAGGTACTTCAAAGCCAAATTTTTTAAGGAAAAGAGCAAATGGTACCTCATCAAACAAACGATTTTGACTCCCGTCAACCCAACGCTTCAGGTAACCTTGCTTTAAGTAATTTTGATGTTTACAGCAATCGCCGTGAACGAATTGGCACTGTTATCGATGGATTACAGGATGCAGCCGGAAATTTACAATCTCTTGTGATTATGCTTACTATTTGGTCACCTGGAAAGCAAATTTTAGTGCCGATCAATCAGGCTCAAGTTGATTTGCAAAATCAACGATTTTATATTGCGGGTTTAAGTCAACAACAAGCGATCGCTGCACCTGCTTACAATGCTCCTCCTGTTGCTAAACCTCAACCGCAGCAACCGCCCAAAAGAGTGTACAAAATGCGATCGCTAGAAGATAGCGCCCCCTTAGAATCAGCAGCACCGCTTGAGGGTTATGCAGTCTCCAATGCTCCCATCCCGCCCCTGACACCGGGCGAAACTTCCCCACCTGTGGTCAACCCAGGGTCAGTGTATCAATCCCCTCCTGCTTCTCCCCATCCTGTTACCCATACTCCAATTCCACCCGTTGCTCACGCTCCAGTTCCACCCTACCAATCATCACCAGCCCCTACCAGCGATCGCCCGCATCCTGTCAGTAGCCCCACTCGAATGCCAGTTGATGCTGCTCAAGAAGCAGTCATCCCCTTAAGTGAAGAACGAGTGATGGTCGATTATAAAAAGCAAAAAGTTGGTGAGGTGGTAGTTCGCAAAGAGATTGAAACTGAAATTAATGAGGTTCCTGTTCAACGAGAAAAATTAATTGTGGAGCAAGTGGGAGCTGAACCAAAACAACTTGCAGAAATTGACTTGACTAACCAAGAGATTGGGAACCTGACTCCAACCCAACGAGAAGCGCAGTTGCCAAATATCCCAAAACCTCATCCTTAGGAAGGAAAATTAATTAAACATGAAAAGTTAAAAGTTCAAAGTACTTTTCAGTCAGGCTTTGTCACTTTTAATTTGACATTTTGAATTATTCATTGTGCTCAGATGTTTGTAGCTTGCCTGAAGTAAGTCAATCTACAAAAGCTGAGTGTAGGAAAACCGTAGCAGATGGTAAACCTGCCCATACAGGTATTCTGTTTTCCAAAAGTCTCCTTAGAGAGTTCTATTTTGTTCTACGTTTAAAACCAAATCATTCATTGCGTGCTGCATCTGGGCACACACCTGGTTGTAGCAAGCATTGACGTATGCGCGATCGCGAGTCGCATCTCGTCCATAGCGTTCAAAGTAAATGGGTGGACACACACGCGTATACATTTTGACGGGTAATGGAATATTGGGTAGTGGGCCTAATGCCAACCCCCAGGGTAAACCCAGATAAACTGGAAAAACCTCCGGGTCAACATTGAAGAGCCAGGGCATTCCCCACTCATGCAGTTGGCGCACCTGATTATAGAAGTCTGCCAAGATAATTAAGGTGTCATGAGCACCGTAAGAAATCAATGGCACTATTGGCACTTCATACTCCAGTGCTAGCCGCACAAAAGCTTGGTTTCCCCCCAAGCAAATTTTGTGACGCATCTCATGGGGACGAAACACGTCTTTAACACCGCCAGGATAAACTAAGACATCTGCTTTGCGACGTAAAGCAGCGATCGCCATTTTGGGATGGGCAACGACAGCACCCACTTGAGCCGCCACATCCGCGATCGCAGGAGCCACCTTCCAAGTCGAGGGATGGAGCAACCCATAGGCTTCCCGCTCTAGCCCAAAGCGTCGAAACCAGTCGTACATCATCATGAACATATCTGGAGCGGCAATCCCCCCATTATGAGAGCCAACTAACATCCCATTCTGATGGGTAGGAATATGCTCCCAACCGCTTGTTTCAACTCGAAAATAGTAACGATAGAACAGTTCCCAAACAGGCATTAAAGAATGAATAACAGCAGGATTACGCCGATCAAGAGACCATCCTGACTGCGAAGTTAAGTTAAGTTTTTCAGCCATCACAGCATATTAGCAAAAAAAAGACACCCGTTTGCCAGGTGCCTTACGCTTAAGAGTCTGAGGAATTTGCTGAATCGCTTCGACTACGCATCGGTGCCGATATTAATTTCAGGATTGCGCTCCGCGAAGTACTTACTCAAAAAGGTATTTACAAACGACAAAAGAACAGGACCTAAAATAATTGCCAATAAACCATGAACAGCAAAGCCAGGAACAAATAAAGCTGCTAACCAGAAACAAATGCCGTTGACCACTAAGGAGAATAAGCCCAAAGTAGCTAAGTTTAAAGGCAGCGACAATGTGGACAAAACAGGTCTCACGGAAGAGTTAACAAATCCCAATGCGATCGCTGCAATCAGTGCGGCAGGAAAATTGGCAATATCCACACCGGGAACGACTAAATCAACAACTAATAAGCTCAATGCTGTCGCTAACGTTGTAAAGAGGAAACCAACCATGACACGCTCCTTTTGTTATCTAGATAATGCCTGATCCCTTGCCACGGCGATCGCCATCTTCAGTCAGCAATCCAGTTTCGTCGTTATCGTTGATATCGTGCAATTCTTCAGCACGCTCTTCAACGTCTTCTTCGATTTCCTGACGAGCATCTCCAGGAACTTCGTAGTACATCTCAGGCTCAACTGCGTAGTTATTCAACAAACCTTCCCGGTCAACAGTATAGCCACCTGCTGTATCAATTTGGTCATCGCCTTCGGTTTGTGGGGTTTGCTTATAGGCTTCGCCTTCACGTTCTTGACGGGCTGCTGTCTCAGCGGGCACAATGCCACGATCATAAACATCAGATTCTACTCTTGGATTGTTTGTCATAGGTTTGTTTAGAACTCAACTTAATGAATAATCTAAGTATGCAAGCCCTCACTTAAATTTACTTCTACCCGTCGAGTAGTTGTTTTTTTAGATTTCCTCTGTCGCTGGAAGGAGATAGAATTTTTAGTAGAAGAAGGCGAATAGAAAAAAGTCTGAAGCGAACACTTCAGACTTCCATTTGCACCAAACCTAAGAACTACAAAGTTAACCGATTAGTCAATCGCACGCTTAACATCATCCTTGACATTTTCAACAGAATGACGCACGTTTGCTTCTACTTGCTTTGCTTTTCCTTCTGCTTTTTGATCAGGATTGCCGGTTACATCACCAACAAACTCTTGAACTTTTCCTTCTACGTTTTTTGCAGTTGCTTTTGCTCTATCTTCTGCACTCATAAAGCTCTCCTTTCTTATGAAAAATTAAACTGTACATATGAATACTACCTGACAATTTATTCAGGCTCCTCTACCACAAGTGTGAAAGATGAAATGGACAATCGTCGCTGGCATCAGCACTCTTTTATTGATATGGCATCTATCTCAAGAACAACCTATCCATGCCTCCAACACTGATACAACGTGGAAATTTTTGCAGCAAGAAAAGTCAGGCGCAGTTGTGCTCATACGTCACGCAGAAGCTCCTGGAACAGGCGATCCACCAAACTTTCGGTTAAATGATTGCTCCACCCAGCGAAATCTTTCGGCAGGGGGGCGATCGCAAGCCATAACAATTGGGCAAGTATTTCGTCGCCGCAATATTCGAGTGACTAGAGTACTCTCCAGCCAGTGGTGCCGCTGCCTGGATACAGCGCGATTGCTAAACCTGGCTCCCGTAGAACCCTTCTCTCCGTTAAACTCATTCTTCCAAAATCCGAGCGCAGAGCAACGGCAAACCAGAGCACTTAGAAACTTTTTAATAGAACAACAAAAAACTCAAGGAGTCACTATTCTGGTAACTCATCAAGTTAATATCACTGCACTCACTAACATCTTTCCGCAACAGGGTGAGATGATTGTGCTACAACCCTTACCAAACAATCCAACAAAGCTCGTTGGTCGAATTAGAATCTGAATCTATGAAGCATGGCTCCAGTCACTCAAGCACTCGCGTTGCCGCTTTGAAACGGCTTGGGGCGCTGGAGATGGCAAAACTTGAGCGGTTTCTGGTAAACGTGACTTTTTCTTCTTCTGGAACGCAGAATGCTCTTTGATGTTGGCAGGTGGTTTTGATTGCAGTTGTGGAAGACATAAGTTTTACTCTCTGAAGTGGGTAATCGCAGCACAAAACACCACTACATCCAGCGTCTTATGCCCTAAGCTATAGAATTAGCCTCTATATTTAGCATGAGATTTGGTTTTGTCAACTGACTCCGGCTAGCTGTAACATTCCCTTTCAAACCGCTGCATTTCTAATCCGGGGAATTATGGTTACGGTACGTTGCGCCCTAGTGTGGATAAAAAGAACCTGAATGGCTACCCCAGGACTGCGATCGCGATTGATATAGCTGATGTTGGACTTATAGAACAATCGGCTGTTAGTCAACCTTTTTAGACCACGGTTTAACCAACCGTGGTCGTGTCCTAAGCTGACTCACCATCGCTATAATAAGCACGATTAAATCACCCTTTCTTAGCTGAGAACCCCATGGATATTAAAGCCGCTGTGGCCTATGAACCCGGAAAACCTTTAAGCATCGAAACAGTTCAGCTAGAAGGTCCCAAAGAGGGAGAAGTATTGGTTGAAATCAAAGCAACAGGCGTTTGTCATACCGATGCCTACACCCTGTCTGGGCGCGATCCAGAAGGGTTATTCCCAACCATTCTAGGGCACGAAGGGGCAGGAGTAGTCGTAGAAATTGGCTCTGGTGTTACCAATCTCAAACCCGGTGATCATGTCATTCCGCTTTACACGCCAGAGTGTCGCAATTGTGAATACTGCTTGAGCCGTAAAACAAATTTATGTCAGGCAATTCGGGCAACTCAAGGAAAAGGTTTAATGCCCGATGGCACCAGTCGCTTTTCTCAAGCAGGTACCCTCATTCATCACTACATGGGCACCTCCACCTTTGCTAACTACACAGTATTGCCTGAAATTGCTCTCGCCAAAATTCGTGAGGATGCGCCCTTTGACAAAGTGTGCTACATCGGCTGTGGAGTCACGACAGGCATTGGAGCCATCCTCTACACTGCAAAAGTAGAACCTGGCGCTAATGTTGTCGTATTTGGTTTGGGTGGGATTGGACTCAATGTAATTCAAGGATGCCGCATGGTAGGAGCCAATATGATCATCGGTGTAGACTTGAATCCACAGAAAAAGGAACTTGCAGAAAAGCTAGGGATGACTCATTTTGTCAATCCTAAAGAAGTTGAAGGCGACCTGGTTGCTTACTTAGTTGAGCTAACAAAAGGTGGAGCCGATTACAGCTTTGAGTGTATTGGCAATGTCCATGTCATGCGACAAGCATTAGAGTGCTGCCATAAGGGTTGGGGAGTCAGCGTTATCATTGGGGTTGCCGGAGCAGGAGAAGAAATTAGTACCCGCCCGTTTCAGTTAGTAACGGGTCGTGTATGGAAGGGGAGTGCATTTGGCGGTGCTAGAGGACGCACGGATGTGCCAAAAATTGTGGACTGGTATATGGATGGCAAAATCAACATTGATGACTTGGTTACCAACGTAATGCCGATCGCTCAGGTGAATGAAGCATTCGATTTAATGCACAAAGGAGAGGCAATCCGCACCGTGTTAACGTTTTAGCGATGTAATTTTTTGCGATGCGATCGCGAGTACAGGATTAGGCACCCATTGAGCCACATATACCAACCTAAGATAGAGAACTTTCATGGAAAGAACGCTTCTTAGAGTAGATAGGGAGCTTGAAACCGTTCAACTACACTAATGGGGATAGGTTCATTAGGTCGCAGCATTATGAACTACTTAGGACAAAAAATCGAAGTTTTAGAAACAGAGCTAGGTTGGATGGGAGTCTGGTATCACCACTTAGCGGGGCGTATTGAAATTAAATTTTTCCCCTCTGCTCAAGATGCATTGGAATTAGTCATGGAACTGATTCGGCAAGATCTTGCAGTTGTCAGTTTATTGAGACTGTTGGATGAATGGAGAGACTACGATATTGTGGATGAGTGGGAACACGGCGCAGCCGCAGATTCTCTAGTTCAATCGGTGTTAGCGGTACTCAGCAGCAGCCGTTAATGCTCTATATAACTTTGTAAGCTGGGCATACATTATGTCTTCTAAAAAATGCCGGATTTTAGTGGTCGATGATGTGCCCGACAATTTATTTTTAATTCAAACCTTTCTACAAACAGAAGGGTACGAAGTCGAAGTTGCGGATAACGCGATCGCAGCCTTCGAGAGTATCCAAATCTCTCCGCCCGACCTGGTGCTGTTGGACGTAATGATGCCCGGAACCAATGGGTATGAGCTAACTCGGAAAATTCGGCGAGATAGCAACTTCAGATCAATTCCCATTGTGCTGGTCACAGCGTCGATCGAAGCCTGTCGAGTTAAGGGATTGGCTGTGGGTGCTACCGAATTTGTGCGGAAACCAATTGATTTAGAAGAATTGCTCTCAATCATTGAACAGTTGCTCTACTGGCTAAGCAAGCAACCGTCCAGTCATTACTCCATATCGACGATTGAGTAAATTGAGTCACTAGTGACTCAATATTTGATTCAATACTAAGGCGTAGCACCCGAAAGACCCGGAGCAGCACCTGTTTGCCCTGGAGGACCTGCCGTACCGCCACTCTGTCCGGGGGTGTTGCCCGAAAGACCAGGAGCGGTGCCCGTTTGTCCCGGAGGACCTGAGACACCACTGCTTTGTCCAGGTGTATTTCCAGACAATCCTGGAGCAGCACCTGTTTGCCCTGGAGGACCTGCCGTACCGCCACTCTGTCCAGGAGTATTACCCGAAAGACCCGGAGCACTGCCCGTTCGTCCCGGAGGTCCGCCAAACGGATTGCCACCTCGACCTCCTGAAGTTCCACCCGCAACTCCCGGAAGAACTCCCGGTTGCCCAGGGGAGGTTGTAACTAGAGGACTGTTGGGTAACGAAAGGGTGGGGGAGATTGTGGTTGGTAGAAGAGTGGGAGGAAACGCATTTTGGCGATCGCCCAAACGCTCCTCAGGTAAGTTTACCCTGCCACCAGAACGATTCGTTGCTGATGGTTCTTGGGCTTGAGTAGGCTGGAAACGACTACGACTAAACGAACGACGCTCAGACTCGGCATCAATCGATGCGGACGGTCGGCGTAAAAAGCTGGGATTTTGAATGGTTGTTGCTGTGTTGGAGATCGACTGAGTTTCGAGCGCTTCAATGGTTTCTTCCCGAACAGCCGCGATCGCAGGGTCTAGTTCAGTTGTCAGTTCCTTCCGAGACTGCAACTCTAAGCCTTTCACCAGGTCACTCGTTTGGTAAAAGGTTCGCAAATCAAAGTTGTAGACGCGCTCGATCCGGTTTTGCACAACCACTGCCATTTGTCCCGCTTGCAGCGACTGCTGGGCCGATTGGTCACCCGTTGCAACTTGAATGCCGCTATTTGTCAGTGCGCCCACAATCGTCGTATCGGTTTCGGGGATGTAGCGAACAAACAAGGCAGACCCCCGAATTCCTGCGGCAGCGTTGGGAGTACGTATTTGCGTAGTTCCTTGCCCTGGTGGAATTAGCATTAAGATGGTGCCATTTTTAAGCTGAAGCGTGCGGGTATTTGGCACAAACTGAAATAGAGCGTATTCGCCAATGCGGGCCAGAGAGCGATCATTAAACTGCAACTCCACCATGGAGGCACGGGCCGTCTTCAACGCATCTCCAGGTGCGATCGTGTCTTTAACCTTAGCTGGACGAGGTTGTCGCTCCTTTAAAAACAGTTGAACTGAATTACGAATGGCTTGAACAGTCGCTTGACTCAATGGAGTTGCTGCATCTACGCGATCGATCGCCCACCCCAGATTGCCGCCTAAAAACAACACTGTCAATATTAGAGTCCACTTACGAGACATAATCGGCATGGTCATGCTACTACCCTTATGAAGAATGGTAGAGTGAGTGACCCTGATTGATTTAGCAGCATCTTATAGTCGTTTCAGTAACAGCTTTCCACCAAAAGCAAGGCATTGCCAGGTCACGATTCAACCCCTATTAGAAGGAAGTGGTGCTACTCAGTAGATTACAAATAGTCGATGCATATTCAAGCACCATGATAACAAGTGAGCACCGGGAACACCTCTGTACATAAGGGAGGAGATCAGGCAGATTTTTACAAGAGAACTCACCTGATAAGATGGACACTGCCCACTGGGATATTGTTTCCTATGAAAAAGGACGTTTGTGGAAAACGCCCTTCATAACTAGCTACGTTGTGAACTCTCAACCTCAGTGTTTAAGCGTTGTCAGTCAAACACTAGCTCATTGAACCTTGATGGTTGTTGTAGTGAACCCAGGAAGAAGTGGGAGCCGCGATCGCATCTTCAAACCGTCCAAGTACTGCCAGTTCACGTTTTTGGTGATTGAGGCGTTGCTTCATTGCCACTTCACGAACATCATCCTGGATTGGGTTTACTTGAGCAGTTTTTGCTGAAGCAGATTGATAACGAACACCGCGATAGATCAGTTCAAAGGGTTTTTGAGCAGTTGCAATCGGTTGAGCAACAGTTGCTGATTGCGTCACACCTTTACTGTATTGAGTTCCGCGATAGATCAATCTAAGAGCAGGTTGGGCTTCTGTTAACTTTGCAGTTGCGTTGCGAAAGTGCAAAGCAGATCCCCGATATTTGCCCGCGATCGCCCCAGGTTGAATCTCAACATCGGCTGGTTGGTAGTTGTAGCGAACACCACGATAAATTAGTTGCATAACGCCTCCATGTAGCGTAAGAGTGAGGCGCGTTCCTTCAGGAGATTACCCTTACTTCCGTCTCGCTGCCATTCTTGGCTCTGTTGCGTTTGGCTTTGAGATGAACGAGTTCAATGCTTTTAATATACGGTTGAGCAACCCCAGATCACATCATTCGGGTTGGTCATCCAAATGGGTGAAAGGTCAATGCAGGTAGGGCAAGGTCAGAAGTTATGGGAGGGGGAGTTAGAAGATGGAGAAGGTAAAGGAGATGAGCAGGTGAGGAAGTGGAGGAGGTCAAAGGAATTTATCATCCTCGCCCTCTCTATCCTCTTCATCTTCCCTATCTTTTCCATCCCCTTAACCTTCCCTAGCCCCCTATAAACAAGCCCAAAAAGCGTTAAGCACTAATGGTTGTGGGTTTGAAGGCGCGATCGCGGACCTTGACCATTGCCGCCACCAGCCGATCCATCTCCTCACGCGTGTGGAGTGCATTGACGGTGATGCGAATCCGTGGCTTGGCGATAAACCAGATGGGCGACACCCAAATGCCGTAGTCCAACATTTCCCTAGCGTACAGTTTGGGATTCACTTCGGACGGCAAGATCACGGGAACAACGTTGGTTTCGCCGATCGCCATGAAATCGTGCGCTGCCAGACGCGATCGCAAATAGCGAGTATTCTCCTGCAAACGAGTTACCAGTTCCGGCTGTTGCTGCACAATGCGTAAACTCTGCAAAGCGGCGGCTGTGAGTGGAGGAGCCAGAGAGCAGGTTCCGATCGATGTGGGAGATACGTTTAGCAGCGGCTTCAGTTCGGGAACGTGAGTACTAATCGCCGCACCCACGGATGCGCCAAATTTGGAGAACGTTGTCATGATCAGAGGAACCACGCCCCGATCAATCGCATCTTGCGGCGTGAGGTTGAAGTATTCGTAAATGCCTCGTCCAGTTGCGCCGATCGCTCCCGATGCGTGAGCCTCATCCATCAGCAACACACTATCAGGGTAGTTCGACAAAATATCAATCATGTCTGGTAGGGGTGCCATGTCACCGTCCATTGAGAAGACTGCGTCTGACACGACCATGATGCGATCGCTGGGCTTGGCATAGCGTTTGAGCTTCCGCGCCATGTCATCCATATTGCAATGACGATACGCTTTGACCCGTACCCGTGGGCTATGACCAAACATCTTGCCAGAACGGGTTCCAGCATTTGCCAGCGCCGAAACGATGCAACCATGATTCAGCACATCCGTCATGATCAGCGTTTCTCGTGTATTTTGAAAGCCGGGTACCGGAATGGCAAGATGGCAAAAGGCATCCATCAGTGCTTGCATCGCCATCCAGGCATTGAGAAATAGCTGGGTATGGGGCAAATGCTTAAACTTGGAGACTTCATCCTCCAGTTGGCGATGCAGATCAATGCGTCCGCTCAGTACAGAAGTGGAACTATTAGATGTGCCGTACTGCAAAATCGCGTCGATCGCTGCCTGCTTCACCGACTCATCGCTAGTTAAACCCAGCACATCGTTGGTGCAAAAGGTCAGCACCATTCGGCGATCGCCTGTTGCAGCGTCTTCAATTTCAACTGCATTGCCAGCCTTACGGTGACAAATGTACTCATCGGGGTCAAGCCCACTCTCATACCAACGTTGGACGTATTCTTGAACAACTTGCACAATAAACTCCTCTCACCTTGTCTAGATAGCCTATCGCCTCTAGCTCAACAGTATAAATTTCTTAGTCAATTACTTCTAGGTACAGCTACTTATTAGGAGGTTTCTTATATTGGGGGCATCCTCGCCTGATTCTCTCACAAACTGCTCTTGCTGCTGGATGTGGAATAACTGAGTGACGAGAATTGGGGGATTCAATCTTATACACGGCGGTTTGAGTTTGCTCAGGGCAGTTTGCAGGGTGCTTTGGTCAAAATCAAATTACCTCTTCAGATTGGGAACTTTTTGCGGGTCTCCACTGGGGAGGAGTTCGCCAGCCTCAATTAGTTCTACCGGGGGAAGTAGGGCGTTTCTACTCATTGTCAGAGGTTAGGGAACCGCGATTTAGAACAAGATGGGTAGAAGACAAACGGGGCATCTACTGACAGTTGTACTTAAAACCGTTGGAGTCCCTCGAATGCAATATGCAATTTTGTATAAACCCCAGCGTAACCCTCGCAAACCCTGGTTCCTCAAAATCTGGGAGCCAGTTCCAACCCGAAAATCTGGGGACAAAGCAGCTTCCTATCTGTTCAATGCTCAATACTGGCTTAGCTCCCAAGCTGAGGCAAAAGCAACGTTGACTCAGTACCAGAAGGTTCATGGCATTCTGTTGGGGTGGCCAAGTGAAGAAACTGCTTGACATGTTTAGCAACAGGGGTTTAAGGCTAGCGTATGTATTCCAGAATGCCACGGGCGATCGCTTTGGCAATGCGAGAACGACCGGATGCGCTACTGAATCGAGCGGCATCTTCTGAGCCAGTAACGAACCCAGTTTCTACCAAAATTGCAGGCATGGACGTGTATTTAATGACATAGAAGTTCGCCGATTTCACACCGCGATCGCGAGCACCCAGCTCTTGCAATAGGCTGTTTTGTACCAGTTTGGCGAGAGCCTGCCCACTGCCACCAGAGTAGTAGTAAGTTTCAATGCCACTGACATCGGTACGGCTGGCATCAAAAGAATTAGCGTGAATGCTAACGAACACATCGGCGTTTGCCCGTTCGGCAAACTGAACCCGCGGTTCCAGGTCAATTTCTTCATCGCGCGATCGCGTCAAAACCGCTTCAACCCCTTGTTGCTTTAACAGCGACACCACCTGGCGAGAAATATCTAATGTGATCTCACTTTCTCGAATGCCACCAATTCCAACCGCACCTGGATCTCCTCCACCATGCCCCGGATCGATCACCACAAGGGTGCCAGTGCGCGGCACAGAGGGTAGGGGAGTGCCTGGTTTGGAACTGGGGGAATTGACTTGAGGGGATGGGGTTGGAAGTTGACTGGCTTGCCCCGACAGCACAGTGGCTTGCAAATTGTTGCGGTTCAAGAGTTGCTGAAGTTCCACAGCTTTGCTCTGCTCTCGAAACACCCCAGCCTGAATCACAAGTTGTCCATTTAAGGAAGTCCGAAAGGCTTGCGGAACCAACGTTTTAATCTGTTGCTGGGCAACCTCAGACGCGTTGCTGACAACAACCCGATAAATTAGCCCGCCGCTAGATGGTTGGGAAATGCCAGGATTACTCCCAATTGGACGGGTAGACGGCTGCTGAACCGTTGGCACAGGAGGCAATCGTCCTGGTGTGGTAACCACTGGATTACGAGCAGGTTGACTTGGCGAGTAGACCGGAACGACAACGGCAGGCGCAGAGGGTCGAGGGGTGGTGGGAAACCCTGGCGATGAACCAGAACTGGGGATCGTCGGAACGACAACGGAGCCGGGAGCCGCGATCGCCGCTTGAACAATGCCAAACGGACTCAGTGCGATCGCAGCGAGTGTGGCAAATCGCAATGCAGAGAGAGTATTCATCGTGAGTGAGTGAGGTGGTTACTTTCGTCATGAACTCGCCCAACACTGCTCAATCCGGATGAAACCTCTCGTCTGAACGATTGCAAATTCTAATCGGTATTTGGGGAACTGGTGGCTAGAGAAAGCCGTCTAGTTGGTACTTTCAAACGATTTCAACCCACGTATATCGTCTTAATCATCGGGGAATTGCCAGCAAGGAATGTGTTCGACGCGATCGCTACCGCACTGCTGACACATCGCCTTTTCATCCGATGACACCCATTCTGCATCACACTGCTTGCAATGACACCAGATGTTGTTACGGTTCGCTTCCGTTAGCGACAATTGCCACTGATGCAATTCTTCCGGCGTGAATTGAGAAGACATGAAAAGGGAAGGAGGAATAGAGGGATGAAGGGAATTGAAGCGTAAAGATTGAAGATGGATGATGAGGAATCGGGGGATTAGGGTAGATGGGTGAATGGGTGGATGGAATTTCACCGACTCGCTCACTCACCCACTCCCTAACTCCCTAATTCCCTACCTCCCTCATCTTCTGCCTTATCTACTGAGCATGAACCACTGAGCGGCTTACGGTTGCCAGGGCTTCAACCAGGCTGCGAACAACGGCAATCATTTCAATTTCGCTGGTGAGTTTGTTGATAGCAGAGCCAACGCCGATGCCAGAAGCACCCGCCGCGATCGCCATTGGAGCAGTCACAGTGGACAGTCCAGAGGCACAGAGCACAGGCACATTCACAGCGCGGGAGATGGCGTAGGCAGATGCCAGAGTGGGTGCGGCTTTTTCAATCAAGCCGAGAGTTCCCGCGTGGGCAGGGCTACTGCTGGTGCCACCTTCGGTTTGGATAATGTCAGCTCCAGCAAGGACAAGTTCTTCAGCTAACTGCACTTGCTGATCCAGGGGTAGGATGTGGGGAACGGTTACCGAAAGCACGATGGAAGGCAATAGGCGACGGGTTGCCTGGGTCAATGCCAATACTTCTTCCGCTTCAAACTGGCGACCTTGTGCGTAGAAACTATCGAAGTTGCCAATTTCAATCAGGTCTGCGCCTGCATCAACACAGGTGACAAACATTTCTGGCTCAACTGCGGAGACGCAAATAGGCAGATCGGTGAGTTGCTTTGCCATGCGTACCAGGTCAGCATCAGCCGCAATATCCACAAAAGTTGCGCCACCTTGATCGGCGGCTTTAACCACAGTCGCCACGCGATCGCGGTCAAAATTGTTCAGCCCACTGATAACTTTTAGTGCCCGTCCTTGTTCCAGAACAGCATTCAATGCGGGAAGAATACTCATGATGCCTCTCAAGTCCCAAAATTTGTATCACCCATTGTGACACTCCACGACTAGAGATTCTAGAGGGAACTGTTACCTGACTCACCGACGCTGCTTAACCAGAAGCGTATGCTCGGAAAGGAGCAATTTTCAACTATCAGCTTCATTCATGAAAAACATTCGAGGGTATCTTGCTAGCCTGTTTGATCGCGACTTTATTTCAACTGGACTGAGAACATCGCTTGTGGTGGGGTCGCTGCTATTTGTCATTAATCACGGATTAGCATTGCTACGGGGAGAAATGAGCCAGGAGCGCTGGATTTCGGTCATCTTAACCTATGTCATGCCCTATTTGGTGAGCGTGTACGGGCAATATAGCTACCGCAGTAAAGTGGATATGAAGAGTATGAAATCTTGATGACAGTCAGACAAACCCGTATGGATGGGGTACAAACTCCGGTGATTCCCATCATTGGAGAAATGATTCGACACCATCCGGGAACGATTTCGCTGGGGCAGGGGGTGGTGTCTTACGGTCCGCCACCGGAAGCGATCGCTCAAATTAATCAGTTCTTATCCAACCCTGAGAATCACAAATACCAGTCATTGCAAGGAATCCCGCCGTTACGGGAGGCGATCGCTACCAAGCTGAAAACGGAGAACAAAATTGCGATCGACACCACGCGAGAAGTGGTCGTCACGGCTGGTAGCAACATGGGCTTTTTGAATGCAATTCTGGCAATCACGAATCCAGGCGACGAGGTGATTTTGCAAGTGCCCTACTACTTCAACCATGAAATGGCGATCGCGATCGCGGGTTGTCATCCTGTCTTGGTTAATACTGACGAGAATTATCAGCTTCGTCCAGAGGCAATTCGCGCCGCTATCACTGAACGCACTCGCGCGATCGTCACCATTTCGCCCAACAATCCCACCGGAGCCGTCTATCCCGAAGCCGCTTTGCGTGAAGTGAATGACCTCTGCCGCACTCATGGCATCTATCACATTCACGATGAAGCCTACGAATACTTCACCTACAACGATGTGAAGCACTTCTCACCCGGCGCGATCGCCACCAGCGCAGACCACACCATTTCCCTGTTCAGCCTCTCCAAAGCCTACGGATTTGCCAGTTGGCGCATCGGCTACATGGTGATTCCAGCGCATCTGCTGCTGCCAATTATGAAAATTCAGGACACCAACGTGATTTGTCCAGCGGTGGTGTCGCAATATGCGGCGTTGGGTGCGTTGCAGGCAGGCGTGAGCTATTGCAAAGATCGACTCGGCGCGATCGCGGCAGTCCGTCAACTCATGCTCAACGAACTGGCACAGATCTCCCATCTCTGCACCATTCCCCCCACCGCTGGAGCCTTTTACTTTTTGCTCAACATCCACACCTCACTGGATGCCATGCAACTGATCGAACGGCTAATTCAAGAACACGGAGTTGCCGCCCTGCCTGGAACAACCTTTGGCATCGAAGGCTGCTATCTGCGTGTTGCTTACGCTGCCTTGCCAAAAGACACTGCCATGGAAGGCATCGGACGACTTGTGAAGGGACTGAAGACTGTTTTGGAGTAAGTCGGTAATCGGTGATGGGTAGTCGGTAATTGGTGATCGGTGAGGTAAGAGGGTTAATGTCTCAGTCGCATCCGTAAGGTTGATAGGGAGGCAGGTAGTTTAAACTGGCGGATCAGTTTCAAGATTTAGTGAGGTTCCCAATGCGAAGACCGGGATGGGATGCTCGACGCAGGAACAGAAATATTGGCACTGCTAAATCTGGGCATGGGCAAAACAATCAGATGCAGATTGCCGAAGGACATAAGGGTGGGCAGTATCCATTCTTTTATGAGGATTTAGAGAATCCAGTTGTTCTCAGCCGCACAATTGGCGATCGCGAGGTTACATTTCTAGTCGAGCCAGTGCAACCAGGGTTTCTTCACGCTTGTACGCCAGATCATATTGCACAAGTGTTGAGGTTACTACCTTCAAACCACACAAAATGCATCGATTTCGTTGTGCTGCGTCAACCTAAGCGCAAAGAGTATCTTCTAGAGTCGGTTTGGGGACGAATGTGTTACTGGGTAGAAATTCACCAGTACAGCGGAGTTGCAATTTATTTAGAGGCTCAACCAATTAATGAGATCAAGCGTTGGCGTAAATCCCTACTCCCCGATGATGTTCGAGAACTAGAGCGGCTTGCTCAGGATGGTCATCAAGTGATTGTTGAACGTCGCCACTATGCCGTTTACACCAATCTAGAATCAGTTCGAGCGACCCAACTCTATCGCACCTTACCCCACGAAGTTGGACACTACGTAGATTATCTGCATTTTGAAGAAGGTGGCGAGGAAGAGTTATTTTGGAGCAAACCCAGTAAAGACAAAGAAGCCTTTGCTCATCGCTATGCAACTGAGTTTTGGGAACGGGAGAAAGCAGCAGGGAAGATTCCATTCGAGCGCACTTTAAATGAAGAAGCATTAACTGCTGAAGGTCTTGCTCCATTCTGGTTTACGTCACCCAGTACACAGATACAGGGTATTGATTTCAACCTGTAGGGTACTCGCAACAGGATTTGTGCCTCTCTTTTGCTTCTCCGTTTCCGGACAGGCACGAGACCTGCCCCTACAATTTCTTCTCCGTTGCCGGACAGGCACGAGACCTGCCCCTACAATTCCCCATTTCCTACCTGGACTGCAAAAACCGTCCTGCCATGCCGATCGCGTCGCCAATATCCACATCGCCATCGTTATCAGAATCCAGAAACGTGCTCAAAACATTGTTGCTGCCCGGATTACCTTGAGTATTGGCACCAGATTGCAGCATTTTGAGGACAATGGGAACTGCCAGCGCCAGCAAACTCATCACCTGTTGCGAAGAGATTCCGGTTCGTTGAGAAATGGCGTTTGCCACTTGGGTTTGTTGGTCAGGAGAAAACAGCGCTTGCACAGCCGCCGGATTGGCACCTAAACCGCTGAACTGGTTCACAATGTTCTCTGCCTCAGCGGTACCCCCTGCCGCCTGTTTCTGCTGCAACGCCGATCGCACATAGCCTCCCACCATCGACATCATCGTTTGACTGGTTGATGGATCAATCCCCTGACTGCTGCTCAGTTGCTGCACCATCCCCAAAATGTTGCCAAGTTGGTCTGTGCTTGCCTGCTGGTTTGGATTGGCGATCGCGCCTGCAATTTGGTCAAACAGTCCCATAATTCACCATCTCATTCACAACACAATACAGATTCAAGCCAACCCATCAAATACTAGGAGACTGAGACTGGATGACCACTCAGCACCCAGTCCTCAGCACTCAGCACTGCAAATCTAGCCCACCGTCACCTGGCTGGTATCAACCGAGGTTGCGCCATTTACCCCTTCTGCGATCGCCACAAACTTGTTGAGCATATCTTGGCTGGGAACTTTCCCCTTTAGAACCACGGTGCCGCCGGTTTGAGCGACCCACAGCGTTTCCACATCCGTCACACTGGCATCATCGTCAAATGCTTTAGCAACTCGTTTTGCTAATCCGCTCTGGTCGTATTCGCCATTCAGCCCCAAACGCTCAGGTGGGATTGCATCCCCTTGAGGAGCATCAGCCGGAGCAGCAGGAGCGGGAGCGGGTTCGTCCTTCTTGCCACCAAAAATTCTGTCGAAGAAACCCATGATTCAAATTCTCCATATCCAAACACGTCACGAAGCTACCCTGAGTTCGCTTCTTTAGAACTCTACCAGAAGAGGTAAAGAAAGCGTGGTTGTACGGGTAACAGACAGATTTGTGCCGAAAGTGACAAGGAATGAATGTCTCGTCTTTCAACAAATCTATTGACAAAAACACTCAGCCCTTTAGGATTGGGACAGTTTCAAAAAATCATGAGATTTGATTTTTACCAGGGTGGCCCCATGTCTAACTCTGTCCCACCGGATCAACGCCCTCCTCGGCTGAGAGATGATGAGCCGATCGCACTGCTTGTGACGCTGCTGGCATTTGGTGCAATTTTTTGGTGGGCGTTAAGCCAGGGACGACCTGGATGGGATTTTTCTAGCTTTTTGCCAGGAGTTGCCAGTTCTCCCACACCAACTGCTACGCCGTTTCCGCTGCCAACCACAACACCCACAATTGCCCCATCTCCCACCATTCAGAATGAGGTGCAAGGAACTGTGCAGGAAGAGGGAACTGTAGTCGTGCCTCCAAGTTCCTCACCCGTGCCAGCTACCGGAGCGATCGCGACACCACAACCCACCGTTTCTCCCTCTCCCATTACTGGGCAAACAGGTGTAGTTCCAGCCTCCCCCATCCCAACCAGACCTGTTCCCGCGCCAACTGTATCTGGCACACCGATCGCCTTTGCGGATGTCCCTTCAAACTACTGGGCGTATCCTTTTATTGCGGCACTTTCAGCCCGTGGGATTATTGGTGGCTTCCCCGATGGGCAATTTAAACCGAATGAGCCTGTGACCCGTGCTCAATTTGCTGTTCAGCTTCAAAAAGCGTTTACCAAACCTGATCGCTTGCCGCCCAAACCCTTTACGGATGTTCCTCCCGGTAGCCAATGGTCAAACGCTGTAGACAAAGCGGTGAAAGGCAACTTTATGAGCGGCTATCCTGAAGGCGATTTTCGTCCAGAGCAGCAAGTGTCGAGGGTCGAAGCGATTGCCTCAATGGCGCGTGGATTGGGATTGGATGAGCCTGCCGATCCAGAGGCGATTTTGCAGGCATATCAAGACCGCAACCAAATTCCTGCTTGGGCACGGGGACGGATGGCAGCGGCGATTCAGGCTGGCATTTTTTCTGGCGATCGCGATACTCAACTGTTGAATCCCAACCAGGCTGCTACCAGAGCCGACATTGCCGCCCTGGTTTACAAAGGACTGGAATTAAGCGGTTCAGTGCCCAAACTTCCGCCCAGTTAGCCGAGAGAGCGATGTTTGCGGCTGATAAATTCTGCACAATCAAAGGGATTTCTCTTTTAGCTTGTGATTTCCACTGTGCATCAACCGCAATTACCAGGCTTACCCAGCGATCGCCCGCTTCAGCAATTAGTTTTAGAAGTTCACGATCGCCTGTGTGCTGAATATGGCTGTCCGATTCCTTACTTTCACACGCTCGATCCGCTCAGTGAATTGGTTTCAGCCCTGCTGTCTCACCGCACCAAAAACAAAGACTCGCACAAAGCATTTCAACAATTAGTTGTGCCGTTTCCCACCTGGGAAGCCGTGCGGGATGCGCCTACCGAGCAAGTGCAGGGCGCGATCGCGCCCTGCACCTGGGCAGAGTCGAAAGCACCTCGGCTTCAGCAAGTGTTGCGGTTGATTGGAGAACGGCTGAACGGCGAGTGGTCCCTGGATTTTTTGGGAGAAATGCCCGTAGCCGAAGCTCGCGCCTGGCTAGAGTCTTTACCGGGTGTTGGACCGAAGACCAGCGCTGCCGTATTGGCATTTAGCCGTTTGCGGGGGCGCGCCCTGCCAGTGGATAGTCATCATCACCGGGTTGCGGTTCGGTTGGGAATTTTGCCTGCAAAAGTTGATGTAGGTCCCGCTCACCAGATCTTGGAGGCTTTACTACCTGCCGAGTGGACTGCCCAGCAAGTCTACGACCATCACAAGGTGCTGATGCTGCATGGGCAAAAGTGCTGCTTCTACCGCAATCCCGCCTGCGATCGCTGCCCCCTCACCGACCTCTGCCCCTCCAGCCGCGTTCCACAACCCCAATGACATTCCATTCCCATTTTCTATTCCCCCTTCCTATCACCCTTCAACCTATCTCAACCGGGTAGAGCGATTCACATCATTTGGTCGAGGGAAGGGTTTCAACAAATTTGTCCCTTCATACACTCGCATCACTTCCACCGTTTCGCCGCCTCGCTGAATGGGAATCTCGCCAATTGCTTGGATTCGCTGGAAATAGGACTGATAATCGCTCACATCCGGTAACCGTTCTGACGTTACATACAAACCATTTTTGCCTACCCACTCCTCTGCCGATGACCAAAAGGCAAAGCCGCGCAGATCGTCATTGAAGCAAGTGATAGGAGGCGGATTGAGGGGGGCGATCGCCATCCCCACCTGCCCAGCTAAAAAGATCTCGCTGGTAAACACAAAATCCGCTTGTTCCAGGGCAGTCTTCAGTTCAGGCGACTCCTTAAACCCCTGACGAATTTGTTGAATATCCACCAGTTGCACCGACGCATCGGCATTCGCGGGAATCAAGCCACCAAACCAGGCAAATCGGCTGGGTTTCTGCAACGTTCCCAACGACAAATGCAGCAGCGCTACCAGCAACAGTGTCACAATTACCAATCCCGATCCCCAGAGCCAGCGTTTCACCCGTTTGGGCGATCGCGTCTGCCATTCCGCCGCCCGTGCT
Source organism: Leptolyngbyaceae cyanobacterium C42_A2020_001 (assembly GCA_015272515.1). Lineage (GTDB taxonomy): Bacteria > Cyanobacteriota > Cyanobacteriia > Leptolyngbyales > Leptolyngbyaceae > JSC-12. The sequence continues at coordinate 113,880 of JACYLN010000115.1, read as the reverse complement.
CCCAACAACAGTGTCGCCCCCCAAAAACCCGGCATTGCCCAGGTTGGCAAAATTGGACGGTAACCACCCATCAGCGTAAACCCTAGCATCAGCGGCAAAGACACCCACAGAATCAGGCGAGTTCCCCCTTCCCTCCCCTCTTGCCTTTTGCCTCCCTTCGGGCTGAGCCTCAGGGCGAAGCCTGCTTTCTGCCTCCGCCATTGCTTGCCCCATTCCCGCAAACTCACCCACCAGAGCGGAAACCCAAACGTGGGAAACAAATACGCTACACCAATCAAAACCGTTCCCAGCAGTTCTAGCAGGCTATAGCCGCGATCAGGAACCGCTCGTCCCGATTGATAGCGGAGAGAAACCCAGTCGTGCTGAGTGTTCCAGTACACAATGGGAAGTAGCGCCAGCAGAAATAGCCCAACTGCCAGCAACATCCACGGCGATCGCAGGGCACTCCGATGACGAGCACTGGTGAGACAAAACCCAACGAAGCCAAACCCGATCGCCAGCCCGTGGTATTTACTCAGGCAAGCAAGCCCAACCAGCAAACCAATAATGGCTAATCGGTAGCTGGGACGATAATCAGGTTGGCGAAAAAATTCTTCAACCGCGACATATAAACCCGCCGACCAGAAGAAAATCAGTGGACTATCTGGCAATGTCAGCACCCCAAACCCCACGGCAAAAATCGGAATAAGCGACGCGATCGCCACCGTCAACCCCCCTGCCCTGGCTGAAAACAGCCGCACACTTGTGCGGTATAAGAAGAAAAGAGAGCCTGTATACAAAAGCAGCGATCCCAGACGAATCGTAAACTGAGACACATCACCCGTTAGCCAGGGACCCAATCCCGTGCTAAACGCCACCATCATCGGATGGTCGAAGTAGCTCCAGTCCAAGTTTTGGGTGTAAAGGTAGTAGTACGCTTCATCAAAGCCAGGAGGCAACCAAAATGCAATCACGCTGCGGATAACGAAGCCTCCCAGCAGCAGCCAAATTAAAGCTCTTACCTCTGGTTGCCCCCACCCTTTTACAATTGTCTGACTCCACCGCTCCAGCATTCTTCCATCCACTGTTCACTGTCCACTCATTGTCTGGTCTTTTGTCCTATGCAATCATTCCTTCCCATCGCCTACTTGCAAAATCGCTTCTTGCCGTTTGAGGACGCTAAAATTTCGGTCGCAACGCACGCCTTGCATTATGGCACTGGCGCGATCGGGGGCTTGCGAGGCATTCCCGATCCCCAAAACTCTAATCAAATTCTCCTGTTTCGGCTCGATCGCCACTGTCACCGCCTCAGCGTCAGCGCCAAACTGTTGATGTATGACCTTCCTGCCAGCACCATTCAACAAATCATGATTGATTTCGTGCAAAAAAATAAGCCCACAACTCCGTTTTACATGCGTCCACTGGTTTATAACTCTGGCTTGGGGGTTTCGCCGCGCATCCACAACATCGAAAAAGATTTTCTAGTTTATGGTTTAGAAATGACGGACTACCTACCACCTGACGGTGTTTCCTGCCGCATTAGCTCCTGGTATCGGCAAGAAGACCGCAGTATGCCACTCCGGGGCAAACTCTGTGCGGCTTACATCACCTCTTCACTGGCAAAAACGGAAGCTGTTGAGTCGGGCTTTGATGAATCAATTTTGATGAACACTCAGGGCAAAGTCTGTGAAGCATCGGGAATGAACCTCTTCCTTGTTCGGAATGGAGTATTAATTACTCCCGGATTTGAACAGGACATTCTAGAAGGGATTACGCGGGATAGCATTTTAGCGATCGCCCGCGACTTGGGCATTCCCACGGTAGAGCGTCCAGTTGATCGCTCCGAATTGCTGATTGCCGACGAAGTGTTTTTGTGTGGAACGGCTGCCAAAATCGCGCCGGTAAAGCGCATCGAGCATTACGCACTGCCTCAAGAACGCCCCATCACTACCTTGCTCCGCGAGAAGCTGACCGCGATTACCGAGAATCGAGACGCGAACTATCAAGACTGGGTATTTTCAGTGCCTATTTAGTGGATGCGACTCCCGCAGCGGGGGTAAGTACTGGAGTCGTCTCAGGAGCAACAACGCGAGCGGTTTGTCTGCCGCGAGGAGTAACCACCCACTGGTTATAGCCATGCAGATGGTCATACAACGCCACAACCGAAATCATATTTTTCAATGTGGTGTAGAGAAAAATTAGAACTGCGTGTTGCAAAAAGTAAATGGTTGGGTAGCGGATGGCAGCAACTTTCATAGTGACAGCCGTTTGGTAGAACCCGCTGAAAAACGTGATTAGTGTGCAGAACCAAAGGTAGGGGTTTTCGGATTGGGGTAGTGAGCCGTGGAACAGGAACAAGCTCAGAATCAGGGGCAAGATTTGCAGGGCAAACAGCGAGTAAACAACGCAGTAGTACAGCAGGTAAGTCCAGTAGAGTTTTTGCCAGAAGGTGAAGTGTTTAGACTTCCAAACTCGGCGCTGATACTTAAAGCTCACCTCTAACCATCCCTGGGCCCAGCGTTTCCGCTGAAACCAGAAGGAGTTAAATTCTGCCGGAGCTAGTTCGGTAGCGATGATACTGCGATCGTGCAAAATCCGATAACCGCTCAACAGCGTTCGCATCGTGGCATCGATATCTTCCGTCAGCATGATTGGGTTAAAGCGGATCTGTTTGAGCACTGAGGTTCGCCAGTAGCCGTTGGAGCCGCCAAAAATGGTGGAATCAGTCAAAAACGATTTGGCTGGATGGCTCACGCCGTAGAGTGACTCAAACTCAACGGCAATGTTTTGGGTTAACAGGTTGTGGCAGTGGTTGCGAATCACGTTTCGCCCCTGCACCACGTCGTACTCGTGTTCTAGCCAACGCCATGCCCGAAAGAAGCAGTCGGGAGCCGGATGATGGTCAGCATCGAGGATACAAACAATCTCGCCTGTCACGACTTCTAGGGCGGCATTGAGGTTTTCGGCTTTGGAATGGCTGCCTTCTACTCGAATCAGTTGTAGCTCTGGGTTAAGTTGTGCCAGAAGTTTCAGGTCATCTTCTATGGGTAAGTCGAGGGGGGTATTGTACGCCAGGATAATTTCTAAGCCTGCGGGCGATCGCTGCATCGTATTCAAGATGTAGCGCAGCGTCTCTAAAATGATGTCTTGTTCGTTTGGCAGGTACGCAGCAATTAGCACGGAGCAACGCGGAACGGGGTTGAGAGATTGAGGGCGCTTGCCGCCGTTCATGCCCAAAACTTTTTTGATGAAACGGGGTATTTTCTCTAAAGGCTTGCTAATTGGCGCTTTTTCTGCTTTAACCGCATACCGCCGAAACAGAGAGTTACTCGCTTCCAAAATGATCATGAAGGAGCTGACAAGGAAGAAGGTGGCGATCGCCACGTGAATATCGATCAGCGTGAGTCCACCCAACCGTAAGCAGTAATAAAAAATTGTGGGAACCCCAATCATGACGATATGGGTGTAGATCAGCTTATGCAGATCAACTGACCACTTCTTCACTTCAGCCATCCTCCAATCGTTAGGGTGAATTGTTGACCTATCAACAAGGGCTTAACCCGGAATTTAACCGCGAACCAGCATGGATAAACGTTGCCCATCATCGCAAGCATTCTTCGGTTGGTTCCAAGTCGTCTTCATTCACCCAGAGCGATCGCCGTCCATCACTTACCTGGCACAGGAGAAACTCCTGCTCATCCCACAATTTTTCAACTTTCAGCACAGTCCACCCTGCCTCACCCCGATAACACACCTCATCACCCACTCTCAAATCCCAAACCCGTCGCTGGAGATCAGGCGAAGTTGATAATACATAATCCACATCTCGCACTAAACCTACAACAATTCGCCGCACTAAAGGAGTTACATAGTCTGCAATCATAGCCAGAATTAATGTTCCCCCCATCATCACTGGCAAAGACAAAGCATATCGTGTCGGTTCACCATGAACAATCAATTGCAGCATTCGGTCTACTACTAACCCATGCAGTAAAAAATAACTGTAGGTATGGGATCCTAAGGTAATCATGCCAATTGACAACCACCTCCAACGGGTTAGCCAGCGGGAAACCACCAGACACACCAGACCCAGTCCAATGGGCAGCAGCAGGTCGGACACTAGCCATCCCAAGCGGTAAAACTGGCAAACGAATCCTACGACATAGATTACGATCCCAACCCCTAAAGCACGTTGAGCCGTCCAGCGAATCGGTCCCTTCCCTTGAAGGAATGCTTGAGCAACAACCATTCCCAAAACAAAGGTGCTGAGTTTCGCCAGAAATAGGGCAAATGGATGCCAACGGGCAGGACTGTCCCACAGCACATAGCTGGGGTGTCCTCCAAAGATATAGACAGACATTGCCCGATAGCCAACTGTTATCAGGATACTAACGACTAGCAAATTACTGGCTCCCCAACGGTGCAATAAATGCCAGAGCAGGGGAAACAGCAGAATAAAACTCAGAATTAGCGATATTAACCACCAGGGACCACTCGTATTCATGAGTAGCTCCCCGTTGTAGGTATACACCAGCGGAAAGCTAATTCCAGCAAAGATGTACCAGGGATTTGGGAAATAAGTTTTGGTTGCAACCGCGATCGCCCACAATACCGGGTAAGCTAGCCAGGCGATCGTCCAAAACGTCCACAAAACTCGTCCCAGCCGTTGCTTAAGAAATTTTCCTACCTCCAGTTCACCGCCTTTAAGGGAAAGAACCAGGCTAAAACCGCTAATCAAGACAAATACATCGATAAATTGAAACCCAAACCAAACAGGTAATCCCAATAGCTTTATCACCAAAGCTGGTTCAGGCAAGTTGTGGGTAACTGAAATTAGTTGGTTGAAATTATCGTGCAATCCCGTGGGCTGGGGGGCATACGCGTACCCCGTAAACCGCAACTGAGCATGATAGAGGAGCAGGGTGACAACGGCAAGAATTCGGATTCCTTCCAACCAGGCTAGACGCTGCGATCGATCTACCCTTTGATTAACCATTTACGTTGTGTCTCTTGTTTAGCGGTTAGTGAGGGAGGGTGTGGAGAAGCATTCACAGCGAACGATCCAAATCTCAACAGACTATCGCTCAGGCGAGGTTAGCGTAACCATCCTTAAGATTGACTCGATAATCGACAATTTCAGAAACGAACCAAAAATTAAGGAACGAACACAAACAACCAGCCATTCAGCGTAGCATTGAGTCAGGTGAACCTCATCAGGACGTTTTTGATATCCCTGACTGTACGATTGGTCATCATAACAGTACAAATTTTTTCTGCTAATAACATTTGCTTAAATGATTTATGTTTTTGATAAGAAAGTCATCCTTTTCCAGACCTCCCTTAAAAATGACATATTTCTTTAAATTTTACTGCGGATATCACCGAGGAATTGATCTCAGGCTCAAGAAGTCAGAGTGGCAGAGTTGTTGCTAAAGAAATAGAAAATCTCTAGCCATGAGGAAACTTCCCAAATGTCGATAGACTTAGCTCTATGCCTTGACGGAAACATCACAATCCATAGAGCTAACGAGTAGTACTCTAAAATTACGCACTCTGGTTAAGGGTTTAGGCTAAATATCTAACTTCAACGATTTTCGCTGCTTCAGTTGAGTGATGACGAATTGCTGGTCGGTATGGTTTTGTTTACTTACAATTAGTAGCCTGTTGACTCATACACTATGCCTCGTAAGCCGGATTCAGAAGCGGAATTTTATTTGCATCAGGGAGTACAGTTAAGCCATGCTTGCGCTTATGAAGATGCCATCATGAGCTTTGAGCGATCGCTTCAGTTCAATCCAACCTGGCACGAACCCTGGTATTTCAAAGGGATGGCGCTGTGTGAACTGCAACGCTACGAAGAAGCAGTGCTCAGCTTTAACCAGGCAATTGACCTGCGAGCAGATTACCCAGAAGCATTAAACAGTCGCGGCATTGCCTTGTTTAGTCTGGGCAGTTACGAGTCTGCGATCGCCAGCTACGACAAAGCGATTAAACTTCGCCCCAACTTTCATCAAGCCTGGTTCAATCGCGGCAATGCGCTGGACAAGTTGGGATGCTATGAGGCAGCCCTCGAAAGTTATGACAAGTCTCTAGAAATCGAGCCAGATTACTCCAAGTCCTGGTACAACCGGGGCATTACTCTTAGCAAACTGGAACGGTACGACGCTGCGATCGCCAGCTACGATAAAGCGATTGAATTTCGTCCTCATTACTCCAATGCCTGGTATAACCGGGCAAACATACTGCATCGGCAGAAGCGGTATGCAGAAGCGCTAGAGAACTACGAACGAGTCGTATCAATCAAGCCGGATTGGCATGGAGCCTGGTACAACCTCGGCAACATTTTGCACAAGCTGGGTCGCCACGAAGATGCAGTTGCCAGCTACAACCGTGCCTTGAAAATTGCACCCAAATTCTATGGAGCCTGGTATAACCGGGGCAACGCCCTGGATGCGCTGGGGCGCTACGACGAAGCCGTGGAGAGTTATCGTCGCGCGTTGGAGATTAAACCCAAGCTGCGGGAAGCTTGGTACAACTGGGGCAGCACCTTACACAAGGCAAGTCGCTATGAGGAAGCGATCGCCAGTTACGACAAAGCCATTCAGCTCGATCCCAAATTTGCCAGAGCGTGGAGCAGTCGCGGCACCGCCTTTCGTAAACTTGGGATGTATGCCGAAGCGATCACTAGCTACGACAAAGCCGTGCAGTATCAGCCCGACCTCTACGAAGCCTGGTACGGCAGAGGAATTGCGTTGGGACACTTGGGGCATAATGAAGCCGCCGTTGCCAGTTATGATCATGCGGTTAGCGTACAACCAGATTTTTATCCTGCCTGGTATAGTCGCGGAGTGGCCCTGGGCCATTTGGGCAATTACGAAGCCGCAATTTCCAGCTATGACCAGGCATTGCAAATCAACCCCAACTTTCCAGAAGCCATCAGCCGCCGAAATCTAGCGCTCAACTACACCAGCCCTCCCGAACTTGCTGCCGACCGGGAAGATGATCCTCAAAAAGAATTAGAACTGCTCCCAGACTCAGACGATATTACCAGCGATATTCTGGCAGAGCCGTTCAACCCCTAGATTTTACCTTCATCGAATCTTTAGATAGTTTTGCCGGATTTGCGCCAACTCTAGAAGAAGACACTCCCGCAGTGATGGGTGCGTATGGTTCAACAACTTGATTCGGCAAGCTGGTATAGCCACGGTAATTCACTCCATAGACAAGGGATTTATGAAGGGGCGATCGCTCAGTACGACCAGCTACTCGCCGCTCAACCTGACCTCTACGAAGTTTGGACCTATCGAGGCTATGCGCTAGAACAATTAGGGCAGTTGCGAGAAGCGCTGGCAAATTTTGAGCAGGCTTTAAAGGTCAGTTCAGACTTTGCGTTGGCGTGGCATGGCAAAGGAATTGTCTTGGCGAAACTGGCAAATTATGATGAAGCGCTGACGTGCTTTAACAAAACAATCAAACTAGCACCCAAAGATGCCCAAGCCTGGTATAACCGGGGGAGCACTTTGGCGCATCTCCACCGTTTTGAAGAGGCTTTATCCAGTTTTAATCGCACTCTGGAATTGACTCCAAACGATTACAAAGCCTGGTACCATCGCAGCAAAGTTTTGACGAATCTGGGGTACTTATATGCCGCATTGGCCAGCCTTGAGAAAGCTGTTGATATTAAACCCGACTGTTACTATGCCTGGAATTACCGAGGTACTGTGTTAAAAAAATTAGGTTCTTACAAAGAGGCGATCGCTAGCTTTGATCAATCCTTGCAGATAAAACCTAATCACTCCGATGCCTGGTACAACAAAGCCCGATGCTACGCCCTAGAAGGCGACACGAAGCAGGCACTTTGCTATCTGCATCGCGCTATCAAGCTCAACCCGACCCTCTACACAACCCTTGCCAGAGTCGATTCTGACTTTAGCCAGTTAATCACCCACCCCCAATTTCGAGCACTCATCTACCCCAGGCAACCCTCAGAAATGACTCATTGATTCTTTAATGCATTCCGGTTGACGAGACAAAAGGCTGCACAACTCTGGTCTTTATCCTTCGTAATGTTGTAAACCGTTTTGCGTATCACCACCAAGTACGCTCAGGCAAAATCTTCAGGCAATATCGGTATTTACTGTTTGTCTATTGATGTCGCTAGGGCACTTTATAAGAAGCAAGAGCTTTACCTGCTGACCGCTACATAGACATCCGACCTATGGCAGATTTTCGAGAGATTGAAGTAATTTTTCTATTTCAGAAAGGGCTGTATCTGAATCGGCAGCATGATTACGTTGCCGCGATCGCCAGCTACGACGCAGTGTTGGATCGCCAACCTGACTACCCGGATGCCTGGTATAACCGGGGGAATGCCCTATATCGGCTGGGGCGCTATGACGGCGCGATCGCCAGCTACGACCAGGCATTAGAGTATGAGCCGGGATTCTCAGAAGCCTGGAACAACCGGGGTAGCGCCTTAGATGACTTGCAGCGTTACAGCGAAGCGATCAAGAGTTACGATCAGGCAATTAAGTTTAAACCGAACTATTGCTGGGCGTGGTACAACCGAGGGATTGCCTTAAGAAATCTGCATCGCTACGAAGATGCGATCGATAGCTACGACCGAGCGATCGAGTTTAAACCAGACTACTACTGGGCATGGTACAACCGGGCACTGGCACTCAAGCAACTTGGACGGCTCAAGCAAGTGGTTGCCAGCTACGACAAAGCCCTGGAGTTCAAACCAGATTTTGAGGAAGCATGGACAAATCGCGGTAACGCGCTTTATCACCTGGGGCAATTGGAGCCTGCCATTTCCAGCTATGACAAAGCATTGGAACTGAGACCCGACAATCCAAACACCCTTTACAACAAGGCGTGCTGTTACGCACTCCAGGGTAATTACGAACTGGCGTTTGAAAGTTTGCAACGGGCAGTGGAACTGAATCCTCATGAATATCGCGAGATTGCCAAGAGCAACTCCGACTTTGATGGCTTGCGAGGAGACGAGCGGTTTGCAGCCTTGCTCAACGAGCGAATTTAGAATAGAAGACTAGAAAGGAGTTACAAATTTGGGGGCATCATAACATTACCCACTGTTTTACCAATTGCTCTTTCAAGGCAGCCGTTCTCACTCCGTTTCCAACAACTAAGTTGAGCAGTGTCAAAATGAAAGGGTGTCTAAGGGTTAACGAACAGGTCGTGTTATTTTCAGGATGCTATGAGCCAAGACGAAGATTCGCAAATTCTTTACAGTCATGGTCATGTCCTGCGTGAACTGGGTCATTATGAGCGTTCCGTTGCGAAATATGACGCAATTCTGGCGCACCAACCGAGTGACTATAAAGCCTGGAGTTGCCGAGGCTACGCTTTGGAAGGAGCAGGGCGTTACGAAGATGCGATCCTGAGTTTTGAGCGAGCGATCGCGATTCAGTCGCGCTTTGCAATGGCATGGCAAGGCAAGGGCATTGCGCTGGCGAAACTCACGCGCTATGAAGAAGCACTCGACAGCTTCAACCGAGCACTCAAACTTCAACCCAACGACTACCGGGCCTGGCAGAATCACGGTAAGGCATTGATGGGCTTGTGTCGTTATAAAGAATCGGTTGCCAGCTTTGACAAGGTATTAGAACTAAAATCTGACAGCTACAAAGCCTGGTATAACAAGGCAGTGGCGCTCAGTTGCCTGCATCGCTACACCGAAGCCCTAGCGGCGCTTAACAATGCTTTGATCATCAAAACAAGCTGTCATTACGCCTGGAACTATCGGGGTATGGTGTTGGCAAAGTTGGGGCAGTTTGAGGAGTCGCTGCAAAGCTTTGAGAAATCCTTGAAAATTAAACCGAATAATGCCAATGCCTGGTATGGCAAAGCCTGTTGCTATGCTCTGCAAAATAACAGCGATCGCGCGATTGAGCATTTGAAGCAGGCAATTAGTTTCAGTCCCTACCTCTGCCAATTGATGGCAAAAACCGATCCGAACTTCAACAAAATTCGGAGTGACCAACGGTTTCAGGCATTGGTGCAGGCAGATTGAAGGGATGGGGAAAATGGAGCCGGAAGGGACAATGGCGGTTACCTCTGCCTCCTACTCCCTTAAATCTTGATGAGCCGCTTGGGTCAGTTGAATCAAGGTCTTTAGAGCAGGTGTTGGGCTTCTTGGCTCTCCTGCTGCGATCGCGTTTAGCCAGAGTAGAAATTCAATATTTCCAGCAGGGCCCAGTAAGGGCGACCAGGTTAACCCCTGATAGTTCCATCCCAGTTCTTGAGCCACTTGCAAAACTTGAAGAATCGCTTCTGCCTGGTCTTTAGGGTCGCGGACTACACCGTTTCTACCGACCCGATCGCGCCCAACCTCAAACTGCGGTTTCACTAACAGCACCACCTCACGGGGGGCTTGCAACAATTTCCACAACGCTGGTAGAACTTTGGTTAAGGAAATAAATGATACATCCACCACGCCCAATTCTGCCCACGGGCGATCGCTGGTGTACAGCGTTTCTGGCTCCATGTGGCGTAGGTTTGTACGCTCATGTAAGGTAACTCGTCGATCCTGGCGAATACTCCAGGCAACCTGTCCATAACCCACATCAATGCCATAGACATGAGCCGCGCCTGCTTGCAGCAAACAGTCTGTAAATCCTCCAGTCGAAATTCCTCCATCCAAACAAATTCGCCCTGCAATGGGAATCTGAAAGTGGGCGATCGCTTTTGCCAGTTTTTCTCCCCCCCGTGACACGTAGGGCGCTTTCTGCTTCACCTGCACCTGGGCTGCCACATCCACTTCAGTTCCAGGTTTATCTAAAATCTGCTGGTTCACCGTTACTTCCCCAGCCCGAATCAACCGCTGCGCCTGTTGCCGCGTCTCACACAGGTTTCGCTCCACCAATAACAGATCCAATCGTTGTTTAGGCATCTCCCCTGATTTCCCCTCTCCCATTCCTGCTTCTCAATGCCCTACTCCCTCCGTCCCTCTCAATGTTGCCTTCGCCTTCTGCCAGAGTGTTTCTAGTTCTGCCAGGGTGTAGGTTTCTAGCGGACGATCTGCCACCGCTTCCATCAGTTGCAGGCGTTGAATGAATCGCTGGTTGGTGCCCTGTAAGCCCGCACTGGGATCGAGGTGATACCAGCGAGCCAGGTTGACAATTGTAAACAGAAGGTCGCCCAGTTCAGATTCTTGGTGGGCTTTGTCGTTGCTAGCCAACGATTCTTTGAATTCCGCCAATTCCTCGTTAAATTTGTCCCACACTCCCTCTACCGTTTCCCACTCAAAGCCTGCTGCCGCCGCTTGCTGAGACATCTTCATACTGGCAGTTAAGGGGGGGAGTGATCGCGCATAGCGACTGAGCTTGTGGCTGAGCGGTTTTACGATATTGGGATCTTCGCCTTTTTCAATTGCCTTAATCTGCTCCCAGTTTTGGTGTAGCTCGTCAATGGTTTGCACCTTCACATCCCCAAACACATGAGGATGCCGCCGAATCAGTTTGTCAGTAATCCCCTGTGCTACCTCCTGCAATGTGAACTGTCCTGCTTCACTGGCGATCTGGGCTTGTAACACCACCTGCAACAGTAGATCCCCCAACTCCTCGCAGATTGCGGCTGAATCCCCATTGCGAATCGCATCCACCGTTTCATACGCCTCTTCAATCACGTAAGGAATCAGGGTTTCGGGCGTTTGTTCCAGATCCCAGGGGCATCCGCCCTGCGGCGATCGCAATTGGGCAACAACCGCTACTAACTGGGTCAATGCATCCAAAAGGGGTGCCTGCGAAGGCAAGGAATCAGAACGTGTCATGCCGAAAACTCGCTCAGTAGTACTGTCCTTAACTACTGTAGTAGTAGGTGAAAGGATTTGAGAGCTTAAAGGGGAGAAAGTAGAAGACGGAAGACAGGAGAGAAGCGAGGGGGGAAAGCAGGGGACAACAGATATGGGCAACCTATCAACGTCTTTCCGTCACCTACTCCAGCATCCTCGGCTTCCTCGCTTCTCTCACCTTCCCCATTCTCCCTTCCCTATTCCACCTATCTCAAGGGCGGCAGTTGCGAGTCTGATGGTTGTGTGGGCGGCAGAGGTGGCAGTTCAACACTTGGGGTTTGAGAGGCTGACCGGGGTAGCGGGCTAGCACGTTTGGGGATAGAAGGCTTGATGGGTGGTTTAGCAGGCTTGCGAGGGGCGAGGCGTTTATAGCGAGAAGTCACCCAGTCGCTGAGGGAATGGCTGAGAGCACCTAGTTCTAAGCCAATGAGAAGGGCGAGCCATTCGGGGTAGTGTTGCTGGAGCGATCGCCCAATGCCTGCTTTTGCAATGAGCCAATACTGCTGAGAAAACTGAGTCCATCTCTCAGACTCACCCGTAAGTTGATAAGCGATCGCGCTGACGAACACAACAATGCCTAAACAGGCTCCTATCCAACTTAATAAGTAAATAATTCGCACGATGGTGCCAACAACCGGACCATGAGATAAGAAAGCTCGATGGCGCATACTGCGACGATACGGTAACCAAATCCAGCGCAACACTCCCCAGCGTTTATATTGGCGCGAGTGAATGTCCAGATCAGGTCCAAACATGAGTCCGCTGAACAAATATCCGCCAGATACAATCAAGGTCAAACTGGCGTTTTGAGTGCGCTCAAAAGTTACCCCCGCTATCAGCGGCAAGCTCCAAAGAGTAATACTGTCGTGCGTCTTACCGGAAGGCATGGCTAAGCAAGGGGGATGAACCAGAAATTTTCTAAATCACATTGCAAAAATCCTAGCAGTATCTCTAGTGTTCTGTTACAATAGCTTCTTGTGTCTGAAGATGAGCGGGCGGTTAGCTCAGTTGGTAGAGCGCCTGCCTTACAAGCAGGATGTCACTGGTTCGAGTCCAGTACTGCCCATTGGCTTTACCTCCTTCGCCAGTTTTGCATGATCAAATCTGGAATAGGTGGTTGCCATTACACAGTGCATAATCACGAAACGAAGCGACGGAAATTATGGCTAAGCGGGTTCAATTGGTTTTGAATAAAGATATCAGCAAGCTGGGAAAAGCTGGAGATGTCGTAGACGTTGCGCCCGGTTATGCCCGCAACTATCTGCTACCTCAAGGATTGGCAGTGCATACCAGCCCTGGCATTCTGAAACAGGTGGAACGTCGTCGTGAATTGGAGCGTCAGCGGTTAGCTGAACTCAAAGCTGAAGCAGATGTGGCGAAGAAGGCGATCGAAGGGAAGAAGATTAGCATTGCCAAGCAAGTGGGCGAAAATGATGCCATCTTCGGTACGGTAACGACTCAAGAAGTTGCAGATTCCATTCTGGCAGCTACGAAGCAAACCGTTGACCGCCGTAATATTACGCTGCCAGATGTGCACAAACTAGGTACTTATAAAGCTGAGATTAAGTTACATCCTGAAGTAACCGCTACGCTTGAAATTGAAGTGGTGCCTGCTTAAGTTTTGGGGATTTAGGGAATTTCTAATGCTGATAGAAGATTGATGAATGGGGCGACCAACCGTTGCCCTGTTTTTTATACTCTACAATCATCAACCTGGATTTAATGTTATAGTACATATGTATCGCTACTGGCGCTTCAGCTTTTTGGAAGTGTCAAATTCTATCTGTTTATGTTTAGCGTTTAGTAACGTTAATCTACAAAAATAGGCACTAAATCTAGTTGAGTCTGGGATGCCTCGGCGCTATAGTATGGAGACTAAGAAAACTCACCAGGGTGCTTAGTCCGGGTTTAGTATGGTTTTTCTAGTGGTTGCTGCTCGATATGGTTCAGGAACTGAATTTTCAGACGTATAGCGATCGCCTTCCCCCTCAAAATATTGATGCAGAGGAGGCAATTTTAGGGGGCATTTTGCTAGATCCGGAGGCCCTTAGTCGAGTAGCGGATCTTCTACGTCCAGAAGCTTTTTACCTCAGCGCTCACCAAGAAGTTTATCGGGCAATGCTAGCACTCCAGAATCAGGGCTTGCCAACTGACTTGATGAGCGTGTCAACCTGGCTCAGAGATCGAGGCTTTTTAGAACGGATTGGCGGACAAAGCAAACTGATTCAGCTAATTGATCACACCGTCAGCGCTGTCAATATCGATCAATATGCGGCGCTGGTGATGGACAAATATATGCGGCGCAAGTTGATTCAGGCGGGCGGGGAGATTGCCCAATTAGGATATGACACGTCCAGGGATCTGGAGCAGATTCTGGATCAGTCGGAACAAAAAGTATTCGGGGTGACGCAAGATCGTCCCCAAACCGGCTTGGCAGCAACGGCTGATATTTTGACTCATACCTTTTCAGATATTGAGAGTCGATCGCTGGGGATAGTGCTACCGGGGTTGTCCTGCGGATATTATGACCTGGACGCGATGACACAAGGTTTTCAGCGCTCCGATTTGATCATTGTGGCGGGTCGCCCCTCCATGGGGAAAACATCGTTCACCATGAACATTGCTCGCAATATTGCTGCGTTTCATAAGTTGCCCGTAGCGATCTTTAGTTTAGAAATGTCGAAGGAGCAGTTGGTTCAACGATTGCTTGCCAGTGAAGTGCGAATTGAGAGTGGACGGTTGCGTTCCGGGCGGGTAAGCCAACAGGAGTGGGAGCCATTGGGTCATGCAATTAGTGCTCTGTCGCAACTGCCAATGTTCATTGATGACACGCCCAACATTAGCGTAACCGAGATGCGCTCGAAAGCCCGACGACTTCAGGCAGAACAGGGGGGCGCGTTGGGGCTGATTCTGCTGGATTATTTGCAATTGATGGATGGGGGGAGCGATAACCGGGTGCAGGAGCTTTCTAAAATTACGCGATCGCTCAAGGGTTTGGCGCGGGAACTGAATGTTCCTGTCATTGCATTGTCTCAGCTTAGCCGGAGTGTGGAGTCTCGCACCAACAAGCGTCCGATGATGTCTGATTTACGGGAATCGGGCGCGATCGAGCAGGATGCCGATTTGATCATGATGTTGTACCGGGATGAGTACTACAATCCCGACACCCCTGATCGCGGGATTGCCGAAGTGATCCTGACCAAACACCGGAACGGACCGACCGGGGTCGTGAAACTGTTGTTTGAATCGCAGTTTACTCAGTTCAGGAATTTAGCTTCACCCAATCGAATGTAAAAACCTAAAAATCATAAAAATAAGGATATAAGAATGGGGTAGATACAAGACCTACCCCTACTGTGGATTTGTCATACTGGGGATCACCCGGCTTTCAATAATTCCACATCAAAGATCAGGGTAGAATTGGGCGGAATGGGACCAATGCCGCGAGAACCGTAGCCCAGTTCAGGTGGGATCACAAGCTGACGGCGACCCCCCACTTTCATCGAGGCGATGCCTTCATCCCAGCCTTTGATCACTTGCCCTGCCCCCAGTTTGAACTGGAACGGCTGACCGCGATCGCGGGAACTATCAAACTTGCTACCATTCTCTAAGGTTCCCGTGTAATGAACGGAAACAGTTTGTCCGGACTGGGGCGTATCCCCACTCCCCTCAACCATGTCGAGGTACTTTAATCCTGATGGTGTTGTGATGTAATTTTCAGAAGCTTCCAATTTTTTTGTCGTTGTAGTAGGGATGGGCACTTCTGCAACTAATGGAGTTGCAATGACTTCATTAAGACTTTCAATCGGTTCTGTGGTAGGCAGGTTAGCGGCTGTAGCATCATTGCGGTTCAGTGTGAATTGAGACACGACGAGCAATACAACGCACGCTAACATGACTCCTAAGCTAATCAAAATCTCTCTCACAGGCACTCTCCTATTTTCCAGCAACCAGGAACTGGCAATCACTATTTATTCAATCCTTACCAATGCTCACCTATTTTAGGCTGATTTACGAACCTGAAAAATGGTTGATTGCGTTATGCACCATGAGCAGTTGGGATGCTAAAGCCACACTGAAACAACTTTCATCGTTGGAGTTGCCCGCCAACACCTGAAAAGGAACGTCTGGTTCTCCCAGATGATTCAGAACTAAAGCGGCTTCTGTAAAATCTTCTTGCTGCGTGTAACTGCTGCACGTAATTACAGTTTTGAGTCCAGCGCGGGTGGCAGCCAGTAATCCCTGGCGCGAGTCTTCAATTGCCAAACACGCCTCTGGAGGTAAGGCAAGCGCTTGCAGCACGGCCAGATAGACATCCGGAGCCGGTTTTTTAGCAGGCACCATGTCTCCTGCCACGATCGCCTCAAACCAGGACGGACTATCAAGCGAAAGGTTGGTTTCCAGCAAAGCAGTCACGTTTTCGGGGGCACTGGTGGTTGCGATCGCCAACCGAATTCCTAACTCGCGCGCTTCCTGAATGAGGCGTTTCACGCCTGGACGCAGTGGCATGATGCCCTCTTTAACCAGCGCTTTGTAGTGTTGTGTCTTTGCTTTGTGTAGCCTGGCAGCCCAGGTAGGAGCGTCTGGTTGAGGCACAAATGCAGGGAAATCTTCTCGGATAAAACGCTGGAGTCGTTCCTTGCCGCCCGCCGTCTCCAATAAACGACCATAGCGCTCAACCGACCATTCCCAATCCAGCCCTGCTTCGGCAAACGCACGATTGAATGCAACACGATGCCCATCCCGTTCTGTGTCAGCCAAGGTACCGTCAACGTCAAAGATCAGAGCTTGGAGGCGGGGCATAGCAGCAGAGTTAGAAGAATTGAAATACGGAAAAATTGAAGCGCTGTAATGCGTTACTCAGGTGTCACTGTTTCTTCTGAATCCTGGATTTCACCGTTAGAGCGCAAGACCGTTTCTGTAACCACGGTGGGTTCAGGGTGAGGCTCGGTTTTGAGGTCAGAGGGTTGGGACGGTTGATTCCATCGATCCATTACATCTTCCACCAGTACTCGCCGAATCCAGATCTGGCATACCACGACCAGCGGCAGTGCAAGCAACAGTCCCCAAAAACCAAAGATAGACGCAAAAAAGACTTGAGCAAGCAGGGTAACCGCGGGTAGCAGATTGACCTGTTGCGCCATGACGAAGGGCGTAAGGAAGTTACTTTCAAACTGCTGAATTGCAATGTAAAGCCCTAGTACCAGCAAGGCTTTAGCGGGAGAATCGAGGAAGGCGATCGCCATGGGCGGCACCACACTAATCGTCGGTCCCAGGTTAGGAATGAAGTTGAGCAACCCCGCTAGAATGCCGTTTGCTAATGCGGCTTTCACCCCAATCAGCGCCAATCCCATTGTGCTCAAAATGCCAATAACCGTCATACTGATCAGCGCCCCTACAATCCACTGCTCCAGCGCCGCTCCACACTCCAGCAAAATTTTGTCAACCCGCCGTCGATAGAACGAGGGAAACAACCGGATGAAGCCTTTGCAATAGGGGCGTGGGTTAATCAACATCATCAGCCCCAATACCAGAATCAACAGGATATTGAGCGCGGCTCCTAAAGAACTGGAAAATACAGCAAATGAGCTACCTAACAAGCGATTGATGTAAGGCATCGCCTGTTGCAGGAGGCTGTCAAAGTTTGGCAGGTAGCGTCGGATGTCGGGGGAAACAGCTCGGTTAAGGGAGTCAAGCCAGTTGTCTAGCTGGTTGATGCCTTGCGGCACTAACACAAAGATTTCTTGAAGCTGCTCGGCGAAAGGTGGAACGATAATCCAGACGAATGCTACGGCAAACGCTAAGAGACATAAAACGGATGCCAGTACAGCGATCGCTCGCTGTACTGGCATCCGCTTCTGCAAAAAACGAGCCAATAAATTCAGGCTATTTGCCAATACCACCGCAGCAAACACCATCAGCAAGATTTCTTTGATTTGCCAAAGGACGTAAACAGCGGCAATGAGAGCAACGAGGGCAATCCAATGACCTAGTTTCACGAGCAATCAGGGAAAAAACGGCAAAAGTTTGCTGAACATTCAGGGGCTGCACTGTAATGCAATGAATCTTATTTCGCCTCAATCAGCGCTCCATCCGCTTCTGCCAGCGCCAACCCAGCAAACCTGCCAGGAAAATACTGGGAGTGAGTACCGCAATCAACGCAGTTGTATTGGTTGCAGCAATGGGTAAATAGGGACCACCCTGTTTAATCAAGACTGATAGAAAAATAGATAACACCAATACCTTGAGAATAAATTCAGCCATACTCACGATAATTCCAAATCGCCGATTTTAAACCGTCCCATTGGGATGAGTGTCGCTTTTCGTCCTTCCCCCTCATTGGTTAACTGAATCACCAAATAATCATGAGGCTTGTAAGTCAGTCGTTCAGCCCATTCGATCACGACAATCCCTGGTTCGACCTCTGTACCTTCCCAATACGTCTCCAACAATAAATCCTCAACCTCCGCTGGGTTCAACCGATACAAATCTAAATGATACAAAGGCGATCGCCCACTCAAATACTCATTCACCAATGTAAAGGTCGGACTATCCACCCACTCAGCAATTCCCAATCCTGCTCCAATGCCTTGAACGAGCGTTGTTTTACCACTGCCCAAATCACCTTCTAGCAACAACACACTGCCAGAATTGAGCGTTTTTCCCAGGAGAATGCCCAACTGTCGAGTTGCTTCAGCGTTGGCTAAGATCAACGTAGTTGAGGCAGGGGTAGCAGATTGAGATGCAAAAGTCATTGGTTCCTGCATGTCTCACTTACAGTCAAAGAATTTGCCAGTAGCACTGCAATTAAAGCTCTGAATGCAAAGTTTTTTGATATTCCTTAGCAGAGATTTTGGTGATCAGTAAGATGTAGCTGCATCTACTTCAGTGACATAAATCACGCCGTACGCAAGCTTCGATCACCTACCCTTCTCTATAAACATCAGACAATTTAACTATGCGGAGTTCTTCAAGTTGCCCATGAATAGTATTATTCGCCGTCTAGTCCAAGAAGCGTTACATATTAAAAAGCTGACCCCAACGATTGAAAACGAAATTAACTACGAGCTAACTCGGTTGGGGCATATCTCAGAAGCCGACTTCGAGGCACTTGAACTCTTAATGTCGGAAATGGATGCTGGACGAATTCAACTTGTTCCCAGTCCTTAGTCTTTAGTCTAGCGAAGTTCGCAGTTCCAACTCTACACCTCACTACTAAACAGGTCAGGGTTTGCCATACATACTTGCTTAACAAATTGATTAAGCCGTAGACGGGTGATGGATTGTAGATTCTCTGGTGGTGGTGTAGCGCCCAACATTGCCAGAACAGGAAGTGCTTCCGTATCCAGCGCCATCCGAAATAGCACCGCTGGTAGTAACAAATCTGACCCTTGACGCAAATCAAGAATCTGGTCAAAGCAAAAAGTGTATTCCGCCTGGTATTGCTTCGTTTCATCTTCAACCAGAGCTAGAGGACGCACCCAACAAATTTGTCTTCCTTCCGCTGTTTGAACAACTTCAGCATACAAGCGGATGGTTTCATGCTCCAAATAAACAATTTGCAGCGGTTGGAATGAAGCGGTTGATTGACAATCTTTGGGTTGAGAAGACCAGACCATACGCATCAATATCGTTTTAATCTTTTGATTTTATAGAACAATTTGGTTATTGGGGTCACGGGGTGGTGCTGTTCAGCATATTTGAATGCTTAGAGACTTCGATGCTATAAAGGAAGTTAAGGTCTGTAAAGATAGCGTAAGCTATTTGAATCTGTTTGTGTGTTCAACTAGAGAGTCAAGGCGAGGTTAGAACGGTGTCAGTTGAAACCCTTCAAAAACCTTCAACAGTTCGTAAGCTTGCTCCCCGTTACCGGGTCTTGCTCCATAACGACGATTTCAACCCGATGGAGTACGTGGTGCAGGTTTTGATGTCAACAGTTCCAAGCCTGACTCAACCTCAAGCGGTTGATATCATGATGGAGGCGCATACCAATGGGTTGGCGTTGGTGATTACTTGTGCTCAAGAACATGCTGAGTTTTACTGTGAAACATTGAAGAATCATGGCTTAACCAGCACGATTGAACCTGACGAATAGCTTGAAGCACTCATTTTGAAAACCCTTGTTGTTACCGTTCGTCGCAGTCCTGCACCGTTTAGGATTGGTTGTTTTGCGCTGATTTTATTGTTGCTGTGGTTGCCGATCGCCCTACCGCTGCATTGGCTAATCCGCGATCGCAACCTTGCAACCATTTTGACGCTGCTAATTTTGTATGCCGAATTCATTTGGCTGGTGCGTCAATGGGGCAAGCGCGTTCATCGCCAGCCCCGAATTCTACGGGAATACGGCTTGGAGTTTTCTCAGCGCAACGGGCGAGACCTTCTCACCGGGTTGGGAGTCGGACTTACCAGTGCATTGCTCTTGTTTGTGGTGCAAGGCTTCCTTGGTTGGATTCAATGGCAACCTGTTTCATTGGGAACAGCGCAGATTATTCTCGAAGGGCTTTTCATATCCTTAGCACTGGGATTTGCGGAGGAACTGCTGTTTCGCGGCTGGTTACTGGATGAACTGCAACGAGACTATGTACCGATTGTGGCGTTGTGGGCAAATGCCGTGCTGTTTGCGGCTCTGCACCTGCGACTGTGGACCTTTCCAGCGTTGGTATTGTTGGGTGTAGCACTAGTTTGGGCGAAGCGATCGCGTCCGGAATGGACCCTGGGCAAACGCCGTGAACGGCTGGGTTTACCGATGGGGCTGCACGCTGGATTAGTGTGGGGCAACTACATTGTGGAAGTCGGCAAACTGATTCAGTACACCAACCGCGTCCCTGCCTGGGTGACGGGGCTAGATCGCAATCCCCTGGCTGGCGTGATGGGAGTGCTGTTTCTGGGAGCTTTAGCATTTGGGATGTGGCGCTATGCGATCGCTCAGCAGAACCGGTGAAACCCTTTAAAGTTCGGCAATTACCCGCGATCGCAGGAGTGCTAGCCGAACCCCCAATTGCTCAACCTCTCGATACTGTGGATACATGAGGAAATGACGAGACCACATTTCTAAATCCCTAATTTGAGAGGTTACAAGAGATGGCTAAAGTAGTTGGGATTGACTTGGGAACAACCAATTCCGTTGTGGCAGTGATGGAAGGTGGACAACCCATTGTCATTGCCAATGCTGAGGGCGGACGCACAACTCCCTCGGTTGTGGCATTTGCCAAGAATGGCGATCGCCTGGTCGGGCAAATCGCCAAGCGGCAAGCAGTGATGAACCCAGAAAACACCTTCTATTCCGTCAAGCGCTTCATTGGGCGGAAGTACGACGAAATCAATGAAGAAGCCAAGCAAGTGGCATACAAAGTGGAGAGCGAAGGCAGTAATGTGAAGCTCAATGCTCCTGCTGTTAGCAAAAAGTTTGCGCCCGAAGAAATCTCAGCTCAAGTGCTGCGTAAACTGGTAGACGATGCCAGCAAATACCTGGGTGAAAAAGTGACCCAAGCGGTGATCACCGTTCCGGCTTACTTCAACGACTCCCAACGGCAAGCAACCAAAGATGCTGGCAAGATTGCCGGGATCGATGTGCTACGGATTGTCAACGAACCAACCGCCGCCGCTTTGGCATATGGGTTGGATAAGAAGAATAACGAAACCATCCTCGTATTTGACTTGGGTGGTGGTACGTTCGACGTGTCTTTGCTAGAAGTTGGCGATGGCGTGGTGGAAGTAAAATCAACCAGTGGCGATACGCACCTGGGCGGCGACGACTTTGACAAGAAAATTGTGGATTGGCTGGCAGAACAGTTCAAGCGCAACGAAGGCATTGACCTGCGAAAAGACAAGCAAGCACTGCAACGCCTGACGGAAGCGGCCGAAAAAGCCAAGATTGAACTCTCCAGTTCCACTCAAACCACAATCAACCTGCCCTTCATTACCGCTACGCAGGATGGCCCCAAGCACATCGACTTGACGCTAACCCGTGCCGAATTTGAAAAAATGTGCTTTGACCTGTTAGAGCGTTGCCGGGTTCCGGTGGAGCAAGCAATTCGCGATGCCAAACTCAGCGCATCTGATATTGATGAGGTGGTTCTGGTTGGAGGTTCTACCCGCATTCCTGCCGTTCAAGATCTCGTGCGCCGCCTGACGGGCAAAGAGCCAAACATGACGGTTAACCCGGATGAAGTGGTGGCAGTAGGTGCGGCAGTGCAAGCGGGTGTGCTGACGGGTGAAGTTACCGACATGCTGTTGCTGGATGTGACTCCGCTCTCTCTGGGAGTGGAAACGCTCGGTGGTGTCATGACTCGCATCATCCCGCGCAATACCACGATTCCAGCGAAGAAGTCTGAAGTGTTCTCGACGGCAGTGGATGGACAAACGAATGTTGAAATCCATGTGCTGCAAGGGGAACGGGAAATGGCGAACGACAACAAGAGCCTGGGCACCTTCCGTTTGGATGGCATTCCAGCGGCTCCTCGTGGAGTACCTCAAATCGAAGTGACTTTTGACATTGATGCCAACGGGATTCTGTCTGTCTCTGCGAAAGATCGGGGTACGGGCAAGGTGCAATCCATTACCATTACAGGTGCTTCGACGCTGGATAAGAGCGATGTGGAACGGATGGTGAAGGAAGCAGAACGTAACGCGGATGCTGATCGCCAGCGGCGTGAGCAAGTAGACACCAAGAACACTGCTGACTCTCTGGCATACCAGGCTGAAAAACAGTTGGGCGAGTTGAATGGTCAAGTACCTGCGGCTGAAAAAGCCCGGGTGGAAGAACTGGTGAAGTCTCTGCGTGAGGCAATCAACCAGGACAACTACGACCAGATGAAGTCGCTCACCAATGATCTGCAACAAGCCCTAATGCAAGTGGGACAAGCAATCTACGCCAATGCCAATGCATCTGGTAGTGCCACCCAAGACTATTCAGCCGATGGCTCTACGACTGGCAATAATGATGACGTGATTGATGCTGACTTTGTTGACAGCAAGTAGGAATTCAGGAAAAGAGGCGATCGCCCCCAAAAGGGCATTGCCACATTTCCAATAATCCCTCTAAGGGTGGGTCTTGTGCCCACCCTTTTGTTTTTTCAGGTCAACTAGGCTACCTAACGAAACACGGGTGCTCGGCGCAGCACAGCCAAATCTTCCTCGTCCAATTCAACGGGAACGCCACTGCGAATTAGCTCGGCAAAATCTTCATTTGGCACCATAAAGCAGAGGGCATAGAGGCGATCGCTCCCTGTATTGGAAATTTCATGAATCCCGGTTGGCGGCACCAAAATACTATCCCCTGCCCGAATGGGTACTGTTTTACCGTCACAGGTGGCGGTGCCTTCTCCCTTCAACACAAAAAACATTTCTACCGCAAGCTGGTGACGGTTGGGCGGCGTTCGTCCCCCCACGTCAAAAATTTCCACGCATAAGGTAAGCGACATATTGGCAGATTGCGGATCAAACACAATTGCGAGACGATTCGTATCTTGAGCACTGATCCGAAACGCCTGATAATCGGTTGGAGACTTGACAACCGGAATCACGCAGCTAGATGAATTCATGGTAAAACCTCTTACTTAATCGCACTGAGAACGGCGGTCGAATCGGTCACAAATCCAAAGCATTGCTTGACGTTGTAAAGGGTTGCCAGCCAGCAGTAGTCAGGGGAGGTGGTGGCAGTACAGTCTTTCAGTAAAATGCAATCATAGTTGAGAAAGTTAGCATCTTGCAGCGTTGCCATCACACATTGATCGGCATTTACCCCTGCAAATAATAGAGTCGTGCATCCCAGGTTCTTCAAGATACTATCGAGAGGCGTATCCCAAAAGCCACTCATCCGATATTTATCAACCTTTACATCTTCGGGTTTCTGCTCCAGTTCATCCACCACGGCTGCTGCCCAACTGTCTTTTTGCAACACTGGAGCACCGTTGGCAGGCAGGGGATCACCCAAGCCAACACCTTCGCCAGTGGGGTTATAGACATGGCGAGTAGCAGCACCAATGTTGAGCAAATCGGGTCGGTTTCCCCAGTTGACCCAAATGATAGACACCCGAACAGTCCGTAACGCAGGGAGAACCACTTGCAACGGCTGGATTGGAGTACGGGCAGGATTGACATCCACTCCAATACTTGCCAACCAGCCATCGGGATGGCAAAAATCATTTTGCATATCAATGACAAGAAGCGCTGTTTTTGCCAAATCCAGTCGCAGTGTTTTGGTCTCCGTGGGGATGGTAACGAGCCGGGGAGGCAGAGGCGGACGAGAGATATCGGCGATCGCGCTATCGACAGCCCAAGCATTGGGTGGAACGCCTAACGACCGAAGCGATGCATTCATGATTGGTTGATAGGGTGGGTAGGAGTGCCACTATTGACGCACAAAGATAACCGATTGAGATTCAGCCGATTGGATGAATCCCCTTCTACTACAAAACAACTAGCTGAAAATGTTTGTGTTGCACTTTTCCCAAGCCTACACCCCCAATACTTTTTTGGCTCTTTTCAGCAGTTGTACCCGATCTTCAAAACCATTCAAGCCGCCGTTAATCACGCGAGTCACAGTTTCCACATCGTCGCGATCAGCATCAGGATTCAGTTTATTTTTGCTCCAAAACCAGCCTGCACTACGAGCCGCCAAATCCGCATCAGACAGGCGTTTGGGATTTGCCACCAGATCAACACCCAGTGCTCGTCCACAGTCGCGGTAGTTTATCCGCCCAGTCACCTGAATCAAGCCTCGTCCTTTGAAACGTACCCCATCACCGGGATAGACATTGCCCAGGTCGTCGCGCCATTCGTAATCCTCTCCGGAGGCGTATTCTTCCAGTGCGTTGAAACGATCGGATTCGTGAGCAAGCTGTGCCAGGAAGTGTGCTTGCCGTAGGGGGGTTGTGATATCGAACTCGATCATGGTGCGGTTGAGTTCAGGAGCGAGTTTGCTGACTCGATCGCTGGAAGCTTCGGGCGCGATGGCCAGCAACTCTTTTGCCGTCAGAAATTTCATTTTGATTTCTGGAAATAAGCTGCCATAGGGTTGCTTATCGGCAGGGCGCTTAGGCAAATTGCTGAGAACCCGAATCACATCATCCACCATGCCATCTGCCGGGCACAGGTCACCGTTGAGCGTCGTCGCTAGCACTCGCAAGCGCTCAACCGCTTTTTGACGACCTGTGGCAGCATCTTGGACGGAAAAAATACCGATGTAAGCAGGTTTATCAGGTGGACAGGCAGGCAATTTACTCAGCGATCGCACTAATCCGTCTACTAGGGCATCGTGTGCATTGGTATCCCCTTTCATATCAGAAATTAAGTCAGTTAATCGCTTAAATGCTTGTGTTCTCCAGATCTCAAGTTGTGGTGACATAGCGAACTCCCCTATCCCTGATTGCAAAAATGTCGATGGAAGTTAAGTTAATTATTCCGCTGGATTGATGAAAAGTTGAAAATTATCAGCCAAGCTTCACCTTTAGTTAGGATCTGTTCAATTCACACTGTCTTAAAACTCACATTATGCAGTCTTACTGAATGATTACTGCTCCTGTTCAGCAACCTCCAAACCTCAAACCGCGGCGGCACACCGATCCACCCATTTTATGGATTGCTGTGCTGGCGGGTTCGTTGGTCATCAATGGCGTGGGTGCACTTAGCTTTCAACGTGCTCTACAGCCAATGAAACCAGTACAGGCAGCGTTTACACCCATTTCAGTAAGTTTTGTGAGTCGCCCTTCCGCTTCAAGTGCTTTGAAGCGGAAGTCTACTAGAGTAAAGCAGGCATTGGCTCAGACGACTCCATCCACATCATCAAACCAGACTTCTCGGTTATCTGCCTCCACCACCTCACTGGCGAGGGATGCCATTTCTTACGCATCAACCAAGCCGCGATCGCGTCCTTCGTCTAAGGTGTCACCCAAGTCTCCATCGAAAGTTACGCCTCCTCCGGCAGCCCCATTCAATCGTCAGCCACACGATCAAACGTCAGCAGAAGAAACTGGCTCAGCCAGCCATTCTCAGTCAGAATCTACCAATGTGTCTGCTCCTGTTGCCCCCCTGTCACCCTCCGATGACCCTGTAACATCTGGTGTGCTATTGCCTAGTGTGCCAAATGTCCCAGATCCCAGTAGAAGCCGCCCTGAAACGCTCGCCAACGCTCCAACCAGGTCGTTTGTTCTTGATCAAAAGCCGCTCCCAACTCAGTTTTTGGCTGAATTGAAGATTCTTCCAGAGTCGGGCGATCGCTTATCTAATCCAGAATTAAGTGATGCCAGTGAAAGTCCCGTTCGGAACCAGGAACAACTCACAAAAACCCTGACTTCTAGTAGTAGCCAGTGCTTGCTGCTACCAGAAGCGCTGCGAGAATTTAATCAGCCCGTTGTGTTGAGTGTTTCTCTGGATGAGACAGGTCGCTTTACAAAAGCCACTCCAGTTAGTGTGCAAAACTCTAGCGGAAACAACAGTTATGATGCGCTTGCAGTTTGTGCGCTGAAAACATGGCGATCGATTCCTGAAACTGCGATCGCGGGATACGCCGATCCCAGCAACCTCAAAGTACAACTCACCCTCAAAGTTGTAGGTAAAGCCAATTAGTATGTTAATGTAGTGAATGCTTAACGTGTGTTTTCTGTTGAGCAAACCTTTGCGGGCATAGTTTAGTGGTAAAACCATAGCCTTCCAAGCTATTGATGCGAGTTCGATTCTCGCTGCCCGCTTTCAATACCATTATGAAGCGGAGAGTTCCACAACTACTGGTGTGTGGTCGCTGGGTTGCTCTAGTTTGCGAGGGGTTTTGTCAATTGTGCAGGCGATCGCAATCTCGTAAAGCTGGGGAGTCAGGTAAATGTGGTCAATCCGCCAGCCTGCATCTCGCCGAAACGATGCCGCCCGGTAATCCCACCAGCTAAAGTGTCCACCCTCAGTGGTGAACTTCCGAAACACATCCGCAACGCCCAAGTCTAACACCGCTTTCAACGCAAACCGTTCGGCATCTGTCGCCATCACCTCGGTTTCTCGCCCTTTGGGATTGTGAATGTCAATATCTTCTAAGGCAACATTGAAGTCGCCACACATCAGGAGATGATTTGGTTCTTGTAGCAGTGCCTGCAAATAATCATGTAGAATGGAAAGCCATTTCAGCTTGTACACATACTTCTCACTGCCCACGCTCGATCCATTGGGCACGTACAAATTTACAATCCGAATGTCGTTGACAATGCCTGTAATCACCCGCTTTTGAGCATCGAATTCGGCAACCGCTTCGCCCAAAATGGCAGAAAACCCCATGCTGACATCACTCATGGGCAGTTTGCTGAGAATTGCCACACCGTTGTAGCTGGGTTGCCCAAAAATGTAAGCCTGATAGCCCAATTCGGTAAACGCTTCCTGAGGAAACTTATCGTCTACCACTTTGGTTTCTTGCAGACACAGCACCTCCACGGGATTCTCGGTCAGCCAGTTGACCACATGACCCAGGCGAGTCCGAATGGAGTTGACGTTCCAGGTGGCAATTTTCATCAGTGAATCAGGCCAATCACAATCAGCTTTTTGAGAATAGCACCCGTCCCGCCCGATCAAATATCGCTTTCGCCTTCAAATAGAGTTTTCAACGGTAGGGCATTAATCTCCAACGTTTCGCTGAGATAACGTGAAAGAACATCGCTTTGTCCGTGCGTCACATAAACCGTTTTGGCTCTGGTTTGCAGCGCCGTGTTCACCAAACCTTGCCAATCGGCATGATCAGAAAGGACGAAACCCCGTTCATATCCCCGTCTGCGTCTGGCTCCGCGTACTGCCATCCAGCCAGAGGCAAAAGCTGTTTGGGGTTGTTGAAAGCGTTTCATCCAGCTAGAACGATGCCCGGAGGGAGGAGCCAGGATCAGGTCACCTTTGAATTTGTAGTCACGGGGTTTTTCGGAGGCGGGAATGGTTTCGACCATTTCTACACCCACCTGGCGGTAAATCTCAGTCAGCACATGGACGGCACCATGCACATAAACGGGTTGATCGGTGAACTTTCGCAGTTCTGCCAGAATCCGTTGAGCTTTGCCAAAGGCGTAACAGAAAAGAATGGATGGACGATCGCGATCGCTCTGCCACCATTCATAAATCTGCCGACAAACTTCCTGCCCCGACTGCCATTGATAAATCGGCAAGCCAAACGTTGCTTCTGTGATAAAGGTGTCGCAGGGGACGACTTCAAACAGGGCACAGGTGGGATCGTAACAGCGTTTATAGTCACCGGAAACCACCCACACTTCATCCTTGTGTTCCACGCGAATTTGGGCAGAACCGAGGACGTGACCCGCCGGATGGAAAGACACCCACACGTTTCCCAGCTTAATTTTTTCGCCATATTCCACACCCCGCAGGTCAATGCCTTCTCCCAGGCGCTTTTTCAAAATGCCTTCTGAAATTTGGGTGGCAAGGTAGTGGCTGGAACCAGACCGAGCGTGGTCCGAATGGGCATGGGTGATGAGAGCGGTATCCACACCTCGCCACGGATCGATGAAGAATTCGCCCTGCTCGCAATACAACCCTTCTGGCAAAACAGTGATGAGTGACATGGTTTTCAGGCCAAAACTTCCACTGATTGAGAATAACAATTTGAGTCGGTAATGGGTAATCAGTAGCAGGTTGATGAAGCTTCAAATGGCTTCGGGTTCAACTCTAGGAGGGCGGTGTTATGTTGGCTGGTAGTAAATTATTATCTCGGTTACGCTGTTGAGAATTCTGAATCCTGAACTGTTTGGAAATATTATTTTGCCCGGTTTGTTGGGCAGTACGCTTTGGAGTGTACCGATCGCCATTGTGATTGGCACGGTGGTGGGTTCAATCATTGGAGCTTTTCGCAAGCAAATGAAGCGAACAATTCTCCCCGCGATCGCGGGGAGTTTCTTCGGTACGATGCTGCTTACGATGTTGCCAATTTACGCCACCCCAGGGATTGTGGGAGGCGGCGCATACGGCGGCATTATCATCATGTTTATCGCGACGGTGACCTTACCGATTGGCGCAATTGGAGGGGCGATCGCAGGCAGTTTCTGGGGGGTGAATCTGTTCAAGCACGATAAACAGCATCAGGCAGTGCTGCTGTTGCTTGGAACCTATTGTGTAATGGCACTGGTAATTTATACCAGCGTGTCTCTACAATGCAGTCGGCGAAACACGTTACCCCTTTATTGTGAAAGTGCGGGATATCCCTCTCAATAAGCGCTAGGTAAACCAGTGCGATCGCATTTGTTCTAAAAACTCGCGCCGGATTGGGTAACCAGATTCCGAGCCAATCACTGCATCAATGCCGCACTCTGGGCAGATTGCTGTTTGCCCAATGCCATCCCAGGGGTCTGTCCAGCGCTCAATCTTGGCTGGAGGAAACAGGGCAAGACAGTAGAAGCAACCACAAACGGCGCTTGCCAAAATTTCTTCGCGGTGGTGGCTGGAATAGCGATGGGCACGAATGTAATCGGGGGTGATCACGCATTCAGCCAGCGAGCGGCATCTTTGGCATGATAGGTAAGGATCAGGTCTGCCCCTGCCCGTTTGAAGCTGGTCAAGGTTTCCATCACGATTTTTTGTTCATCTACCCAACCGTTAAGGGCAGCGGCTTTCACCATCGAGTATTCACCCGATACGTTGTAAGCAGCGACGGGAAGATTGGAAGCTTGCTTCACCTGCCAGATGATATCCATGTAAGACAGGGCAGGCTTCACCATCAGCATATCGGCACCTTCAGCGATGTCGAGTTCAATTTCTTTGATGGCTTCGCGAGAGTTGCCAGGGTCCATTTGATAGGTACGGCGATCGCCAAATTGGGGGGCAGACTCTGCCGCATCCCGAAACGGACCGTAGTAAGCAGAGGCATACTTCGCTGCGTAAGACATAATCGGCGTATCCTGAAAGCCCGCTTCGTCTAACCCTTCGCGGATTGCCTGCACAAAACCATCCATCATGCCAGAAGGCGCAATGATATCGGCTCCGGCTTTTGCCTGAGACACAGCGGTTTTCTTCAGCAATTCCAGAGTGGGATCATTCAGCACTCGTCCCGTCAAGTCGCCCGTTTGCAAATAGCCGCAGTGACCATGAGAGGTGTATTCACAGAGGCAAGTATCCGCCAGGATAATCAGATCTGGAACCGCTTCTTTTACCGCTGTGGCAGCTTTTTGCACAATGCCGCAGTCGTGCCAGGCTCCAGTCGCATCAGTATCTTTATCGGCAGGAATACCAAACAAAATAATGGCAGGAATGCCCAAGTCGTACACCTGCTTGGCTTCTTCCACAATCTTGTCTACTGAAAGCTGGAAGACACCCGGCATCGATCGCACTTCATTGGCGATCCCATCTCCGGGAACTGCAAACAACGGGTAGATTAGGTCGCTGGTGGTGAGAACTGTTTCACGCACCATGCGACGCAGTTGAGGATGACTACGCAGACGGCGAGGGCGATGGACTGGAAACATAGGATTCAAAAGCACTTTCAAAGGGGATGGAAGGAGACTTGGTGATGGGTAATTAATTGGTAATAGGGAACGGGAAATCGTGCGAGCATCAATGACCAATGACCCATTACGGATTACTCACTACCAATGATCACCTTGTCTCAATTCTTAAAAGTCTAAAACGATCTGATGCGACTTCCAGCCTGCAAAACGTTACGTTGTATTGCAAAAGCAGCGGAAATCTTTTGTAGTGAGGGCGATCGCGCTCAAGTTCTCGCAGGCACTCATCCAGTGCAGCGGGGGTTTAGCAACCATAGCGCGGGCTTCTTGCGTGCGTGAGCGTCTCCCTCACACGTTGAACGTTTGGCGAATTTAAGCTGCGATCGACTAAGGACAATGAATCATTCAAAACGTCAAATTAAGAATGGCAAAGCCTTACTGGAAACCATTTTGAACTTTTAACTTTTCATTTTTAATTCGTTCTCATTCCTAAGCAGGCACTCGCGCGAGATGATTGGGAATTTCGACAATAAATTCTGTTTGGTTATGGCCCGACTTCACCTCAATCTCTCCTGCAAGATGCTGCACCAAGCGCTGCACCAAAGCTAACCCCAGCCCCGTGCCGCCCTGTTTCCAGGGGTCAGCATTAGGTACTCGATAGAACTTGTTAAAAATATGGGGTAGCTCAACCTCAGGAATTTCGACTCCCACATTGCGAACCGAAAATTGCATCATCCCGGGTTTGGCATCAACGCTAATCGTAATAGTTTCGCCTGGAGGCGTGTATTTACAGGCGTTGTTCATTAACTCAGCTAAAACCCGTTCAACAGCTCCCAAATCAGAAATGAAGGGCGGCAAATCGTAGGGAGGAAGGTTAAGGCAGAGAGCAAGTTGCCGAGTATGGGCACGGTTTTCAAAGGGTTGAAGAATCTGCGTTAGCCATACGTGTAGTTGCACGGTTTCTAGGACGAGCGATCGCTGCCCTGCCTCAAGTCGCTGCAAATCAAGCAAATCATTGATCAAGCTAATTTCTCGTTCGCACTCGTATTTAAGAATTTGCAGATACTGAGTCGCTTTTTGAATAGAATTATCTTTAGTTTGAATACGCTTTAGAGTCAATTCCAACATATGGATTGACATTTTCATGTTAGAAACTGGGGTTCGTAATTCATGGGAAACGGTGCTGAGAAAATCATCTTTTAACCAGTTCACTTGCTCTAATGTTTTCACCTGTGCCTGAGCATGTTGATAAAGATTTGCCTGCCGCAGAGCGATCGCGCATTGATTCGCAACCTGTTGCACTAATCGAATTTCCAAATCTCGAAACGCATAGTCTTTATCAATAAATAGCCACAGATCACCCACAACATTTTGGTCGTCAAACATAGGGCAGGCAAGCATAGTTACCCGACCGCGAATCGGATGACGAATCAGATTGCAAAACTGCACGCATTCACCCCGCAAAAGGCTTTGGTAAATCTCTGGCGCATCCTGCATCCAAGTTACTTGCCCACGAGTTGAAAAAATCGAAGGATTGTATTCGTAGCAAACGTGCGCGGTGTTCTCCTCCAAGCTATACAGCGAGGCATGACAGGCATTTGCTCCCAATCCTTCTGCCAATTCTCGAACCGCCGTTTGTAAAATCTGGCTTTCATCTAAGCTATCGCGCACCTTATCAGTAATTCGCTTCAAGGTTGATTCAAAATCTAACGCTTGTTGCAGGCGTGCTGCGCGTTCTTCAACCTGATTCTCTAAACTGTCATTAAGTAGCTGCCATTGAGTTTCTGCTTGTTGGTGATAATGAATATCAAAGCACCAAGCAGCCAAGATAGCGATAGGCGGCACTAGAAGAAACCGTTCATCAAATCCTAGAGTTGCAATTAAAAACCATTGAATTACAAATGACAGCGAGACACCAATAATCGCCAACCTATAGCACCAATGCCAGGAGTGAACTTCAATCCGTTCATTTACAAAACTCATCTTATGAACGTTGTTTACTTTCAGTTAATTAAATGACTTAAACGATATTTATCCCGCTGTTGAACGTGCGAACTGGGAAGTAAATC
Source organism: Leptolyngbyaceae cyanobacterium C42_A2020_001 (assembly GCA_015272515.1). Classification (GTDB taxonomy): domain Bacteria; phylum Cyanobacteriota; class Cyanobacteriia; order Leptolyngbyales; family Leptolyngbyaceae; genus JSC-12. The sequence continues at coordinate 81,604 of JACYLN010000115.1, read as the reverse complement.
TACCCATGTATCACTGTCGAGAAATTTTATTTGTCTTAAGCTTGAAGTTTATAGAAAGCAAGCTGAAGCAACATCAACCATACAGTAGATATTTCTAAGAGCTTCCAGGCATTCCTTATCTGATCTCTTGGGCAGTTGTTTCCTCTTTTTGGTAAATCCCGTTACGAAATTAGTAACTGACACGTTCCAACTCTGAAGTTCAGCAATGCTGTATCTAGAGAATTTATGAGTGGTAGGAGGAGATATGCGATCGCTAATAGCATCCACACTGGCAGTACTCAGTAGTGTGCTGCCGTTAACAACTATTGCCAAAGCCCAAGAAACCGAAATGCAACCCCTAGAGCCGTTGACGATCAATTTTGAGAAACAAGGCTGTGGGCGCTTCAAACAAGAAGCGTATTATCGTACTGAGTTTCATTTTGTAAATATCTGCCGGGGAGAAGCAAACCTGCAAATGGTCGTGACCGATAACGATGGGTTAGGGCGGGAACGCTTTGCAGCGGAAAAACAAACCCGTCCTGATGGCATCCAGTACAGTGGCACCTCCGATCGCGGCATCGGCTATGCCATCAACAGCAAAACCTTTACCATCAATTTCACAGACCAACGCCCCTCCCAGGAAGCCGTCAAAAAGGTGGCGTTTACGGGATTGGCGATCACCGGAGGCAATCCTAAACCCGTAAGTCAACCCAAGCCGATCAGGGCAACCGTCACCGGTGTTGTCACCTATCGTCAACAGATTGCTCTACCTCCCGGTGCTGTAGTAGAAGTGAAATTGCAGGATGTGAGCCGAGCTGATGCAGCCGCGATCGTGCTAGATTCACAAACCGTTCAGACCAACGGCAAACAGGTGCCCATTCCTTTCACCCTGAAATACGACCCAACCCAAATTAATCCCAGCCATACCTTGCCGTGTCTGCCCGTATTTCAGTAGATGGCAAACTGCGCTGGATTAGTACCAGTCGATATTCCGTGATCACGGGCGGCAATCCCACCAGCAATGTCACGGTGATGGTGAATCAATTGTCGAGATGAGCGCAACAGCATGAGCGCAACAGCAGTGTGGGATGCCTGCACAAAACAGAAGATAGGAGTCAAGAGTTAGAAGGCGAAAGTGATGGATGAGGTAAAGGATTTCGCGGCTGGGTGAGTAGACAAGTAAGTGAAAATCCATCCAGCCATTCACTAACCCACCCATCTACCCTATCCTCTATTCCCGCCTTGCTAGAGAGAGCAGTTATGACTTGAGAGTTAAAAACTTCTCCATTGCGGTGACCATGCTGGGGGGCCAGCGGCGGATGGTTTTCAGCCACTCAACATCTTTGTAGCGAGAATCAAGCCCCACCGCTGCGACCCATTCGCTTTCTGCTTCGCCGCGATCGCCCTTTGTCCAGAGTGCGGCTGTGAGCGCTGCTCTCATGTCTGCAAACTTGGGATATTTGCGAACCAGGTTTCGCATCATACGAATCGATTCGTCAATCTTCCCAGCCTGATAGAGGGCAAGGGCTTGATTGGCGCGGGCAAAGGCATAGTCAGGAGCCAGATCCGCCGCTTTTCTAAAATCTGCGATCGCTGCTTCCCAATCGCCCAATCCAGTTTCAGCGCTGCCACGGTTGTTGTATGCCACGGGATCTTTGGGGTCAAGCTCCAGAACATGGTTGTAGTCAGCGATCGCGTCATTCCACTTACCCATCCCTTCCAGTGCCGCCCCCCGGTTGAGGTAGGGGTCGGGCGCTTCCGGCGCAAGTTCAATTGCTTTGTTGTAATCGGCGATCGCGCCATCTAGTTTGTTTTGGCTAACTCTAGAATTGCCCCGATTACTCCACACGGCTGGATTGTAGGGAAACACTTCTAGCATTTCAGTCCAATAGGCTTCTGCTGTGGCAAAATCCTGCTTATTCGTTGCTTCTAGCGCTTGTTGATAAAGTTTATCCAACTTCTCAAACAAGTTTGTTGCCGATGGTTGAGCCTCAGCAGTAGCCCCGTTGCTGAGGGGTGCTGGCTTTGCGGCAAAAACGGGAGTCGCCCAAATCCCTACGTTCAGCACAAGCAGGCTCAAACAAACAAACAAGAAGCGCAACATAAGAATTGACCTTATCAACTGAGTGAGGGTTAGTTAAGTTTTATCAAAATTAAGCCTCTTCAGCATGGCACATTTCTAAAGGGTAAAAGGCAAATGCAGAAGTCAATCAATGGTTATCGGTCATTGGTAATAGGCGATTGGGTAGTGGATCATCAGTCTGCCAGCCGATTGCCGATTCTCGATTCCCTACAAAATCGAAAGTTGACTTTCGGGTGGCACGTAGCCCAAATGCTTCCATGCAGCAGGAGTGGCAATGCGACCTCGAGGAGTGCGGTTCAGGTAGCCAATTTGCAACAGGTAGGGTTCATACACTTCTTCAATCGTTTGAGCATCTTCGCCTGTGGCGGCAGCGATGGTTTCCAGCCCAACGGGACCACCGTTGAAATGTTCGATCATAACGGTGAGTAAGCGGCGATCGACCCAGTCTAAGCCGCAGGGATCTACGGCAAATTTTTCCAGGGCTTCGGCAGCGATCGCTTCCGTAATCTCGCCCGACTGTTTTACCTGCACGTAGTCACGTACTCGTTTTAGCAAGCGGTTGGCAATGCGGGGTGTACCACGAGAGCGGCGGGCGACCTCGGCAGCACCCTCGGTTGTAATGGGTGTGCTGAGGATCGACGCGGTACGAAGAACAATGTGTACCAATTCATCTAGTTCATAAAAGCGCAGCCGTTGAATTAAGCCAAAGCGATCGCGCAGGGGAGAGGTCAACGCCCCTACCCGCGTGGTAGCACCCACTAATGTGAATTTGGGTAACGGCAGCGATCGAGTGCGGGCGCTAGAACCTTTGCCAACCGTAATATCCAGACGAAAGTCTTCCATTGCTGGATACAAAATTTCTTCAGTGACTCGCGGCAACCGATGAATTTCATCAATGAACAACAAATCCCCTGACTGCAAACTCACTAATAACCCAACAATGTCTCGTGGACGCTCAAGTGCTGGAGCGGAGGTGATTTTGCACCCAACTCTCATTTCTTCTGCCAAGATCAGCGAGAGGGTTGTTTTTCCCAACCCCGGTGGACCGTAGAGTAATAGGTGATCTAAGGTTTCTTGTCGTGCTTGCGCCGCCCGGATAGCAATGTCTAACACCTCCTTCAAATCCTTCTGCCCAATGTATTCTGTCAATTTTCGGGGGCGCAGGCGTTCTTCCTGTTGTCCATATTCTTCTGACTTAGCATTTGGTTGCAGTAAGGGTTCTGTATGGGTGCGAGCCGTCCGTTTTTGCAAGCGCTCTGAAGCTACAAATTCTTGACACGACGAGAATAAGCTTGACTGCTCATTTTCATTCGGCTCAGACGGCTGTTTCTTAGAGGAGATGATTGCCATGCTGATTGAGGGGCACGAGGTTGGGGAGGCACGAGCCTTCACCCTGGTCAACTAGTACGAATGGTTTAGTTCATCATACTGAGGTTTCTGACAAATGGCAGACAAGTCTAGTTTTATCATTCCCGAAAACCTGTCGTTTGAGGAAGCGCTGCAAGTTTCTCAAGCGCTGCTGGAAGGCATGGTGGAAGGTTCCTTGAATACAGCAGAGGTGCAGCAGGCAATCGCCCATCTGGTGTCGAGTGGCAACGGGGCGCGGGGGTTTTTCGTGGTGTATCTGAGTGAGCCGCGATCGCTAGCAGATGAATCCACATCGGCGGTCATTGAAGCACTCAAAACGTCTCCAGGTACTATTTCTTCACTCCTGGTAAAAAATTTAGCGATGTCTACAGCGATGGCAACCGCCCATCGCCGCAACCACAATGAGGAGCAAGCGCTGGGATCAGATCGGGTACAGGCGAGAACGCTACATCTGATTCAGCACCTGCAAACACTGGAACTGAAGGAGCACGCGATCGCGCTCTGCCAAACTCTCGATGGCACATCCAGTTCTTACCAGTCTTTTCTAGAACGATGGGGATATGACCAGGAACAACAGCAAGCGATTCGTCAGGTGTTAGGACAAACAAATTTGCTGGAAACCCATTAGAACCTTTCAGCTTTCGCTCAAAGGAAAGCCTATTGAGATGGGCGTGGAATGACAGCCATCCAAGACGAGGAATAGTAATACCCCTATCTTTCTATTCTTTTCGCATCACAATACTCTATGCGCCTACTAATGAGAATTGTGATGATTTTGGTATTTTTTATATCGCAAATTTTATGCAGACTTTGATAGTTTTAATTACTGCTATCAACTACTAAAAATAAGCTGAGTATTGCAAACTCTTTTCTAGTATTGAGAAAGCTTCCTAATAAGATAAAAAACTTGCGTTGACGGCTCAGATTCGCGTGCTACATTATCAATACCGTTAGTTATTGATAATAGGGAATGGCGTTAGGGAGGAGAATATGCCAGAAGTTCAAGTACCAGTACAACCGTTTGATCAGATTGCTGATAATCCCGTTTTGTTTGATCGTTCAGTAACAACTCCAATTATTGAGGGTTTTAATATCGCCCTTGCCAGTTTTCAAGCACTTTACATTCAGTACCAAAAACACCATTTTGTTGTGGAAGGCGCTGAATTTTATTCACTCCATGAATTCTTTGCAGAGAGCTACGAGCAAGTTCAGGAGTATGTACATAAAATTGGCGAACGTTTGAATGGGCTGGGCGGCGTTCCCGTTGCAAGTTTCGCCAAACTGGCTGAGTTGTGCTGCTTCACACCCGAACCTGATGGGGGCTTTACCTGTCGGCAAATGGTGGAGCATGACCTGGCAGCAGAACAAGCGGTAATTAGCTTGTTACGGAAACAGGCAGCACAGGCTGAGAGTTTGGGAGATCGAGCCACTCGCCTTATGTACGAGCAAATGTTGCTGGAAACCGAAGATCGAGCCTTCCACCTGGCTCACTTCCTCACCCACGACAGCCTCACCCTGGCATACGTGGCAAGTCGGAATTAGGAATGGGGGATAGGGGGATAGGGGAATAGGAGATTGAAGAATTGAAGATTGAAGATTAAAGCGTTTGCGTTTGTGCCAATTCAAAATCTAAAATCTGTCATTTAAGATTCTCTCCTAATGCCCCTTACCCTGCCTGCTGTCTTCTATGCCCTAGCCTCAACCCCCTTAGTTCCCAACGACCCACCACCCATTACCTACGACCCGTCCTAATCACAGTTCATACAAATCTACAGTCTTCAGTGGTGTCAGTTAATGGCACCTTTTTTAGTTGGGCAACCGTTAAAGCGTTTACAGAGTTCGCTAGGATCAAGCAATACAATTTTGACTATTCGTTTACTTCATCGAGGTTAGTAATCTTTTGCAGACGCTTCTTGCGTACAGTTTGGTGTTTCATGGTAGCCACGATTTGCGATCGCAAACTGCTGCCAAACAATTGACTGACTATTTTCGGCAAAAAATTCAGCATCAATCTCACCTTCCTCAAGCACTCGGACAAGACCTGCGATGGACGAATGTCACGCCTCCTACTGAGTGTGTTGCGACGGCTTCCAGCCAACAAACCATCACCTCCTTAATACCAACTCCCATCTTGGTGCAGGATGCGTATTTGGAGTGTCATTCTCTAACGCTGCATGAGCAAATCATTCAATTCATTCAATCCTCTCAACCCTCATCGCAGTTCTCTAGCAAGATTTTGCTGACAATCATTCCGGTGTTTTTGTTAGCAGGAGTTCACGTTATAGAAGACATTCCTACCGAGGTGGCGATTGCCCAGCAACGATTGGCATCCGTTACTGCTTTGAGAATGACCCCGCATCTTGGCTCCCACATGGGTTTGTGCCGAATTGTAAATGAGCAAATGTCATGCTTACCGATGGAAGCCTGGATTTTGCTGGCACATGGCAGTCGTCGTGCTGGTGTAAACGATGCGATCGCTGATCTGGCAACCCATTTAGGTGCAGTTCCAGCCTTTTGGTCTACTCCCTCTGGTCTGGAAACGCAAATTCAAGCATTAGCAACCCTGGGATTTCGGCGGATTGGGATCTTTCCCTATTTCTTATTCAGTGGCGGCATTACCGACGCGATCGCTCAAACTGTGACCCAACTCGCTGCTCAATTTCCCCACCTCACCCTCACCCTCACCCAACCGTTTGATTTTGCTCTACCCCAACTCGCCGATCTCTTGATGAATTTAGCTCAATCCACTGCTTCTGCCTCCTGATTTTTTCTATGTTGGCAGACAGTAAACACTGCCCCTACCCCTTCTAAATTTCTTCCTCAACTGTCCCATCTCCCTCCCCTTTGACTCCTGACTTCTGACTTCTGACTTCTATCTCCTGATTTCCCTCCCCCGACTTCCAACCTATGAACCAACTCGGCAAAGTGTATTTAGTAGGCGCAGGTCCCGGCGATCCAGGTTTGATGACCTTGAAAGGAAAAGCCTTGCTGGAATGCGCTGATGTGGTTGTTTATGATGCGCTGGTTAGTCCCCCTGTTTTGGCAATGATTAACCCTGAAGCTGAACAAATTAATGCTGGGAAGCGCAAGGGAATGCACTCAATGTCGCAGGAGGAGATTTCCCAACTGCTAGTGGAGAAGGCACAGGAAGCGGCGATCGTTGTGCGCTTGAAAGGCGGCGATCCATTCATTTTTGGCCGCGGCGGGGAAGAAATGGAAGAGTTGGTAGCAGCAGGCATTGCGGTGGAAGTGGTGCCGGGAATTACCTCTGGCATTGCCGCCCCTGCTTATGCCGGAATTCCCCTGACTCACCGAAAGCACAGCTCATCTGTCACCTTTGTAACCGGGCATGAAGGAGCCGGGAAATATCGTCCCGCCGTGAATTGGAGCGCGATCGCCCATGGCTCAGAAACCATCGTGATTTATATGGGGCTTCATAATCTGCCCTACATTGTGGATAAATTACTTGAAGCAGGTTTAGAGGCTCAAACATCGGTGGCTTTAGTGCGTTGGGGCACTCGTCCTGAGCAAGAAGAACTGCGGGGAACGTTAGCAACCATTGTGCAACAAGTAGACGAAGCCAAGTTTTTAGCCCCTGCGATCGTGGTGATTGGTTCAGTCGTTACCTTACACGAAGTTTTATCTGAATGTAGACCACGATCTTAATCTGGCAAAAAATCAGAATCAAGTGCTTCTTCAGATATGAATGAAGTTCCTTGAGGAAATTTTCAGTTGACAATTCTGTTTCTATTGCAGCCCTTTAACGGGCATCCTGGTAGCACTCATCAAAAACTTCTAAAAAAACGTTTTTAAGACTGTGACTTTCCTTAAAGGCTTTTCTAAATAAATAGGAAGGTACAATTATTCGCAGGATAGGTTAGCGTAGCGTAACCCTTGCGGGCATTGGGTTTCGTGTCTCAACCCAACCTCCGTTGTTTTACTTAAGTGTTTACGATGTTCAAACAACGTAGAACGCCACTGCTCGATCTCTTCTCCGGTTGATATTTGTACTTGAGTAAATGCATCAAGATAACTTCAAGATTACTTTCAACGGCTCGTTTCTCATTCCGCCCGTGTCCTCAACTTCTTCTGCCAAATTCTATCGGTCGATTTCAGCTAAATCTCCACTTCGCAATAATCGAGCAGTTTCATTCAACCAGCAAAAGTAATCCTGCTCATAAAGCTGGTAAAGTGCTGATGTTTCAGATGTTGAAGTGGTTATAAAAATCAATTGATTGCACTTTAACTCGCAGTTAAGCACAAGCTTTGTTGCCAATCTTTTCACCATTCTAGAGATAATTAAGATGAAGTGCAGTTTTACAGGTTCGTTGAAGATTGATAGCAGAAATTGATTTACTGGTTGAAGCAGATGATGCAGGCGACCGCATCGATTCTTTTCTGGCAGATCAGTTAGAAGGACTGTCGCGATCGCGCATTCAAAAATTGATTAGCCAAAGCCAGGTTTATGTGAACGACAAGGTTTGCACCTCGAAGAAGGAAATTGTCAACGAGGGTGATCGCATTCGGGTGCAGATTCCCGATGCTGAACCGTTAAACATTCAGCCCGAAAATATTCCGCTAGACATTCTTTACGAAGACGACGAATTACTAATCATCAATAAGCCAGCCGGAATGGTGGTGCACCCCTCACCAGGGCACATCAAAGGAACCCTAGTCAACGCCCTCCTCTGGCACTGCCGTACCGAAACTGGGGAAAGCACCCTCTCCGGCATTGGTGGCGTGCAGCGTCCTGGCATTGTGCATCGACTCGATAAAGACACCACTGGGGCGATTTGTGTTGCCAAAACCGATCACGCCCATCTCCATCTCCAGCAACAATTTCACGACAAAACTGCCCGGCGGGATTATTGGGGCATCGTCTACGGCGCGCCCAAAACCGCAAGCGGCACCATCAACGCACCCATTGGTCGGCATCCCGTAGATCGGCAGAAAATGGCGATCGTGCCAGAAGCAAAAGGGGGACGGCACGCAGTCACTCATTGGCAAGTAAAGGAACGGTTGGGCAACTACACGGTCATGAACTTTGAACTGGAAACTGGACGCACCCACCAAATTCGAGTTCATGCTGCTCATATTGGTTTTCCGATTGTGGGAGACCCAGTTTACAGTTCCGGGCGATCGCTGGGAGTAAATGTCCCCGGTCAGGCACTCCACGCCTGGCGACTGCGGCTAAAACATCCGATTACAGAAAATGAAATTGAGGCGATCGCTAATCTGCCAAATTTTTCTACAACGCTGCTGGAAGTGCTGCGAAAACGACATTTTTACAAAACTTAAGCAAAAAGCTTGCGGAACTGTTTACATTGCTCGATACAAAAGTCAATGAAGAGCACTAGCACTACTTTTAACCACAGAATCCTGTGTCATCCGCCAAGCAAGGGGATCAAAGAACATTAATTAATAGTTAAGCAATTTCAAACTCAATCAATAGAGATAAATACTTACGAGCATTACGAAGAAATATTACGAAACTTATTTCAATAAATCGCTTGAACCGCTCTTAATAAGAGGCTTTGGGCGAACATACAGCAGAGATTTACACACCTTAACAACTTGTAATAAATAAAGTACCCGACAGCGTTGTATAAAAAACCTGAAGGGTACAAATGACAGGCAAAAGTTAACTAAAACACCCATTTACGAAGTCTTCCGCTTTCTCATACAAATATGAAATTTTCTCAGATTTCTTGTAATGTTCGCTCTGTTACCAAATATGAAGTGGCAGGTGGCATTGAGAAATGCGCTGGCTTCGGAATGATAGTTTGAGTCTGTTTTATTCCTTTCTCAACCTTAATCAGGTTTGATTTGACACACTGGTTCTCCAGTTGCAAACCGAACTCAACCAAGTCATTAGGAGAGTAAATCCATGCTAGATGCATTCGCCAAGGTTGTTTCTCAAGCTGACGCTAAAGGTGAATTCCTTAGCGGCGCTCAATTGGATGCACTGACCAACATGGTCAGAGAAGGTAACAAGCGTTTGGATGCTGTTAACCGGATCACTGCAAATGCTTCCACCATCGTTGCAAACGCTGCTCGTGCATTGTTTGAAGAGCAACCCCAATTGATCCAACCCGGTGGAAATGCTTACACCAACCGTCGCATGGCTGCTTGCTTGCGCGACATGGAAATCATCCTGCGCTACGTTTCCTATGCTGTTCTAGCTGGTGACTCCAGCGTTCTGGATGATCGCTGCCTGAATGGTCTGCGCGAAACCTACCAAGCTCTGGGTGTTCCTGGTGGTTCCGTTGCTGCTGGCGTTCAAAAAATGAAGGAAGCTGCAGTTGGAATCGTTAACGACCCCAACGGTATTACCAAGGGCGATTGCAGTGCTTTAGTTTCTGAAGTTTCTAGCTACTTCGATCGCGCTGCTGCTGCTGTTGGCTAATAGCAGGCATTAACCTCTAGTAATCAGCAATTCTTGCCCATTCATAACGAATGAAAAGATTGGTCATTCTTACCTACCTGAGTTGATCTCCTACGGCTGAATGCTGAGAGCTAAAAAATTCTTGAACCAAACCATTGAGAACTTTAGGGAGATACTTACACAATGAAGACCCCAATTACCGAAGCTATCGCAGCAGCAGATACTCAAGGTCGTTTCCTCAGCAACGCTGAATTGCACCAAGCCTATGGTCGTTTTGAGCGAGCTGCTGTTAGCCTGGAAGCAGCTCGTGCTTTGACCAACAACGCACAAAGTTTGATCGACGGCGCAGCAAACGCTGTTTATCAAAAGTTCCCTTACACCACCCAAATGCAAGGTGCTAACTTTGCATCTGATTCTCGTGGTAAGTCCAAGTGTGCTCGTGACATCGGCTACTACCTCCGCATGGTAACCTACTGCTTGGTTGCTGGTGGAACTGGTCCCATGGATGAGTACTTGATCGCTGGTTTGGCTGAAATCAACAGCACCTTCGATCTGTCTCCCTCTTGGTATGTTGAAGCCCTGAAGCACATCAAGGCTAACCACGGTCTAGGTGGACAAGCTGCTGTTGAAGCAAACGCTTACATTGACTACGCGATCAACGCTCTGAGCTAATTGATCGATTGCCCGGAGGGGTATGCAACTGCTGGCGCAAGAGTTAGTTGTTGTCTATCTTTCCGGGCATTGTTTTATCTCAACCACGTTCAACTGGAGAATGAGAGCTTTTCTTAAGAAGAGTTGCATTCGGAATGTGGGAACGGCTTCATTCAAACGTCTGCGAGATATGCGGATTATGACGAGTTCAATGGCAGCTTGTCTTATTAACCGCAGCGTTCTGGCGTTTGAAGGTTACTCAGTCAAGTTAGTCTCATTGGATTAGGAGGAATTCCGTGCCCATCACCGCAGCAGCCTCCCGATTGGGAACATCCGCATACAGCGGAACAGAAACAACCCGGATTGAATTACGACCCAACGCCACCAAACAGGACGTTGAGGCTGTAATTCGTGCTGTTTACCGTCAAGTGTTAGGAAATGATTACTTGATGGCTTCTGAACGGCTCATTGGAGCTGAATCGCTTTTACGCGATGGTAACTTATCTGTGCGCGAATTTGTCCGTGCAGTTGCTAAGTCTGAGCTATATAAATCAAAGTTTTTCTACAACAACTTCCAAACTCGTTTGATTGAGTTGAACTACAAGCATCTGCTAGGTCGCGCTCCGTACGACGAGTCTGAAGTGATCTACCACCTTGATCTGTATCAAGACAAAGGATACGACGCTGAAATTGACTCTTATATTGACTCGCAAGAGTATCAAGAGAACTTTGGCGATAATGTTGTGCCCTATTACCGGGGGTTTACGTACTACACAGGTGCGAGAACGGTTGGCTTTACCAATCTGTTCCGCCTGTACCGGGGCTATGCGAACAGCGATCGCTCCCAAGCAGAAGGCAGCTTGCCTCATCTGGCTCGTGGCTTGGCACGCAATCAAGCTTCATCGATTCACAGCCCCTCTAGCAGCGATGGTGGTTGGGCCCACTTCCGCGCCTCAGACGATGTAGCACCGACCCGTGCATTGGGTGGTTCCTACGGCGAAAGTGGACGGATTTATCGCATGGAAGTGGCTGCGATTCGGAGTCCTGGATATCCAGCAGTCCGTCGCAGCAGCACCGTATTTCTCGTGCCCTACGAACAAATGCTACCTAAGATGCAACAAATTCATCGCACAGGCGGAAGAATCGTCAGCATTACCCCTGCGTAATCGTAGATGAGGAGATGGGGGGATGAGGGGATAGGGGTACAAACTGTCTCTTCATCTCTCCATCCCCTTGTCTTGTCCTTTTTCATCCTCATAACTTTACGTATTAGGAGAAGTAACCCATGTTTGGTCAGTCTGCTGTTGGTAGCGCTGCAAATACCCCCTCTGGTAGCCGGATGTTTCGTTATGAAGTGGTTGGCTTACGCCAGAATAATGAAACGGACAAGATGAGCTTTCCTATCCGTCAGAGTGGTAGTGTGTTCATCACGGTTCCCTACTCCCGCATGAACGAAGAGATGCAGCGGATCGCTCGCATGGGTGGCAAGATCGTCAAGATTGAGCCATTGGCAGTGGAATAAATTGATTTTGGTTCAGGTCGCGTAGTGAAATGGTGGACTTTAATTCTGAGCAATTAATGGAGCGATCGCCCGAAATGCCAGTAGGGGCTGAACCCTTGACGGCAGATCAGGCGATCGCAAATCTACGTCACGAGGATTTAAGTCTCCGTTACTACGCGGCCTGGTGGTTAGGCAAATATCAAGTGCGTGACTCGGCTGCGGTCGATGCTTTAATTGCAGCCTTAGAAGATGAGTCTGATCGAACCGAGTTAGGCGGCTACCCTCTACGGCGAAACGCGGCTAGAGCGCTTGGTAAGTTAGCGGATCCAAGAGCAGTTTCAGGATTGATTCGTTGCCTGGATTGTTCTGACTTTTATGTTCGAGAAGCGGCGGCGCAGTCGCTTGGGATGTTGGGCGATCGCACCTGCGTTCCTCACTTAATTTCCCTATTGGATGGTGGTGTAGAGGTAGCCCAGTTTGTACCAGGTCGTCCACATCTGGCACAGCCGTATGAGGCGGTGATCGAGTCCCTGGGCGCATTGGGGGCAACTGAAGCGCTTATGCTGATTCGCCCGTTTGTAGATCATGCAGTTGCGCGAGTTCAATACGCCGCGATCCGGGCAATGTATCAGCTCACGCAAGAATCGGTCTATGGCGAGCGGCTGGTGCAAGCGCTAAATAGTAACGATGTTCAGCTTCGCCGCACGGCACTTTCAGACTTGGGTGCCATTGGGTATACCCCGGCGGCTGAAGCAATCGCTGCCTCTGCCACTGAAAATAGCTTTAAGCTGTTTGCGCTCAAAGGTTTGCTAGAACACCAACTCCGTTCTACGTCCGAGGAGTCCCTGGCTCCACGGGCGATTGAGATTATTGGTTTGATGGATACTCTTTTATGATCGACTCCCAACTTCAAGCATTGATCTCTGCTATTGAACAAGCGGATTCCCCCGCTCGCTTAATTGGAGCGGTGCGAGCACTAGCAGCAGCCCGTTTAGAGTCGGGGATACCCACTTTGATTCAAGCACTGGGTTACAACAATCCTGGTGCTGCGATCGCAGCGGTTGATGGACTGGTACAGTTGGGAGTGCTGGCAGTTGAGCCACTTCTAGAGCAAATTGACGGTTATAACTACGGTGCACGGGCGTATGCCATCCGGGCACTTGCTGCGATCGCCGATCCCCGGGCGCTGGAAGTGTTGCTTTCAGCCGCCGCAACCGATTTTGCTCCTAGCGTGCGACGGGCAGCCGCAAAAGGATTGGGCAGTCTCCAATGGCAGTATTTACCAGCGCAGCAATGCATCCAAGCACAGGTTGAAGCACTCAACGTTCTCCTGGAAGTATCTGAAGATTCCGATTGGGCAATTCGGTATGCAGCAGTGGTGGGCTTACAGGGGCTGGGTGAATCTGCGGTTGCGCCAAAGATTTTGCACGCTGTGAGCGATCGCCTGCATCAAATGCAATTGGCTGATGGGGATCTGGCAACCCAAGCACGCGCCAAATTTGCCTGCGATCGTTTGGCTGCCATTAGCAATCCCCAACTTCCAGTGTATTGTTAGTCCAAAAACCCCTTTAAGTCCTTTCTCTAGATACAAACACTATGCCGATTCCTCTCCTCGAAGTTACTCCCAAAACTCAGAACCAGCGGGTTGCCGGGTTTGATGTTCTCGATGAAGACGACCCTCAAACTTATCGCCTACGGGATGCCGTATCAGTTGCCGAGGTCGATAAGCTTATTTGGGCAGCCTATCGCCAAATTTTTAGCGAACACCTGATTCTGGAAAGTTATCGTCAACCCTTCTTAGAATCTCAACTCCGGAACCGAGCCATTTCTGTGCGAGAGTTTGTTCGAGGGTTGGGCAAATCTGAGGTATTCCGTCAAGAAGTTGCTGAGACAAACTCCAATTATCGGCTAGTAGACATCGTCCTCAAGCGGTTTCTTGGCCGCGCCAGTTACGGCAGAGACGAAGAAATTGCTCAATCCATTGTGATTGCGACAAAAGGATTGCATGGTTTTATTGATGCGATCGTAGATAGCGACGAATATCAGCAAAACTTTGGCGATGACATCGTGCCCTACCAGCGCCGCCGCATGGAAGGTCGCCCCTTCAACTTAGTCAATCCTCGCTACAACGAGTACTGGCGAGGTCGCCTCTTCCAGCTTGGAATGGCTCGTTCGTACTATCAGGTTCGCACTTATCAAACTGGAGCACTTGATAAGAAAGTCATTCGTCAAGCGATCCCGACTCAGTTTCTGTCGATGGCAAGCGGAATGCTTACGCCGCAGTTAGAAACCCAGAGACACGTTGCTCGGTCAACCTCTAGCGCGATCAAAGTTCCTGATATGTCCCGTGAGGGTAGCAAACCAACTGTCAAACCTGTTGCTACGGCATTGCCTTACCGCTACATCCCTAGCGACCCCCGCGTTTAATTCCGCGATCGCGTTCCCATTCATTGTTCATCCATTCATTAAATCTCTATGTCAATTCCCCTCCTGGCATACAGCCCCAGTTCCCAAAATCAGCGTGTTCCTGGGTACGAAGTTCCTGGCGAAGACACCCCTTACATCTACCGTTTGGAAGACTGCGCCGACCTCAGCGACATTGAAGAACTCATTTGGGCGGCGTACCGTCAAGTCTTCAGTGAACACGTCATCCTAAAAAGCAGTCGTCAATCGAATCTGGAGTCCCAGTTACGCAATCGAGCGATTACAGTTCGTGACTTCGTCCGTGGATTGGCAAAATCAGAAACCTTCCGCAAATTGGTGATCGAAACCAATTCTAATTACCGAATTGTGGAATTGAGCTTGAAGCGGTTACTGGGTCGCGCCCCCTACAACAAAGACGAAGAACTCGCCTGGTCAATTAAGATTGCGACATTGGGTTGGGAAAAGTTTGTAGACACCTTGCTAGACAGCGACGAGTATGGGCAAGCTTTTGGTGAAAACACCGTTCCTTATCAACGTCGTCGTTTTAAAGATCGTCCATTCAATCTGGTCACGCCTCGCTACGGCGCATACTGGCGGGACAAGTTAGAAGAGTCGCGGTACAAATGGGGCGATGTTCGCAACTTCCTGGATATGGCGAGATCGGTAAAAATTACCCCTGCCCAAACGGTGAGTGTAAAGACCGAAAATATCAAAATTCCCGATACAACTCGATCTTCGGCACCAACCGGAACCCCAGTGTCAATCAACACCGCATCCAGTTTTCCCGTTCGCTAAATACTCTTCAGTCCCTCGTCTGTGGGGTAGGTGCCTTGCTCACTCATGTGAGCGATCGCTTATCCTACAGACCATCTAATTTGAAGTGTGGAAAGATTGGGCGGGCAACTCTTTCGTCTATTTTTTAATCATTTGAAAGCTGGCTTTTTGATTTTTGGAAGGACTGAATTTATAGACTCGCGGAGCTAGCTTTCTAAACCTCGATTAAGGAGAGATTTAGCATGGCATTACCGCTGTTTGAATACGTTCCAACAACCCAGGATCAACGAGTTTCTAGCTTTGGCTCTGCGGATTTGAATGAAGATGCAGCATTCGTTTATCGGTTGGAGGCTTCTAAATCTAGTACTGAAGTGGACAAGCTGATTTGGGCAGCTTATCGCCAGGTATTTAACGAGCAAGAAATTCTTCAATTCAATCGCAAAATCGCGTTAGAGACTCAGCTTAGAAATCACGTTATTTCAGTGCGGGATTTTATTAAAGGATTGGCAAAATCCAAGCGATTTTATGAACTAGTTGTAGCGCCGAATAACAATTATCGGCTGGTGGAGATCTGTTTTAAGCGACTGCTTGGACGATCGCCCTACAGCGAAGAAGAAAAAATTGCCTGGTCAGTGCAGATTGCCACATTGGGCTGGGAAAAGTTTGTCGATACGCTAATTGACAGCGAGGAATATCGTCGTTGGTTTAGTGATGATACAGTACCCTACCAACGCAAACGTTTCACCGAACGCCCTTACAGTTTCACGCCTCGCTACGGTGCAGACTACCGCGATAAACTGCCGCAACCTCATCCCTATGTTCCTGTTACCCGGTTTAAACCGATGTTTGAACAATTTGAACCTTTCACATGGGACAAATTTGTGCAGCGATCGCAGTGGGCATCGGTTGCCGGACTTTCTGTGGTCGGTGCAGGGTTGCTAGTCGTTTTATTAGCAATTTCTGTGGCGGCAAATGGAGCAGGATAGGTTGAAAATTCTACTGTTTCGTGCCCTTTCGCGGGATAATGAAGCAAGGCATTTTCAGCCAACTTTTACAGGCTTGTTGTTAGATCTCAATCTAGATACTAGATTTCTAACAGTTGCGATTCAACGTTTTTCTTTAGTCACATTCTAGGGAGACTCTGGCATGGCTTTGCCGTTGCTTGCATACAAACCAACTACTCAAAACCATCGAGTTCGCAGTTTTGGAATTGCCGACTTGAATGAAGATACGCCTTACGTGTATCGGTTAGAAGATTTATCATCTGAAACCGATTTTCAATCACTAGTATTTGCGGCTTACCGCCAGGTATTTAGTGAACATGAAACGCTAAAATTTAACCGTCAGATTACTCTGGAAACCCGGTTAAAGAATAATTCAATTACCGTTCGCGATTTTATTCGTGAATTGGCGAAATCCGAGCGTTTTTACGCTACCGTTGTCGCAGTTAACAGCAACTATCGTTTGGTTCAAGTGTGCCTTAAGCGGTTCTTAGGTCGCGATTCTTATAACCAAGATGAAGAGATTGCCTGGTCGATTGTGATTGCAACCAAAGGGTTCTCCGGTTTTGTCGATGCCCTGTTGGATAGTGACGAGTACACCGAAGCCTTTGGAGATTTCACCGTACCCTATCAGCGCAAGCGGATGGAGGGTCGCCCCTTCAACCTGGTGACTCCGCGTTATGGCGAAGAAGCTTACCGCGATAGCTACGGTACCACTAAATACGACTGGCGCTTCACGGTTGAGAAGTTCTATACTAAGAAGTTTCAGGAGCGGCAGTTGCCTGAAGGCGATCCGCGTCGGTTTGCCTCTGTTGCGGCTGCGATCGCACCCAAAGGGAACTATGCTCAAGGGATACGCGCTGCCGAGATTGACTATCTGAACAAAGTTCCTCGTCGTCGTTAATCGGCGAACAGGAAATAGGGAATGGGAAATAGACAATCATCGAAAATTTTCTGATCACCATTCACCTTTTGCTGGGTTTGGTTTTTGTTTGTTGGGCGATCGCGATCGTCTGCGAGCAGAAACCAAACCCAGTATTTTTAGTTCTGTTACTACGAAAAAACCATTCAGCAATTTGTGGATTACATGCCGCTGATTTGCGTGGCGGGATTCGCCAAACCCCCAGCATCACCCGCCTTTTACGATCACGCCCCCTTCCTGCTGTTTGAGTTGCGCGGCTTGTCTAAAGAAAACTTACTCAAAGAACTGTCCAAAACTCCATTGGGGCAAGCGTTATCGACCGAGCTACGACTGCAAAAACGGTCCCCTCAACCTGTTTCGTCTTATTACACCCAGCCTGAACTAGCTCCCGCCAAAACAGTCGAAAATTTGCGAGATTTCTGGCACGGCACAAAACGATTGCCCCAAACCATTGAGCCATTACCCGAAATCCTAGTCTTCGGCATTCCCGTGAAAAAGCAGGGAGATTTTCCTGAGTTTTGGGAGCGAGACAACTCGTTTATCGAAGCAATCTCAACTATCGAAGCAATCTCAACCGTGTATGAGCAAGTTCGAGCCAAAAGTCCGCTTTGATCTAAATTTTTCCACATCCAAAACCGCAGTTTTTCCACGAGAAACCTCTGGTTTTCGGGTTGGATGGGATTCAGAAGAAAAGACATGGGTTAGAAGAAAAAAAGAGACGCTACTACAGCGCCTCTTAAGATTCAATCAAAGAGATTTGAACAGGATGTGCAAAATTAGCTAGCGTTCATCTTCCGTGCCATGTCTAAATAGGAAGACATATTGGCACCGGGGCGACGGCGACCACCATTATTTGCGGGGATTAAATACTTGGTTGCGAAATTGGTTTCCGGCTTTATAGCGGCAACTGCAACAGCGGCAGGTGCGGGTTGAGGAGCCGCAGCGGGTGCCGTATCAGAATTTGTTGCTGGCTTATCAGCAGCAGCTAAAGCGGCTAGCTTCTCCTTGCGAGTTGACTTTTTCGCAGGAACTGGATCTGCTTGTGCGGCTTCAGCCACGGTTTCTTGAGATACTGTCATTGGCTGTTCAGCAGTTGGAGTTTCAACTGGGGTGGCTGAGGCAGGTTTTGCTGACCCTACGCCTGACTCATCCAATTCCAGAAAGTAGCCGTTACTTTTTTTGGCTTTTTTAGGAGTTGATCCTTCAATGGCTTTTTTACCACCCAATAGACCACCAATAAACCCAAAAATTCCAGCAAACAAGTTTTTGATCAAATTGAAAAGACCGCTCATATTAATTGCTCCTGAAGAGTGTGCCAACGCTGCTAGGCGAGTTACTTGAAAAGCTTAAATAATGCCGCTCATAACGCACCAACCCACGAATGATATGATCACCGTATGCGCCTCTGAGCAAAGACTTTGGAGCGATCGCGAGTCAATCACTCTGTCAACGATTATGAGAGTTGATGGGTAACCCAAGCAAGATTAATCTACATTTCTTTACGAAAATTTACTCCGACTCGCTGTAGCGGCTTCAACAATAGCATTAAGCACGATCCAAATTATTACGGTTAATAAAGATCTCTCAGTTTCACTCCTGACCTGTACTAATCACCACTACCACAAATTCAGTTTACGAATCGCCGATTTGAACGAATGACTGTTCACCAAAAATTGCGGCTGAAGACACGTAATATTTGAACTCCAGCAAGTTGTGGAATGGATCTTTCAGGAAAAATGTGCGGTGTTCCAACGGTGAACCTGTAAATCGGCATTTCGCTGGCTGATAAAATTGCAACTTTTTGTGTTCTGCCCGTGCTAACAGTGCTTCCCAGTCGGCTTCTGAGGTAAAGACTATACCAAAATGTCGGGGATAAATTCCGCGCTGTGGTTGCAATGGCTCATCGGTTACATGGGCAACGAGTTGATGCCCATACAAATTTAGAATTACTGAAGTTGGGTTCTCGCGCCCCACCTGACACCCCAAGCCAGCAGCGTAAAACGCTTTAGTTTCAGGAATATTGCCTACCGGAAACGACAAATGAAACAGAGTTGTTGCCATTTTTCGCGACCAAATGCAATCTAAAATCGTCTCTCTGCAATCTCAAAAGCAGGTGTCACAATAGGGGATGTTGTAAGCCCCAATTCCGATGATGTCACTGGTTGATCCTACTATTTATCCCCTCTACCCTACACCCTCTCTGACAAACTGGCTGGTTGCAGTGGCATTGAATACAGTTCTGGGCGCGATCGCCTGGTTTGCCCCCAAAAAATTGCTCACCCCTGCCGGATTGATCCATGCCTGGTTTCTGGGAGTGCTGATATGGGGGTGTTTAGGTTGGCAAGGCTATGTCGTCGTGATGTTTTATTTCCTGGTAGGGTCAGCCGTGACCAAAGTTGGCATTGCTCAAAAAGAAGCGGAAGGAATTGCCGAGAAGCGATCGGGTGCACGCGGTCCAGAGAATGTGTGGGGGTCGGCACTGGTTGCGGCTGTGTGTGCCGTTGGCATACTGATTAGCCAACTGTTTTTTGCCCAGGCGATTGCCACTCCGATAGTCATTTCCTTATTGCTGTTGGGGTATGTGGCAAGTTTTAGCACCAAACTGGCAGACACTTGTGCTAGCGAAATCGGCAAAGCTTATGGTCAGCGCACCTTTTTAATTACCAACTTAAAGCCAGTACCACGGGGAACCGAAGGCGCTGTAAGTTTGGAAGGCACCGTCGCAGGAATGATCGCAGCGATCGCAATTGCGGTGGTGGGTTGGGCAGTGGGACTGATCAGTCTAGTAGGAATTGGCATTTGCGTAGTTGCGGCCTTCATTGCTACCAACCTGGAAAGTGTAATTGGTGCAACCTTGCAGAATCAGTTTAATTGGCTCACAAACGAGTTGGTGAATATTATCAACACCCTGATTGGAGCTGTAGTTGCGATCGCGATCGTACTGATTCTTAAGAGTTAATCTCAACCTACTTACTGAGGATTTCCCAGGCGTTCTAAGCCAATGCGAGCAGATTCAGCCACCTGGGGATGGCTATCTTTTTCTAAATACTTCAGAGCAGAAACACTTTTGGGTGTGGGCAAATTGCTAAGTGCTTCGGCTAATCGCTGCCGCACCAACCAATCATCCGATTGAGCAAATCGCAAAATGTGATCTACAGCTTCCACTGCTTTAATCTCGCCCAGTGCCGCGATCGCAGCCTGGTGCAACACCACTTCCTCACTATTAAGCGCCTGAATCAGCACATCGTAAGCGCGCGGGTCTTTCAAATTACCCAGGGATACTGCCGCACTAAAGCGCACCAGCCAATCCGTATCCTCATAAAAAGTTCGCACTAATGGCTCGAAGGCTCTGGGGTCTTCCAGGTAACCTAACGCTCCTGCCGCATCTGCCCGAATGCCATAATCCGGCTCGTTTGTGAGAATATCCAGCAACAGCGGAAAGCTTTCATCAGTGGGCTTCACACCCAGAGCAAATACCGCCATTGATCGAATTTGTAGGCTTTCGTCATTCAATACTTTTTTAATCAATGGCAGTGCATCCGTTGCAGATACATGCCGCAAAGACGCTAGAGCAACCATGCGATCGCGCAGACTATCGCTCTCTAACTGAGTTGAAATCGATTCAATATCAGGCTGAGTCATCCAAAAAGCTCTTTATAAAACTTTACGATTCTCTCATTGTAGCGTCTTTCCCATAATGAGGGAGTCAGGAGTCAGAAGCCAGGAGAAGAGAAAAGGTAACGGAGCTGGGTGAGGGAGTGGAGGAGTGGGAGTAAGCAACACCATCACCCCATCACGCTCCTGCCCCACCTAACCCACCTACCCATTCATCGATTCCCTCTTTCCCGCTCCCCATCCTCCTCACCCTCCCTACCGTCCCTCTTGATCCCCTATTTACCCATTCCCTCCCTGCTGCTTCTGCTTGCGCTCGTGTAAACGCAGCAAAATCCCGCTATAAACTTCGCGCGTGATTGGATAGAAGTAAACCAATACCAGACTGATGAGTAGAAGGGCGATCGGGAGTAGCGCGGTTACTTGATGAATTGCCTCTAACGCAGCGGCAGGCTGATCTGGGAGAGGTTGTCCGGCGGTTCGCTCTTTAAATCCGGTTTGCCGCATTGCCAGCCCAATTAGGAATAAACCAACGCCCCGACAAATTTTTTGTGCCAAAGTCATGAATCCGTAGAAGATGCCCTCGCGGCGCTGCCCGGTGTTCAGTTCGTCCAGTTCCACCACGTCTGGCAACATCGACCAGGGAATGAGAAACGCCGTAGACACGCCTAACCCTACCAGCACAGCCAACGGATAAATCCAACTGGTTTGTCCAGGGTGCAGAAACCACAGCCCCACTTGACCGATCAGCCAAATGCCAGTACCCATCATGTAGGCACCCTGTTTTCCCAACCGTTTGCTGACATAGGTCCACAGAGGTAGCGCCAACAAAGCGGTGACTTGAACGGCGATCGCTGCCTGGGTAGAAACCGCTTCTGATAAGCCCATGTAGTTGACGACGAAAAACGGCAGAATCGCAGCGGTATTTTGGAACGCTAACCAGGCACACAGGTAAATCCCAATCACAAACAAAAACGGGCGATTGGTAAATGCAATTTTGAACTGGTTGATGATGGGAATCGTTTGTTCGATGATGGTTTCTTTACGGTATTTTTCAGCAGCAAGTACAGGATGATAAATACCCCAAACGCATAGAAAAATCGGAATGGTAGACAGTAGCCCACCCAGCAAGCCAATCAAGAAATACTGTTGTGTCGGACCTTTAACCAACCCAAAAATCGTCAACGCTAACACCAGCGCCGCAATTCCACCTGTTAATGAGAAGGCAAAGCGAAAACTATTAAGACTGGTGCGTTCGTTGTAGTCTTGTGTCAGTTCCGCCGTCAGGGCAGTGTAGGGTAGGTTGACAATGGTGTAGAAGGTATTAGAAAGCAGCGCAATCCCAATGTAGTAAACAAACAACAGCCATTGATCCTGAAAGGGCACAATCCACTGCAAGAAAAACGTCACCCCAAACGGAATTGCCCCCAACACCATCCACGGTAAGCGTCTCCCCCAACGAGTTTGGGTGCGATCGCTCAACACCCCCACCGCTGGATCATTCACCGCATCCCACACATTACCAATCAGCAGAACGCTACCCGCCAACCCTGGATTCATCCCCGCCACATTCACCAAAAAGTACATCAAGAAAAAGACGTACACATTGGCAGTTAACGCTGGTCCAAAATCACCCACACCGTATGCCAGCTTAGTTACGAAGGGAAAGCGTTGAGGCTTCGATGAAATTGGGGAATCGGCAGGATTATTCATAACCAGACGAATGAAATCAGTTCCACAGTTGTATCATTCTCTGCAATGCCTGTCGTGTCGCTAGCTTTTCAAAACCCAAAACCATGTCTGACCTTCACATTTCTTGGGATGACTATCACCAAAAAATTGAGCAACTCGCCGTTCAGGTGCATCAATCTGGCTGGGAATTCAATCAAATCATTTGTTTAGCCAAAGGCGGTTTGCGAGTTGGCGATATCCTGGCACGCATTTTTGATACCCCGCTGGCAATTTTGGCAACCTCTTCTTACGGCGGAGTGAACAATCAGGTGCGCGGTTCGATCACCATTTCCCGCGATTTGACCATGACCACAGCCAATTTAGGCAGCCATGTTCTGTTAGTAGATGATCTAGTTGATTCGGGTGTCACGCTGAAAAAGGCACTGGTATGGCTTGATCGCAAATATGGCTATTACGTCGATGAGATCCGGACTGCTGTGCTTTGGTATAAAGACTGCTCCGTCATCAAACCCGATTATTACGTTGACTATCTCCCCGACAATCCCTGGATTCATCAACCCTTTGAACCTTACGAGCGCATCACGCCCGCTGCTTTAGCTGCTTCCTATACAGCCAAGCAACTCTAAAAAACTCCGTACCCAAACCAGAAAGCAAGCTCTGTATTGCAGACAGAGGGTTTCAAACTGGTGGCGATTGACAGTAGATTGTTCGATTTGATGCCAGCCATCTAGTCAAAAAACGAGCAAACCTACGCTTGTGCCACAAAGCTGATAGTGGAGCCAAAATTTTGGGCAAACTGACTCTGAACAAGCCCATTCAATCGTCTGCTACTTTTGTAGAAATGTTTAACCCGGAAATTGATTCTTATCCCTGTCATTGTGATTAGTGCATAGTGATTAGTGCATAACTTTTCCCTGACCTTCCGAAGAATTAAATAGTGAAGTGAAACTCAGAAACATTGATCAACAGTAGTTACGAGTTGAATTCAGATCTCAATTTCCACTTTCGCGTCGCTTGAAGCTGTTTGAGAGAAATAACTATGACAGAGTCACAACGTCCGTCTGCACCCTTACCTTCTCGGGTTCCACCCGCACCACCCCCACCCCGAGCCGCAAACCCTACACGAATTGCGAATCAGAATGGAGCAACGGTCGCCGCGACCCAACAGCTAAGCTCTAACGCCGCAGCAACCGCGATCGCCTCACCTCAAGTTGCTCCCGGCACACCTACCATGATTTCAACTCCGGCTTCACCACCGACTGCGATCGCCCAACCAACAATGGTTTCGCCTGCCTCTGTCGCACCGCCTGCACCGCCCGCAGGTCATCGTCCAACCGCTCCTCCCTCAGCGCCTCGCCGCAATGCTGGACCAACCAATGGTGCGCCGACATTAGCGGAAATTGTGCGCCATGCTTACGACAAGGGCTACTCCGACGTTCACTTAGGGGTGGGAGAAGTACCGCGATACCGCGATCGGGGTGAAATCATGATCACCGATTGGCCCGAAATTGATCGGGAAACCTTCTTCAGTTGGCTGCACGAAATCCTCACTGATGAAGAAATCCGCCGCTTTGAGGAACACCTCGACTTCGATGGCGCAACCCAATATGAATTTGCCCGCGTTCGGATCAACATTTTTGATTCGCTCTACGGTCCCGCTATGGTCCTGCGTCTGATTCCGCTTAAGATCCTCACCATCGAGCAGCTTAACCTGCCACCCGTATTCAAAGATATTTGTCACTACCACAAAGGGTTAATTCTGATCACAGGTCCTACCGGATCGGGTAAGTCCACCACAATGGCTGCCATGATCGACTACATGAACAAGGAGATGCCTAAAAACATCATCACCATCGAAGATCCGATTGAATTTGTGCATCGTAGTAAAAAAGCACTGATTAAACACCGAGAAGTCGGTATCCATACCCTCAAGTTTGAGAATGCGCTCAAAGCTTCTCTGCGGGAAGACCCAGACGTAATTTTGGTGGGTGAAATGCGGGATAAGGAAACCGTGAACACCGCCCTCAAAGCCGCTCAAACCGGACACCTGGTAATGGGCACCCTGCACACTAACAGTGCAGTTAAAACGATTGAGCGGATTCTTCAGCTTTACGAACCGGATCAACAAGCGCCAATTCGAGTTTCTCTCGCTGAGTCGATGGTGGGAGTCATCGCTCAGGGGCTTTGCCGCACAACCGATGGTAAACGGGCAGCCTTCCACGACATCTTGATCAACACTGATGCGATCAAAGATTACATTCGTCGTGGTGATTTGGATGAGGTAGAAGCGTTAATCCCTCGATGCACATTCGATGGGATGTGTACAATGAACCAATCCCTCTACAAGTTGTATGAAGCTGGGCGAATTACGGAGGAAACGGCACTGGAAATGTCGCCGAAACCAAACGAAATGGCTCAAATGCTGCGAGGGCGTGTCTAAACTACTAACAACCCTACAAACTTTTTAAGCGATGGAATCGTCTCCACTAGCGTTCAAAGGGATTGCCCTATTCACGCCTGGTGGAGACGTTGTTTATTGTATCGATCCTCATAAGCAAATCCGCTGGCATATCCATTTGTGTGAGGCATTGCAGCATTTGTTAGGACTCGCCGAACTACCCCATTTTTTAGTGCCCTGTTACACGGCAACAGTTGATCGCAGCGTTGATTCAGCGACTCAACAAATCTCACAAGTAGCGGAAGCATCTCCCCTGGTATCACGCTACCAGCCGCTTTTGAATGCGATTTTTGCCACTCCTAATCTGGTTTGGCAGCAAACTCAGCCGCGATCGACGGTTTGTGACCCGATTGTGTTGGCAACTTATCGATCGCAGTTTCCCCAACTTTGGCAATCCCATGATCTGGTGGTACGGTACGAGCAGACCATTTCTGCAACACCGTTCGCTCAACCATCCTTCCCTGCTGCACCATTAATCATGGAAAAGTCTGCTCCTCAAGGCTACGTGTTGCGTTTATTTGTTTCCGGACATAGCTCAGCGACTCAGAGAACTTTGCAAAAACTGCATACCCTGCTAGAGCAAACCCTAGATCAGCCCTACACTCTCAAAGTCATTGACGTTGCTCAACATCCAGAACAGGCAGAGCAAGATCAAGTCACCGCTACCCCTACGCTGGTCAGAGCCTATCCCTTACCCATGCTGCGGATTGTGGGCAGTCTGGAGAATGTAGATCAGCTTTTGGGATTACTTAGAGTGTTGGATGAATGAGGAGGAGATGGGGAAGAGAGAGGGAAAAGATGAGTGGGTAGGTGGGTGAGATGTCGGAGATTCTAACTATCGTGTTCGCGATACGCTGAGGAGTGTAGTTCGCAATAGGCTGCTGTGATTACTGAAACGGTTTCTTCGATATGCGATCGCGTTCTGGCTGGAGAAGAGTTAACCCCGGATGAGGGTTTATTTTTATTAACGCATACAACTCCCGCCGATCTCTCGATGCTTCAAACCAGTGCTGACAGTTTGCGTCGTCACTTGGTGGGCGATACGGTGACCTACGTGATCAACCGCAACATCAACTTCACAAACATTTGTGAACAGCACTGTAGTTTTTGCGCGTTTCGACGAGATGCAGGAGAAGCGGGGGCATTCTGGCTAGATTTAGAACAAATTTTGGCCAAGGCAGCCGATGCGGTAGAGCGGGGTGCCACCGAAATTTGTATGCAGGGCGGGCTAAACCCTACCGCAAAACATAATGGCAAATCTCTGGATTACTATTTGCGAATCGTTGCAGGAATTAAGGGCAGGTTTCCCCACCTACATCTGCACGCCTTCTCCCCGCAGGAGGTGCAGTTTATCGCTCGTGAAGATGGATACACCTTTGCAGAAGTAATTCTGGCGTTGCAAGCAGCGGGAGTTGATTCAATGCCGGGAACCGCTGCCGAAGTACTGGATGATGACGTGCGAAAGGTGTTGTGTCCTGAAAAGATTAATACAGAAACCTGGCTGGAAATTATTAGTACTGCTCATCGCTTGGGATTACCGACTACCAGTACGCTGCTGTCTGGGCACATTGAAACAGCAGAACAACAGATTCGGCATTTAGAAAACCTGCGATCGCTCCAGCAAGCCTCTCTCCAATTGGGTTACTCTGCCCACATCACCGAATTCATCTTGCTGCCCTTTGTAGGACAGGAAGCCCCTAAACCGCTACGCCGCCGCGTGGGACGAGATCAGCCCGTTCTTCAGGATGCGCTGTTGTTGACGGCGGTAGCCCGTCTTTATTTGGGGCGCTGGATTCCTAACCATCAACCCAGTTGGGTGAAACTGGGTTTAGCTGGAGCCACGCAGGCTCTTACCTGGGGATGCAATGACCTCGGTGGCACCCTGATGGAAGAACACATCACCACAATGGCAGGTGCACAAGGCGGCACGTGTCTGGAAGTAGCCGATCTTCAACAGGCAATTGCCTCGCTTGGCAGACCTCATCAGCAACGAGACACGCTTTATGGCGAGGTACTGAGTGCTAAGGGCTAGGGGCACAATTGCTGCGCCCCTGCTTCCGTTATTCAGTGATCGCTACTTTAGCGCTACATCCTTAGATGCGATCACCACGGTCAACAATGGGGTTACCATCGGTGTCGATGTCAAGACGCTCTTTCCGCAGAGTTTCTTCTGCATCAACGTTTTGGCGATCCACTTCTTTGCGAACCCGTACTTCTTCGCGGACAAAGGCTTCCTTCCGAATGTCAGGCGTTTCTTCGTACACTTCAATCCGGGCAACTTCACCTTCATGAAAGTCGCCAGCTCCCGGAGTAGCAACAGCGTCTACAGGGGAGGTACGGTCAATCACAACGCGCTCTTTTTCAATGGGTACTGAAACACGAGCCGTTTCCGTTTCCACATGCTTACCCACGCGTACTTCACCCGTCTTTTGGCGAGTTTTGTTAGCAATTAAGCGCTCCTCGTACAGGCGCAGATTTTGGTGGTTCCGCTCATCCAGGTTGTAGAGATCGGGGTCACGATCGTAACTGTAGGTGTTGCGGTCATAGGCACTCAGATCGCGATCGCTCACCACGTCTCGCTGTTGGGGAGTTGCGCCCATGTTTAGCGGAGCTGACTCATCCAGGGAGGCAGAGCGGTTGATGGGTGCGTTGCCCGTAATCGGAGATTCTACGCGAGAAGTTGCCATCGGGCGATAAACTCCGCGTACTCGCTCCTCGTGCTCGTAGTCAACGGTTTGGCTCTCATCGTACTCTGGCAGATGCTCCACTTGTTCACGGCTCAACCCATCTGCATAAACGCGGCGATCGCTGAAGCTGATGCGAGACTGACCAATAGGCAACAATACTTTTTTACCGAAAATCCAAACACCGGTATTGATCACCAGATAGCGAAATCGCCCTTGTTCATCTACCAGTAAATTATCCACAGACCCAACCTTTTCATCTGTCGAATAAAGGTCAAATCCTAAAATGTCTTGATCGAAATGGTCACGGTAATCAGGATCAAAATCTTTAATCTTGTAAAGTGCCACAGTTCGATTCCTCTCAGCTCAACAACACCCTAAGCCTATAAACTCGCTTAACAGACTTAATCCCTCATCTGTCGGATCTGCCTCTCCCCCAAAAGAGGGACAAACCCACCGCTCGGTTTAACCCGTTGCGTCTTTAGATTTCAACGCAAGGTGCAACTTTCTTAAAATTCCTTAAATGCTGCATCTGCCCTCATCCCTACCCCTTGTCCCAATGTTGGGAAAAGGGAGCCAGAAATGGTTCAAACTCCCTCCTCTCCTAATGTGAGAAGAGGATTGGGGAAGTGAGGGCGAAATAGTTGCACATCACGTGATTTCAAGGATTCAAAAGGCAACCGTCTGAAACTTGCGGAAGTTTGCTAGAGTGGCTACGACGCAAACCGATGCATACATAGGGAACTCTTGCAGTCATGATTGCTAAGAAGACAAAAGCCCCTCTAATGTTGACTTTGGGGACGGCTGCGGTGTTGGTGGCGGGTGGTGGAGCCGCTTATTGGTATTTCTCGCAGCCCAAAGCAGGACCGGGAGATTTGCCGATTGGGGCTGAGGTCGTTCCCCAAGACGCATTGATGGCTGTTTCAGTAACTACCAACCCCGGGCAATGGCAACAGTTGCGTGAATTTGGCACGCCTCAGAGTCAGGCAGCGTTTGATAAAGGGTTGGCGCAACTGCGCGATCGCCTGCTCACCGCCAATGGGTTTGACTACCAGCGAGACATTCAACCCTGGGTAGGGGAAGAAGTAACGCTGGCATTTTTAGGTACCAAAGTCCCCTTCACAACGCCCCCCGGAACGACCAATCAGCAGCCTGTGGTCATTGTGTTGCCAATTCGGGATGCGCTCAAAGCCAAGCAAATTTTAGAAGCGGCACGCCCTGGGGCGGGTAAATTGGTTGACCGTACTTATAAAGGATTTCAAATTAAAGAAACACAGGGCGCTGCGGCTCAGGGATACTCCGCTACGGTGCTAGATGGGAAGTTTCTCGTTGTCGCCACCGATCCTAAAGCCACCGATCAAGCGATCGATAGCTACACCAGCAAAACCAACCTGGCAAACACCCTGGGCTTCACCAAAGCGCTGGGGCAAATTAAGGTAGAGCAACCGTTTGGTAAGATTTATGTCAATCTGCCCGCTGCTTCTGCCATTTCCGCCGCCAATGCTGGGAAAACCCTCACACCTCAAGACCAGCAACAAATTCAGCAAAATCAAGGATTAGCTGCTACTGCTACCCTCCAGGCAGAGGGGGTTCAGTTGAAGAGTGTATCCTGGCTTAAACCTGACAGCCAGCGCAAGTTTGAAGTGCAAAACAACGCTAAAGTTATGCCCAGTCGCTTGCCTGCCGACACAATCCTGATGGTATCAGGGGGGAATTTGCAAAGATTTTGGCAGGATTACAGCCAGGGAGCTACTTCTAGCCCAATTACACCGATTGATCCAAACTTTTTGAAGGACGGGATTCGTTCCACCGTGGGAATGGATTGGGAGCAAGATTTTCTATCGTGGATGAATGGTGAGTTTGCGATCGCCCTTGCGTCTGTACCAGAAGGAAGTTCTTCCAATCTGCCATTTAGCTTGCTGTTGCTCACCAAAACCAGCGATCGTCGCGCCGCAGAAGCCTCGCTCAAGAAATTAGATGAGGCAATGGTGAGCCGCTACAAATTTCAGGTACAGGAAACCCAAATCAACGGCAGTTCTGTGACCTCCTGGACAATCCCGCAAAGCGGCGCATTGATTAATCGCGGCTGGCTTGATGGGGATGTTGCCTTTCTATCGTTAGGCGCACCCATTGCCAATAATATTGTGCCCCGTGCTGTCCAACCTCTGGCTGACAGTGACGCCTTCAAAAAAGCCGTACCAACCAGTCTTGCCCCCAACAATGGACATTTCTACATCAACGTAGATCAGGCTATTAACTCCAAACGCTTTCCCATTTTGCAGCTTCCTCCTGGAAACAGAGAGTTGGTGGGTGCCGTTCGTTCTATCGGAGTCACAGCCGCGATCGCCGATGAGCGCAGCAGTCGGTATGACGTATTTGTAGCGCTGCAAAAAGGGAATAAACCTGCTCCACTCCCCAGCCCAACTGTTCCGCCTGCACCCAGTCCAACCCCTTAAAGATTGAAGATTGGCGGGTGAAATTTTGAGATCTGGATTGGAATCTAAAATCCTCAATCTGCAATCTCCAATGCACTGCCTTCACTCCCTGTAGGATAGAAGTATTCAACGATTTCGGTTGCTTGGAGAAAACATGGATCTGGTCAGGCTCCAGAACATTTTAGATAACACCTCATTTGCCATTCTATTTGGCACGATGCTGGTGTATTGGATCGGGGCGATGTTTCCGCGTGTGCCTTATTTGAGTACGCTTGGCACGGTGGGGATGGCGATCGCAAACCTTTGTATGGCAACTCTGTTGGGTGCTCGATGGCTGGAGGCTGGGTACTTTCCGTTAAGCAATTTGTATGAGTCGCTGTTCTTCCTTGCCTGGGGTATCACCACGATGCATTTTATTGCTGAAAGAATGAGCCGCAGCCGTTTAGTTGGAGTGGTGACAGCTCCTGTTGCGATGGGGATCACAGCATTTGCAGCATTGACTTTGCCCCACGATATGCAAGCATCGGCTCCCCTGGTGCCCGCGCTCAAATCTAACTGGTTGATGATGCATGTTAGCGTCATGATGCTGAGCTATGCCACGTTGATGGTGGGTTCATTGCTGGCGATCTCGTTCCTGGTCGTTACTCGTGGTCAAAATATTGAGTTACGCGGTAGCTCAATTGGAACTGGCAGTTATCGCATGGGCAAAGCTTCACTTGCAGAAAATCGGGGCTACCAACTCCATAAATCCGGTGAACTGAGCAGCGCTGAAATGGCAACTGAGTTAAATCCTGTCATTGCCTCTGGGGATGGCTCAACGGCTGTTCTTGCTCCCCCGGCTCTCCCTGCCCCAGCGCTCTCTCCCCAACGGCTAACCCTGGCAGACACGCTAGACAACATTAGCTATCGGATTATTGGGCTAGGCTTTCCGCTGTTGACTATTGGCATTATCGCGGGCGCAGTTTGGGCAAATGAAGCCTGGGGATCTTACTGGAGTTGGGATCCGAAGGAAACTTGGGCATTAATTACCTGGCTCGTGTTTGCGGCATACCTCCATGCCCGCATCACCAAAGGATGGCAGGGTCGTCGTCCGGCGATTTTGGCAGCGGTCGGGTTTTTGGTAGTCTGGGTCTGCTATCTTGGTGTGAATTTGCTGGGTAAAGGGCTACATAGCTACGGTTGGTTCTTATAAAATGAACGAATTTCAGCCACTAAGTGATGATGAAGTGCTCTACGTTAGTCTGGGGCGCGTGTTGATGTCGAATCCAACATTCAAAGTTGGCGAGTTTTTGGATGCGCTGGCTCAGGCAATTAGCGATCGCGAGGACGATTGGAGCGATGATAACGAAGGCTGGTTCAGCGATGGGCTGGAATGTGAAGCGTTGCGGTTCAATGCTCAAGGGTGGCAGCGCGGTAGAGTCCGCATTCGGCTAGAATTTGCCCCCGATGGACCCAGACCCCAACTGCCCGAACGTCGCACCAGTCATGCTCGTCGTCCTGAGAAAATTGATCCTCGCACGGACGACATTTATCGACTGGAGCGAGATGAAGGGTTGCGGTCAGAGCGTCCCCGGTTGGAGTTGGATGACATCTACCGGGGACCGGACGACGAATATTGAGGTTTTTGGGTTCCACGCTCTAGACCATGACCACCTCCTGGACACCGTTTCATGCCCGCTTACATCAAACGTTGAAGGCTCGACGGTTGCTAGCACCGGGGCAAGCAGTTTTGATGGCAGTGTCAGGGGGGCAAGATTCTCTCTGCCTGGCAAAGCTACTGCTAGATTTGCAACCCAAGTGGCACTGGAAACTGGCGATCGCCCATTGCGACCACCTTTGGCGAGCAGACTCAGCCGATAATGCTGCTCATGTGCATCAATTGGCTCAAAACTGGCAGTTACCCTATTTTCAACAGACTGCTGAAGCAATTCCTACCAGTGAAGCTGCTGCCCGTGAGTGGCGCTATGCCTGCTTGACCCAGCTTGGGGAACAGGCGAATTACGACTGCATCGTCACCGGGCATACTGCCAGCGATCGCGCTGAAACTTTACTATTTAACTTGATTCGTGGTTCTGGATCTGATGGACTGCAAGCCCTCACCTGGCAACGAGCCTTAACGCCCACGATCAAACTCGTTCGCCCACTGCTGGAGGTAACACGCGCCCAAACGGCTCAATTTTGCCAGGACTACGGCATAACTGTTTGGGAAGACAGCACCAATCAAGAGTTAACCTATGCTCGTAATCGCCTGCGCCTAGAGGTATTTCCTTACCTGGCAACCCATCTCAACCCACAAGTAGAGCTTGCCCTTGCCCAAACGGCTGAGTTGCTGCAAGCAGAAGTTGAGTTTTTAGAGCAGGAGGCAACGGCGCTCTATCAAGCGATCGCGAATAAACAAGATCCCTCCCGATTTCATCGTCACATATTAAGGCAAGCGCCTGTTGCGCTTCAACGTCGAGTGATTCGCCAATTTCTGCAAGCAAAACTCCAAACTGCTCCCAACTTCGACCAGATTGAAAAAATTGTGGCACTGCTGACTGCCCCAAATCGTTCTCAAACCGATCCGTTTCCTGGCGGCGCGATCGCTCAGGTGGATGGAGATTGGGTCTATTTTCTATGAAACGGCTAACTCTGGCGTATTGGTTAGGCTCAGTAGCGTCTGACGCATTTCGTCCAGGGCTTGCAGTTGGTGGTTGCAGCCTTCTTGCATTTGGTTGAGAGAACCTGCGATCGCTTCTAGTTTGTGGCGTAATCCATCCGCTGCATCCTGTAAGGGTTGTAGCATTTCCTGATACAGACTCACCTTACCCTGAAGCTCAGCCACAGTTGCCCTGCGTCCTACCAATTCAGCCTCTAGCTGCTTAAGTTCATTCCGCTTATCTTCCTGGTCGGTCGTTTGGCTGGCAATCAGCCCTTCTGCCTGTTGGATTGCAGTTTTCATCTGCTCAATCTGGGCTTCCAACTTTTGCAGTTCTTCTGCCTGTTGCTGCCGTTGAACATCTACCAGCATTGTCACAGGGCTGAGATCAATCACTCCATTGGAACCTTCCGGTTCAGGCATACCTTGTCGCCGCCGTAAAACTGTCTGGTGTTGGCTCAGAACGCTCTTGCGTGCCTGTAAGTTGCGCCGCTGCCCTACAAGCGTTTCATTCAGCATTTGGTAGCCATCTTGCTCATCCGCCAGTTCGTTTTCCAAATTCAGGCGATCGTACTCATTTGCCGCCTGAATTTTTGCTCGAATCTCCTCAATTTCTTGCTGCTTGGCATTCAGTTCTTCTTCCTGAATGTGGACAAAACGCGACATTTTTTCGAGTTCAGCTTCTAACTCTTGCGCTAGTTTTTGCAGCTCATCCAGTGGCATCTTCTCAAGAGCCTCTACATCAACTTGCAATCCAACTTTGACCTTGTCGGATGTTTCTGCCAAGCGAAACAACTGTTGATGCACTTCTTCAGAATGCTGCATTTGCACGGAAAGCATTCGGGCATACTCTTGCTTGGTATTTAAGGCACTTTGTTGCGCTTTCAACTCCGATCGCGCTTGCTCCAATGCTTCCTGCGCCTGGTGCCACTCTTGCCAACGGGCATGAATAGTTTGAGATTGCTGTTCTACCTCGCTCTGACTCTGCTGCGCCTGCGATCGCAATTGCTCCAGCAATTGCCAATGCATCCCCAACCGCTCTTGCTGCTGGTTAAATGCCTCAAGCGAACCATTGACCTGTTCCCGAATGCCATCGGTAGAAGGAGCAGAGCTTGACAAGCGATTTAGCAGTTCTTGCAGCGATCGCGCTTTTTCCTCGTCTAACACCGCCGCTGGCTGAGCTGATGATTGCTGCTCCTCAAAGCGGCGCATTTCTCCCCGCAGGTGCTCCCACGCCCCTTCTAACTCCTGACGGTTGCGTTCGTAAGATTCCCGCTGGCGATTAATCTCTTCTTGTAAAGCCTCAAGCTCCTGCCGCTGCGACTCAAACTGCTCAAAATCTTCTTCCATTTGTTGAAGCTGTTCCCGTCGGGTTTCCATCTCCATTTCCCGACGATTCAACTCCTGACTCTGATAAGTCAGCGACTGCTTCCATTGCTCAATTTCTTCCTCCTGCGTTTTAAATTTCTCCTGCATCCGGGAGAAATTTTGCAGAATACTTACTAATGGTCGTCCTGCTTCTTGAATGCGCTGAATCTGGCGGTTACCAGCAATATCAACCAACACCATTGCACCAGCAGCGTAATTGTTCGCCTCATCCGCGGGAATCACATCATCTCCAGGAACGGCTGTCCAGTTTTGCTCCGTTCGCTGACAAGCCAGCAGTTTCAACTCTGCCTTGCCACCACTCAAAATTCCACCGCTTTTCTTTTGAACTTCCGCTAGGTACAGCACGCCAACAATCCTCTTCTGTGTCTGTGTCCAAATAAGAAACTATCGTTCAGTCTTGGCTATTAGACTGAATTCAACGTCGTAAAAACCTTCGATGATCGAACGTTGATATCCAGCGTTGTTATCTACATCAAGCTGCTGCATGGACTAACTGCAAATCTAAGCGTTTTGGGAGCGTCCATGCCAACTACCCAACATTTTTCTGGGAGAGGGGGAGTGAACCCTCTCAAGAGCCTCTTTTAGTATATTGAGTCCGCCTAGCCAGAGTTATAGTTCATGTGACGCGAAGTATCCAGTAAAACTAGCGTTCCCAACCAGCCCAGTTACTTATCAGAAACGTTGCATTCATTGTTTCGGGTATTTCTCCTGAAAATAGCTTATCGAGAAAACCAGGAAGAACAACTATCGCTTTCAAGAAAAAAATGATGAATACTCAGGATGCCTAACAAGCGTGTTGATGGCTTAATCCCCTGATAGCAGAAGTTCTGCATCTTCATGGAAGACATTATGCTAACACTAAAACAAATTGCTGAAAGCCTCTTTTTCTCAGGCTTTTGTACTCTGATTCTACATGGACCCTGTGCAAACTAGTAAAGTTCTGTAACAACAGCACCTTGTAAAGGCGGCGTTGACAAGATTCACAAATTACAAACGCCCTAGGTCGATTAAGTTGAGGAGAGATATAAAGGGGTAACTGTCATGACTCAAATTGGCATGATTGTTTCCCTTCTTCGGAATACGATGAATGTGACTTACTCCGGAGGCTGTTCACGCTATCCCGTTGGGAGAGTTTATTAATCCCCATGCAAGGCAAGCTTAGTGAAATTGATATTCGTAGTATTCTGCAACTGATTGAACTGGGTCAGCGTACAGGTGAGTTGTTTGTTGAAGCTTATTCTCCTCATGCAGCTTACTCTGCCGATCTCGGATTGGGGAACCTGGCAGATTTAAGGGGCACTCAGCCGTTAGCGAATCGCTTTTGGTTCGTCTTCTTTTTAAATGGACGCATTATTTATGCAGCAGATGCAGATCAAAGTCTTTCTCGATTGCGGGATTATTTGAGTCGATACCAAGCGGATCATCTTGTGAATCAGGTGAAAGCGCAGGCGATCGCCACCACCAATGCTCTAGAGTATGGGCATCTCTGGGCACTGCTGGAAAAACACACTCTTACTCCCGCTCAAGGACGCAACATCATTCACAGTATGGTGCATGAGACGTTGTTCGATTTGTTGAGTCTACACCAGGGTTCTTTTGTGTTTGAGGTGGGTCCGCCGCTCTCGCCCCAACTCACCATGCTGGAGGTCACCCCACAACTGGCGCGGACAATGAAACAGGTGCAACAGTGGAAGTTACTGCACCCCTATATCCAAACACCCGAACAATGCCCCTACGTAGCAAACGTCAACTCGCTCCAGGAAATTTTGTCGAGCCGCACCTTCAACAAATTGACCGGTTTTGCAGATGGCAAAACTTCTTTACGGCAGATCGCGCGTTACTTGAATCGCGATATTTTGACCGTCGCTAAAGCAATTTACCCCTATGTCCAGCAAGGCATTATCCAACTAACCTACCCTATGGAGGAGCAACCCTCAGGTACAACACGAGCAGCATCTCAACCCACTGCCACCAGAAGCCCCAGAGTAGTATGCATCGATGATGGAGCCACGGTACGACAGATGGTAGAGGGGATGCTGTCTCCCCATGGCTACGAAGTGACGGCGATCGCAAATCCTTTAGATGCCCTCAGTTCCGTATTTCGGATCAACCCTGACCTAATTTTGTGCGACATTGCCATGCCAGAACTAGACGGGTACGAAGTTTGCGCCATGTTGCGAACCTCAACTGCGTTCCGTCAAACGCCGATCGTGATGCTGACTGGCAAAGACGGGTTTATTGATCGCGTCAAAGCCCGCATGGTAGGAGCAACAGATTACCTAACTAAGCCATTTGGTGAAAGCGAATTGTTAATGTTAGTCGAAAAACACCTCAGTTTAGGCTATTCTGAACGCCAAAAGAGCACTTTTCTATCAGACTCATCCACCAATGAGGTAAAAATTGATCGAACAGATGCAACTTCGACATCATCAACGCCACTTAATTGAGAATTAGGGGTACTTTAGTTATTAGCAGTTCATGGTGAACGGTGTTGGGTTCCTCCGCACTAGAGAGTTAAGGCGGCAAGCAGGTAGCAAAGTATGAGTACAGTTCTGGTTGTGGAAGACAGTGTCACCCAACGGGAAATGATCAAAGACCTTTTGAAGGGAAGCGGTCTTGATGTCACCGTGGCAAGCGACGGGGTAGAAGCGCTGGAACAAATTCAAGGTAGCCGCCCTGACCTGGTGGTGTTAGATATTGTGATGCCACGCATGAACGGTTACGAAGTTTGTCGGCGCTTGAAAGCAGACCCCAAAACCCAGAGTGTTCCCGTTGTTATGTGTTCCTCAAAAGGTGAAGAATTTGACCGCTACTGGGGAATGAAACAAGGAGCCGATGCGTACATTGCAAAACCGTTTCAACCCACCGAATTGGTGGGAACCGTTAAACAGCTATTGAGAGGGTAGGTGATTCTCGGATGGTAGGAAATCCTGATTTTTTAACGGGTAGAGGGCAGGATCAAGCTCCAGAATTTCAAGAACTTGAAAGTCCTGAAGGTGAGCTGCATTTGCGCTTTTACGTTACCTCCGGAAATGAATTTGCCCTGCCTGCGACTGGCATCAAAGAAGTGCTCTCACCCCCACCAGACCGAATCACCCCAATCCCGAATGTTTCTCCGTTGCTTTTGGGTACGCTGAATGTGCGTGGTCGAGTAGTGTGGGTTGCAGACTTGGGGCAATTCTTGGGAGACCCAACTCCACTGAACACCGACAAGCCCGAAGTTTCTGTCATTGCGGTCGAAGATCAAGACATCATGCTGGGGTTGGCAGTGGATCGCATTGTGGGAATGGAATGGCTTGACCTGGATGAAGTGCAAATGCCAACCAATGTTCCAGATAGCGTGGCTCCTTTTCTTCGGGGTGAGTGGATACTGGATGAACAGTCCAATAAATATCTCCACTTGTTAGACCAGGTTGCGATTTTGCGATCGGCTCGATGGGCAGCATAGGGAGACAGGAAAGATGGCAAGCTTGAAGATAGATACCAAAATAGGAGAGTTGGTCTTAGGAATCGGGGCTACGATAGAGGCTATTCCCACGGCAGTTAGTAGAGTTTTCAGGCAGCCAAAGTTACCGTACTCAACAATCAATTGGGAGAAGGCAAATGGCATCAGGTACTGAGTACGCACAAGATTATCAGCAGGCACAGCTTGCCTACATGAAAGGCAGCTATGAGGAAGCCGCTGAAATTGTCGATCGCTTGGTGAAAGAATTCCCCAGTGATCCCAGTGCTAGCCTGCTGCGAGGACACATCTATTGTTACGGCTTGCAACAATATGCCGTTGCCCGTGAGCAGTACGAGGCAGTCTTGGGTTTAACAAATGACCCTGAATTTACGAATTATGCTCATCAGGGGCTACAGCATATTCAAGAAAGTTCAAACGGGTTTGACCAATCTGCAAATGGTGATTTCGCCGCCGCCGAGAATGCCACATTTGATGTTTTTGATGATCAAACCTTTGATGACCAGGCATTTGCCAATCAAACGTTTGATGAGCCAGCTTTCGACGACCAAGCATTTGCCAATCAAACCTTCGATGAGTCTGTCGATCCAGCATTTGGCACCCCTGCCGCTTCAACCTGGGACAATGCTGGCGAAAGTTTAGACGAAGTAGACTTTGGTGACCTGGACAATAGCGAATTTAACTTCGCAACCTCACCACCGCCCGTTGATCAGGCTTTCTCAAACCCCTTTGGAGAAGGCAGCTACACCGAGGAAAACCTCGGCACCTCAGATGACCTCGGCGCATTCTCTGATCCCTTCGGCACAGCCGACCCCAATCTTAACTTTGCTGAGAACGAGCCGTTTCCAGCATCCGCCGCAGATCCATTCGCACCAGTCACCGCCACCCCGACCGAAGATTATGGAGTCGGAGCAAGCGATTTTTCATCCGGACTGGAAGCATTTGACGAACCTTTTGCACCGCTGGATCTGCCTGACGAAACACCCTCCCAGTCTTTAGCTCAAGACGCAAGTGCCCTTAACGACTTTCCACCAGAGACACCCAGCGGGATTCGAGGTAGCATCACCGCACATCAAACCGGGGAAGATGAAACCTTATTCATGGGTAGCACCAATCTGTATGGTGAACCTGACCAGAGTTTTGACTCTCCCTACGAGGAAGCCGCGAATGCCGATCGCTTTGGCTTTAATCACACCGATAACGCTTTTGCCGACTCCTTCTCGGATGCTGAACCCAGCGCCGGGCAAAGCAATGTCGATTTCTTAGATGAGTTTGATGAGTTTGATGATTTAGGCAATCTGTCCGATTTTGACCTATCTGAGAACTCTGCGGGGTTCACTCGTCCCGCTGTTGGGGCAGATTTTGGGATGCCGGGGACGGTCACCACTCCGCAAGATTCAGCTGAAACCAGTCTGGACTTTAGCCCAGATCGCTCCATCATCCGCGACGATGAAGTGTTTAGCCTTTCTAGCACCGCCGACCAGGTACCAGCTTTTACCAACCTGGATGCCAGTGCACTAGAACCAACCGCCACGGTTGAGCAAGGTTTTTTAGCGCCGCTAGAAAATGCCCCGATCGCAACGAAAGCGATGATTGCATCCCTGGCCGCAGGCATTTGCTCGGCGATCGCAGTGGCAGGAGTGAACCTAGTGATTGCCTCCGGAGCATCCCAAGACAATCCCGCTCTGGTCAATCAACTACGCAACACGGGCTGGATGTCGGCTTTAGCCAGCGGCATTGTTGGTGGTGGAGCCGCCTTCGCAGTTGGTCAACTTGCCGCCAAACAGATTAAGCGTTCAACCGATGACTTACAGAGCCAGTTCAACTCGGTTTGTCAAGGCAATCTGAACGCACGGGCAACCGTTTACTCGGAGGATGAATTTGGGCAGCTTGCCACCGGGTTCAACCAGATGGCACGCGTCATCCTGACCACTACCAGCGAAGCGCAACGCAAGGCAGAAGAACAAGAACAGGCGAAAGAAGACTTGCAGCGCCAGGTAATTCGCTTACTGGATGACGTAGAAGGTGCAGCCAGAGGCGACCTCACCGTTCAGGCAGAAGTCACAGCAGATGTATTGGGTGCCGTTGCCGACTCCTTCAACCTCACCATTCAAAACCTGCGTGAGATTGTGCAACAGGTGAAAACTGCGACCCGGCAGGTAACCAAGAGTTCTACCGACAACGAAATGTTTGCTCGCAGCTTGTCGTCTGATGCTTTGCGGCAAGCCGAAGAATTGGCAGTTACCTTGAATTCGGTACAGGTGATGACTGAATCGATTCAACGGGTGGCAGAAAGCGCTCGAGAAGCCGAAGAGGTAGCTCGTTCTGCATCGGCAACCGCGTTGAAAGGAGGCGAAGCGGTGGAACGAACGGTTGCCGGGATTCTGCAAATTCGGGAAACGGTGGCAGAAACCACTCGCAAGGTGAAGCGGTTGGCCGAATCGTCTCAAGAAATTTCCAAGATTGTGGCGTTAATTTCCCAAATTGCGTCTCGTACCAATTTGCTCGCTCTCAACGCTAGTATTGAGGCAGCACGGGCGGGTGAGGCAGGTCGGGGATTTGCTATCGTAGCAGATGAAGTGCGGCAGTTGGCAGACCGAGCCGCCAAAGCATCGAAGGAAATTGAGCAAATCGTGTTACAGATTCAAAGTGAAACGGGATCTGTAATGACAGCGATGGAAGAAGGAACCCAACAGGTAATTGAAGGAACCAAACTGGCAGAACAAGCGAAGCGATCGCTTGAAGATATTATCCAAGTATCCAACCGCATCGACGTGCTAGTCCGTTCAATCACCTCTGACACTGTAGAACAAACTGAGACTTCTCGCGCCGTCGCTCAGGTCATGCAATCAGTTGAGTTAACTGCCCAAGAAACCTCTCAGGAAGCGCAAAGAGTGTCGGCTTCTCTGCAAAACCTGGTCGGTGTGGCGCGAGATTTGTTAACGTCAGTGGAGCGGTTCCGTGTAGAAACGGTCGAACGAAAGTAGGGGAATTGTTGGCAACAATAGGAGTTCCGCCATGCAGCCTGATCAACAGCAGCGAATCATGGGCTATTTCATTGAGGAGGCAAAAGACCACCTCAATACGATTGAGCAGGGCTTGCTAAACCTCCAAAGCACCATTGAAGATCCGGAGATGGTGAACGAGGTATTTCGAGCAGCTCACTCAGTGAAAGGTGGGGCTGCTATGTTGGGGTTGAACAGCATTCAGCAAGTCTCTCATCGCCTGGAAGATTTCTTTAAAATTCTCAAAGAAACTCCTGTCAGAATTGACCAGAAGCTAGAAAACCTGTTTCTCCGCGCCTTTGATGCCTTGCAAGAACTGTTAGGGCAGTTGCAAGGTCCGTTTGGGTTAACTGAAGATGCCGCCAACACCATTCTTACTGGCGTTGAACCAACCTTCGAGGAGTTAGAGCAGCATCTCAATCAATTAGCAGGTACAGCAGGACTTCCGCAACTTTCCATTCCAGTCACTTCAAGTTTCAATCTGGATGATGAACCCGATACCATTGCGGTAGACGAGGCTTTACAGCAAATCTTCAGGAACGATGTTCCAGTGCGACTGCGAGATATGTTGCAGCTCTTTAAGCAACCTGAAACCGACCCAATTACACGACAGCAACTCCAGGAACTTTGTCGCAGCTTGGGCAGTGTTGGTGAGCAATATGGACTGACAACCTGGTGTCATTTAGTTGAAACCGCACGACGCGCGATCGCCCACTCCGATAACTCCTACCGCATTCTGGCTCCAATCGTCATTAAAGACATCAAACTGGGCCAAGAACTAATCCTGGCAGGACGTGCAGCCGAAATTTCCCCCTGTGATCAACTGCAAGCGTTAGTTCCGATCGCAGTACCTTCTGCCGAAACCATGATTCAAGACGACTTTGCCGATCTCCTGGCAGACATTGGTGAAGGTAGCCTGCTTTATGAGTCAACCCCATCCGATGAATTAGTCTTTGAGGAACTGGCAGCCGCTTCTACCGACTTGAATCTGGGCAGTGAATTTGATAGCCCACTGACCATAGAAGATTTGGAAGTTCATCAAGGTCCCGAAGTAGGAACCGCAGAACTCAATTCACTCGCCGATTTGTTTGAGGGTGAACTTCCAGATTTAGGGCTAACCTGGCAGCAGGAAGAAGTGATTGGAGAAGGTTCAGACTTGCTCATAACAGACGCAAGTTTAGACAATCTGGATGATAGTAGCGACTTCTCTGATCTCTTGTTTGAAGAATCCTCTCCTCAAACACCAACCACAGGATTTGGTGAATCTGACGACCTGAACGACCTGTTTGGAGATGATCTGCTTGAGGATGATACTTCTGAAGTAGCCTCTGCTGGCGCTAGTACAGATCCAACAGATCTGGGATTGGATGATTTCGAGGATTTATTAGAAATATCAGACTCCAGTTCGTTGAGCACTGGCAATGCAGATCTAGACTTAGACGCGATCGCAGAAGAGCTACCAGGCTTTGCGATGGGTACAGATGACCTTAATCTAGACGAGCTTGACACACGCGATTCCAATATTGCCCCCAAGCGTGGTTCAAAAGGCATTGAGCTAGAAGGAGCCTTGGATGATCTGGGAGATTTGTTCGATGGACTCAACGATGGCGATTTGGGATCTGCTCAAGCGCAAGAATCGCCTCTAGATTCAGCCATTCCCGACCCCTGGAGCGAAAGTACCTTTAACAGCACCGAAACCAGTCTAGATAGCCTCAATCTCGACAGTGTAGATGTGGCAGATTCCGTCCCAGAAGAACCCGCTACGGATGCACTTACCTTTGACGATCTCAACCTGGAGGACACCGCTTCAGGCGAAGCCGCCAGCCTTGATCTTGATTTTGGAGATTTCCCAACCATCGAGCCAGTAGATGAACCAGAAGGCTTAGAGTTTTTGAGCGGGGATGCTTCAGATGATGCACTGGAAGATTTACTCGCGTTAAACAATCAGTCCAGTTCTGCTGACTCAGAAGTCAATGCCAGCATAGAATCTGCTCTGTTCGACGAAATTTCTACCGCTCTAGATGCGACTGAACTGCCGCCTGTCGATGCAACAGACTCGATTCCAACGACTCCCTCTGAAAACATTCCTGATCCGTGGGCCGATGAAAACACAGAGCAATTGACTGCCGCCCCATCTCCTTCTAGTGATCTAGAAATTCCCGAATTCTCAAGCGATGCTGATTTGGCTGCATTAGAAAATCTTGACCTGGCAGATTTGGGTTTTGATGAATTACCTGCTGACTCTCTCGATTTCAGTGACCTCCCTCCTGGAGAATCATCCCTGCCAACAGAGACAACCAGCGATAGTGAGGAAGACTTCGCCTTCAGTGGACTGTTTGAGAGCGAAAGCACTCCATCCCTGGACCTGCTTGAGTTTGAGGAAACGGACCAGATCGATCTTGGAGAGGCGATCGATGCGGGCTTAGATTCTTCAGAACCGTTTGACTCAGCATTGTTTAACAATGACTTGGGATTAGACGTAGCAGAACAGCCTGGACTTAACCTAGAGGCTTCCAATTTAGATGAGGAAACCCTTTGGGGTCACGAGCTTAGCGAGATTGAAAATCTAACCTCAACTGAATCAAGTACAGAAGTCAGTGACGATCTTGCTGACCTTTTAGATGAGGATATTTTCAACTTCGATACCGCATCAACAAATTCCACCAACTCCCTTAGCGACAATACAAATCTCATCTCGCAGGAAGAACTGTCAGACATTGATGACCTGCTAGGGATTGGCAACGATTCACCTGCGATGGGCGAGGAAATCACCTTTTCAGAAAACCTCTTTGGCAGCGATTCGTTTGAACTGGAATCACCTGAAAGTGAACCATTTGAGAGCACGTCATTCGATTTAGATGATCTGCTGCACCAAGACTCCGCCGCTGAAACGCCATCCACCGAATTGGATGACTTATTAAGCGACGATTCCCTGTTTGCAGCAGAACTTCCTCCAACTTCAGAACCAGAAGAGGAAGTGATCAGTAATACTTTAGACCTGACAGCAGACGCGCCAACTGCGGATAATTTGGTTCAGGATGACCTGAGTGCCAGTGACCTGATTCCAGACAGTTCCGCAGCAGACGAAATGGCGGTGGACGATCTTGTAGTAGACGAGATTGCAGTTGACGATCTACTGGGAACTGATGACTTTGGCGACCTTGATGCGCTGCTTGACGAAACACCACAGCAAAACGAGCTAGCTGAGCCAACTGCTTTCACAGACCGTGTCTTTGAAGAATCGTTTGCGGCTGACGAAGAATTTGCTGAACTTGACACTCTACTCAACGAACCCGCGACATCTGACTTTAGCGAATTAAACGTTTTAGATGAACTTCTGGACACTGATCTCGCGTCAACTGAGTTTGGCGCTGCCGATGAGTCTGCAACCATTCATGACATTGATGAAGAGAATCTTTTAGGCGAAGATCAGTTGTCTGACGCAACTAACACCCTAGGCGACTTTTCGGATCTGGAAGC
Organism: Leptolyngbyaceae cyanobacterium C42_A2020_001; assembly: GCA_015272515.1. Classification (GTDB taxonomy): domain Bacteria; phylum Cyanobacteriota; class Cyanobacteriia; order Leptolyngbyales; family Leptolyngbyaceae; genus JSC-12. Next base: position 37,660 of record JACYLN010000115.1, on the reverse strand, counting down.
GCTGTTGGATAATGACCCAACAACCGATCAGCCATTGGATGCAGTGACCTCCAGTTCTCCGAACGACTCCGAATTTGATGATTTGGATGTTCTCCTAAAGGATGCTGAGGAAAAGATGGGCGGATCGCCATCCGTTAAGGTAGGGCGTGGAGTAACTCCTCCTAGTAGGCGCACTACCCGTCCCGGTCGAGTCTTCAGCGAACAAACGATGCGGGTTCCGGTGAAACATCTAGACAACCTCAGCAACCTGGTTGGGGAACTGGTGGTCAATCGGAATAGTTTGGAGCAAGACCAAGAACGCCTTCGGCAGTCTCTCGATAATTTGCTGTATCAGGTGCAGCAGTTGAGCGATGTTGGGCAACGGATGCAAGACTTGTACGAGCGATCGCTGCTGGAAAGCTCTCTCCTTGCCAGTCGGCAGGGCTATCGCGTTAGTGCCCTGCCGATGGGGTCACGCGAAACCACCGTAATCGAACCTGAAGTTGATGAGTCCAACGGGATTGAATACGATCCGCTAGAAATGGATCGGTTCACCGGATTTCACTCCCTGTCTCAAGAGATGATCGAACTGATTGTTCGAGTCCGTGAGTCATCTTCTGACATTGAGTTCATCGTAGATGAAACGGAACAAGTCACCCGCATGTTCCGCCAGGTTACCACCCAGCTTCAGGAGGGACTGACTCGATCTCGAATGGTCCCCTTTGCCCAAACGGCAGATCGGCTTCCTCGGGCCGTTCGAGATATTTCTATGAAAGTTGGGAAGCAAGCAGAACTGGTGATTGAGGGACGAGAAACGCTGATCGACAAGATGATTCTTGAACAGCTTTACGACCCCATGACCCATCTGGTCAACAACGCCATCACTCATGGGATTGAGCCACCGTCGGTACGTGCCGCTCTGGGCAAACCACCGGCTGGACGTATCACGATTCGCGCCTTCCACCAGGGGAACCAAACTATCATCTCTGTATCGGATGATGGTGCCGGAATTGATGTTGAGCGGGTAAAAGCGAAGGCGATTGAAAAAGGGTTGATTACTCAAGCAGATGCGCGAGTCATGACTCGTTTGGATGTGTACGACATTCTGTTCCATCCAGGCTTTAGCACCAAAGATCAGGCAGATGATTTTTCTGGTCGAGGTGTGGGGATGGATGTGGTTCGCACCAGTCTGAGCGAAATTCGAGGAGTCATCAATACCGATTCCAATCCCGCGAAGGGCACGACGTTTACGATTCGCTTACCGCTGACTCTAAGTATTTCTAAAGCCCTTTGCTGCATTAGCGATCGCGCCCGAATTGCCTTTCCTATGGATGGGGTGGAGGACATGGTCGATGTTCCTAAAGAGCGCATTCAAACCAGCGCCGAAGGTCAACCTTGCATTGCCTGGAGAGATACCATCCTGCCTGTACGTCCTCTGGCTGAGCTACTGGGCTACAATCGTCACCTTAGCCGGGGGAACGTGTATGGCGGCAACCAGGAAGATGACATCATGTCAATTGTGGTGCTCCGAAGTGCTGGCAATTTCTTGGCGCTACAAGTTGATCAGGTCTTGGGCGAACAAGAAATTGTAATTAAGCAGCTTGAAGGTCCTGTACCCAAACCAGTTGGGGTAGCAGGTGCAACGGTTCTAGGAGATGGTCGGATCATGCCGATCGCTGATGTTCTGGAATTGATTGACCTGTCGATGGGCCGGATTCGTCGCGATGCTGGTGGCTCCCTATGGGATCAAGGCGGCTTAACTCCGCTGCAAGAACCTCCTGCTGGCAAGACCGAACCAATGGTCTTGATTGTGGACGACTCCATCACTGTTCGCGAACTATTGTCAATGACCTTTAACAAAGTGGGTTACCGTGTTGAGCAAGCGCGAGACGGGCAAGAAGCCTGGGAGAAGCTGCGATCGGGCTTACCTTGTGACATCGTCTTCTGTGATATTGAAATGCCACGGATGGATGGATTAGAACTTCTGTCTCGCATTCAAAAAGATGCCAACCTCAAGCAGTTGCCTATTGCGATGTTGACCTCGCGGGGGGCTGATCGCCATCGGCAGATGGCAGCCTCTTTAGGAGCTAGTGGCTACTTCACCAAGCCCTATCTGGAAGAAGCCCTATTAGACGCAGCTCAGCGTATGCTTAGAGGAGAACGGCTTCTCAACACCTAGCAACACACCATGTTGAATCAACTGCGATGGATTGCGCCAATGCCTCCAGAACCGGATCACCAGGTTTTGGAGGCGCATCAACTGACGAGAACCTTTTATGAAGAAGTTCACCATCGTCAGGAATTTGAACGCTACTGCCAGTGGTATGACGCTACAGCTAAGCAGAATCAGCAAGAATTGCAAAAGATGCAAAGCGATTTCAACTTTCTGGGCTGGTTCTACCGAGGAAAGTAGTCAAAGGTAATCACCAGATATAGCAACCGAGATGTTCGCGATCGCGCCTTACACCTTCTCCAATTCGTGAGCTTGGAGATGCGCCCGAAACTTACCACTGAACTTTACAACAAACGGGAAATTGGCGCTAATGGGTTTTCCATTCAGTTCCTTCACCACATCAATCACGTCACCTTCCTGCCCTTTAATATCAAACGCTTGATTGCGATGCTCTGGATGGTGGTAAACCACAACTGATTGAACAACCCGAACTTTATCTCCAACAGAGAATGACTCATTATCAATTTGCATAATCCAATACGTTCATAACAGCGATCGCGCGTGTGATTCCTTCTTGTGTCCACAGCCTTTTTATCTTTGCATAAGACTGCACCTGAGTAACAACAGAAGCGTTAGGGGTTGAGTTATAAGTTTGAATAATTAAACGCAAAAGGACTTATGGCAGGGGATTTACCTGTTCACGCTGTGGTTGAACCTGACCAAAATCGAATTGCCGCCAAATCGCAAACCCGCCCCCTACCAACACTAAAGCAGTCACCAGCAAAATCCATAGCAGTTTAGAGAAAGAACGTTGAGATGTCAGAGGTTCAGACACTTGCACATCATCCTCTGGTTCGTTCTTTTGTAGCAGCGCCCGTGCAGATTCAGTCCAATCAGTTCCCTGCTGTTCCATTTTGGGAAGTGCGAGATCTGGGGCAGGAGAAGAAGTGTGACACTGAAGCAAAACTAGCGAAACATTATCATGCCCGTTTTTCTGATTCGCGAGGTCAATCCAGGCTTGAGCCGCGGCTTCTAAAGAACTTTTGCCGCGAAACACCTCCGCCATAATCTCTGCCCACGACGCTTCAACCCTGCCGTTATCGCTCAAGCCATCCGAGCACAGCAGCAACACACCGTCTTCTTCTATCAGAAACCGTTGTATCGAGGGATGCAAAAATTCTGAGTCACGTGTTCCAAGTGCTTGAATCAGAGCACCCGCATCTGATCGCTGGAGTGCCTCACGATACACCATTCGCCCCATTCGCACTTCCCGAATCGCCACATCATCATCCAACGTTAAACAATGGCAGTAGCGAGGAGTTATCCAGTAAGCACGACTATCTCCCACATTCACTAAGTAAAGTTCATGGCTATTTTCAGCTAGTTTTCCCTGAGGTAGCAGCAAACGTTGGGGCAATTGTAGACCCATCACTAGAGTTGTGCCCATTCGGCGACGAGCTTCCCGCCCTTGAGCATCATTTTGACTTGCAATTAAATCATTAATGACGCGTACAATCGCCTCCAGTTGCTCAGTCACAACGTTAGGGGTGAGCAGTTCTGGTTGTTCAGCTACTTCAGCAAGCAATGCCTGAATTTGCAGTTTGAGGGATTGAACTGCCATCTGGCTAGCCACCTCGCCCCCCTCATGCCCGCCGATCCCGTCACATACGATCGCTAATCGTGGAAAAATACCATCTACCTCCAGTTTCCCGGCGGCAGGTGAGGGATAGCAGGTATCCTCGTTATGCTGATGCTGGGGTCCAGTATCAGTAGCACTGGCAACTTGAAAGCGCAGCGGCAGTTGTGATGCCTGTTCTAGAAGTAACTGATTTAACTGAGTGGCAATTTCGCCAACTTCTGCCTGGTCTGCCCGCATCTCGTAGCAGAGATTTCTAAGAGAGTCTGAAATCGCGGGTTGCGCCTGCTCCACCCATCCTAACCAAAGAATCGCCAGATCAGATAAGCCAAGCTCCGGCACCACTTCCGAAGGCTCAGTTGCTGTCAAAATGCCTTCGTCCCAGAAAAGCTGGCACAATCGCACTCGCCAACCCTCTACCCGAATGTTATCAGCAACAAGCAGGCTAGCAGTGGCTCCCTGGGCTTTTAAGGGAGTCCAGAGTTCTAAAAGTTGCCACAGCCAATACACTTGCCGGACGGCGGTTGCGCTTGTCCATGCCTGCGCGATCGCTGGAAACAAATTTCCCTTTGCATCTAGGGGCACGTTTTCCAGCAACATCACATCACTTATCTCGCCGCTGTCTTCCACTGAGAGAGAACACACTCCATACACCTCTGGAATGTGTAACCGATGGGGAGTCAGGTACAGGTAAACCTGCATATCATCTGGAATGTCAACCGTGGGAAAGTCCGGTTGTAAAGCAGGCTGAGTATCTAACCAAATTTGGGGTGCCTTGACGTAATAACGCCCTGCCACGATGGTTCCCACCGGAACATTCAGGACTACTGCCCCAACTGCCCATACGTAGCGGTATATCAAAGGCGTTTGACAGTTTGCACAAGTCGAATTGCCCACATCATTCAACGGGGCGGAACAGTTTAGATTTGGGCAGTAGACCTGTGGTTGAGGAACAGTCATATTGAAAAAACGTTGCTGTAAACCCTGATTACTTCACTTGGCTGAGAATTGCAGATAATAACGAGATCAGTGGTCTAATCCACGTTGTAGATACGTTCATTGCCTTAAGGTTACTCCGAACTCCCTACAAAGTGGATTCAGTTGCATTAGTTTAGCCGAATGCCAGAAGGATGTTCTTTAACAATCTTGATCAGATCGCATGGCATCCTACGATCAGTCTCCTTTTGGTGTCAAAGCGCGATCGCATTACCCAGAAATAGTAAAGGCATATTCAGAAAGCCCAGCACTGTGCCCATAACCATTGAATGAATGCTATCGATGGGTAATACCGAATCCCAATCCTGATGCTAGATGGGCTACAGTAAAGAATAACAGCCGTCTTTATAAGGAACCAATGGCACCTTTTTCGTCGATCGCGGTTCGAGAACTCCCCTTGTTTCCCTTACCTGAAGTTGTCCTGTTTCCCGGCAGACCACTACCTCTCCATATTTTTGAGTTCCGCTACCGGATAATGATGAACACCATCCTGGAGACAGATCGGCGATTTGGGGTTGTGATGTGGGATCAAGTACAAGGAAAACCAGCCGACGTTGGCTGTTGTGCAGAAATCGTACAATTTCAACGACTGCCAGATGACCGCATGAAGATCCGAACTTTGGGGCAACAGCGTTTTCGTGTCTTAGAGTATGTACGAGAAAAGCCTTACCGCGTTGGGTTAGTCGAGTGGATTGAAGATGCCCCTCCCCAAGAAGACTTACAACCACTAGCAAACGATGTCGCACAGCTCCTGCGAGATGTGGTGCGCCTTTCGGCGAAATTGACGGGGCAAGAAATAGAGTTGCCAGATACCATTCCAGATTTGCCGCTTGAACTCTCTTACTGGGTAGCTAGCAATCTTTATGGAGTAGCAGACGAACAACAAGCATTGTTAGAACTACAAAGCACTTCAGCCCGGCTGGAACGTGAAGCAGAAATTCTAACCTCAACTCGCAATCATTTGGCTGCTCGCACAGTCCTCAAAGACACTCTCGAAGATACCTTGAAGTAATTACTGATAAGGGCTGTAGTCTCTTATTGAGGGTATGTGAAATTACTTAATAATACTGAATTTTCTGCCGTTGTTTCTACTGAAATAACGGTTCTTTAATTGATGGAATAAAGCAGCGGTGAGCTTGTCCCAATAACTACTGAATAGGCAATTCAGCTCTTCAAGGAAAGTTTATTGAAAGTTCAGCAGAAGCGCCTATAAGTCGAGTGCTCTGTCTAGGGAATGCTTAACTTGGTGCAATTTTTTGGCTTCTCTGGGTGATTCATCTCCAGGAGAAAGGCGACAGTTTCTTGTTTACTTCGCTCCAAAGCACCTGCTGATGAACTGGTTAATGAACATTAGGTTTAGAGCTGAATGATTGCGGACGTGATTAAGGGATTTATTATCCTGTTTGTTGTCTTCGTGCCGTTGGAGCGACTGTTTCCACTCCATCAGCAGAAAACCTTCCGCCGTGAGTGGGCAACAGATGCAACCTATTATTTAACAGGGTTTTTCATTGGCAGAGCAGGCACTGTTATTTGCATTGCTCTTGCAGTGCTCTTAGCTGACGGAACTGCCAATTCGGAGTTGCAGAAGTGGGTTAGTTCGCAGCCGATCGCATGGCAATTTGTTGAGGCAATGGTGATTGCAGATGTGGGCTACTATCTCGGTCACCGTTTGATGCATACGGTTCCCTGGCTCTGGCAGTTCCACACCATCCATCACAGCATTGAGGAAATGGATTGGCTTGCTGCTGTTCGCGTCCATCCCGTCGATCAGCTTTTTACCAAGCTGCTGCAAATGATTCCGCTATATTGGCTGGGATTCTCCGCGCAAACGTTTGCGTTATTTGTGCTGTTTTCAGCCGCGATCGCCTTCTGCATCCACGCCAACACACACCTCACACTGGGACCTTTCAAATGGGTCGTTGCAACACCAGAATTTCATCACTGGCATCATGCGAACCAGCCGGGCGTTCGTAACAAAAACCTGGCAGCCCAACTTCCATTGATGGATTTTCTATTTGGCACGTTGTATATGCCCCCAGGGCAACGCCCCATTCGTTATGGCATTCCCTATTCCATCCCAACTAATTACTTCAAGCAGTTAATGGTTCCATTTGAGCGACTAGCAACCCGCCATAGGAGGAAACGCCCCATGACTAGCACCCAACCCCTGCAAAAAAAACCGATCTATCTTCGTCCCGTACCCCTGCTTTTATGTCTTGTTTTAGTTGGTAGTGCTACTGGGGGTGTGGGCTACGCCAAAGCTAAAAATTACAGCATAAAGTCGATGGTGTATACATTTGTCGCTGGGTTTAGTACTCCTAAAATCACAACCGCTGAATTGGAACAAGGCAAGGTGAAGTCGGTCGTTGTGGTTGATGTGCGAGATGCAGAAGAGTATGCTGCCGATCACATCGGCGATAGCATTTCTGTACCCCTGACTGAAATCAAGACTGGTGAAGGGGTAGAAAAAATCAAACGCCTAGCTAACACCGATTCCAGTCGAGTTCAGTCCCAACCTACGATTGTTCTGTATTGCCAGTCTGGTCCTCGCTCAATTGAGGCGTATCAAATCTTAAAAGACAAAGGTTTGAATTTAGTGGTGTTGTCGGGCGGAATTAAGGCGTGGCGTGAAACGGTGCCGCAGTCTAAAGATATGGCAATTCTTTCTCGAATTTCTAGCTCAACCAAATTAATACCAACGATCGCTCACGAAAAACGGTAGTTGATTTGTGTTCGCCATTTGTGTGTTCTTTGTTCAGGATTTCTTTCGCGGCGCAGTTTCTACCTTGCAAAGCAACTGAGTAATATGCCAATTCCAAGTTTCATTGCTAGCTTTTCAACCAGCAAAATAACCGTGCACGATTTAGAAGCTGGGCATTTAAAGCCTGTAATCTTCATCGACGTGCGATCGCCAGAGGAGTATGCCCGCGATCGCATTGCTCACAGTTTGCTAGTACCACTGAAAGAGATTCAGGAAGGGCACGGAATCCAGACTGTAGAACAAATTGCCAGAGCCTACTCCCAATCTGGACAACCAGATCCAACCATTGTTTTATACTGTGAAATCTGTCCTGGGGCAATTCGGGCTTACCAAAAACTTCAACGAACAGGCTTAAACCTGGTGGTACTTTCGGGTGGAATCACCGCCTGGAGGCAAGCTGTTCCACGCGGAAAAGATGCTGAGATCCTGGCACCCATTGCGATCGCGGCTTAATCAGTGTTAACTCAGTTCAGTTATCAAAGCACGTCCAGACTGCATTTCAGTATACTGGGCGTGTTAAGCCTATTTTCACAAGGTTGGTTCGCGTGACAGTTGCGGTTGAAACCCTACTGACTCCAGATATTCTGCGCCCTGCACAATATCTGGGGAATGAATTGGGAGCAGTTCATAAACCCTGGGAAGAGGCAAGCGTGCGGTGGTCGCTGACCTATCCAGAGGTGTATGAAGTGGGTTCATCCAATCTGGGGCACATCATTCTTTACAACATTCTGAACGCCCAACCGCGCCAATTGTGCGATCGCACTTATCTGCCAGGTGCGGATCTAGCGACCAAACTGAGATCAACCAATACGCCTCTGTTTGCCGTAGAAACGCGCCGTCCACTGCTTGAGTTCGACATTTTAGGATTTAGCCTCAGCTACGAGTTGGGTGCAACGAACATTCTAGAAATGCTGAGCCTGGCTGGCATTCCGCTCACCTGGCAAGAGCGCCAGGCTAGCCCACATCCCTACCCCCTGATTTTTGCTGGAGGGCAAACCGCCACATCCAACCCAGAGCCGTATGCTGATTTCTTCGACTTCATCGCACTGGGTGACGGCGAAGAACTGTTGCCAGAAATTGGGCTGGTGTTGGAAGAGGGTAAAGCTAATCGCTTGAGCCGTGAAGAGTTGTTACTCGATCTAGTTCACGTGCCAGGGGTGTATGTGCCACAGTTTTACGACATGGCACCGGATGGTTCGGTTCACGCCAACCGAGCCAATGTGCCCACGCGAATTTTGCGCCGAGTCGCGACTCCCATTCCGGCATACTCGATTGGATTAGTTCCCTACGTGCAAACGGTGCATGATCGCTTAACGGTGGAGATTCGCCGCGGGTGTACACGGGGGTGCCGCTTTTGCCAACCGGGAATGCTGACTCGCCCTGCTCGGGATGTGGAACCCGCTGTCGTGATTGATGCGATCGCGGATGGAATGCGAGCAACCGGATACAACGAATTTTCGCTGCTGTCTCTCAGTTGTTCCGATTACCTGGCACTTCCAGCCGTGGGCATGGAAATCAAAAATCGACTCAACAACGAAAACATCTCCCTCTCGTTGCCCAGTCAACGGGTTGATCGTTTTGATGAAAACATTGCCAATATTCTGGGCGGCACCCGTAACACTGGATTAACCTTTGCACCAGAAGCAGGCACCCAACGGTTGCGAGACATCATCAACAAAGGGCTAACGAATGAAGAACTGCTTCGGGGCATCAAAACTGCCTACGAGCAGGGATGGGATCGGGTAAAACTCTACTTCATGATTGGGCTACCGGGCGAAACCGATGTAGACGTATTGGGCATCGCGGAAACTGTGCGCTGGCTTCAGCAAGAGTGCCGCATTCGAGGCAGAAAACCGATCAATTTCAACCTCACGATTTCCAATTTCACCCCCAAACCGCACACGCCTTTTCAGTGGCATTCTGTTTCCACGGCTGAATTTGCACGCAAACAGGCTTTGTTGAAAGATGCCTTTCGAGGCATCCGAGGGCTGAAAGCCAATTTTACCGATGTCCGAATTTCGGCAATGGAGGATTTTGTGGGGCGGGGCGATCGCCGGCTGGCAGCCGTAGTCCGTCGCGCTTGGGAACTGGGAGCTGGAATGGATTCCTGGTGGGAAAGTTTAGATCGGGCGTTTGCCGCTTGGACACAAGCGATCGCAGAATCCGAACTCACCTGGAAATATCGGCAGGTTGAACAAGGCGAATGGAATGTGTTTGACGCTCAAACAAGAGCAGTCGGAGTGCCTGACCAAACCCTAGAGGTTCAGAAGCCAGAACCCAGTAGTCAGCCAATATCACCCTATGATGCGCCGCTTTCCTGGGATCATCTAGATACTGGGATTGACAAAAAATGGCTTAAGGATGATCTGCAACGGGCACTTGCAGCCGCAACAGTTCCAGACTGCTCGTTTGAAGGGTGTTCTCATTGCGGAGTGTGTGGACTCGATTTTGGACATAATATCGTTGTACCTCCCCCCGAAATCCCTCAATTCAAGGGGCATTTCGTCCCCAATCAAACTCGCGTCCAACGCTTGCGGGTTTGGCTGGGTAAACAAGGCGAAATAGCATACTTGAGCCATCTTGATTTAATGCGTCTGTTTGATCGCGCTGTGCGTCGGGCATCGCTGCCCATTTCGTTCAGCGGCGGGTTTCATCCAGGTCCGCGCATTATCCCGGCGAATGCCTTGCCGCTAGGCACTACGAGTTCTGGAGAGATTGTGGACTTTGAGCTAACAGAGGTTATGGAACCTGCAACGTTTCAAGCTCGGTTCGCTAAAGAACTACCGTCCGACATTCCCATCTACCGAGTGGAGGAAGTCGATCGCAATGCGCCTGCTGCCACTCAAGTATTGGAACAAGCGGAGTACGTGATCACTGTGGAGATTGTGGCTTCGGACGCATTGAAACCAGTGAGCCAGGCAGACTGGCATGCCTGGGTTAAGGACGTGGTGGCAAGTCAGGAAATTTGGACAAAACACCAAACCAAATCTGGAAAAATTCAGCAAGTCAACTTGCGCGATCGCCTGTTTAGTCTGACTTTGGATGCCGAACAGCCAGATTCGCCTACTTCCATGTCGCTGCGCTATGTCGGAAGTTGCCGCAATGATGGAACGTTACTTCGCCCCGAACAGGTGGTATTTATGTTGGAGCACATCGCTCACCGAGAATTTCAGTTAACCCAAATCCATCGAGTCTGCCTAATTCTGGCAACTCCGTGAACCTATGTTGGCTGGATGACTTACCGGGTTCTCAGGGAGTATGATAATAGCTAGATGTCGTTTTTTTGAATTTTAGTGGCGCATTCGTCAGTGCACGCTATAATGCATTTCAACAGAAGCTGTTGTGAACTGGAGACTCCTGGAGGAACTGCCACACAGCCAGTGTTTACAACTGGACACAGCACGCTTCATTAAGCTTTCTACATTTCAACACTACTTGATGCCCGATAGCAGGTGGGTAATCAGGTTTGAGCATCAGTTGTTGCTCGACTGTATTTTATTGTGGCTAGCTCTTTTCCAAGTTGCCTCATCCCCCTAATTGCTAAAGATAGAAAGCATTTTTGCATCTGCATAGCTTCACCAACGTAGTGTGAGCACTCCAGCAAGTAGAGAAGCAGTCGGGAAGGCGAAACCCTATTGCGATCGCTAAATTTTGAGGAAACTGAATGCCAAAGCAAATCATTATCGCAGAGCAGCATCGAATCGCTGCCGTCTTTTCAGAAGATCAGATTCAAGAGCTGATCGTTGCAACGGGTACTCATCAAGTAGGCGATGTGTATCTAGGGGTTGTGGAAAATGTTCTCCCTGGTATTGATGCCGCCTTTGTCAACATCGGTGATGCAGAACGCAACGGCTTCATCCATGTCAGCGATTTAGGTCCCCTCAAACTGCAACGGCAAGCAGGCTCCATCACCGAACTGCTGCGCCCTCAGCAGAAAGTGCTGGTGCAGGTGATGAAAGAGCCAACCGGAAACAAAGGACCCCGTTTAACGGGTAACATTTCCCTACCGGGTCGCTATCTGGTGCTAATGCCCAACGGCAAGGGTGTGAACCTGTCCCGCCGAATTCGGAACGAGAATGAGCGCAATCGGCTTAGAGCGCTGGCAATTTTGATTAAACCAGCCGGAATGGGCATGGTAGTTCGGACGGAAGCGGAGGGAATGCCCGAAGAAGCCATCATTGAAGATTTGGAATCGCTTCAGGAACAATGGGAAAGTATTTGCCGAGAAGGCAGCACAACTCGTGCTCCTGCCCTACTGAACCGGGATGATGATTTCATCCAGCGGGTACTGCGAGATGTTTACAGCAACGATGTCAACCGAATTGTGGTGGATTCCCATACGGGGCTAAGACGGGTTAAACAACACCTGATGAATTGGGGTGGAGGCAAGCTGCCTCAGGGCGTGCTGATTGATCAACACCGCGATCGCATTCCGGTATTGGAATACTTCCGTGTCAGCGCTGCAATTCGGGAAGCACTCAAACCGAGGGTAGATTTGCCTTCGGGTGGCTATATCATCATTGAGCGAACTGAAGCCTTAACCGTTATCGACGTGAACTCTGGTTCCTTCACCCGTTCAGCCACTGCCCGTGAAACGGTTCTCTGGACAAACTGCGAAGCTGCTACCGAAATTGCACGGCAACTGCGTCTTCGCAACATCGCAGGGGTGATTATCGTAGACTTCATCGATATGGATTCTCGACGGGATCAGCTTCAGGTGTTGGAACACTTTAACCGGGCACTGCGGTCAGACAAAGCCCGTCCCCAAATTGCTCAACTTTCTGAATTAGGGCTGGTAGAGCTGACGCGGAAACGACAAGGTAAGAATATTTACGAATTGTTTGGGCGGCCCTGCTCAACCTGTGGCGGAACTGGACATCTGGTTCATCTACCGGGTGATGCTGAGCCAGCAGAAGAGGATGCGCCAGAACGAGTGGCTGTCTTGCCTGCGCGGGAACTCCGCAGTGAGCGCGGGAATCGCGGGCGCGATCTGCCTGATATTCCCCTACCTGCTGAGTATCCGTGGGAACCGAGGGATGATGACGAAGAGGATGATGCACCCGATTTTTCCAGTCATCCTGGTTATCAAGAGGCAGGAAATAACAATCGCCGCCGTCGTCGCCGTCGAGTTGGAGAAGAATTAACTCGGGAACGAGGCGATCGAGGACGCAACTCCTGGGACGAAGGCAAGCCTATCCTTCCTGCTCCATTGCCTGATGGCAACAGCGGGTTGGATACTGACGGGGAAAGCGAGGAGTTTGCCGAAGTCAAACTGCGGCCAGAACCAGCTAACCGAGGGCGACGGGGACGGGGACGACGAGACAATTCGACAGATCGAGATGGCGAGTTGAATGAATCGACCTTTGAAAAAGAAGCAGCACCTCTTGAGGTAGAGGAGAAGCGAGGGCGATCGCGGCGAGAACCCAAATCGGCAGAACCGCCCGAACTGGTTACGGTAGAGATGACTCCAGAAGAACAGGATGTCTACGCCTGGATGGGCATTTCACCATTAGTGCTGGCGCAGCAGGAAGTCAAAAATCCTCGTTCGGCAATTATTTCAGTCGTATTGCCAGGGCAGGCTCCACCTGTGGAAGAGGAGCAAACCGTTAGTTCCAGTGCAGCGATGACAACTCCGCTCGCTGACTCGTTTGAAGATGTCGAGGAAGAGAGTGATTCTCCAGAGCCACTCACAGTAACAGAAGAAATAGACAGTGAAGAAATCCCTGAACTCAACATGATTGAAGCGGAACAGCCCGAAAATGGTATCGCCCGTCGTCGTCGCCGCCGCTCGTCTGCTGCCACCTAACGTTTTATCAATAACCTATGCAACGTCAACGGCGTGCTTCAGTTCACCAGCCTATTATTCCAGGGTTCTTGCCAGCTCTGGAAGGTAGCCTGGTCGCTGGAGTAGACGAAGTTGGGCGAGGAGCGTTGTTTGGTCCAGTTGTTGCTGCCGCCGTTATTTTGCCGGAGAGTGCGTCGCAGGAACTGGCAGCAGCCGGAGTAACTGACAGTAAATTGTTATCGGCCATGCAGCGGCAGGTGCTGGCTCAATCAATCCGACGACTCGCAACTGATTGCCAGATTGGATACGCTTCAGTTCAAGAAATCGATCGCTTGAACATTCTTCAAGCATCGTTGCTGGCGATGCGACGCGCAATCTCCAGGCTCAAAGTGCAACCCAGTCTGTGCTTAATTGATGGCAATCAACGGGTTTCAGGGTTGCCTCTCCCTCAGCAAACGATAGTTAAGGGCGATCGCGAATCTCTCGTGATTGCATCTGCCAGTATCATTGCTAAAGTTTGGCGAGATGAACTGATCACTCGCCTATCCCTTCGCTACCCCCACTACGGTTTAGCTGCAAACAAAGGCTACGGTACCCCTACCCATCGACGAGCGATCGCAGAATACGGTCCTACCCGATATCATCGACGCTCTTTCCGCCCATGTTGTGTCTCCATCGAGCCAACAGACTAGGCGGCAGACTTAAGACAACGATTTGAGCGGATGATTGATCGACAAAATCCCAGTCTGAACCTCAGCCTGCTCATCCAACTGACAACTGACCCAAGTCTGGTAGTCAGATACTAGTTGATACATCAATCGTTGCTTTACGGTTAGCAGCACACTCTTCAACAATGCATTGCCCGTGGTTTCTAAAACAGGCTTAGGAGTCAGAGCAAATGGCAAGGGTAACTCCACCATAACCTCCAAATCAGCCCTGCCTCGGAGATATGTCACACCATTCAAGGTTATAGGAGCGAGTTTACCGAGGAGATTAAGCGTGAAGCGATCGTTAATATACTCTACACCGTGAATTTCACATCGCTCAGAGCGCAGGTGAACCGTTCCATCCGCCTCTGCCCAAACCCGCATATCAACCGTTGGCTGCAAACTCAAAGTCATAAACGTCAGAGGACGCATCTTTAGCCGAAATAATTCGTTACCCAAGGCTTCAACTCGGCTGGACGCAGCCAACGCGTAGACGAGACGATGGGGTTGCCGTAAGTAATGCTGGATTGGAATAGGTTGTTCAGCAACGGGAATATCAACCGACTGAGAAGCGAAGAAACGAGTGTCCATTTAGAAAATGTGAGGAAAGGGAACAGAGCTAAACCATTACCTATAATTCTAAAGAAATGTAAAGAGAATGTGATATTTCTCTTGAAGTAAAACTAACTATACCGTTGGACAGTTCGCCCTTTTTACATTCTTTATATTTTGAGAAGTGGAACGTTGTACTCCAAAGCTTTGGATGGATCGAGGTTTTCTTGTATTCTGACTACACTATCTAATGCGGTGGTTGTCCTCTCGCTTGGCAGAGCCGCATAACAGATTGTGACAAAAATGAGAAGTGTAAGGTCAAACTTTACTTTATACGCCAATTATTGTTGGAACCGACAAGGATTAACGCTATGGCAGTGTCGATCGCTCATTTGGGACCCGCAGGCACAAATGCAGAGGTCGCCGCCCTGCAATATGCCAATTGGCTCAGTGCCAATCGAAATCAGGAAGTCACCTTGCTTCCCTATGCCAGCATCGCTCAAACATTGCAAGCGGTTGCGAATGGACAAACCGATTTGGCGATCGTACCCGTTGAGAATTCGATTGGGGGCAGCGTCACCGTGACCCTGGATACTTTGTGGCAGAAGGAGAACATTCAAATCCAGCATGGATTAGATCTGCCCGTCTTTCACGCATTTTTGTCGGAAGCTGCGTCGTTTGCTGAGGTGCAAACAGTTTACTCTCACCCGCAGGCGCTTGCCCAGTGCCAAATTTGGCTAGAAACCTTTTTGCCCCACGCCCAACTCGTGCCCACAAGCTCTACCACAGAGGCACTGCAACATTTGACAGATTCCCCAACGATTGGAGCCATTTCTTCTGAACGAGCTGCCCACCTTTATAATCTGCCAATCTTGGCGCAGCCTGTGAATGACCACCCTGATAACTGCACTCGTTTTTGGGTAGTAAGTCTCAAACCATCGTCTGGTGGTAGTCACACCTCTCTAGCATTCAGCGTTCACGACACACCGGGGGCGCTGGTTAAACCACTGCAAGTCTTTGCGACCCGAGGCATCAATATGAGCCGAATCGAGTCTCGCCCTACGAAGCGATCTCTGGGTGACTACATTTTCTTCATCGACCTGGAAGCTGACATCCGCGATCGCGATGTTCAAACGACCCTGGAGGAACTCGCCAACGCCACGCAAGTGCTTAAAATCTTTGGTAGTTACGACATCCTGCCCGGAAACGTATCCTAAATTATGCTTCTAGAGAATAATCAACTGAGCGGAATCAACTGTAAGACAGGCTAGCGATAGGTAACCCATGTGGGCGTGAGGTTTCGTATCTCTACCCCATCTACACACTCCTTAGGATTAAAAATGAAAAGTTCAAAATGGTGCCCACAAGGCTTTATCACTTTAAATTTTGCATTTTTTTTTTGCATTTTTTTTTTGCATTTTGAATTATTCATCCGCCTTAGTTCGACTTGTCCCCCATACTTACCTCTAAAAAACCGCGAATATGGCTGAGATAGGTTGGAGCATCTTCCAGCATGGGAAAGTGGGCTGTTTCCGGCATGACCACAAGTTGAATATTTTTTCTATTCAAAATAGCAGCTTGTTGACCAAGTTGGGCAGGAATGATGACATCTTGTTCTCCTGCAACGAGCAGGGTTGGCACCGTCAGCTTTGAGAACTCTTGCGGCATGACTTCTGATGCTTTTTTGCTAACGCTGGTGTAAATCGTTCCCAATGCAGTGCTGTAATCTGCCATTAAGAAGTCATTTAAAAAGGCGCGACTAATTTCGGTTGGCACTGAACGGTGGAGAAATCGCTGCATGAACAGGCGATCCATGAATGGAAGTTGATAAAGCCAGCGAGGGCGATATTTCACCACGTAACCGCCAAATTTATGAAAAGCAGCAAACGCTTTTTCGTCGTATTCAAAAATGCCGCTACAGGTCAGAATTGCCTTTTCAACCCGCTGTGGATAAAGGTTGAGGAAAAAGGTGGAAATCGACGCTCCGGCAGAGTGGGCATTGAGATAAATTCGCTGCAATCCTAACGCATCCAGCAGGCAAGCAAGGTCTTCTGCAAAACTTTCCAGTTCGTAGTCTTCTGGACGGGTGGGGAAATTGGCGGGAATTTGGTTAGAGCGTCCAAACCCGCGCAAGTCGTACAACAGGCAGTCAAAAACATCTGCGATCGCCCGTGCAGTGCTTTCCCAATAGCGTGCAGAACCACCCCACCCATGAACGAATACCATCACAGGTTTTCCAGTAGGCTCGGCTTTCTCTGAGTCAGTAATCCACTCGTAATAGTGATCAATGCCACGAATTTGAACGTAGGGCATAAGCTTATGGTTTCAAGAAACGTCTCAAAAAAATTGTAGAGATGCGGGTCACCACATCTCTACAAAATCTGGCGTTGCTAAATAGAAGTATGAAATTACAAAGTGAGTTTCTGCATTGCCCCCTAAATCCCCCGACTTTGGGGGACTTTGAAGACTGTTGCGCCCCAAAGTCGGGGGGCTAGGGGGGCGAATCATAGTTGGATTCAGCAACGCCCAAAATCTCAATGTCGCTTAACAAATTAGGCAGATTCTGGTTTTGGAATGGATGAGGGATGTAACAGCAGTTCGGCAGTCGAACGCTTCTCTACCATCTCGCGAGTAATCAGGCAACGAGTCACATCTTTACGGGATGGTAACTCATACATCACATCCAGCATTAACTCTTCCACAATACTGCGGAGAGCACGAGCACCCGTTTTGCGGCGATATGCCTCTTGCGCGATCGCCCGAATCGCATCCTGCTTAAACTCCAGAATCACGTTATCCATCTTCAGCAGTTTCTGATACTGCTTCACCAATGCATTCCGCGGCTCAGTGAGAATTTCAGTCAATGCATCCTCATCAAGAGGATCCACCACCGCCATTACCGGAACACGACCAATGAATTCTGGAATCATGCCAAATTTCACCAAATCATCCGGCTCTAAGTGTTTCAAGATATCCGCCGTGCGTTTATCTTTCGACTGATTATCACCTGGTTGAATAAACCCAATCGATTTTTTGCCAATGCGTTGCTCAATCGCCTTATCCAAACCAACAAATGCCCCACCGCAAATAAACAAAATATTGCTGGTATCGATTTGAATGCAGTCTTGGTAAGGATGCTTGCGTCCACCTTGAGGCGGCACATTCGCCACGGTCCCTTCCAACATTTTCAGCAGGGCTTGTTGAACGCCTTCACCAGAAACATCTCGTGTGATGGAAGGATTTTCACTCTTGCGGGCAATCTTGTCGATCTCATCGATGTAAATGATGCCACGCTGAGCTTCCTCTACATCGAGATCTGCCACTTGAAGCAAGCGTAAAAGAATGTTTTCAACATCCTCGCCCACATAACCTGCTTCCGTTAAAGTTGTCGCATCCGCCACAGCGAATGGCACATCCAAAATTTCTGCCAGCGTTTGAGCCAACAACGTTTTACCGCATCCCGTTGGACCGATTAAGAGGATGTTAGATTTTTGTAGCTCCACAGCATCATCTGGAGCAACTTTTCCATTACCTTTTGCTTCTAAGAAACTAAGACGCTTGTAGTGGTTGTAAACGGCAACAGACAAGATTTTTTTCGCATCATCCTGACCAATAACGTGGTCATCCAGATACTTTTTGATCTCTCTTGGCTTGGGGATTTGGTTAAGAGAGATGTGAGCCGTGCGAGTTTTGCGTTTTTCCGCCGAAGGTTCTCGCCGAGGAACAGGTTGAGGAGCTGTCGCACTGGAGTCGAACAGTTCCTCATCCAAAATTTCGTTACAAAGGTCTACACATTCATCACAAATGTAGACTCCCGGTCCGGCAATCAGCTTACGGACTTGCTCTTGAGATTTGCCGCAGAAAGAACATTTGAGATGGGAGTCATACTTGGACATAGGTGCCTCTTTCTTACAGTGCAGCGACAGGTTCTCCCGACTTCGGAAGATTTTGTCTAGAGATCACTTGGTCAATCAGACCATATTCCTTAGCTTCAGCAGCGGACATAAAAAAGTCGCGCTCTGTGTCGGCTTCTACCTTCTCAAACGGTTGCCTCGTGTGATACGACAGTAGCTCATTCAGCGTCCGCTTATGATAAAGAATTTCTTTAGCCTGGATTTCAATGTCCACCGCCTGTCCCTGAGCACCTCCCAAAGGTTGGTGAATCATGACACGCGAACTGGGCAATGACATCCGTTTTCCGGTAGTGCCAGATGCCAACAGGAAGGCTCCCATGCTAGCAGCCAATCCGAAGCAGATTGTAGCAACATCACAACGAACCTGCTGCATTGTGTCATAAATTGCCATACCAGCCGTTACAGAGCCACCGGGAGAATTGATGTAAATCTGAATATCCTTTTCGGGATCTTCTGCTTCTAAAAACAACAACTGAGCGACTACAGAATCAGCAACTGTATCATCAATTGGGGTTCCCAAGAAAACAATGCGCTCTCTAAGAAGGCGGGAGTAGATGTCAAAAGCGCGTTCGCCTCGACCAGCCTGCTCAATCACGACCGGGATCACGTTGTCGGTAGCGAGGGAGTAAACCTTTAGAGAACTCAGATTGGTAATGGTGTAATCAACAGACTGAGATGTCAACATAGTTGGCGGTTTGCCCAAGAGTAACAAAGTCACAATCTGCTAGCGATCGCAGCTTCTGATGAAGCTGGCTTAAATCAGCCTCGCAGATATAACCCAATTATGCCTTAAGTGCTTTGGGACTTGTCTAAGTCGATTGAGGGATTCAGCAGGCATTGTCACCCCGTTAGTTTCTCCCATGCGAGACAAATCCTGCTCCATTCTGACAAATGATGCACGAATCCGCTAGGGTCATTCGGCACTCGTCTTTTTCTTAGTCGTTCTGCGGGCTTTTGGAGCAGCCTGCGACTCCTCACCGCCTTCTTCAGAATCAGATACTTCAGGTAAGGACTGATCTGAAGACTGATCTTTGGCGGTTGTCGATTTGGTTGAACGCTTCTTCTTAGGAGCAACTTCTACTTCTAGATCGTCAGCCACAGGTTCCTCATCTGTTACAGGCGAAACCTCAGCCTCTACTTCCGTTGCTTCAACTTCTATAGTTTGGGCTTCGGCTGGCAGGTCTTCGGTCACTGCTGCGGCTTCTGATTCTGCTGCTTCGTCTTTCGTTAGGGTACCTTCTGGAACTAGCTCAATACTAGAATGCTCGATCAGCCAATTCATAATTTTTTCTTTCAGTACGTCTTCGGCAACCACACTTCTCAAACGGTCAGGAGCAATGTTTGCTGCACTTTCACCGAGATCTTCTTGCAATTCGTTAACTTTGGCGGAAATTTCCTCTTCGGTAGCTTCAATCGATTCGCGCTTAGCGATTTCGCCAAGTGCCAGAGTGCGCTTGATCCGGCTAATGGCATCAGGACGAGATTGCTCTCGTAGGCGAGCCACCATATCTTGAGTAAAGAACTGCTTGACATCAATTCCCTGATTCTGCAACTGCATGGCTGTTTGTTGCAGCATGAAGTTGACTTCCCGTTCAATCAAGGTTTCAGGAACATCCGTCTCAATCTGGTTCAGCAGTTCTTGTAAGATCGCTTGCTCTTTATTCGAGCGGGTTTGATCTTCAGCTTCTTCTGTAAATCGAGATTCGAGCGATTCGCGTAGTTCTGCGATCGTCTGGAATTCACTCACTTCTTGAGCAAACTCATCATCCAGCTCTGGCAACTCTTTTTCTTTAAGTTCCTTTAAGGTAATAGTAAATAGAGCCTTGCGCCCTGCCACTTTGGGCTGGGGATAGGTTTCGGGAAATGTGGCTTCCACCTCTTTTGTATCCCCAGGGTTCATTCCCACAATTCCATCAATAAATCCTTCAATAAAGCGACCTTCCAACAATTCCACTTGAAAATCTTCTGCCTGCCCCCCAGGCACTTCCTCTGGCTCTTGTGCAGGATCTTCGCTCGGCAAAACGCCTTTGAAGTCTACAACTGCGACATCCTTCATCTGAGCGGGTCTACCTTCAACAGGCACCAGCGTTGCCAATTGATCTTGATAGTTCTGAAGCACTTTTTCGATCCGCTCTGGATCTGGTTTAATTTCTTCTGCTTGAAGCTGAAACCCGGTGTATTGCTTGAGAGTGACTTCTGGCTGCACGTCTACTGAAGCCGAAAATGTCAAGGCTTGTCCAGGCTCAAACTGGTTTACCAACTCTTCAAAAGGAGACCGAAGTTGGTAATTTCCTAAAACGTCAATTTTTTCTTGCTTAACGGCTTCCTTCAAACCATCTTCAACCAGTTCTTCGACAGCTACGGCTTTGATTCGGGTAGCACCAATACGTTGAATTAGAACCTGTCTGGGAACTTTGCCTTTCCGAAACCCAGGAATATTGGCAGAACGGGTGAAGTCTTGAACGACCCGCTCATAAACCTTTTTGGACATTTCGGGTGTAACTTCGATTTCCAAACCAATCTGACTGGCGGGAAGCTTTTCCTGGGTAACTTTCATCGGTTTTCAGAAGATTGCAGTTAAATTAAAGGGATTGCAGCGTACAACAGTAGACAAGAATACAAGTTTACGGCTTTGCGCTTAGAACGCCTAGCTACCTCTAGTTTGCTAGGCGCTGATTGTGACGGAAGTAAACGCTTTGCCGACGACAAGCCGGAAGCGATCGCCGCAATTAGCTATAGTAACGGATTCTGATTCAGACTGGCGGAGAATCTTGTGGGTTTCTTGAAAAACGTTCGGCAATCCGCCTACGCAGAAGACGCTTGAGTACTTAAGATTCAGAGATGAGATGAAAGATCCGCTAAGATCTGGAAACGATATAGTTGATTGTCTAAGTTGATATAGCAGGCTATCTTACTTTTCTCCTGCCAGTGATGGTAACGTTAGTTCGCTCTCTTCAAAGGATTGAATTACACAAGCTATTCTTTTACAAAAACAAAACAATATTTGGAAACACTTCTTTACATTTGTGAGTTTTTTAATCACCTATTCAGTTTTCGATCAATCAAAATTGTCAGATCGGATTTTTCGTTAGATTTTTGTATCGCGTTGAATCATTTGTAGAGATGTTTGGAGGAATATCGATTGACTGAATCTTATCGAGTTGCGATTTTGGGAGCCACAGGAGCGGTTGGAGCGGAGCTGCTGGAGTTGCTGGAAAAACGCCAGTTTCCTGTTTCTGAGTTGAGACTGTTAGCATCTGCCCGTTCCGCAGGTCAAAGCCTGAACTTTAAGGGCGATCGCGTGCCAGTACACGCTGTTGATGAACACTCTTTCGACGGTGTGGATATTGTTCTCGCTTCTGCCGGAGCTTCTACCTCTCGAACATGGGCATCTCAGGCAGTGGCGGCTGGAGCGATCGTGATTGATAACTCCAGTGCATTTCGGATGGATGCCAGTGTGCCCCTTGTCGTTCCAGAAGTTAATCCTGAAGCTGTCTCTGCTCATCAAGGCATTATCGCGAATCCAAACTGCACCACGATTTTGATGACAATTGCCATTTATCCACTGCATCAAATTCAACCGATTAAACGGATTGTGGCGGCGACCTATCAATCAGCGAGCGGCGCGGGCGCACGGGCAATGGAAGAAGTCAAAGTGCAAGCCCAAGCAATTCTTCAGGGGCAGCCCCCCAAAGCCGAGATCTTTCCCTATCCATTGGCTTTCAACCTCTTTCCGCACAACTCTAAGCTGAACGAACAAGGGTACTGCGAGGAAGAGATGAAAATGATTAACGAAACTCGCAAGATTTTTAATGAACCCACTCTTCAAGTCACCGCCACCTGTGTACGCGTTCCAGTATTAAGAGCACACTCAGAAGCAATCAATTTAGAGTTTGACCAACCATTCAGCGTGTCTCGTGCCAAAGAAATTCTTAGCCAGGCTCCAGGAGTCAAACTAGTGGAAGATTGGCAGGCAAATTATTTCCCAATGCCAATGGATGCCAGCGGCCAAGATGACGTGTTAGTGGGGCGGATTCGCCAAGATTTATCCCATCCCTGTGGGTTAGAACTGTGGCTATGTGGTGACCAAATCCGCAAAGGTGCAGCACTGAATGCCGTTCAGATTGCTGAATTGTTGGTTCAGAAAAATCTCCTCAAATCGACCGTCGCCCTCTCTCATTCAGTGAGCTAACGCATCTTGCTCGTAGTCCATGTAGTAGCAAATACCAGTCCTTTAAGTGTTTTAAAGCAAAGCGTGTGGTGAATTTCGGACGAGTTTTGACAGCAATGATCACGCCATTCTCAGAGGATGGTACTGTCAACTACGCAGTTGCAGAAAAGCTAGCTGTGTATTTGGTAGAAAATGGCTCCGATGCTTTGGTAGTGTGCGGGACTACGGGCGAGTCTCCTACCTTGTCTTGGGCTGAAGAATATGAGCTGTTTCAGGTTATTCAGAAGGCGGTAGCGGGCAAAGCCAAAATTATTGCGGGTACAGGCTCTAACTCAACCCATGAAGCCATCGACGCAACTCAAAAAGCAGCTAAACTAGGGTTAGATGGTTCTTTACAAGTTGTGCCATACTACAACAAGCCGCCTCAGGCTGGGCTGTATAACCATTTCAAGGCGATCGCAGAAGCGGTTCCTGAGATGCCAATCATGCTCTACAACATTCCTGGGCGTACTGGTCAAAACCTTTTACCAGAAACAATCATCCGTTTAGCCGAAATACCCAACATCGTCGCTGTTAAGGAAGCCAGTGGGAACCTTGACCAAGCCAGTCAAATTCGTTGCTCCACTCCATCAGACTTTGGAATTTACTCCGGCGACGACTCCTTAACACTTCCCCTCCTAGCCATTGGGGCACAAGGTGTTGTGAGTGTTGCCAGCCATCTGGCTGGTTCTCAGCTACAACATATGATTCAGAGTTTTTTCAACGGCAACGTCGAAACTGCACTCAAACTCCATCTCCAACTGTTCCCCCTGTTTAAGGTATTGTTTCTTACCACTAATCCAATTCCCGTCAAGGCTGCCCTTCAACTTCAAGGCTGGCAGGTCGGTTCTACTCGCCCACCGCTTTGTGCCGCATCAACCGAGGTAATTGATGCCCTCAAGCCTATCCTGAAGCAACTCTCGCTTCTATGACCCAATGGTGTTTACAAGATTTTGATCATTTTGTTTCCTCCTTTCATAAACGTCTTCTGTTTCGCTGGAGTAACCCCAGCTAACTTATCCTCCAAACCAACGCTTAACGCTTGTTCTGTGACCAATCTTCTATCTGCTACGCTTTTGAGCCATTCAACCTGCCCCGTCGCATTAGAACACGCGATCTATTGATGAAACTCCCCTCAAGCTAATCACTAACTCAATATTTCTGCAATCAACCTGATAAACCTTTCTACTAAGGATGCCAATGACTCAATCAACCCCATCATCCACGCTCAAAATCATTCCACTTGGAGGACTCCACGAAATTGGTAAAAATACCTGCGTTTTTGAGGTCAATGACGAACTCTTACTTCTAGATGCGGGACTGGCGTTTCCAACGGATGGAATGCATGGAGTTAATATCGTTTTGCCAGATATGACCTACCTGCGGGAAAACCGCCACAAGATCAAAGGCATGATCGTTACCCACGGTCACGAAGATCACATTGGTGGGATTCCATTTCATCTGAAACAATTTGATATTCCGGTGATTTATGGACCCCGTCTGGCGATGGCGTTGCTGGAAGACAAACTGGAGGAAGCCGGAGTAGCAGATCGAACCGAACTCCGCACTGTTCGTCCACGTGAAGTTGTACGAGTTGGCAAGTCATTTTTTGTTGAGTTTATTCGGAACACACACTCGATCGCAGATAGTTTTACCGTCGCCATTCGCACACCCGTAGGAGTCGTAATTCACACTGGAGACTTCAAAGTTGACCATACCCCCGTGGATGGCGAGTATTTTGATTTTCAGCGATTGGCTGAATACGGCGAACAGGGCGTTCATTGTTTAATCAGCGACTCCACCAACTCAGAATTACCTGGATTTACGCCCTCAGAGCGCTCAGTTTATCCCAACCTCGATCGCGTTTTCTCTCAGGCATCTGGCAGATTACTAGTTACCACCTTTGCCTCATCAGTTCATCGGATCAACATGATTCTAGATTTGGCAAAAAAACATGGAAGAGTCGTTTCGGTGTTAGGACGCTCTATGTTGAACGTCATTGCCCACGCTCGAAAACTAGGCTATATCAAATGTGACGACGATCTGCTGCAACCGTTGAACGTGATTCAGAAACTGCCTGATAGTGGTGTTCTAATTTTGACAACGGGGTCGCAAGGAGAGCCATTATCTGCACTAACTCGAATTTCTAACGGCGAGCATCGTCAGGTCAAAATCCGTCCCGGAGACACAGTGGTATTTTCCGCTAACCCAATTCCTGGAAATACCATTGCTGTGGTCAACACCATTGATCGATTAATGATGCAGGGAGCAAAAGTGTTCTACGGGCGGGAGCAGGGGATTCACGTTTCAGGACACGGTTGCCAGGAAGATCAGAAACTGATGATCGGATTAACTCGTCCCAAGTTCTTCCTGCCTGTACATGGAGAACATCGCATGTTGGTGAAACACGCTCAAACAGCTCAGAGTGTTGGGATTCCGGCTGAAAATATGGTAGTGATTGACAATGGGGATGTGGTAGAGCTAACCGAAGCTAGCATTCGAGTCAGTGGCAAAGTTCCCTCTGGAATTGAATTGGTCGATGCGTCTCGATCTGGAGTGGTTAATGCTCAAGTTCTTAAGGAACGGCAGCAATTGGCTGAAGATGGTGTGGTAACGGTGGCGGCTGTGCTGGATTGGCGCGGTGGACTTGTTGCTCAGCCAGAAATTCACTTGCGTGGAGTGGTTACTCCGATGCAAAAAGCTCAAATTCAGGACAAAACCCGAGAAAGTATCGAATTGGTGCTGCGCGATCGCTGGAAAGAATATGCTCGCTCGTTGGGAGATGGGCGCTTAGAAGTTGACTGGGCAGGATTACAGGCTCAGATTGAACGTGAACTTGTGAAAATGGTGCGGCGTGAGTTTCAAAGCAATCCACTGGTAGTCTTTTTGATGCAGGTTGCTGAAGAACCTTTGACACTGCCATCTAGAAAAAACCCGCGAACGGCTGAAGCAATCGCACTCTAAGGATTTTTTACGTTCAGTTGGGATGGCAAGATGATTCAAGTAGCTGAAGGTCGGTTGCTTGACGCTTGCCATCTTAAGCTTTATCTACGAGGCAACCGCCAGTGTGCGATCGCGCTCAGCCCGCTCCCGAGACTCCTGACGCACAATTCCAGAAACAACAGCGTGCTGTAGCAGCATGAATGCCTTAAAGTCTTTTGCGTCGTACTTTGTCTGCAAAAGCTGACGCAATTGCTCCTCGGCTTCAACTGTTAAACACCCAACCGCAAACGCTTCTTTAACAACATCACGGATTGAAAGCATATGTGAACCCTGACCCATCCTCTACTAAAGCCTACGCTGACTCACTAAATCTGCCAAAGCCGAAAACAGTTTAATTGTCAGCAGACTCCTCAAAATTTAACACTATTTTAATAAGGATCTGCTGTAACTCAGGGAACAGAATATATTAAATCTACGTGAATTTACCCAGCAGTGTCAAATATACTACATCCGCGCCCAGCGAGAGCGCAGTGCAGCATCCGTCAGAAATCCGTCTCTGAGTCCATATCTGATCGATTAAGCGTAAACATCCTACCGAAGACTGAGCTTTGAAGGAAGTACCACAAGAGGTAGATATTTTTTTGATTAAGAGAGGATCTCTAAACTTGCAATTGGGTAATTGCAATGTGTCCATTAAAGCAAACTTCTACATCTCCACCTGGATCTCGACGACGCTGAGAATACTCCCCAGCATAGTGAAACTGGTCTTCATTTACCCGATACACAGCAGGTAATGGTTGAGTACAAGGTGTGCAAAAAACCAGTTTAGGATCCGATGCCCCTGTTGCCAAATGCGGTAGATTTACATTCCAAAAAACACCAGGTTGGGTAGGACGGGCTAATAAATTGGTCAAAACATTGGTAACCAGGTAGGATGCGAAGTCCCAATCAATCTCTCGTCTACCATGACGGTACTGGGAAAACGCAATGCCTGAAATGCGATGAAGTGCTGCTTCTCGCACCGCCGCAACTGTGCCGGAGATGTACACGTCTGCACCCAAATTTCCCCCAGAGTTAATGCCTGAAAGTACCCAGTGCACCGTTGGGCAGAGATGGCTGATGGCAATGCGGACACAATCGGCGGGCGTGCCCGCGATCGCGTATTCTCGTTCAGACCGTTTGTGGACTCGAATTGGGGAAGTTGTAGTCACCTGATGCCCACAACCGGATAAATGTTCCTGAGGAGCTGCAATCACCGCGTCCAGGTTCAAATTTTTGACGGACTGCACCAGCGATCGCAGCCCAGGAGCATCAATACCATCGTCATTCGTTAACACAAACACCATAGGGACTTTGGGATCAACGGTAAAACGTAGACTTACATCCACACCCTACACCCTATTTCCCCTTTTGTTGCCAATCTTGGTCACTCACTGCCCAAAAAGATGCCCATGCGGCGAGCAGTGGTTGCCAGCGCCCCTTGAGGATTCACCGCTGAGTATTTAAAGATAGCTTCTTCAATTGGCACAGCAACGACGGAGCGCTGTTGCCAAGTAACTACGTGGTCATACTTTTCTTTGGCAATCAGTTCAACCGCTGCTACACCAAAACAGGTTGCAATTAGGCGATCGAGATGGGATGGAATACCACCACGTTGTATATGTCCCAAAACAGTCACGCGAGTTTCAGCTTCAATGCGTTGACAGAGCGCTTGCGAAAGGTATTGCCCAACACCACCCAACCGACAACCTTCCGCATCTTTGATCAAAACGCGATCGCCAGTTTCCGTCCGCACAGCTTCTGCCACCACCAGTAAACAGTAGTTCTTGCCCTGCTGTTGACGGATTTTAATCGTCTCGCAAATGCCATCTAGCGTGTAAGGAATTTCCGGGATCAGAATAATGTCGGCCCCGCCAGCAATCCCAGCACACATGGCAATATGCCCGGCATCTCGCCCCATGACTTCCAAAATCATGACGCGGCTATGGCTGGCAGCAGTAAACTGGAGGCGATCGACGGCTTCTGTTGCAACGCTAACTGCCGTGTCAAATCCAATTGAACACTCGGTTACACCCACGTCATTATCAATCGTTTTGGGAATGCCCACCAGATTCAAACCACCCTGCTGAGCCAAGCGGCGCAGAATCGCCAGGCTACCATCTCCCCCAATCCCAATCAAGGCATCTAGGCCCAAGAGATGATAGCCTTCAATAATCTCCTGGGAGCGATCGCATACTGTTCCATCCGTCATAGGAAAAGCGAAAGGATCCCCCTTATTGGTCGTACCCAGCATCGTGCCCCCCTTCGTTAAGAATGGGTCAACCTTCTCCGGAGTGAGATGAAGCGCAGCGGGAGGACGCGCCATCAGCCCGTGTGTTGCTTGCCGAATTCCATACACCTCCCAACCGTAGGAATCGATCGCGCTATGAACTACTGCTCGAATCGCAGCATTCAATCCGGCGCAATCTCCGCCACTGGTCAAAATTCCAATCCGTTTTGGTTGTGCCATTCCTAACAAACGCCCCCAGCCGTTAATTGGTCATGAAAAACTGGATAACTGGCAGTGCTTTTCCATGGCCAATTACCCGAAACGAATGATTTGCAATCTTTTGAGTGGGTGACGAACGCCAACCAGCACACTAAGATCTGTCTTTGACTCTAGCGGTTTCTGCTCTGAAGAAATCTTAAACAAGGTTAAAGGTTACGAATGGTATTCAGGTTAGATCTGAACAGTTATCTCAATAAAACAACGGTATGAGCGAGATAGATCATGGTAGTTTTCTACCAACCAACATAGGCTTGATCCCCACTGCACCGGAAGGATTTAAGTCAGGATTCGTTGGCATTGTGGGTCGCCCCAATGTGGGAAAGTCAACGCTGATGAATTTTCTGATAGGGCAGAAAATTGCCATTACGTCACCTGTTGCTCAAACCACGCGCAATCGACTGCGAGGCATTTTAACCACCCCAGAAGCGCAAATTATTTTTGTAGACACGCCTGGTATCCATAAGCCGCAGCATCAATTGGGGGAGGTACTGGTCAAAAACGCTCAAATTGCGATGCAGTCTGTGGATGTGCTGCTATTTGTAGTCGATAGTTCCGTGGCAGCCGGAAAGGGCGATCGCTTCATTGCAGAACTTGCCAGCCAGATTTCTGCTCCTGTAGTCTTAGGTCTCAACAAATCAGATCAACAACCTCCAACGGATGAATCCCTTGATCGTAGTTACCAGGAGCTAGCAGCAGAATATGGTTGGGAATTCCTGAAATTTTCGGCTTTAACGGGTGATCACATGAATGCCCTACTAACACGATTGGTTCATCACTTAGAACCAGGTCCCTACTATTACCCGCCAGACTTAGTTACCGATCAGCCCGAACGCTTCGTTATGGGCGAATTGATTCGAGAACAAGTTTTGCTACTAACGCGCGAAGAAGTACCTCACTCCACCGCGATCGCAATTGATCGGGTGATAGAAGAACCAACAATTACCCGCGTTTTGGCGACGATTCACGTGGAACGCCCCTCCCAAAAAGGGATTTTGATTGGGAAAGGAGGCAGTATGTTGAAGGCGATCGGCACTGCTGCTCGTGAGCAAATTCAGAAACTGATTGCGGGCAAAGTGTATTTAGAGCTGTTTGTTAAAGTGCAGCCCAAATGGCGACAGTCGCGCGTACAACTCGCAGACTTAGGCTATCAAGTAGAGGAGTAGTCTACCGGAGTAGAAAATTTAGCGAATCCAAACCTGATGCGCTCAATTCCGTGATTGTTACGATTCATCACTTCTGCTCCTGTGAAATAGTGTTGAAGTAGGTGAATTAATGTCGTGCCATCATCTCCGGTTTAGTCGTTCATGCATTCGATTTAGTTTGGTCAATTGGTTGGTTGAATGAAAGCGCTTTGTTACCCATAACTTAGTCTGATTCCCTGTGACATGAATTCTGACCCATTTGGTACGTCCTCCAAATCTTCCGTTGTAAGAGAACTTTCTCACCAACGTTCTCAGAAATCCCAGTCAAATGAATCGGAGCATGATCCAGGCACTGTATTAGCCGCCCCACTTCAACCAACCAAACGACAGCCCTGCGACGATATAGACTGGATATCCGTCCCTTTAAGTGCTGACGGTAATCTGCTTCTCGTTCAAGAATCAAGGTTGCTGCACATGGATCAGGAACGGCTAGTGGGCGCGATTGCTCAACGCATTCGGCATACGCTCGATCTCAATACACTGGTTGCGATCGCGGCAGAGGAATTAGGGGAATTGCTGCACGTTGATCGGGTAGAGATCGTCCAATATTTACCAGACCTCGGTTTGTGGCGACATGTAGCCGAATATCGCCGAGATCCAACCGCCTCAAGCTTCATGCAGCAAGATATCCCGGATGCTAACAATCCCCTTGCTGAGCAACTCAAACAATTTGAGTTCATACAAGTTGGGAATAGTAGCACCATAAACGACGAAATCAATCAACAATTTGCTCAAGCATCCCCAGGCTCCTGGCTCTTGCTGCCCCTAAAGATTGAGGGAACTGTATGGGGAAGCTTAAGTTTGATGCAACATCGAATTGGTGGTTGGCAAGCTTCAGAGATTGAATTAATTCGTGCGGCGGCTGACCAACTTGCGATCGCCATTCAACATTCGCAGCTCTACCAAAAAGTTCAGCAACTGAACGAAGAATTGGAACAAACGGTTAGAAAACGGACGAACCAACTGAGTCAATCCTTAGCGAACGAGTCTAGCCTAAAACGGATCACTGACAAAGTACGTGACTCGCTGGATGAGAGCCACATTTTGGAAACCGCCGTTGAAGAACTGGCAACCTTGCTAGGCGTTGACTGTTGCGACACTGGACTTTACAACGAAAGCCGTGACACCTGCACCGTTGCCTACGAGCACACATCGATTTTCCCGTCTGCTCAAGGCAAAACCATCGACATGGCAACTAGCCATCAGGAAATTTATGAGCAATTGCTCTGCTGTCAACACGTCCAGTTTTGTAGCTTGAAGAGTGATGTATACCCCGATGTAGCAGCCCACACCATTCTGGCGTGTCCCATTTTTGATAACCAGGGAGTGCTGGGAGACTTGTGGCTATTTCGTGCCAATGCCCAGATTTTTGATGACCTGGAAGTACGCCTGGTGCAACAGGTGGCAAATCAGTGTGCGATCGCCATTCGCCAAGCCCGTCTATATCAAGCAGCTCAAAATCAAGTGGAAGCTTTAGAGCATATCAACCAGCTTAAAGACAACTTCCTAAGTACGGTCTCTCACGAACTGCGAACTCCCATAGCCACAATCAAGATGGCAATCCAAATGCTGACTCTGGCATTAGGACGCGAAGGACTGTTACCCGACCCCCAAAAGCCATCCCTCAACACCAACAAAATTGCTCACTATCTCAAAATCTTGAACGACGAATGTAACCGAGAAATTGGGCTAATCACTGACTTGCTCGATCTTCAGAAATTGGAAGCTGGGATTCATACCACAACAATTCAACCGATTGAGCCGAAAACCTACCTCCAACGGCTCCTGCGCCCATTTCAAGAGCAGGCTGAAACTCAAGGTCAGATTTTGCATATTGAGATTGCGTCTGATCTTCCGACCATTTTGTCCGATCCCCAAAGTCTGGAGCGCATTCTGGTGGAACTCATTTCCAACGCTTGCAAATACACTCCGCTTGGAGAAACGATTACAGTCACAGCTTCACTGTCTCCCCTCTCTTCTAAAACCAATATTCTTGCCATTAAAGTCAGCAATTCTGGAGTAGAAATTTCACCCGATCAACTTGTGCAAATTTTCGACAAGTTTTACCGGATTCCGAACAACGATCCCCATCGCCACGGAGGCACAGGGTTAGGGTTGGCACTTGTCAAAAAGTTAGTGCTGCAAATTGGTGGCAAGGTCTATGCTGAGAGTAGCAGCGGACAAACGAGCTTCACTGTAGAAATTCCGGCTACTGCACCTGGACAACCCCTAAGCCGCATACATTTGACTTAAGACAGACAGAATCGTGTTGGCAGGCACTTCATCTGTGACAGTCGCAGCGCCAATTTGGGTTGGGAGGACAAACCGCACCTGCCCAGCTTCAACTTTTTTGTCGCTGTGTAAAGCAATGAGAATATCTTCAGTCATCGCTTGTGGAGGAACTTGAGTAGGTAATCCTGCTTTTTGGATCAAGGCATTTTGGCGATCGCAACTCTCCCCATCCCACAGGTTTAAAGCAACGGCAATCTGTCCAGCCGCGACCATCCCGATCGCCACCGCCTCTCCATGATTTACCAGACGATATCCGGTTAAACTTTCGATCGCGTGCCCAATGGTGTGCCCGTAGTTCAAAATGGCACGCAGTCCCGCTTCTTTCTCATCCTTGCTCACCACGTGCGCTTTTGCCTGAGATGAACGTACCAAAATTTCATGCACGAGGGTTTCGTCAAGCGCGGTGAGGCGATCGAGGCGAGGTGCCTGTTCCAGGTGAGCAAACAGGTCTGCATCCCAGATCACACCGTATTTAATTACTTCTGCGATTCCAGCCCGAAACTCGCGTGGCGGCAGCGTTTTGAGCACCAGTGGATCCAGCAATACCAGACGCGGTTGATGGAAGGCACCGATCAGGTTCTTGCCTTGGGGATGGTTTACGCCCGTTTTGCCGCCGATCGCCGCATCTACCATTGCCAGCAGGGAGGTTGGCACCTGCACCACATTGACTCCCCGCAACCAGGTTGCCGCCGCAAATCCGGTCATATCACCAATCACGCCGCCGCCCAATGCCACGAAGGTAGACGATCGCTCAATCCGATGTTCCAGCGCTGCATCGTAGATTTTTTGTAGAGTGGCAAGGGTTTTATAGCGTTCGCCTGCTGGCAAAATGCAGTAAGCCACATCAAAGCCAGCGTTCTCTAAAGACGCGATCGCCCGCTCACCAAGATGCCGGAAGATTGTAGGGTTTGAAACTAGCAGCACCTTTTGCCCCAGTTTGAGCGCTTGCAGATAGTCTCCTAACTTGCTAAGGCTATCGGGCGCGATCGTCACATCATAAGAGTTTTGCGGAAGCTGAACAGAAATAACGGACTGCATAGAATGGATGAAGAAAGCGTCTGTTGGCTGATTCTACTGTACTGAGTGAGGCAATTCTTCTGTATAGTTTTGTTAGTTGCACAAGGAGATTGAACTAATGGGTGGAGCAATTGCTTACGTCGTCATTTTGGGTGGAGCCTTTGCTACAGCAATGGGACTGTACTTTGGTTTCCGAGCAATTAAGCTGATCTAGGGACACTGAAGAATCATTCAAAATGTAAAATTAAAAGTGGCAAAACCTTACTGAAAGCCATTTTGAGCTTTTCATTTTTAATTGGTTCTCATTCCCAAGACACAGTTTAATTCAGGCACGCGAAAAGAGCGAAGGGAATGGCTACTTGGCTTGATTATGCCTTTCGCCGCTTCCCTTCACCTTGTTTTAGGATGCGATCGCGCCGACTCGCTGCGTGTGTTCAGCCTGAAGTTGCCTTTCTTGCTCTAGATACTCTGCCAGTTGGGCTTCAATCTGTTGCCGCACAATCACTCGATACTCTAAAAAGTGTTCGCTGACAGCGCAAATTGACAGGTAGTGCTGCCAAACGCGGGGATTGTGTCGCAGAATGCCCAACAAATTTACCCAAAACTTCCAGCGAGTTTTACGTACAATACCCTGTCGCCAACAGATAATTGCTAGCGCTCGGATACTCGTCCAACTGACCTTACGCAGCTTAGTGGGGCATTTAGGTGCGCCCAGTTTCAGGAAGTGGCGATAGGTACGCTCCAAGTAGGAGAGTGGATCGTAGAGATGCCAGAATGCGGCGATAAACTCGTGGGCAATCTCTTCGACAGGGCGAGTTGGCACAAAATTCAGGAGCGAAGTTTGGGTGATGCCGTTGAGTTTGTCTCGTAATCGTCCTTCTTTTTCCAAACGATGCCAGAGAGCCGTATCTGGGAGAACGTGTAGCATACTAAAGAACGCAGTGGGAATTGCCGTTTGCTCAACGAACCGGACAATGCGATCGCCCGCCCCTGATTTTTCGCCATCAAATCCAATAATGAAGCCTGCCATCACTCGTAGACCAGCCCGCGTAATCGCATCCACCGCGTCTACCAAAGAATCCCGCGTGTTCTGATACTTATGGGTCAACGTCAAGCTCTCTTCGTCCGGGGTTTCAATGCCCAGAAAAACGGCGTTGAAATTGCATTCCACCATCAACTCCATTAACTCTGGATCGTTGGCCAGATCGACCGAAGCTTCTGTGTTGAAGTAGAACGGGTAATCTCGTTCTGCCATCCATCCCTTCAGTTCTTTGAGCAGCAGTTTGACATTGCGCTTATTGCCAATGAAGTTGTCATCCACCATAAAGATCAGCCTACGCCAACCCAGTTCGTAGAGCCGTTGGAGTTCTGCCAGAAGTTGCTGGGGCGTTTTGGTGCGGGGTTTGCGCCCATACAGCACAATGATGTCGCAAAATTCGCATTGAAAGGGACATCCTCGCGAAAATTGCACTGCCATATTATCGTAGGCATCAAAGTTCAACAAATCGAAGCGGGGAACGGGAGTGATGGTGACATCGGGCTTGTCGCCGTTTGCTCGAAAAATACCTTTGGGTTCGCCTCGCTGCACAGCTTCTACAAATAACGGCAGGGTAATTTCTCCCTCATCCAGAATCAAATAATCTGCACCCGCCATTTCTGCTTCCTGAGGTACAGACGTGGCATAAGGTCCACCAACCGCAACTCGCTTACCCCGCCGCTTTGCCTCCTGAATTAGAGACAGAAAATCGTCTTTTTGCACAATCATGGCGGAGAGGATTACCAAATCTGCCCACTTCCACTCGGCTTCACTGATCTGATCAACGTTGCGATCGACAAGTTTAAACTCCCATTCCTGCGGTAATATTGCCGCGACGGTAACTAAGCCCAATGGAGGGAGCAGGGCTTTGCGATTGACCAATTCAAGCGTCTTTTCAAAGGACCAAAAGCTTTTTGGAAACAGGGGGTAGAGCAGTAATACACGCATGAATCTTGCCCTCAAAATGCTGCAAGCATAACTTTGTTCAACTCAAAATAACTTTGTTTCAACTCAAACGCCGATTTGATACACGATATTTTTGCTTTTGCATCTGGAAGTGTGGTTGGCTAGGGAGAGATTCGGTTCCACAGCAATGCCTTTGATGAAAGTGATTTGGCGATGGTTAAAGCCGCTACTGCGCTGGGTTGTTTTGGGTGCGGTACTGTTTTTTCTGGTGAAGGTATTACACGCCCACTGGCAGAGTGTGGCGAGCATTCGGATTGATGCGGCAGGGTGGGCATGTTTGGCGATCGCGCTGGGGTTAACCCTGTTGGCGCACACTTGTGCAGGATGGGTTTGGAGCCGAATGTTACAGCAAGATTTTCAGCAACCAGTGCACGGGGGATGGTTGATTCAGGCATACCTGCAAACCAATATCGCCAAATACTTGCCAGGGAATATCTGGCACTACTATGGGCGGATTGCAGCCGCGACAAAAGCGGGAGCAACTCTAGAGGCGGCCACTGTAAGTGTCTTACTGGAACCGCTGCTAATGGCAGCATCGGCATTGCTTGTGGCATTACTGAGTGGACAGGCGATCGCGGTTCGCTATGGATGGGCTGCGTTGGTTTTACAGTGGACTGTTTTAGGAATTACCCTGTCAGCAATCCACCCAGTTGTGCTCAATCCCATCTTGCAACGGCTTGCTAAAGCCAAGCACAAGGCTAAATCTTCGTTGGAACCCGCAACGATTCCTGCCCAACTTAATCACTACCCCCTGCGAGCATTGCTAGGAAACCTGACATTTTTACTACTGAGGGGGATAGGCTTTCTGCTTACCTTTCAAGCAATCCAAGCGTTTGCTCTAGCTCAGATTCCGACCTTGCTTAGCGCCTTCAGTTTGGCGTGGCTACTGGGATTAATTGTGCCGGGAGCACCAGGAGGACTGGGAATTTTTGAGGCAACCGCGATCGCGTTGTTGGGGCATTTGTTTTCGCCCGGTTTGTTGCTCGGCGTTGTCGCGTTCTATCGATTGGTTAGCGTGGCATCAGAAGCGATCGGAGCCGGATTGGCATGGCTGGATCAACAATTTGCCAATTAACCATCGAGAAGCAAGCCATCTTCACTCACGTCTTCCTGAGGAACTAAGCCTGGAAATAACTCCAATTTTTCTTCGTGCCGCAACTGGGAGAAAATTCGATAAGTGTCCGGGTCAAATGCTCTTGGTTGTTCAGGCTGGTTAGGCTCCATTTTCACCAGGTTGTACCGCACATTCTCTGCATAAATTGCAAACGTTACATTAAAGATTTCTAAGAAGTTAATTACCCAGTCACATTCGTTTTCGGGATAGTCTTGATAATGCTTGATCAGTTCAGCGATTCGAGTTTCTAAATGGGTTCGGGCGTGTTGACAAATCAAAATTACTTTCAACAGAACAATGACCAATGTAATTGGATTCCCCTGACTCAAAAGTTGAATAAAGAGGGGTGATGGGTCAGTTTGATTTTCAGTAGTTAGTGTATCAATAATGCGATTACACGTTCTCAAAATCAAAGCATTAGTAACAACCTCTTTGTTGTATTCTTCGTAGAGATGTTCTAGCTTCTCACCTAATTTTGCTCGCAGTGTTTCGGTAAATGCTTGATTCTCTACAGAAAACGCAAGATAGGTTTGGAGACTTTGCTTGAATTCTTTGTAAGTCACTCGTTCAACTTGATGCAAAAAGATATTTGCCAGGTTGACGTAGCTAAACTGACCCCGGCGGGCCACAATCATTTTAATGAGTCGTAAGGCTTCGTCTCCCAGAGCTGTAGGGTTTTTGGGAGGGCGGTTGTCGGCTGCTCGAGTTTGCGATCGCGCAATGTACATCGCCAAGTCAAATTTGAACCGATCTTTTAATTGTTTAGACAGCGCCCTCGCAGCTTCTCGTTGTTCTAAAGGATTTTGAAGATTGACATATTGAGGAACTAAAAGATAAGACGTGTAGCGAGAAATCCAGGGTCCTCGTTGCTGATCTTCATACCTGGAAGTGAAGAGTTTAAGTTCTTCAAAATCTTTGCTATGAACAAAATCATTCAGCCAAATTCTTAGTCGCTTCAGGGTTGGAGAAGCTGTATACCGATTGAATGCTGGATCTGAAAAAAGATGAACCAACTCACGAATTGGCTTATAGTTTCTGCTAGCATCCCAGTTGTTAACCAGAATGTAACAAGATCGCTTTAGTGTATTTCTAAACTCCTCTTGATTATTTGAAAAAACAATTTCATAGATGGCATGCATCGCGTTGGAACTGATGGAGTCAACATGATAGACAAATAGGCGTTTGAACTCCAGCAAAACCTCTTCCGGCGGCCACTTCCGAACGATTTCCAACAAGAATTCATAAATGCACTCTTGCGCTTGTTGAATGTTTCGTCCCTGCCTGGAAAACCTGTAGGAACTTTCACTCTGCTGAGAATTTTGAATAGGCTCCCCGATCATCATATGCACCGGAAATACGTGAATGTTTTGTTAACAACCTACCCGTAGCCACCCATTCCTTAAAGAATATTAAAAACGCCTTACCAACAAGCATGAGTTTTCGATACCACCTGAAGGCTACTTCACTGGCTACATCTTTATCATGAAGTATTGACTAGCATAAGCAGTGATGTAGCAGAAATGCCCTCAGTGATTGCGCGAAAGGAAGTTTAGTGATCTAGATCATTAACACTGATCAGATAGAACAATTGTAACAGTGGACTCCGTGAAAGCACGAGTTTAACCTTCTACCTGAACCAGCCCGTGATACTGTGATGCAAAAAGGAAAATTTAAGGACTTGACACTTTCTTAAAATTAAAAATGAAAAGTTAAAAGTGCTTCCCAGCAAGGCTTTGCTGCGTTTAATTTTACATTTTTTAATTTTTCATTGTCCTAAGAGCGCATTTCTAAAAAAAAGTTGAAATGAGAGACAAGTGAACGCTATTGAG
>JACYLN010000085.1 GCA_015272515.1 Leptolyngbyaceae cyanobacterium C42_A2020_001 | reverse complement strand
GAAACTTACCATGTCTCTCCCGTCCGCAACCCCTCCTTCATGCAACAACGCCGTAGACAACTTAAATGGCGCGATCGCGGTAACCAGTCAAAATAATTTAACTTGCTTCACCGTGACCTTACCACTACAGCATGAATCACTTTCTTGAGCAACATGAAGTGTGAATTACAACAGCACCGCAAAACAGGAACCTTGAATAACAGATTTCATTCGGGAGTATGTCACCTTTGCGCCCTTACCCTAATTTTCGCTTCCAAGCTTGGGCTACCCTGTACACGCCAATGACTGACATGATCCCTTCCATTCTTCCTCCAGGTAGATTGATTCTTTTACTTTCACTGATCAATCAACTAAGATTAAAGAACACTACTTTATTGAGAAGCGTAACAAAATCATTGATGGTTCTACAGTTCGATAGCTAAAGCGTAAAATCAATACAACCCACTGTCTCAGAGGATTAACTGTGGCAACTTCTCCAACATCCTATTTGCAAACATTATCGAAAGAAGAAGCGATCGCGTTTGTCACCTCACTTCAAAAAGTGAAGGAATATTTGAGTCAAGAACTTCAGTGGATCAATGAGCAGGCTCACCAAAAGACAACTCAACTGCAAGGGATCGAAACCTTGTTAGCTGAGGCAGTAGAACTGGGACTCCTTGCTCCAAATGCTGTTTCAACCATAGAAACGACATCCACAGTAGAAGCAGCACCGATGATCACTGCTCCTGTGAACTCAGCGGATGATTTGGCGATCGCGTCTACCCTGAATGGAGATGCATTATCAAATCATCTCGTTGAGTTAATGCCTACTACAGACGCAGAATCATCCCGCTCTCCCCAAAAGCAAGGGAATGGTCGCAAGCAAAAAACCGCTTTAAAGACAAAAACCAGCACAAAACAACCAGCCAGCAAGTCTAGCGGTACCCGGACTAAAAAGACCAGCACTTCTGCCAAATCGGCAGCCAAAGCAAATCAATCTAGTTTAGTAGACCTGCGCCAGTTGCTTAAACCTGAGTTTCAAGGAAAAACCTTTACGGATACCGTCAGTGAAATTTTAGATAGTGCGCCAGAACCACTTCATTTGAATGATTTGCTTGCTGAGATGTACGAAGATTTGTCTGATCAGAATTTTAGGCGGGCGAAAGTTTCTCTAGCAAACGTCCTCTCGGTTGGTACTAAAAAGGGAAACTGGAAAAGCCTGGGGAAAGGGCTTTATACAGGCAATAAATAGCATAGCTGTTTGATCCCTCCCCATTGCTAGCCAGCCAAAATGGGTTATGCGAATTGTTTTGGCTGAAGACGTAGGCAATTAATTTTTAACTGACTGTTCCCTGTCCTGACTGACAAGGTTACTGGTCAATTTAAAAATCAAACTTGATTTCAGGACGTGGCAATGTCCTCACACTATTTCTATGGCGATACTTGTTTCTCCGATACTTGTTTCTCCAAACGTGAGGCTTGATAGTGTTGTGAGCGTTTGGTCCGCTTATGCTCATACATCAGTTTATCTGCCTGCGCTATCAAATATTCCAGTGAAAAACTATCGGTCGCAGAACACACTTGAACTCCTACACTCATTGCCAGTTGATAGGAACAGCTTCCAAAAGATTCACACATTTGGTTGAAGTGATCGATGTTTGCTTGTAACCGCTGATGAAAATTTCCTGCATCATCGTCAGCACACGCCGGAATTAAGACCACAAATTCATCTCCACCCAAACGGGCAACAATATCAGCATCTCGAAACGTTTGCTTTAGAACTTGGGCAGCATAGGCGATCGCTTGATCGCCCAAATCATGACCAAACGAATCGTTAATTTGCTTTAGCCCGTCTAAGTCAGCAAACAAAAGGCAGCAGGAGGTTTGGGTTCGTTGTGCAATTTTGAGTTGCTGGTTTGCCAGCAGAAAAAATCCCCGACGGTTATAAAGCCCCGTTAAGTCATCCGTTAGAGATAGCTGCTTTACTTCAGCTTCAGCCTTGAGGCGTTCTTTAATTTCTCGGGCCAATCGGCGATTTTGCTCAATCAGTTGTTGCTGCTGTTGTTGAATCAGAAGTTGATTTTTGACTCGCATCAACACTTCCAGTTCTTGAAAAGGTTTAGTGACGTAGTCTTGCCCACCTGCTTCAAAAGCTCGAACTTTATCTTCAATGCAATCCAGTGCACTGATAAAGATCACTGGAATATTGACAGTTGCTTCAGAAGCTTTTAACTGCTGACAAATCTCATATCCATTCATTTCTGGCATCGTGATGTCTAGCAGAATCAGGTTGGGCGGATCTCGATGGATCGCTTGCAGCGCCATTCTACCACTCAGAGATTTACGAACGATATATCCTTGAGACTCCAGCATCTTGGCTAGCAGGCGCAAATTATCGGGATTGTCATCCACGATCAGGATATTGGTTGCAGCAGTAAGTTGGGATGAAGTTGCCATTAGTTCCTCTTAAACCTGAGTTAGAGTGACGATCGCTTCCAACTGAAAGTTGTTGATGAGTGATGTCAGTGCGTTAATGAGGGGCTGTTCTGTAGGAGGAATTTGCTCAATCAACTGATGCAACCTTTCGTCCCTCAAATCAAGAGCGGCTGCATGAACCTGTGCCACCCATTCGGCGGGCATCACTTGCAAGTCTTGCGGAGTTAATGTCTTCTGCATGGGATGAGGTGATTTTTGTAGAGTACCCTGCCGGTATTGATAACGAACCTTTAAATGACGAGCGATCGCCTCGAACAAGGATGTTTCGTTAAAGGGTTTGGCGATAAAGTCGTCACATCCGGCTTGCAACGTGGCGGCGTGGTCAGCTTCAAATGCATACGCGGTGAGGGCGATGATAATCGTGCGAGAAGGGGAAGAGGCAAGGGGAGAGGGGGAAGAGGGTAATGATGGGGAAGCGGAGGACAACGGAGAAAATACTGCCTTATCTCCTTTATCTTCCCCAAATCCCTGATCTTTTCTTTTGGCTTCTGACTCCTGTCCAACGGCTCTAATTTCTTGACCAGTTTCACCTTTTTCTGTCTTCTCCAGCAATCGAATTTGTCGGGTGGTTTCATAGCCATCGATTCCAGGCATTTGAATGTCCATCAAAATTAAATCTGGTCGCCATGCTTGCCATTGGGCGATCGCGGTGGTTCCGTTTTCAACAACACGCACCTCAAACCCAATTGGTTCTAATAACGCAACCATCAGTTGTCGATTTTCAGGTACATCTTCAGCAACCAGGATACGGTAGGTCGGTTGCCCAGGTTCTAGACCAATCACGGCATGGGTCATTTCTGCCTCCAGTAAATCCTTCCCGCTGGGCTGGTGTAACATAACCTGGCAGGTGAAGGTTGAGCCGTGCCTGACAATGCTCTGAATGGCGATATCTCCGCTCATTAAACGAGCAAACTGGCGACTGATGGAAAGTCCCAACCCAGTGCCCTCAGCGTGGCGACCTTGCTCTGTTTGGGTAAATGCATCAAAAACAGTATCCCAATCGCTGCGAGCAATCCCACATCCGGTATCTTCCACCACAAACGAAACCCTGAGCGAATTACAGGGACAGGGCAGATTGGGATAGCAGATACAACCATCTCTCATCATTTGGGTAGATTCTACCCGCACTCGCACCACAACGCTGCCATGAGTTGTAAATTTGATGGCATTACTGATCAAGTTAATTAGAATTTGGCGTAACTTTATTTCATCGCCACACACGGTAGCAGGAAGGGTTTGATCGCTTTCAAATGTAAGTTCTAACCCTTTTTGAGCAGCTTTGAGGGCAAACATGTCTTGCAGCGATCGCAACAGTCGATGCAGATTAAAGGGGCGTTCTGCGAGGGTCAGTTGTCCTGCTTCAATTCTGGACATTTCTAACACATCGTTGATCAGTACAAGCAGGTGTTCGCCACTGCGATTAATAATGTCCAAGTGTTCTTGAAATTCAGTTGGCGTGTTAGAACTGCGGTTCATCACCTGAGTAAACCCCAGAATGGCATTGAGCGGTGTTCGCAGCTCGTGGCTCATTTTGGCAAGGAACTGACTTTTTGCCTGGTTGGCGATCGCGGCTCGTTCGGCAGCCTGTTCTAATGCAGCCTGAGAAAACTCCAACACTGCCAACATCAAGGTGGTTCGCATCATCTCAGCAGCCTCAATTTCTGCGGTTTGCCAGGGCAACGATGTTTCTTGCACCGTTTCCTTCCAAAGCTCAAAAGACTGCCGGGGACATAGATGCGGCTTGCCCTGTTCATCAATTGCAATGGCATCTTGAGGGTTACCAGCCCAATTTACTGTTTGAATTTGCTCTGGACGAAACCAGATGATGTGATAGGACTTTTGGTGCAGCACAATTGAGATCGCCAAAATACCACTGGCAACATGCATAAATGCTTTGGCAGGGGGGTAGGGACGCGCCAGGCAATTACTCAAATAAATTTTGGGCTGTTTGAGGCAGGGCAACCAGGACAAAAGAGTTTGCACATCGGCTAGGGATGGAGTTTGTCCCAGAAGCGAGATTTCTTGATCCAGGGCGATCGCAACTCCTTCAGCGTGAACCAGATCCAGCAACTGCGTGCCATTGCGTATCAAGACTTGTTGAATGGAACTGGGGTCTTGTAAAAATGCCTCCTGAAGCCTTTCTTGAATCGTTTTAACCTGAGCGCGATAACAGTCTAATTCTCGCTCTTGCTGATGAATCAGTTCAATGGAAGCAAGCTGCCCCAAAAATTCACAGGTTTTGCGCGTTTCGTAGTCTACCTGCTTAGGGCTGTAGTGATGGCAGGCAATCAACCCCCAAAGGCGTTGATCGGTTATCAATGAAATCGTCAGGGTGCCAGTGACCCCCATAGTTTGCAAATACTCAATGTGATAAGGAGAAACACCTCGTAACACGCAGTCACGCAAATCTAAGGGGGAGTGAGGGGAGGAACAATCGGTTCCAATGAGATAAGCCGGAGTGTGATTTACATCAGGTATTTGGCGCACCCAGTTACGCAAAAACAATTTGCGCGACGGCACAGGAATATCGGTTGCAGGGAAATGTAGCCCCAGATAACTCCCTAAATGAGGTTCCTTTTGCTCCGCAATGACAACGCCGTGATCATCCATTTCAAATCGGTAGATCATGACGCGATCAAACCCTGTCATCGCTTTCACCTGGCTGGCAAGTTTTTGCGCTAAATCATGCAGGTTGGTTGCACTCCGAAGGCTAAGAATTGCCGCTTGCAGACGATGGTAAAACTGAGCAGACTGAGCTTTCTCAGTAGACCGGCGAGGTTCCAGTTCCAGGATGAGCGCACTGGGTGTGCGGTATAGGGCGGCTCTAAAGGTTTGCGATCCCGCCTTCAGTTCAAATGAATTGCCGAGTTCCAGGCTGTCTTGTTGCAGCAACTGGGTTATGCGTTTCACTTGAGGGCGGGAAAAGAGCCGATGTAGAGGCTGTCCTAGCAAATTTGTTGCCGGAATGTCCCAAAATTGCTCTACATTTTCACTTAACTGCAAAATATGAAGGTGTGGTTCTTGCAACGCCAATAGAACCCCTTGCGGCTGAATGTAGCCAGGAGCATAAATTGATTCTTCACTGCACTCTTCCAACTGGGTCAAAGATGCTGGAGTAAAGTTGGGTAGGTCCGTTGTAGTTGGCGCTTCCATTGGCAACAAGGATGAGGATAAACGTTAAGAAACGATTGGCAAACCAAATGGCAGTTTAAGGAGAGATGCGGTGAATCAGTTGAAGAATGCGGTTGAACTGGAAGTGATTGGCGTAATCGATCAATTGCAGACTTAGTGACGCAAACTCTGGAGATAGTTGAGCCACCAGCCCGGTGATGACTCGATCATTCCCACAAACGGCTGCATTCTCTAAAGCAGCTAACCAATCTGCGGGTAACTGAGCCAGGATGCTTAGATCGAGGAGAGGTGCTGCGTCTGCATCCGGATCGAGCGAATCAACCGATGACAGATTTGAGTAGGGATTGGATTCAGCGTAGAGATACTCTAATCCTAAATGTTTTTTGAGTTTGAGGAGAAGAGTGTCTTCCTGAAACGGCTTGGTGATGTAGTCATCACAGCCGACGGCAAGGGCAAGGGCGCGATCGCTCTGAGCAGCTTGGGCAGTCAGAGCGATGATCACCGTTTTAGTGACTTCCATGGCTCGAATTTGCCGAGTCACCTCGTATCCGTCTATATCCGACATCCGAATATCCATCCAGGTAAGGTCGGGGTGCCACTCCTTCCAGATCTGCACAGCCTCTTGCCCAGTCGCAGCTTCTCGCACATCTAAGCCTAATCGAGTCAGCAACCGAACTAGCAGCAGGCGATTTTCGTATTGGTCATCAACCACTAGAATGCGACGATGGGGTTGACCAGGAACCAGCCCAATCACTGGGCGACTGAGTTGCTCTGATAAAAGATCAACGCTGCTAGTGGGGCGAACTGGCACAGTAATTGTGAAGGTGCTGCCCGCGTTAACGGCACTCTGGAGAGACATTTGCCCACCCATCAGTTCTAGCAATTTGCGGCTAATGGTTAAGCCCAAGCCCGTACCACTATTCACTTTTTTACCAGCTTTTGCCTGCACAAAGGCATCAAAGATGAGGGTTTGCTCGTTTGCGGCAATCCCTACGCCTGTATCAACCACCTGGAATTGCAGCAAGAGAGGGAGAAGAGAGGAGGGTAAGCCATCTGCTTGCACTCGCAGAACAACACTACCCTGATCCGTGAATTTGATGGCATTGCTGAGCAAATTGAGCAGAATTTGGCACAGTTTTTGTTCATCTGCAATCACAAACTGAGGCACCTCTGGGGCAATCTCAAACTCAAGCTGGAGATGCTTAGACATTGCCCGTTCACTCATCATCGTGCGAAGGGTTTGCAGCAGAGCAAGCAGATCAAATCCAGTTTCTTCTAAGGTACTGCGTCCAGCTTCAATTTTGGATAGATCTAAAATGTCGTTAATCAGACTAAGTAGATGAGCACCACTACGACGAATCGTTTGCAAATCTTGTTGCTGGCTGGAAGTTAGAGAAGAATCGTCAGCCATTAGCTCACTAAAGCCTAGAATAACGTTGAGAGAAGTTCGCAGTTCATGGCTCATGTTTGCCAAGAACATACTTTTCGCCTGGTTTGCGGCTTCTGCTGCTTCCATTGCTTGTTGCAGCATGGTTTCTTTATATTTGCGA
The DNA here is from genome assembly GCA_015272515.1 of Leptolyngbyaceae cyanobacterium C42_A2020_001. Lineage (GTDB taxonomy): Bacteria > Cyanobacteriota > Cyanobacteriia > Leptolyngbyales > Leptolyngbyaceae > JSC-12. Next base: position 32,929 of record JACYLN010000085.1, on the reverse strand, counting down.
TCGCTAATATCTTTATGAGTTCCAATCATGCGGAGTGGTTGATTCTGCTGATCAAACGCGACGACTCTGCCATAATTCGCAATCCATTTCCACTCGCCCGATTTCGTTTTGACACGATAGTCAAATGCATATTGAGCTTTAGCATCTTGTAGATGGGCATTCAACGTATCAAATACCCAGGGTTCATCTTCCGGGTGAATTAAGTGTTTCCAGGTTTCCACACTGCTAGGAAATTCGTCTGCGGCATATCCCAACATTCCCAGGTAAGAAGAGCTAAAATAAACTTCCCCTGTTTGAATGTTCCAATCCCACAACCCATCACCAGAAGCTTCTAATGCCAATTTCAAGCGTTCTTCGCTTCGTTGTAAAGCCATTTCTGTCCGCTTGCGAGCGCTAATATCTCGCACCATTACAAGAACTTCATCTTGCAAGATGGGCACGATTCGCACTTCTTCATAATGTTGACGATTTTTAATTAAGATTTCTTGCTCATAGACTTGTATAGCTTTAGTTTGTAGAGCTTGTTGAGTATAAAACATTCGCAATTCTGCAAGAGCCAATGGCAAAACAGTATAGGCACTGGTGTTTTGCCGTTGACGTTCTGGATTAACAATATTGAATTGACGATTAGCAACAAATTCAACATAACTTCCATCCGATCGCATCCGAATGAGCAAATCTGGAATTGCTTCAATAATGGCTTGTTTGGTTGCTCTACTTTGTCGTAAGGCTTCTTCTACTTGTTGCCGCTCCCGGATTTCATCTTGCAATTGTTGATTGATGGTTCTGGTGTGTTGAGCCTGGCTCTTTGAGTGCTGAATCAGATAAACGGTGAACGCTAGCATCCAGGCAGAGGCTAAACCACCCCACAAAATAAGCCCCGTTAGTAGGGGTGATCGCTGCGCTGCGATGATCGTTAGTTGCTCCTGCACCAAGCACTGTTGCCACACTCCTAAAACAGCGATCGTTGCAACAAATCCCAGTAGCAGTGGCATCCAACAACGCTGAATTGCTTCTTTGAATCCGTTAAATTGACGATTTTTTTGCTGCTGTGGCAACGTGTTCCCTCCTAAGCAAAGCTCAATTCTCCAATGGTCAAAGCTTAGGCGGTTTTAAGAGCGCTCGCAATTCAGGGAAGTTGCAGCCTGTTGAACCATTCAAGCGTAATCTGGCAAAATCTGCTCACCTTACCGAGCGTTTGACAATCATAAATTTACTCAACAAATTTCATCGTGATAACGGTTGAGCCTTGAAACAAGGGTAAATTTACTGGGAATGAGGGTTCAATCGCTCGCCTCAGCCGCACGTTACCTTTGATTTTGAATGAACTGAGATTCGATCAAACCTGAAACCCAACACGCATCAGGTCTACACCACATCAGCCGATGTTACAAATCATGTTGTTTGCCTGCTCTCGATTGCCCCCCGTTCCCGCAATCACCAAACGAATGCGAAATTATTTAGTATCAATTGGGAAGCACCGATAATTTGAGTCAGTTGCCACCTGTGCCAAATCCGGGAATGGCTCCATCATCATTGAAAAACAGAGTACCACTGGATTGACTATAGACCAGCGATCGCGTGCTGCCTTGTGCCAGATTGCCATCTGCAACCAGGTCAACCGAGTCAGCAGTGAGGGTTCCAAAGCTGGTTTGGCTGAGAACGAGTTTGTCATCGGCGAGGTGAGGTCTCCCAAGTTGTTTAATCTGTGATCCTTAAAGCAACCCATACTCTCGTCCTGGCAATTTTGCACATACATTGGTACGAATAGCGATCGCGGTCTTCACCTGCCTAACGCAAAGTCAAAAAACACTGACAATAGAAATTCTGGCGTTGCTGAATAGAAGTATGAAATTACAAAGTGAGTTTCTGCATTGCCCCCTAAATCCCCCAATTCTGGGGGACTTTGAAGACTGTTGCCCCCCAAAGTTGGGGGGCTAGGGGGCGAATCATAGTTGGATTCAGCAACGCCGAAATTCTCTAAATCTGGTAGCAACCGATTTGGGTTGGGTACTCTGCATCTAGTTGTCTGTATTCTACGCCTATCAGCGGATGGCTTATTGTCTTTTGTGTTCTAGCAGGTCTCTATGCGTTTACATTCACGAATTCTCAGCTCATTGCTAGCGATCGCAACTCTGGTGATTACCGTCAGTTGCAGTTCCCCCAACCCCACCCCATCCAATTCGGCTTCAACTGGTTCAAACAACTTCAAAGTTGCGATGGTTACGACTGGCGACAAAACCGATGGCAGTTGGAGTCAATCTGGCTATGAAGGATTGAAGCTCATCGAGAAAGAATACAACGCCAAAGTTGATTTTTCAGGATCGATTCCCGATCAGGCAAGTGAAGCGCCTCTACGGGAATACGCCAAAGCAGGGTATGACTTCATCATCGCCCAAAGCGGCGGCTATATTGAATCGGCTGAAAAAGTTGCGAATGAGTTTCCCCGCACCAAGTTTGCGCTGGTCACCACCTACTCCGGCAACAATCGCAATTTAGGAGCTGTTGCCTTTCGCTCCGGCGAGGCGGGCTACCTGACTGGAGTTTTGGCTGCCATGACAACCAAAACCAACAAAGTTGCTTACATCGTAGGCTATGACTACCCTGTTTACAAAGAAGAAGCCGCTCTGTTTCGTAGAGGGGTAAAAGCAACGAACCCTAACATCGAAGTCAGTACAGAGTTTTTGAAAACCTGGACTGATGGCGAAAAAGGCAAAAAGGTCGCCCTGGCTCTGGCAGACAAAGGCTATGATTGCTTTGCTATTAATGCAGACGAAGCGGGTGTTGGCGCACTCAAAGCGGTGACCCAGCGAGAGGGCATCCGTGTGATTGGTTGGACTACCGATCAGCATGAGTTGGCTCCTGGTCACGTTATTACCAGCGTTTTGCAAGATATGCCAAAACTGATTTTGAACGCTGCCGATCTGATGCAGCAGGGACAGTGGGAAGGAAAACTCTATAAGTTTGGGCTAAAAGAAGGGATCTATAATTTTGCGCCCTTTCGAGGTTCCCTCACTGCTGATCAGGAAGCCAAATTCCTGGCAATTAAAGACAAGGTGATGGCAGGTGAAATTGACATTTCTGTACCCCAAACCTGATGTAAATCAGCCTTTCCCTGTTGCGACTTGGCTATAGCCCTGCCATCTCAGATTAAAACTGGCTATTCGTCTCATTGGTCTGGTTTAGCAAATAAACATGACTCTAAGCAAATTACTGCTGTCTATCCGCGATCGCCAACCATGAAACTCTCCGCTAAACCTCAGACCCAAACCGCTCCATCTATCACGCCGTGGCAACACCTCTGTTCGCTGGCGAATCAGATCCGTCTGGGACTGTTGGCAATGGTGCTGTTGAGCGTGTTACCGCTGGGAACGACTCTAATTTATTGGAGTTGGATACACTATTCTGAGCAAACCAGGCAACTTCAGGAAGAACGTAGCAGGTTAGTTGCCGGACACATTACAAACTATCTGGATGACTTGCAGCGCAAACTGAGCTATCTCGCACGCATTAAAGGACTCAGCCGTCTTGCTCCAGCAACGCAGCAAACTCTGATAGAAGGGCTGACCCGGCACAACGATGCGTATGAGGTCGTGGCGGTGCTCGATCGCCGAGGACAGGTGATCAGTTCTGCGTCCCCTTACCAAAAAGCTGTGCAGAAGAATTTTGCCAAGTCTGCCCTGTTTCAACGCGCCTATCGCCAGCAGGAAGAATTTGTTGGCACCGTTGCGATCAATCCTCAAACCCATACCCCAATGGTCACAATGGCAGTGCCAATTCGGGACCAGGCAGATCGGGTGGATGGGGTGTTGTTGGCTCAGGTTAATCTCAGCTTTTTGCAATACGTTGTGTCTCAAACCCAAGTGGGAACAACAGGCTATGTATATGTGGTGGATGAACGCAATTATTTGATTGCTCGTTCAGATGCTAAACAGTCGCAGGTGAAGCTAGAAGATCTCCGCGATCGCCCACTCATTCGCACCTTAAACCAGTTAGAAAAAGACAATCTCTTTCAATATCAAGGGTTGCAAAACCTGCCTGTGTTGGGAGCTGTTGCCCCTGTCCGTAGCGTAAGTTGGAAGGTTGCCGTAGAGTTGCCCATGCAGGAAGCCAATGCCCCCCTCTACCGCATGGCGATGATTATGGGAGGAGCCGCAGTCGGGCTGTTAGCACTGGCGATCGCCTCCGGTTGGCTATTTTCCCGTCGCCTTACTAACCCACTCAAACAACTTACCCAGGCGGCAATTCAACTCAGTAAAGGCGATTTAAATACCCGCGTCTCGATCCCAACACAAAACGAACTGGGATTATTAGCCCAAACCTTTAACCACATGGCAGAGCAGGTGCAGGCATCGGTACGCACCCTGGAAAACGCCAACGAAGAACTAGAACAACGGGTAGCAGCACGCATCGCAGAACTGCAAGCCGCCAAAGAAGCCGCAGACATGGCAAACCGCGCCAAGAGCGAGTTTTTGGCAAATATGAACCATGAACTGCGAACTCCACTCAACGGCATTTTGGGTTACGCCCAGATTTTTAGCCGCGACACCACCTTCACCCCCAAACAGCAGCAGGGCATTGAGGTAATTTACCAGTGTGGCTCCCACTTACTTACCCTGATCAATGACATTTTGGATCTGGCAAAAATTGAAGCTCGCAAAATGGAACTCTATCCCCAAGATTTCCATTTCCCCAATTTTTTGGCTGATACAACAGAGATTTGTTCCATCAAGGCGCGTCAAAAAGGGATTCAGTTTACCTACGTCGCGTCTGGAGATCTACCCACAGCCGTGCACACCGATGATAAACGGTTGCGTCAGGTACTGTTGAATTTGCTGAGTAATGCCATCAAATTTACGGATCATGGACAGGTGACGTTTCGGGTGACAGCAGTGCATGAGTTCCCCACCGCAGATGCCTCAATGCAACTAGGTGATGGCTTATCTGAGCGGGTACGATTCACGGTTCAAGACACGGGCATTGGTATTCCACCGGAGAAGTTGAACGCAGTGTTTAGTGCGTTTGAGCAGGTAGGCGGACGCGATCGCAACAGCGAAGGCACCGGGCTAGGATTAGCCATCAGTCAGCAAATTGTGCAAATGATGGGCGGCGAAATTACGGTTCAAAGCACAGTTGGGCAGGGGAGCACCTTTGAGTTTGAACTGAATATTCCCCTGGCCAACGATTGGCAGTACAGTGCAGCAGGCGATCGCGCGCCGCTGGTCATCGGTTATCGTGGCAAACCCTACACCATCCTGGTTGTTGATGATCATCCCGAAAATCGCCTGGTGCTAATCAACATGCTGGAACCGTTGGGATTTCAAATCATCGAAGCCAGCGATGGACAGGCAGGTTATGAGACTGCCCTCAAGTGCCACCCCGATTTGATCATTACCGACGTGATCATGCCAGAACTGACAGGACTGGAAATGACTACCCAACTTCGCCAACACCCCGAATTTGCCGAGATTCCAATCATCGCCTCGCCTGCCAGCCTATCTCAAGTTGAGCGTCACGAAAGCTTTGAAGCGGGTTGCAACAGTTTCTTTCCCAAACCAATTCAGTTTGATGCATTGTTGCTTGAACTAGCCCAGTTTCTAGAACTGCAATGGGTGTACGACACCGATCAACCATCCCCTGCCGCAACTGCTGAACCGGTTCAGGCTGAGGATAATGGCTTTGTAATCCCTCCTCAAGAAGAACTCATTGCGCTCTACAACGCAGCGCAGGGAGGGTTTATTCAAGACATTCAGCAAGAAGCAATGCGGATTCGAGAGTTGACTCCTAACTACAGCGAGTTTGCCAATCGTATTTTGGATTTAGCACACGACTTTGACGACGAAGCCATTTTGCAGCTTGTTAAGCCGTATATGTAAGGATTACATCGATGGACAACCAACTCATACCTTCCCAACAAACAATCCTGGTGGTGGATGATAACCCTACCAATATTCAAGTGTTATTTGATGTACTGGATGCCTCAGGCTATCGAGTGGCGATCGCGAAAAACGGCGAAAGTGCTCTGAATCGCCTGCAAGCCAGCCTACCCGACTTAATTTTGCTAGATGTGATGATGCCAGGGATTGACGGATTTGAAACCTGCCGTCGCATTAAAGCTATCCCCCGGGCTTGCGACATTCCCATCATCTTTATGACAGCCCTCTCAGATACGGTAGATAAAGTAAAAGGGCTGAAACTGGGCGCAGTAGACTACATCACCAAACCCATTCAGCATGAGGAAGTGTTGGCTCGCATCAACATTCACCTGCAACTGCGCCATCTCAACCAAACCCTGGAAGCTCAAGTTGCCCAGCGCACGGCCGAACTCACAGATACCCTACAAACTCTGAAGCAAGCCCAACTGCATCTTGTGCAAAACGAAAAGATGTCTTCTCTAGGGCAACTGGTTGCCGGAGTTGCCCACGAAATCAACAACCCAATCAACTTTATTTATGGCAATTTGTCGCCCGCAGAAGCCTACACAAGAGATCTTCTAAAATTGGTTGAGTGTTATCAGACCTATGTTCCCACACCACCTGAACCTGTGCAGAATTGTATGCAGGATATTGATCTGGAATTTTTGCAGCAAGATATGCCTCGACTGATCACCTCTATGCGGTTAGGAGCCGATCGCATTCGTCAAATTGTGTTATCTTTGCGAAATTTTTCTCGCCTGGATGAGTCCGAAGTTAAAGCGGTGGATTTGCACGATGGACTGGACAGCACACTACTAATTTTGCAGCATCGCCTCAAGCGCCATAAATCTGGACTTCCCGATATTGAGGTGGTGAAAGACTATGGCACATTGCCACTGGTAGAATGTCACGCCAGTCAATTGAACCAGGTATTTATGAACCTCTTAGCCAATGCCATCAGTGCCCTGGATGAAGTTACCGAAACCCACCCAGAGCGATTGAGTGAGCCTGGTGAAATGTCAACGATTCGGATTCAAACGCGATCGCCCAACCCAGAATGGGTCACAATTCACATCAGCGACAACGGTACTGGCATTCCAGAAAACCTGATCCACAAAGTGTTTGACCCCTTCTTTACCACCAAACCAATTGGGCAAGGTACCGGGCTGGGACTCTCTATCAGCCGTCAAATTGTTACAGAGAAGCACGGCGGCTCAATTGAATGTTACTCTCAACCGCAACAGGGAACTGAATTTGTTGTCCGAATTCCAGTTCGCCAAACCCTACCCATTGCCGAACCTTACGCAGTGGGTAGCATTGTCGCATAAAGAGAAATGAACGCTGTCGAGTTCTTTCCTTTGAGTGCTACTAATGAAGCTTTAACAGCATTCCGGAGCAACTAGATTCAGAGTACATCAGTATACAGCGCAAAACTCTGCATTATTTGAGATTCCACATTTGTCTCTTAATCAACCCCTCTCCTGATGCTGTTCGATGAAGCAGCCAAGTCTTAGTCAATTTAAATGAGTTTATGGTTCCATCAGCATAAGCTACAGCATTTCCATCAACTTCGGCGATTCCATATATCCAGTCATCATCAATCTGCAATGCATCAATTGGTCTAGACTGAATCCTCCATTTCGCGACATCGTAGTCTTTCTGTTCACTTTTTGAAATTTCATCTGCCCCACGCTCAGGTTCCAACCCTGGCGGAATACGAATTGCATCGGTAGCGAATAACTTTCGATAAGCTACAGAATCATTTGCACTAACCGCAGCTTCATACCGTTCACACATCGCTTTGAGAACTTCGCTATTCTTCTCTTCACAAGTTTCTTAAATTCTTCGTTGACTCCAAAAACATCATCGATCGCAGATTGGGAGTAGAATCAAGCAGTAGATGAGTTCTCCTGCGGGTGTAAACTCTGACGTATTCCCTCTGATTCCAGATCTTTGTCTTTTCTGGTACCTGATGCCTAAACCCAACGTTTTCTTTCCGATTGATGAAAACTATACAGTCTTTCTGCAATCGCTGAAGGAGCGAATTCGGCGATCGCAGATAAAGGCGGCACTGGCGGTCAATCAGGAATTAGTTTTGCTCTACTGGCAAATTGGTAGAGAAATTTTGATGCGTCAGCAGCAAGAGGGATGGGGAGCAAAGATCATTGATCAGCTTGCCAAAGACCTGAAGCGAGAATTTCCAGATATCAAAGGGTTCTCTACACGCAACCTAAAATATATGCGGGCATTTGCGGAGGCGTATTCTGATGAGCAAATTGTGCAGCAAGCTGCTGCACAAATTCCCTGGTTCCACAACTGCGTTTTGCTTGACAAAGTGAAGGATGCCACAGAACGCTTGTGGTACATTCAACAAACCGTAGCAAATGGCTGGAGCCGAAATATTTTGGCAATCCAAATTGAAACAGGATTATATCGTCGGCAAGGGGGCGCAATTACAAACTTCGCTCAAACCTTACCACCAGCCCAGTCAGATCTGGCACAACAACTGCTCAAAGATCCCTATAACTTCGACTTTTTGACATTAGCAAAAGAAGCTCAAGAACGAGACTTAGAGCGCGCACTGGTACATCACATTCGAGATTTTTTGTTGGAGCTAGGCACTGGATTTTCGTTTGTCGGTAGTCAATATCCAATCATCGTAGAAGGGCAGGAGTACCGCATAGACCTCTTGTTTTATCATTTCAGGTTGCGGTGTTTTATCGTGATTGATCTCAAGATGGTTGAATTTCAACCGGAGTTTTCAGGAAAGATGAATTTTTACGTCTCTGCTGTGAATGCAACCCTACGTCATCCCGATGATCAACCCACAATTGGCATTATTCTATGCAAGTCTAAAAATAAAACGGTTGCTGAATTAGCACTGCAAGGGATGACTCAGCCGATTGGAGTTGCAACTCACAAAATTGGTGCTGAAATACCCGATCAGCTTAAGAGCTTGCTGCCAACTGTTGAACAACTTGAGGCAGAATTGCAAACCCTTGAAGTAACCAGTGATGCGTTAAAGCATTGATTTGGCGTTTTTATTTTATAAGATGAAGTGATAAAAACTCTTGACCCCGTATCACCTAACTGTAGAGACGTGAATTCGTTGAGCAATTTCTGCCCCTAAACCAAATCGTTGCTCTTGCAGTGCCACAATTACCGAACCCGACAACGTACTGCTGATTACTTGCAAGTTTGTACCTGGAGTTAAGCCCATTGCCATCAAACGGTAGTTTGCCTCGCCACAATCCAGCGAAACGACACAAACACGATCGCCAATTGAACTCTCTGCCAGCGATCGCAACCGTGGATAGACCGCTTCATCTTTCCTGCCATTTGCCCCAGAGTCAACCTTCTCACTGATTGATGATAATTGACTATCATCATCAATTGTCTTCTCAGTGGATTGACTGACGTATGTAAACTTCTCCCAATCAGCCTGAATGGGCATTCGATGCTGATAGTTGGCTAATTTGTCCTCATTCTGCATCAGACACCTTCTACCTCAAGGTTAGTTTTAGGAAAACTCCTAAAAGTTGACCTTCAAAACTTAAACCAATGCCATAAACCGAGGAATCATGAGACTATTCAACCTATTTAGTGCCCTCATTCAGCTCAAATCCTGAATTACAGGAAGCTAACAGTTGCAAATAAATCTCATTAAGCCTCATTAAACCTTATAGTACCACCATCCCCACTTAATGAGAAGTACTATCACTTATCTAACATTTCTGTTGGTGGTTTTTTGGTGTTGCGTTGAGGAAACCGAATGCCCAAGTTGATTAATTTGTTGATTTCTGGTGGTCCGGTCATGGTTCCACTCATCATCGCCTTTATTGCAGTTGTGGTGCTGGCGATCGAGCGATCGCTGTTTTGGTCACGGGTTAAAAAGCATCAGGATTTAACGCGCACAGACGGCTTACCAGTGAATTTGCCACAGGCGCAATCTTCTGCTGAACAGAAAATGCCTGCTCGTGCCACCCTGACGGTGAATGAAAAACGAAGTCTTTTTGAACAAGCAAAAAATTGGCATGACAGAAGTCCAAGATCGTGTGCAGCAATTGGTTGACCCCGATCGCAAACTCGTAGTTATGCCCCCCTTCGGCAATGGGGGTGCTTGTGCGATGATGGTTGCAGCATTGAAAGCTGATTAATCTCATCCTCATCCCATGTCAGATTCTAATTCACTCAAGCCGTTACTCCTGCCTCACTCTGGGGTAAGGCGTTGGCTCCTGTCAGAATCAACCCGGTTGCAGTTAGCGGTTTGGGGCGTTGCGTTACCACTGCTGATTGTTTCTTTGCTAACGGCGCTGGTTTGGGGACGTGATGGCGGCATCGGGTGGGATGAGTTGATTTTGCTGGCAATTCACAAGACGCTACAGCCCAGCCTGGATACCCTGGCTGCTGTGTTATCAGAGTTGGGAGTTTATCGTGGAGTGTTTCCGGCGGTGATTGCGATCGCGGTTGGGTTATTAGCCGCTCGTCGCTGGAGACTGCTGATTTACGTCCTTACCGTTGCGGTTGGCGAGATGCTGATTAATCGCACTGCCAAAATCTTGATTCATCGACCACGACCACATCTGTGGGAAACTCCCTATCCCCAACATACTGATTTCGCTTTTCCAAGTGGTCATGCCATGGCAAGTATGACCTTTGCAGTCATTGTGATTGTGCTGACCTGGAGAAGCCGCTGGAACTGGGTGGTCACTGGCTTGAGCAGTTTGTTTGTGGCGGGAGTGAGTTGGAGCCGTTTGTACCTGGGGGTTCACTATCCCAGTGATATCCTGGCTGGTTGGTTCGCTGCGATCGCCTGGGCAACCGTGGTTAATCTGGCGCTTCTCTCCCAACAGCCTGTTGAAGATGACGATACACAAAACCCCTCCGGTGCTTCAAATTCAACATGAACAGTTCAAAGTTCAAAATGGTTTCCAGTTCTGACTGAGATGAAACTGAGATAGCCGTATGCCTAATCTCAATTGTTATAGCAAAGTGCTGAGTAATGAGGACTGAGTGCTGAGAATGCAATCCAGTCACTTCAAGACTTTCAGCAGTTCGATGGTCCTAACCTATAGTAGTACCGCTATAAAACGAATTACCATTAATTGGGTAAACAGTCGATCGCGGAGTTACCGATCCCCTGGGGAATTCCTGTAAAAGCTTCCGTTGTGAGGGCGATCGTGCCATTTGGAGACACCACCCAGCCTTGAGCTTCGATGATGGAAGTAGGAGAGATTGGGAGAGTTGAAGCAGTCTTTGCGAGGTTTTCCGGCTTGCCCTGCGCCAGGTTTTCAACAGATTCTAAATCGTGCCAGATGGCATCCGCAACACCTGGATCGGCTGGATTGGCAGGAATTCCCCCCTGCCCCGTATTTTTGAAGCTACCAGTCCGGCTACTGGCGCGACATCCCTGCGCTAAAGGCGGTTGGCTAAAGGTAGCAGGTAAATTGACAGTACCCTGTACTGGGTCAATGCCCAGCGTGGTGATCAGCACGCTTCCTGCCAACCCAAATTCGGAGCTGGCAGTGATGTCGCTAAAGGGCGTGAGGGCAGGGCGGAAGGCAATCCCGAAGATGCCTTGAGTTTGAATCGAGATGTTGCCACCACTCCCTAGAAAGGCGTTGGCCGTGATGTCACTATTTTCAGATGGGACTGCCACAATGAATCCAGCGTTGATGGCTATGTCGCCACCTTTACCAATTGCCAATGAGGAGCGTCCAGTGCCAGCATTGGTTGAAATCGAACTATTTTGGCGCAGCAGCAATATATCTTGTACAGTGACTTGAATATTGCCACCAATGTTGCTCACTGTGTTTGCGGAAATGCTAGCACGATTGCTTAAGCGCAATGAATTAGTATCAATACTAATGTTTCCACCTTCGCCAATACCCTGACTATTGGCTGAGATGCGGGCGAAATCACGAATCTCCAGATTGCCAGCATCAAGCCGAATATTACCGCCATTGCCGCTGGAAGTACGAGTGGTACTGGCAAACAATCCACTGCGATCGCCAACAAAGGTGGCCTGATCGTTCACCGTTAAAGTCATGTCTCCTGCCCGCCCAGTTGTGGTTGTGATCGTTGCCAAGCGCCCTGCATCCTGGGCATTGAACCGATTGACGGTGACGATGATATTGCCTGCATCTCCATTGCCTTCGGTACTGGCGCTGATTATTGCGTCATTGCTCACTGTCAAATTATTTGCCGTGATGTTGATGGTGCCGCCTTGCCCAATTGCCCCTGCTGCCACTGAACTAAACGCACCACTAGAAAAGCCAGTTGCACTTCCACTCGTACCCACCCCATCCAAAAGAATCGTTTCTGCCCGCAGGTTGATATTCCCGGCATTGCCCCGTCCTACCGTCTGAGCCGACAATTGACTCCCATTGATTAGGGCTAAAGTCCCGGTTGTAATGTCAATCACGCCACCTGTACCCACTCCGCGCTTGTCAACTGAACTGAAGGCAGCGGCACCATCAAACGTGACGCGATCGCGGGCTGAAATCAGCAGATTGCCAGCGTTGCCCGTTCCCGCAACTCCCACCGCAATATTGGCACCTTCTGCAACAAGCAGCGAGCCACCTCGTAGCACAACATCTCCCGCATTCCCCGTAGCTCCTGCTTCAACTGTGCTGTAAACCTGACTCTCCTGCCCTGCCAATACGATTGAGCCACGCGCATCCAGGATGATGTTGCCTGCATTGCCCTGGGATAGAGTACTCGATAAGACGTTGCCATCGTTCGTAATGGCAATATCGCCAGCCTGAATAGTAATCCTGCCTGCATTGCCGATCGCCCCCTCCGCAACGATGTTGCCAATGGAGGAGGTATCGCCCGCCTGGGCGCGCCCATCAACCACAACGCGATCGCGCGCCTGGACTGTAATGCTGCCTGAGTTGCCTATGCCGTTAGTATCGGCACCCAATCGCCCTCCGTTAGTGAGGAATAGGCTGCCCGTCACAATCTCAATGTTGCCTGCGTTGCCCACTCCATCCGGCGCAACCTGGCTGATGATCGCGCTGGGAGTATTCAGATCGCGCCCATCGATTGCCACAGTTTCGGCTTGCAACCTGACATTTCCACCATTACCCAAGCCACTCGTGCTAACAATTAATCCTGCTCCATTGGTTAGCGAAAACAAACGGGTGATAATATCAATGCTGCCTCCATTGCCTTCTGCCAGAGAATCGAGGTTGCTATAGGCATAGCTGCCCTGGTCAAAGGAGACGAGATCACTGACTCGAATGTTGACCTGTCCGGCGTTGCCCTCCCCTTGAATACTGGCAGCAATCACCCCACCATTTTGAACAATCAATGATCCGGTTGTAATATCAACATTGCCACCTGTTCCCGTTGCTCCTGGCAAAATCACCGAAGTCAGTTGGCTATTGCGGCTTAACGTTACGCGATCGCTGGCTTGAATCGAAACATTGCCGCTATCTCCAATCCCAAAAGACACTGAATTAATGACAGAGTTGTTGGTAACAACCAGTGAGCCTGTCTCTATGGCAACGTTTCCTGCCCGCCCGATCGCACCTGGTTGGATGGCATTAGAAATAATGCCTTGTCCGGTTACGGTTGTGGTGCCTGCGGCATAAATAGCAATATCGCCCGCTTGAGAATTACTGTCGCCCAATCCAGAGTTGATGCCTGCCCGCACCCTGCTAGCACCTCTGATAGTCACGTCTTGCCCTTGTAGAACGATCGCCCCGCCATTGTCAGATCGAACGTTGATTTCGGTTCCGTTTAAATCAATGGTTCCCCGTTCGGTAGAACCTGAAGGATTTAACAACGCTGGGCTATTCCTGGCGCTATTCCTCAGCGCATCTGGGTTCAGCGCGATCACGCCTGGTGTCACCAAGCCACTTACTTCAACGCGGCTGGCAGGAGCCAGCAACCGTGCTCCTACCAGCGCCACATTCCCCCCAACCAGGGCTAACGTTTGACCGTTGGGCACTTGTAAGACTGCCCCTTGCACCAGGATACCTCCAGGACTACTGCCATACTGCAAACCAGTTGGCAGGTTGATCGTAAGCAACGGCGGCGTTTGTGGACTGATGGTTCCATAGGTGAACTGATTGTCAAATATCACTCCATTGCTGGTGCTTGCCACAAAAGAACCCCGCAAATCTAGGCGGGCATTGGGACCAAAGACAATGCCGTTGGGGTTGAGCAGAAACAAATCGGCGGTTCCTAACACTCCCAGTGTTCCTAAGATAGTTGAGCGAGTGTTACCCGTGACGCGGCTAAAGATGCGATCGATGCCAGCCGGATTGGCAAAGTAAATGCCCTCGCCGTTCCGAACATTGAAATTAGAAAAACTGTGAAATAAGTTGGCTCCCCGAATGGCACCACCGCCAATGATGCCAGTTGGAGCAATGGTAGATTGTTCTGCACCCAGGAATGCATCTGGAGTAATTTGGGCGATCGCTGCATGGAAACTGCTGCTCATTAAGCACCCAGCTCCAAAACTGCTGAAAATCACCTGCTGCCAAGCCATCCTGGACACCATAAGCATCTCCACAACAAAGTTTTATCAGCATAACTAGAGAGTTTGGCTGGTGTCTTGTCTGTTAACAACTCTTGGGAATGGGGAATGGAATCTGCCTTTTCTTGCTGCGCTTCTGCATAAACGGAAATCGTCGCCCGCACAACAAGATAGAAGCCCCCCAACCTAGATAAATGGGGATTCCCAAACAACCTACCAATCTCAGGAGAAATCATTCATGGCTACGTCTGAAACAACTGTTGTCAATCCCCTTGTTGTATTGCCCCAAGATTTGACATCCGCGATCGCCCCTGCTGGCACCCTGTCTGGCGAGTCGATGAGTTCCACCTTAATCTCTGCGCTTGCAGCACAGCAAGCAGTGACCCAACCCGCAGCCAGCTCTCTCCTCAAAACCGTCAATCCAACTTTTCAAGTGGGAACTGAAGCTAAATTCAACCTGGGTTTCTTTGGTGTAACGTTGACCGCTGGCTTGAGCTGGCAATTTAGCGATGAGTTGAAAAGCCTGGTTCCCTCGTTTGATTTAGGCGTGGCAATGGGCTTAACGACCGAAGTGCCTGCGGGGGTAGAAACTGGGTTCAATTATCAAATTGGTGCATCTTTCGATGTGCCGCAACTGCAAGGCATTGCAGTTCCTGACCCCACAACCAGCGGCTACGGTAGCACAGGCTGGGGGCTGGAATTGGGTGGTTCCGTGTTTATTCCCAGCCCGGTTTCTCCGGTGGATATTGACTTTGCGATCGCGGGCAGTTTGGGTGTACCCAATGCCGCAACCGAGACTCCATCGGTCGGCATTGGTGGCAGCTTTAATGTGGGAGTAGCGCTGGAAGAACCGATCGCCATCTTCGATCTGTATGGCAACGTTACAGGTAGCGTTAGCTTCTCACTGTATGACATGGGCAAAGACGCGATCGAAGCCATCATCAAACTCGGAAATCAGGGAATAGCCGAAGTCAAAGCCTTGAGCGAGGACGTGATTGATCTGGTGCTAAAAAATGGCGACGTTGTGAACCAAATCAAGCAACTACCTACAGAGGTAATTAACAGAATTAACAGCGTTGATGACACAATCGTAAATGCGATTGACAAACTAGATACCAACGTTTACAACACGCTCAAGACTCTTTCTGGAGATACAATTAAAACTCTACGAGACCTGGATACACAATCCATTAACACCATTCGCAGCTTGGGTGCAAACGAAATTCAAAAGCTGCGTAGCTTGAGCGATACCTCTCTAGCAACATTAAGTAATCTTAGTGACAGTGTGTTCGATGAAATTCGTCGGGTTCCCAGCGGCACGATCAATACCATTCGCAATCAAAGTTCTGATGTACTCCGTAACATCACAGGACTGTCAGACCGCGCTTATAACTTCATCTCCAGTAGCGCCAACAATTCAGTTGTCAACGACATCCGTAGTGCGGGTCAAACGTTGGTGAATGCTATGAGATTTTTAGGATTCTCGGCATCTGCCATGTCAGTCAATGGGATCGAAACTGCTGCGATCGCCAACGAACCGCAAAATCTGGGCATCAAAATTCCAGGACTCCCCGAAATTCCGCTGCCCGAAATCCCACTTCCCGAACTTCCAAGTATTCCAGGTATTCCCAGCTTTCCTACAAATATCATCAACCTGGCAAACAGAGTAAAAGATTTGGGAACTGATGCGGTACAGGCAATTATTAATCTGCCTGGTACGGCACTAACGGTGTTGCAAAATGCTCCGGGGATCTCAAAAGGCGTGTTTAACCAAATTGTTGGCTTGCCAGGAGATGCACTAAATGGTGTTTTGAATATGTCTCGCAGCACCCTGGATGTGATTCAAACAACCGCGATCGCAGACCTGCGAAAAGTTACCAGCCTCTCGGATACTGTGATTACTCAAGTAGTGAATCAGGGTGATACTTTCCTCAACACTCTAGATTCAATGAGCGATTCACTCATTGATACTTTCAAATCTCTACCCAACGATGCTCTGACTGCGATTCGCACTCTCAGTGATGATGCATTAAATGTAGTCAAAACCTGGTCTCAAGCTTCGCTGAATCAGGTAAAAAATCTAGGCGATACACTACGCCAAGAATTGATCAAACTGGGTGAACCTTTAGTTGACACCTTGCGCCAAACCGCAGATAGCGTAGTTCAAGACCTGACTAAATTAGGCGGCATTGGCAAATCCATTTACGACTTGCTGCAAAATGGTGCCCATGCTGGGCTGGATCAAATTTCAGCAATTCAAGCTCAACTGGATGGTTTCTTAAAAGAGTTGCCAGATAAACTTCTGAGCCTGAGTGGTAATCATTTGGACGAGTTTTTGAGCAAATTGCCTGCCTTCCCTGCTGGTGTGGATTTGCAACAGTTTGCCAGCGCACTCAGCCAAAACTTGCCCGATCCACTCAAATCGCTGAATCTACCTTCTAGCAGCCTTTCTGGTAATACCCGCTTAGGGAATTTGCCCAGCGACTTTGGTAGTTCCTTCTTCGATTTGTTACCCACCGACTTCATTACAAAATTTGCCGAAAAACTTCCCGGTGATGTGTTTAACACTGTCCGCAATGTAGTGAATGACTTAATTGGCAACCCACCTGATGTAATTCGCAACTTCTTCCCCAACACGGGTGGCTCATTACCGTCCCAATTGCCTAGTGATTTGATGTCTATCCTACCTGGCAGTCTGTCTGGTTTGGTGCCAGCTAGCCTGACTGATGACCTCACGAAGCTGATGGCAAAACAGGGTGGTAGCGACATCCTCCAGGGAACGGCAAACAATGATACTTTGAATGGCACTGATGCCAGCAACGTGATTGTGGGCGGTGCCGGAAATGATCTAATCAATGCCAACGGCGGCAATGACCTGGTATTTGGTAACGAGGGCGGCGACACCATCAATGGTGGTTTGGGCGACGACACGATCGCAGGCGGTGAAGGCGATGACATACTTGCAGGTGGTGGCGGCAAGGATCAATTCCTGATTCGTCAGGGAGATGGAACCGAGACCATTGCTGATTTCCGAGGATTTGGGCAAGGCTCCACTGCTTCAGCAGACGCGATCGCAGAAGCCGATGTGATCAGGTTTGAAGGAGCCGAACTCACTGCCCGTAACATGATTTTGACTCAAGAAGGACAAAACCTAGCCATCACATTTGATGGAGTAGAGAATACCAAAGTTATCCTCTCTAACTTCAACCTTGAAAATCTGGAAAACTTGCCAATTCAGGGAGGTCAAAGTTTGGGTAACATCCTGTTTGATGGACAAACCATCATTCAAGATAGTTTTGATGTAGTCAATACAGACGCTCAACTGACCACTATATTTAACCGCAATAGCGTCACCTTCCTGAACGACTTGAACAACACCATACAGGGCTTTGATAACTCAGATGACGTAATTAACGGCTTGGGTGGCGATGATGCGCTGAATGGGCTAAGCGGCAACGACCTGCTACGCGGAGGTGCGGGAAGCGATATACTCAACGGCGGCACTGGCGACGACACACTGGATGGCGGCATCGGAGCAGACCAGATGGTTGGTGGTGCAGGCAACGATGTCTATATGGTAGACAACGTAGGCGATCAGGTGGTGGAACTGGCAAACGAAGGCAGTGACTGGGTGAAGTCTTCAATCGGTTATGCCCTCACCTCCAACGTTGAAAACCTGACTCTAACAGGAACTGCTGGAGCAGGAACTGGCAACGACTTGGCGAATCTAATCACCGGGAACGCTGCTAGCAATCTGCTGCAAGGTTTGGCAGGTAACGATACGCTGGATGGTGGCATCGGAGCAGACAGCATGGTTGGTGGTGTGGGTAACGATATTTATGTGGTGGATAATGCGGGTGATCAGGTATTTGAATTCACAAGTGAAGGCATTGATCTGGTTCAGTCGTCGGTTAGCTATACTCTGGGAAGTAATGTAGAGAATCTAACGCTCACGGGCACTGACAATCTCACGGGCACTGGTAATACACTGAACAACGTGATCACTGGGAATGCTGGCAATAATGCTCTGGCGGGTGCTGGTGGCAACGACACCTTGTTGGGTGGTGCGGGCAATGACGTGTTGACAGGCAGTACTGCGGCGGCGGTCTACAAATCTCCCTTCCCTGGTGCCTTACCTCGCCTGACTGGACAAACGACAACTGAAGTCGATGTGTTGACAGGTGGAGCCGGAGCCGATCGCTTTGTGCTAGGAGATGCAGCGGGCAGTTACTACGTTGGCGGCGGTTATGCCATCATCTCCGACTTCAACGCAGCGGAGGGCGATCGCGTTGTTCTACGGAACCCAGAGCGCGATCGCATTTCCTTGCCATTCGTCGGTAGCATTGCCCCCGTAGGTTATCAGTTCCAGAGTGTAGGCGGACCCAACGGACCCGCAACTAACATCCTCTATAACAACGACCTGATCGCGACAGTGCAAGGAACTGCATCCTTAACACCTAACAACATCAGTTATGTGTAGTGGCTTCGGAAGTCTGACTTCTAAATAGAATCACAGATTGAAGCAGCGATCGCGTCTCCAGTGGGGGCGCGATCGGTATGTTAAGGTGAAGTCACAGCGTTGTAACAGGTTCTCTTCTATAGTGACTTACCAGCAGAAACCCACATTCAGCGGCATCGTTTACCCAGAGAGTAACGGCAAACCGATGGCAGATAATACGAAACAATTTCGCTGGATTGTGACAATTGAGCAGAATCTAGAGTGGTTGTTTGCTGATAACACCGATATCTTCGTTGCTGGAGATTTGTTATGGTATCCGGTTGAGAGGAACAACACGCTGAGTAGAAGCCTTGTGATGTGACTATGAAGGATCCAGTAACTAGCATCGGTCAATATCTTGTCAAGAGGTTGGCTACCGCTGCTAACCGTATCAGTCAAACGGTGCAACCGCTTCTCAATCCCTTCAATTTTTTATCAACACCCAATTGGGCAACCCATTGGCAAACAAAAGCCCAATATCGAAGACAGATTGAGCAAGAGAGTTCTCACAGTCGAGATTTGCGAGAAGCTCTTTTTAATGAATCAACCGATGCTTTGTTTCTGGTTGATCCTGATACTTTGTTAACGGTAGATTGTAACGATCGCGCAGTTGTTTTGTTTGAAGCTAATGGCAAAGACGAGTTGATTAACCTTGAGGGGCATACTCTGCAACGCCGCCGTTTTACCGATGAGGAACTAGAGCAAATTGCTAACCAGATCAACACGCAAGGCTTTTGGAGCCGAGAAGTTGAATACATCACACGGCGCGGAAATTTCTTTTGGGGCAATATCGCTGCTAAACAAATCAACGTAGCGGGAAGAAGATTGAACCTGGTGCGAGTAACAGATATTAGTGATCGCAAACGCGCCGAAGCCGCCTTGCAAGAAAGTGAAGCTCGCTATCGTCGCATTATTGAAACGGCGAACGAGGGCATCTGGAGCATCGATAACGATAACAAAACCAGCTTCGTTAACCCCAAAATGGCTGAAATACTCGGCTACACCGTGGATGAAATGCTGGGTAAATCCATGTTTGACTTTATGGATGAGGCTGGTATTGAAATTGCCCATCGTAACGTAGAACGACGACGGCAAGGGATTTCTGAACAGCATGACTTTAAGTTTCAACACAAAAATGGCAGCGATATTTGGGCTTTGCTCTCCGTGAGTCCCATTGTGGATGAAGCCGGACACTATGCTGGTGCGCTGGGCATGATTACTGATATTAGCGATCGCAAGCAAGCCGAATTGAGCCTGCAACAAGCCAACGCAGAACTCGATCGATTTTTCTCTGTGGCACTAGACTTGCTCTGCATCGCCAACACCGATGGCTACTTCTTACGACTCAACCCCGCCTGGGAAAGAACCTTAGGCTAT
This sequence comes from Leptolyngbyaceae cyanobacterium C42_A2020_001, assembly GCA_015272515.1. Classification (GTDB taxonomy): domain Bacteria; phylum Cyanobacteriota; class Cyanobacteriia; order Leptolyngbyales; family Leptolyngbyaceae; genus JSC-12. The sequence continues at coordinate 12,651 of JACYLN010000085.1, read as the reverse complement.
CCTATCAACAAATTGCAAGGTCAGAAATTTCTGGATTTTGTGCATCCAGACGATCGCGATGCCACCCTGGATGCCGTCGGTGTGTTATCAAAAGGTGGAGAGATTCTGGGCTTTACCAATCGTTATCGGCATCAGGATGAATCCTACCGTTGGATTGAGTGGCGATCGATTTCAGTAGGCAACAGCATCATTTATGCCGCCGCAAGAGACATCACCGAACAGAGGTATGCAGAGGCAGCATTGCGCCAGAGTGAGGCCAAAAACCGAGCCATGCTATCGGCAATTCCAGACTTGCTACTGCGAGTTAAACGAGACGGTACCTGCCTGGATTTTATTCCTCCAGTTACCGCGTTAGAGCCAAATTTTATCCCGATTCAGTGCAACATTGCCGAAGTGCTGCCACCTGAGATCTTGCAATATCAACTGGAACGAATGGATCAAGCATTGGCAACCGGAGAATTGCAAGTTTGGGAACAACAATTGCTGCGATTTGGTGTTCTTTGTGATGAAGAAGTGCGGCTGGTGCATTGTGAAGATGATGAGTTTTTGATCATCGTGCGCGACATTACAGAACGCAAACAGGCAGAAATTGCTCTGCAAAAGCTCAACATCGAACTGGAACAACGGGTGCAGCAACGTACTCAAGATTTGCAGGCTGAACGATTACGGCTGCAACTAGCACTCGATGCAGCCCAAATGGGAACGTGGAGTTGCAGTCTGCAAACTGGAGTAGTGATCTGGTCTGAGCGTGCGGAGGAAATTTTTGGGTTTGCGCCTGGAACATTTCCCGGTACACGAGAAGCCTTTCTTCACCAACTGCACCCGGAAGATTTTGAACAAGTGACAGCAGCGATCGCGCACACCTATGAAACTAGATCACCTTACAACATTGAATATCGCATTCGCCAATTGGATGGTGACATTCGCTGGATCGCCGCCTGGGGGATTATTCCCGCCGATTCGCCTGAGAACGACCCGCAACTTATCGGCGTAATCGCAGACATTACAGCTCGTAAACAGGCAGAAGCCGCATTGCAACAACTCAATCAAGAACTGGAGCAGCGTGTTCGCGATCGCACCCAGGATTTGCAGCAAGCAATGGAAGCTGCTGAAACCGCAAACCGAGCAAAAAGTACCTTTTTAGCAAACATGAGCCATGAACTGCGAACGCCCCTCAACACTATTTTAGGCTTTGCCCAGTTGATGACCCGCGACACAACCATCGCCCCCGAAAAACGCCAACAACTCAACATCATTAACCGCAGCGGCGAACACTTGCTGAACTTAATTAACGACATTCTGGAAATGTCCAAAATTGAAGCAGGGCGCATTCAGTTCACTCCCCGATGTTTTAACCTTTACGCCCTGTTGCAGACCTTAGAGCAGATGTTTTCAGTACGTGCCACTGAAAAAGGATTGAGCTTCACAGTTCAGCACCCAACGACCGTACCTCCATGCATTGAAACGGATGAAAATAAATTACGCCAGGTTTTAATCAATCTGGTAGGCAACGCGATTAAATTTACAGAACAAGGTCAAGTAATCTTGCAAGTATCAACCATTCCACAAAGTGGAGCATCTATCAGTCCCAATTCATTACCAGACACTCCAGACAAGACACGCACAACACTTCGGTTTGAAATTACAGACAGTGGTTCCGGCATTGACCCAACTGAATTGAACAGCGTGTTTGAGCCGTTTACTCAATCCAGCAAGCAGATATTCCAGGAGGGAACCGGGTTGGGACTCTCGATCAGCCGTCAGTTCGTGCAATTAATGGGCGGCGATTTAACCGCTATTAGTACGCCGGGAGTTGGCTCTACCTTCACCGTGACCCTGCCAGTACAACAGGTAGATGCAACGAACCTGGCAGCATCGCTCCCCCGGCGCATTCTGGCGTTAGCCCCTAATCAGCCCTCATACCGCATTTTGGTAGTAGAAGATAACGAAACAAATCGGCAACTGCTGGTTCAACTGCTGCAATCGATTGGGTTTGATGTGCAAATTGCCGTCAACGGGCAAGACGCGATCGCTCTCTGGCAACGCTGGCATCCCCAGTTAATCTGGATGGATATGCAAATGCCAGTGTTGAACGGCTACGAAGCGACTCGTCAGATTCGGTTGCTGGAGCAGACAGAAGGCGAAAGTCAGGAGGCAGAAGGCGATGCAGGGAATCAGGTTTCGGGCTTCGGGGATGGAGCTTTACCCACACCCTATCCCCTATCCCCAATTCCCCATCACCCATCCCCCATCAGCAATTCCCCTGCTTCCCCCTCCCCTGCTCGTACCATCATCATCGCGTTGACTGCCAGCGCTTTTGAGGAAGACCGCATCAGGGTGTTGGGTGTTGGCTGTGATGATTTTGTTCGTAAGCCATTTCAGGAAACCGAACTGCTGGAAAAAATAACAGAGTATCTGGGTGTGCAGTATTTCTATGCAGAATCTAAGGCTGTTGAGTTTGGAGGGAATGCGTTGCTAGCTGATCCATTGGATGCGATCGCGGCACTCCGAGCACTGCCCTCAAACTGGCTCAATGAACTTTATCAAGCCACAATTCAACTCGATAGCCAACAACTTACCTATCTGATTGCACAGATTGCACCCATCCATCCCACACTGGCAACTCAGTTGACTGAGAAGGTTGATAACTTTGATTTTGAGCCACTCTTAACCCTCCTTCAAGAGGCGATGCCCGATCCAAACTAATGCCATCTTTAGAGCATATATTTTCCATACAATTGTGAATTACTGTAGTATGCCGTGCAGCAAGCGATTCGTTTGCACGCAAAAACTATAAGGTATAAGTTGCTGCCATCTGACTCGTAGATTTATGCAAAGCGATTCCCCTAATCAGCTAGGCGACATTTTGATTGTGGATGACCTGGCAGATAACTTGAGAGTATTATCCAATACTCTCTCAAATCACAACTATCGAGTACGGGCAGTTAGAAACGGAGCGATGGCGCTTGTCGGGGCAAAAGCTGCTCCTCCGGATGTGATCTTGCTAGACATTCGGATGCCAGAGATGGACGGCTATGAAGTTTGTCGGCAACTCAAAACGGAGCCACGAACCTGCGCTATTCCCATTATTTTTTTGAGTGCACTGGATGAAACACTAGATAAAGTCAAGGCGTTTGAGGTGGGCGGTGCCGATTACATCACCAAGCCGTTTCAAGTAGAGGAAGTGTTGGCGCGTGTGAATCATCAACTCACAATTCAGCAACTTAAAAAACAGGTGGCCGCTCAACAGCAACAATTAGAACAATTATTAACGGCATCACCTGACTTACCAGTTCCAGAACGTGAAAACACCGTTCAGCCTGAAGTGTTGTTTGCGATCGCCAACATTTTGGACTATAGCGATCGCCTCTGCCAAAATCCCGCCATTGAGCCAGAACAATACGCTGCGTTAAGAGTCATTCATCAGAATGGGCAAAATTTGCTAAATCTATTAAACAAGTAACCAGAAGGGTTTGTTCTACCTTACTTTCTGGTTATCCTGTTGTTTTATGAGATTGCATCCAAACATTCGCCGCCCTCGGCGTTGCGGCTTCAACATTCCGCCATCCCTGGTATTTGCGATACCGTTCATATTGCTGATTGCGGGAGCAGCGGTGCTGATTAGGTATTTGCCAAATCAAAGTGAGCACCGGGCAAACTCAGATGCCACCGTTCGAGGAAGCAACCAGTCAAGGCTGGTGACAGTCCATCGCCGTCAAACCATCGCCCGGTCTTGGCTAACATTAACCCTCACAGGCGCGATCGCGGCCCTGATGACCCGTTGGCTAGCAAAACCTGTTCTAAACTTGAGGAATATTAGCGATCGCAAACAAACCGAAACCACGCCTAAACAAGCACTACAAGAATTAACCTACTGCGTTGAAAATTCACCGTTAGCAACTATTCGCTGGAACCAAAATTTTCAGATTGAACTCTGGTCTAGGCAAGCCGAAGAGATGTTTGGCTGGAAAGCAGAAGAAGTATTGGGCAAGACAATGCATGATTGGCAGTTCATCGTTGAGGATGACCTGGATCGGGTGAATCAAGTCGTGGCTCAATTAATCGCCGGTATCAATAACGTTTGCCATAATCGCAACTACCGCAAAGACGGTACCATTATTTACTGCGAATGGTATAACTCGGCACTGTTTGATCAAACTGGCAATCTCATTTCTGTCCTTTCCCTGATTCAAAATGTCAGCGATCGCCGACAGGCAGAAATTGCCCTGCACCAAAGTGAAGAACGCTGGCACCTGGCGATCAAAGGCAGTAACGATGGCATTTGGGATCACGATTTGCTGACCAACCAATATTTTTTATCGCCCCGAGTCATGGAAATTTCGGGATACGACTACGCAGAGATCAACACATTTGACAAATGGTTCTCCCACATCCACCCAGACGATCGCTGGATAATGCAAGCGACATTTCAACGCTACCTCAATCGAGAAACTCCATCCTACGCTTGTGAATATCGGGTGCAGTGCAAAGACGGTCACTACAAATGGCTCTTTGCCAGAGGCAAGGCAATATGGGATGAAACAGGCACCCCCCGTCGAGCAACAGGTTCCATAACCGATATCACCCTGCGAAAACAATCAGAGCTGGAATTGCAACAGGCAAAGGAATCCGCAGAAGCAGCAAACTTAGCCAAAAGCCTTTTTTTGGCAAACATGAGCCATGAACTGCGAACCCCGCTGAATGTGATTTTGGGCTACACCCAACTTCTAAGCTACGACTCTTCACTGATGCCGGAGTATCAAGAATACTTACGCTCCATGCATCGCAGCGGCAACCATCTGCTCAACCTGATTAACGATGTTTTAAACCTATCTAAAATTGAAGCTGGTCGCCTAAGCCTGGATGAGGACACCTTTAACTTGCCCGAACTGATGCACACGCTTTGGGAGATGTTTAGGCTACGAGCCGAATCGAAGGGGCTGGAATTTAACCTGGACTTGGGCCAAATCCCACCGTTTGTGACGGCTGATTCAAACAAATTGCGCCAGGTAATTATTAATCTCCTGAGCAATGCCGTGAAATTTACTGAAGCGGGTGCAATTACCCTACGTGTTCGAGAAGAACGATGGGAAACCATACAGGCGACCCTAAATGCAGGCATAGAGGCTCCATTCTCCCATGCCATATTTCCAACCCCGCTCATCCTTTGGATTGAGGTGGAAGATACGGGAATGGGGATTGCTCCAGATGAACTAGACACAATTTTCGACGCATTTTCTCAAGCCAGCGCTGGCAAACGTTCAAGCGAGGGGACTGGCTTGGGGTTAGCCATCAGTCAAAAAATTGTGCAGTTTATGGGCGGCAGGCTGTGGGCTGACAGTACACCTGGGAAGGGTAGCCGATTTAGCTTTTGGATGCCACTACAACCCGTGGATGCTGCCGAAGTTCAAACTTCTGACGGCGATCGCACCGTGTTAGGGCTACAACCCGGACAACCTCAGTATCGCATCCTGGTTGTGGATGACCAACCCGCCAATCGGCAACTGCTGGCACTATTTCTGCGGAAGATTGGGCTAGCGGTGCAAGAAGCTGCTACCGGAACAGAGGCAATTCAACACTGGCAAACCTGGCATCCTGACCTAATCTGGCTGGATCTCCGCATGACTGACATGGACGGTTACGAAACTCTGCGGCAAATTCGTGCCCTGGAAAAAGAGAAACCTGGGGAAGAAATTCAACATTCAACATTCAACATTCTCCCACTCCTCAATCCCCGATCTCCGATTCCCCATCGCCAATCCCCAATCCTCAATCTTCAACTCCCATTCCCATCATTGCAATTACAGTTCAGGTCTATCAAGAAGATTGCGATCGCGCCCTTGCTGCCGGATTTACAGACTTTGTGAGGAAGCCCTTTGAAACAAAAGTCATCTTGCAATGCTTAACCAACCACCTGGGAGTGCAGTTTCAGTATGGTGAGGTGGTTCATGGGATCACAGACACCAGTTCCATAGAAGCGCAGCCAACCCTACAAGCCGAGGACCTGCAAGTGATGCCTGCTGAATGGATTACCTCCCTCTACAACACGGCTTTGAATTGTTCCTCCTTAGAGGTTGAAGAGTTAATCGCCCAAATTCCTCCCCAACACATAACTTTGGCAACAGGACTCCAACAGTTAATTCACAACTATGAATTTGAAAAAATTATGCATCTCAGCAAACCTGAACAAACCCACCCAACCACCCATTGAGATGCGATCGCTACTGGATTGACAACAAAGAAATGTTTCGGGCTTATGATTAACCTAAACCAATCATGAAGTGAGTGTTGTCTTGCTAGAGGTAACGCGATACCCTTCAAATACTTTGATTCTTTAGTTTTCGCCTTTTACAACCGCGTTTATAACCATGAGTTAAATAAGCCTAAATGCCTTACCAGAACTGTTCTCTGCCACTATCTATCATGCAGAAAAGATACTGTAGGCAGAACCAAGTAACTGTCATACCCTCTGCTCACAAAGTAACTTCGGAACTGTATTGGTTATAAATACTATCTGTTGTGGTTGCAGCAACCAACCCCTCCTCGACAGTAACGTCGTATGCCTGCATAGTTGCTTTAAAAAACTACACCTTTTGTTGTACAAAAAACGTAATGTCTAAAAGCAGCGCTAGTATTCTAGTCATCGACGATAAACTAGAGAATTTGAGGACACTTTCCGCAATTCTGCAAAGAAAGGGGTATCAGGTTCGGCAGGCGACGAATGGGCAAATGGCTCTTAAAACTGCCTCCTCTCAGCCGCCCGATTTAATCTTGCTTGATATTCGGATGCCAGAAATGGATGGTTATGCGGTGTGTGCAGCCTTAAAGCAATTGCCTCAAACGCGAGAGATTCCAGTGATTTTTTTAAGCGCGTTGGGAGACGTAGCAGACAAGGTGAAAGCCTTTGATAGCGGTGGGGTTGATTACATTACCAAGCCCTTCCAAGCGGGAGAGGTGTTGGCGCGGATTGATAATCAATTGAGCCTACGGCAACAGCAGCAACAATTGTCAGATTTGCTTCAACAGGTGCAACGTCTAAACACAAGCTTGGAAGACCAAGTTCAGGCACAAACTCTGGAACTGCAACAGGCTTTAGAGTATGAGAGAACACTCAAGCACATCAGCGATCGCGTTCGAGATTCTCTTGATCGAACTTACATTTTGCAAATCACAGTTGAAGAACTCACTCGTGTTTTGCAGGCGCAGTGTTGTGACACGATATTATTTAACTCAGATCAAACCGCTGAGATTATTTGTTTTCAGGCGCAGCATGATGAATCTGCTGAAACCTATGATTCTGTCCCGATGTTGCTGAATCTGCCAGGCGTAAACGACCAATTAGAACAGGGGATGACGTTTGCCTTCTGTCGCTTTACAAACAATGCTGAGAGACCCTACTCCGCCATTCTAGGATGTCCCATCCGCAGCGATCGCAATTGGGTTGGAACGTTGTGGTTATTCAAACCGTTGCCTTCGAGCTTCAATCAGCAAGAAATTCGCCTGGTACAACAGGTGGCAAACCAATGTGCGATCGCGCTACGCCAGGCACAACTCTACCAAGAAGCGCAAGCACAGATTGTCGAACTGCATCGCCTCAACCAGCTCAAAGACGATTTTCTCAGCACTATTTCTCACGAACTACGTACACCTGTTGCCAATATGCGAATGGTGTTGCAATTGTTGATGGCAGCAACTGAACGTGGACAGAATTTTTTAGAACAAGTAGCGGAAGCAGGAGAAGAAAGTAATCGGATTGTACAATATTTCAGAATTTTGCAAGAAGAGTGTGAACGCGAAATCAATTTGATTCAAGACTTATTGGATATTCAATATTTAGAAGCAGGTGCTCATCCATTGGAATGTGTGACTATTGGTTTGAATGATTGGCTATTACACGTTTTAGAGCCATATAAACTCCGAACACAAAATCATCATCAACAGTTAATCGTGCAACTTGCGCCAACGCTGCCTTCCTTAACCACCGATCTCTCCTGTCTCAGTCGGATTGTTGTTGAGTTACTAAACAATGCCTGCAAATATACTCCCGCCCATGAGACGATTACAGTGTCCACCGCAGCAACCACCTCTCATATCCTGCTTTCCATCACAAATTCCGGGGTCGAAATTCCCCCCGCCGAGCAACTCCGAATTTTTGATCGGTTCTATCGAATTCCTAACAACAACCCGTGGAAATACAGCGGAATTGGGTTGGGGCTGGCTCTAGTCCGACAATTTGTGAATCATATCAACGGCTCCATTGAAGTGACTAGTAGCAATCGCTCCACTAGCTTTACGCTCCAACTTCCTTTTATAGTGGTTGAACGCGAAGCGCGATCGTGAGTAGTGTTATCATCATCCAACTATGATTCCAAAATATTTAACACTCATTGAAAAGATCAATGCGTTGAATGATTTTATAACTTTAGCTAATGTATTTTTCTAATAATTTTTACCGACTCATCAATTACCTTAGAATGACTTTAGAAGACTTATTTTAAGGATGACTTAGAGGAGTTTTGTGCCTTGTTTATAAGAATTAACTGACTATATTAATTTGCCAATAAACATTCTATTGGTCATCCCTACCCCGCCTACGGCACACCTCTTAGAATGAAAGCTGGCTAAAATAACGTGGAGCAAAATTTAGCAGGGGCGATCGCTCTCTCCTCAGATAGATCTGCTAGCCCACCTATTGGCGAATGGTTAAGTTGAATGTTAAGTTGCAGATTGGGTTGTGCTGCGCGATCGTTGCCATCAGTGCGGACGAAATGGAGGAAGAGTCTAATGAATCATTCTATCTCTGAAAATTCCTCTGAATTTGAGCGTTTCTTCCCTGGCAACAGCGAACTTGCCCATCGTATGCGCCGCCTAAACTGGGCAAACACCCCCCTGGGAGAACCGCAGCAGTGGCATGAGAATTTGCGAGTTGCAGTGAGCCTTTGCCTAACTACGAGTTTCCCTACAGCCTTATATTGGGGGCAAGATTTTACGCTTCTTTATAACGATGCATACATTCCCTTTCTGGGTGAAACAAAACATCCCCAATCATTAGGACAGCCCGGACGACAATGCTGGCGCGAGACTTGGAACACTCTTGAGCCATTGCTTCAAACAGTACATAACACAGCTCAGGCAGTTCAATCTGAGGATGTGTGGTTATCTTCCATCCATTCACCATTAAAAGAGACCTACGCTAGATTCTCTTTTAGTCCAATTCTGGCGGCTGACGGCTGCACAGTTGAGGGCATTTTTTGCCTTTATCTTGCAACAACGGAGCAAGTGATTAGTACAAAAAGCTTTGAATCCTTACGTCAACCCAACACGACAAGACCTGACGCAGAGTGGATAAGCGAACCAATGGAAAAAGCTCCTCCCCTTCCTCTACCTGCGTTACACCGCCCCAAACTCCTCCTGGCTGGCAGCGATGTGACTATGCTCGACTCTATCAAACACTGGTTAAGTTCACGTTTTGAAGTAGAAACAGTTGCGAATGGAGCAGATGCTTTGCTAGCTATTGAGGTGCAGTACCCCAATTTGGTGTTGACGGATGTAACGATGCCAGAAATGAATGGATTGGAACTGCTGCGATCGCTGCGATCTAATCCATCCACTCAAAACATTCCAGCCATTTTAATATTGGCTCAGCCAGGGGAAGAAGCCCAAATCGCAGAACTCGAAGTTAGAGCCGATGATTATTTAATCAAACCTTTTTCACTACGAGAACTGCTTGCCCGCATTGAGGCAACCCTAAAGCTGGCACAACTTCGGCAAGAAACTGCCCAAACTTTACAGCGCAGTGAAGAACGTTATCGAGCCTTTGTGCAGCAGAGTTCGGAAGCGATCTGGTGCTTTGAAGTTGAACCTCCGGTTGCAATTGACTGTTCTGAAGATGAGCAGATTCAACAGTTTTATCAATCTGCGTATTTAGCCGAGTGCAATCAGGTAATGGTGCAAATGTATGGAGTTACTTCTCTGCAAAGCCTGATTGGCGCAAGACTGCCGGATCTTGTACTGCCCTCAGATCCGCGCAATCAGGAATATTTACGGGCTTTCATTCACTCTGGCTATCGCCTGGTTGATGCAGAATCTTATGAAATAGATCAACACGGGAATCCCAAAATCTTCTTGAATAACTTGATTGGTATTGTTGAGGATGGCAAACTGATGCGTGCTTGGGGTACGCAACGAGACATTACGGATTTCAAACAAGCAGAAGCCGCTTTGCAGCAAAGCGAAGAGCGCTATCGGTATTTAGCAGAAATGATTCCCCAATTGGTATGGACTGCGGATGCAGACGGGGTGTTAATTGACATTAATCAACGATGGTCAGACTATACCGGGTTAAGCCTTGCTCAAGCGAAAATCGAGGGCTGGGAGGCGATTATTCATCCTGATGATGTACCCGCACTCAGCCAAAATTGGGCGGCGGCTCAGCAAGCGAGGGGACAATATCGAGCGGAGGGGCGAATGCGTCGTGCTGATGGGGCTTATCGCTGGCACTTACATCAGGCAATTCCGTTAAAAAATGAGCAGGGTGAAATTATTAAATGGTTTGGTACGGCGACCGATATTGAGGCGCAGAAGCAACTCGAAAGCCAGCGTCAATACCTGCTGGAGCGCGAACAGGCTGCTCGTGAGCAGGCGGAGGCAGCAAACCGGATTAAAGATGAGTTTTTAGCGGTACTTTCTCATGAACTGCGATCGCCTCTAAACCCGATTCTTGGTTGGTCAAAATTATTAAAAAGCGGCAAACTAGATCAAGTTAAAACTGAGCAAGCGCTGACTACTATTGAGCGAAACGCTAGACTGCAAGCTGAACTCATTGAAGATTTACTGGATGTGTCTCGTATCTTGCGTGGCAAACTAAACTTTAACATCAACCCAGTCAACTTAATCCCAATCATTAGAGCCGCGATCGAAACAGTACGATTAGCAGCAGAAGCTAAAGCGATTAATTTAAGATTCATGATCCGCGATGACGGCTTGGAAGTAGACGACAATCCAAAATCCAAAGTTCAAAGTCCAAAGTTTCAAATGTCTGGTGACACCACTCGCCTGCAACAGGTGGTGTGGAACTTGCTCACCAATGCAATTAAGTTCACTCCCACGGGTGGTCAAGTAGAGGTGCGACTGGAGCAAATAGGGGATGAAGAAGAATTGGGGTATGGGGTATCGGGTATGGGGGATGAAATTTCTCCACCCCTCCAACCCCTATCTTCTAACCCCTTACCTAACTCCCCAATCTCTTATGCCCAAATCACTATTACTGATACTGGAAAAGGAATTCATCCTGAGTTTCTTCCCCATGTGTTTGAGTACTTTCGGCAGGAAGATGGCTCTACAACTCGTAAATTTGGTGGGTTAGGACTGGGGTTGGCGATCGCGCGGCAAATTGTTGAAATGCATGGCGGCACTATTTCGGTAGAAAGCCAGGGAGAAGGAATGGGAGCCACCTTCACAGTTAGATTGCCACTGCGAAGGAACGAGGACGATGAGGAGGTAGAAGGATGGGAAGAACATTCTGCCACTCCTTCACCTCCTCACCCCCTTGCCGGACTGCATATTTTACTTGTGGAAGATGAACTCGATACCCGCGAATTTCAAGCGTTTGTGCTGAAGCAGAATGGTGCGAATGTAATTGCTGTTGCCTCTGGATGGGAAGGATTGCAAGTGCTAGATCAGTTCATTCCGGATGTAATCATCAGTGACGTGGGTATGGCGGAGATGGATGGTTATATGCTGATGCAGCATATTCGATCGCGTCACCCCGAACAAGGAGGAACAATTCCAGCGATCTCGCTGACAGCCTACGCCGCAGAAGTCGATCAACAAAAAGCCTTTCAAGCAGGGTTTCAAGCATATCTCACAAAGCCAGTAGATCCAGCAACGTTGGTCAAAACAGTGATCACTGTTATCAGTGCCCCCCAAACTGGATCAAAATAAACTCAACCATAGTTCGATTTTGAAATTTTAACGCAATACGAAATTAAAAATGAAAAGTAAAAATTCAAACCGTCCAGTCAGGCTTCACTACTTTTAATATCCTAAGCTGACTAACTATCGCTATATTTTCATGGGTGGTACGGAAATTGTACTGTGAATATAACCTCACCAGCTTCGCTTTCTACATAGATTGTTCCACCCAGATTTTCAACTAGCTTTTTTACTAAGGTGAGCCCTAATCCCGTACCTCCATGCTTCCAAGGATCAAGACTGGGAATTCGGTAAAACTTGTCAAAAATACGACTCAGTTCGCTAGCAGGAATTTCAACACCTGTGTTACTGACAGTCAATGATACTTTATCATTGATAACCGAGGCTGAAACTGTAATGGTTCCACAAGCAGGCGTATATTTGCAAGCATTATTGCATAACTCAGCCAAAATTCGTTCAAAATAACCAACATCAGTTGTAAACGGTGGAAGATTCTCTGAGATTTTGATATGAAACTGTTGCTGCTGCTTTTGTGCCCGCACTTCAAATGATTCTGCAACATGAGTAATCCACCGTTTCAAATCAATAGTTGTCAATGTTAATGGTTCAGTTTCAGCATCTAAACGAGCAATATCTAGAAGATCATTAATTAAATGAATTTCTGGCACTGGTCTCTTAAGGGAGGATAGGAGTAAAACCTCTTTGAGTCAGGAGTTC
>JACYLN010000023.1 GCA_015272515.1 Leptolyngbyaceae cyanobacterium C42_A2020_001 | reverse complement strand
GATCGCGCAGTGCTCCAAGCCTTGAATTGTAGCGTAATGAAACCCCTCAAGTTGAAGCGAGGAGATGAGGAGCGATCGCAACCCCAATGCCTGAAAAATTGTTTGCACCCAACCCATGTTGCTATTGTCTGATGTCGTGAAATACTCTTTGGGCAATCCGTTGAGATCAAATATGGCTGCACCTATAACATCATTCATATAAGACATAGCTGAGTTTTTTACAGAAGAAGAGACGTTGAACTCAGCGCTGACAAGTAAATGCATTAACTTATCCACCTGCTAGAAAGGTACGATAGCTCAATGGTTGAAAGCTGGCAAGGGAGTTGGAAGAACTCAGCGAACCTAGTCTACGTCCAATGCTCCCTTATTCAAATCTCAAAGCACCCATCCACCCAAGAATGTAATAAAAGTTTGTTTGACTGCGTTAGAAGGGTTTCCCCCCCAAATGGAACCTCTCATACCCGTAGTCTAAAAAACAAAAGCGCTTCCTGCGACCGTAAAATCCGCAGCCTAATTTTTGGCGACCGGGGATTTTGTTTGGTTAGACTTTCGTCGTACCGCAGGAACACCTTGAAGCGATCGCTCCCATAGCAATAGCAATAGAAACAATCAATTGATCGTCTCTATTGCTATAAGGGAAATTGGTGTGAGTCGATGCCCAAGGAATTCTTCCCTGATCCAGCTTAAGACTGGGCGATCGCGTGAGGTTACTCCATTAACCCTGATTCCGGATTTGCCGAGCCAGGTCTAGTAAGGTTCCCCAACGCTTCTGCAATTGTTTGGGTGTGAGTTTCAGCTTGCGGGCAATCTCCTGATCATCCAGTTGAGATTGTTTCAGTTGCAGCATTTGGTGCTGCTCAGGCGTGAGTTGGCTGGTAAATGTCTCCCACTGAGGGGTAGACAATCCAAGATGCTGATCCAGGTCAGCACCCAGCCATTGATGCACCAATCGCCAGTTGGGAGATGAGAGGGTGAATTTTTCAACGTGGTACTTAAACCGTTGTTGTAAGTAGTCTCGCTGGCGAGGAGTTAATCCTAAAATTTCATCAATTTCTGGCGCAGACAAATCTTGCAGTTTTAGTACCAGGTAATCAATACAGTCTTGTTGTCCCTCAGCTTCCAGATACTGCACTAGCTCAGAGATGACGCGATCGCGTAGCACCGCCTCCGACGAATCCACCATTCCCGTAATCATCTGTTCCCGAAGCTGTTGCACAATAGGAGACCGATTGTGTTGTTCTGCCTCTTCTCCACGGGGCGACTCTAACGCTTGCTCAATATCCACCGATACCTCAAGCGGTTGGCGTTGCCCAAACCGTTGTGCCCGCAGCACAATCAACTGCTGAGTTTGTCCGCCCGGCAACGAAATGCGGCGCTTGGCGTACTGCTCGGTAAACGCCATATACTCTGCTAATTCCAATCGAGTACGTGGTTGATAGCTGTCGGGCAATTCATTCTCGCGCCGAAAGGCTTTCAACGATTCTGTATAAAACCCTTGTAAAAAGTCTTCAATTAAGTTGTACCGAGCCTGAAACCCAAGCTGCATACGGGATGGCGCAACATAGCGGTATACCATCGAGCCTAATGTACTATGCAGTTCAACCCGTCCCCGACGAGAACCGAGTTGATAGTAGGTTAAACACTTCTGTAATCGATGCCGAGCCAGGGACACTTGCCAAGATTGCGCTTGCCCGGAGGCAAGAATTCTCCCGCTCTTGTGGCAAACCCGGTCTACTTCAGCCGCAATCCGACCTGCAAGGGCTTCGGCACTGCCATTTAAGCTACGAATTTCCGATGTCAACTCCTGTGACAACATCTGGATGAGTGCTTGCTGATCCAGAAAGGTAACGGAGGAAATCGCTGTAGAGGATAATGATTTGGCTTCTAACCGAGAACGGCGCTTAGATTGGGGGGCTTCGGCGATCGCTTGGCTGCTAGCAGATCCAGGATGAACCGAAACAGATCCAGAACGGGAAGGTAGAGACTCAATATTCATATTTTGGTAGTGCACATATACAGGAATTGCTAAGACAAGAAGGAGTGGTGGTCGGTGAATGACTCGCTTGCTCCGATTGCCTGACTTGTTGCTTACCAACTGTCATAACTGGCTACACATGCAAAATTGGTTGTTACGGTAAGCTCCCCACAACCCTATGGCACTTTTCCAGGTGGTCATCTTTCGCGTTTGAGACCGGCCTTTGAACCTGCTTCGGCTGACTGCGGAAAAATGTCGGGCAGTCGTGAAACTGGGTTGTTGTGCAGGTGCGATCGCGGTTGGATGAAATCTTCAACCTGTGATTAGCAGTGGACAGTTGGCAATCTGGTTCAACCCGCCTTCCAGCGGATTACAAACTAAGCACGGTACGCCCACTATCCATAAGCCAGTAAGTGGGTGGCTATCCGGATAAATAGACGGTGATTCAATCAAATAAGTTCACGCCTGCCTTAAGACTTCAGGAGAGCACTTCCACCCACGACTCAACCGCCTCCCATCCTAGACCTCGACGAACCACCATCGGTTCCTCCTCCGTCAAATCGAGGATGGTAGACATCTGGTAGCCCGGTTCCTCGCCATTATCCACAATCACATCCACCATTTTGTCCAAGAAATCGAACAGTTCCACCCGAGACGGATGCTCAGGCACTTTAGGAGCCAACGGCGTACCATCATCAAATACATGGGCAGAGGTTGAAATAATCGGATTTTCTAATGTGCTTAAAATTGCCTGACACACCGCATGATCCGGTACCCGAATGCCCGTTGTGCGCCGCTTGGGATTCATCACCAGCTTGGGCACCAGTTTGGTTGCAGGTAACAAAAACGTGTAGGGTCCTGGAATCAGGTGACGCATGATCCGGTAGGCAGGATCACTAACGATCGCATAACTCGCAATATTCGACAACGAAGGGCAGAGAAACGTTAGTGGCTTGTCGTTAGAAAGCTGCTTGATCTGTCGAACTCGCTGAATGCCGCTTTTCGAGTTCAAGTCACACCCGATCGCATAAATCGTGTCGGTTGGATATAAAATCACTGCCCCATCTCGTAGCATGGCAACAATTTGTCCAATGATTCGTGTTTGAGGGTCTTTCGGATGAACAGAATAAATGGTTGCCATTGGAAAAAACCGAGAAAGATAGGGTTCGGGCAGGAAGAGTGAAGCAATTAGATAATATAGCTTTGGTCAGACAGCTTAGGACAAAGTTGACGGGATTGAATGCGGAGTCTGCGTAGGCTTTCTGACTCGCCTCTGCCATACTTTGCATAGCGAGGGCGATTGATTACGAGCAAGAATCACAGCAGCGTGAGAACTTGAGTAGAAACTTATGAAGATTGCTTATCTACAATGTCCAACGGGTATTGCAGGAGATATGTGCTTAGGCGCTTTGGTAGATGCTGGAGTACCGCTGGAGTATTTAGTCGAGCAATTGGAGAAGTTAGGCATTGCTCAAGAGTACAAATTATGGGCAGAACCCGTACACCGCAATGGGTTACGAGCAACAAAGTTTCACGTAGATTTGCTATTTGAGTCTGGGGAAGCGGTGAACCCAGATCGGTTCAGCACCTTCGACCACGCCCATCATTCTGCTAACCATACTCATTCCGGTCACGATCATCCGCACCCTGATCATGACCACCCTGATCATGACCACCTCCATCCTCACCCTCATCATCCTGAAGGGGGGGAACGCGATCGCACGGCTATTCCCATCCGCCATCTCCCCGAAATTGAGCGTTTGATTTTGAATGCCAAATTACCACCCCGCGCTGAAGCCTGGAGCTTAGCAGTGTTTCGCAAACTGGCAGAGGCAGAAGGTGCCGTTCATGGTGTGCCGCCAGAGCAAGTGCATTTTCATGAAGTGGGCGCAACCGATGCTCTGGTAGATATTATTGGCACTTGTTTAGGACTCGATTGGCTGGGGATTGAACGGCTCGTGTGTTCCCCGTTACCCACTGGCGGAGGCACCATTTGGGCAGCCCACGGTCAGCTTCCGGTTCCCACCCCTGCCGTGTTAAAGCTGTTTGAGATGGGGCAGGTTCCGGTTTACAGCAACGGCCTTGAGCGCGAAATGGTCACCCCAACCGGAGCCGCGATCGCCATTACCTTAGCCGAGCAGTTCGGTGCGCCGCCCACCATGACCCTGCACAAAGTTGCGCTGGGGGCTGGTTCGCGAGACTTTGCGATCGCCAATATTTTGCGCTTGTGGGTTGGGCAGTCAGGAGTTAGGAGGCAGGAGG
>JACYLN010000121.1 GCA_015272515.1 Leptolyngbyaceae cyanobacterium C42_A2020_001 | reverse complement strand
ACCAGCAACGGCAAAAATTATGTGAGGAAATTGAGCAAGAAGCGATCGCCCTGTGCGAAGAGGGTCATCTGGATGTGGCAGGCGATCGCGTGCTGCTGCTCACCCATGCAGGTTGGCATCATGGCGTGATTGGCATTGTTGCTTCGCGGCTGGTAGAGCGCTACGGAGTGCCCGTTTTTATCAGCACCTACGAAGACGATGAACACCAACTGATTCGCGGATCGGCACGTAGCATTCCCGAATTTGATGTGTTTGCAGCGCTGGAATTTTGCAAAGATTTGTTAGAGAAACACGGCGGGCACCGGGCAGCGGGCGGTTTTTCCTTCAAAACGGAGAACCTGGAAGCCTTGCGATCGCGCCTGCGAATCTTTGCCCATCAATGCCTGGAACTAGAACATCTCAAGCCTTTAGTCCGGATTGATGCCCAGGCTCCGTTAGAGTGCGTGGATTTTGCCCTTTACAGCGAAATGGAGGCGTTGCAACCCTGCGGCATTGAGAATCCCGAACCTGTGTTTTGGTCGTCTCATGTGCAGGTGCATGAACAACGGTTGTTTGGCAAAGGGCATCTCAAACTCACTGTCAGTCAGGATTCTGGTAACGGCACCTCACCCCGCAAACTGCAAGCGATCGCCTGGCGCTGGGGGAGTTATTATCCGTTACCTACTTTTCTGGATATTGCTTACCGATTGCGGCGATCGGACTGGAACGGCGAGGTGTCGCTGGAGTTGGAACTGGTGGGAGTGCGCCCATCCACCATCCCCGCCCAAACTGCTGATTTTATCTACGACGATCGCGCCTACTCCTGCCGCTTGCTGGAGTTTGAAACTGGCAAGCAACTGCGAATTCGCAACCATCAGGGTAAAGTATTGGTGTTGCAGCAGGGGCAACGCATCGGACTTCTCAGCAAAAGCCCAACCGACGCTGTAGAGGTGGATGTTTGCCAACCCTACTACTTCAACCTGGTGAAGGCAGCGTTGGCAGCACTGGGGGTTGACTCGTTGCAGTGCAATACCAGTGATGCAAGTATGGCAGATGCCGTATGAACAATATTTGGGGGCGACTGTTGTTTGAGCGATCGCGGGTCACCCTGTTGGTGCTGGTACTCCTTCTCTCCTACCTGGCGCTAAATCTCTTCGCCTTGCTGGTGGCAGACCGCATCATCTTTCAGCCCCCGCCCGCTAGTTATCGCGATACTGCCGACATTATCAAACTCACCACTCCCAACAACACCCAAATTTCAGCCGTGTATTTACCCAATCCCAACGCGACTTACACCGTGTTATACAGCCACGGCAACGGCAGCGATTTAGGCACCAGTCGCCCTGTGTTGGAAATGATTCAACGCATTGGCTTTTCAGTGTTTGCCTATGACTATCAAGGCTACGGCACCAGTCAGGGCACTCCATCAGAACCCAATACGTATCAAGATATTGATGCCGCCTACACTTACCTCACAACGACTTTAGGCATTCCTGCCAATCACATTATTTTGTACGGCTTTTCGGTGGGGAGTGGTCCCAGTATTGATTTAGCGATGCGTCAACCCGTTGCTGGGATGATTTTAGAAGGAGTTTTTACAAGTGCGTTTCGAGTGGTGACCTATTTCCCGATTCTGTTATTTGATCGGTTCAATAACATCAGCAAAATCAAGTCAGTTAAGTGTCCACTTTTGTTTATTCACGGTACCGCCGATCGAATCATCCCCTATCATCAGGGAAAAACCCTATACGAATACGCCAATCAACCGAAGCAATTTCTCACCATTCCTGGCGCTGGCCACAACGATCTGATTGCGATCGCTGGAACCCGCTACGAACAAGCCTTGCGCGACTTCGCCCGAAAGATAGAGCCGTAATTCCACCGAGACAAGGCCTGAGATAGAGCCAACAATGCTTTTCAGCTTGGATGATAGGTCTGTGTTGTTCAAAGAAACTCCCATGCTGAATGTACTAGAGGCGACCGTCAAACCCCTGATGCTGAACTACCGGGTTTTGGAAGTGGCTTACGAACTCTATCTCCAGGCTCCTGAAGCTACCCATCCCTTGATCAATTTGAAAGAGCTATCTCGCAGAACTGGTGCAAGTTTGCTGGAATGCCGCAACGCGATCGTTGAAGCTCACAACCTGGGACGGTTTCCCCAATGTGCGTTGGAGACTTGAGCGACAATTACCGCCACAACAGCGTCGCTGCTTGAAATAAGCCAATCACAAAACCCAAAATTCCCCCCAGGTTGACGATCGCCTGGAGTTCACTTTTCACAATGCCGTTGATCGCCGCTTCCAAGTCTGCCGCAGACGTGGCTTTTACTCGATTGATAATCACCTGATCAATGTTCAAAATTGGGATTGCCTGCGCTACGATATTTTCCAAATCTCGCTCCAGATAGCGCTCTAAGATCAGTGCCAACTCCCAACTGACCGTTTCCAACGATTCGTTCACAACAGGGGAAGACCGCAGACGACTCAGAACAACGCTGGCTAAATTTTCCCACTCAATTGACTTGCTCAAGTCTTGTAAAAAATCTGCCCCTTCTTGTTGCACATAGCTACGAACCGTGTCGCGTAAGGTTTTCCGCAGTTGCCGCACCGTTGAAACAGGCAAGTTTTGCATCGACAGGTTTTGCAGCAGTTCTTTCAACCGCGATCGCACATTCAGCGAAACGAGCAACTCTGCCAAACGTGCGTTACAAGCTTCTCGCTCATCTAGACAAAAGGAACGCAGCCTCAATAGAGCATTGCGAATACCAAACAAGTTAGCAATCACCCAATAGGTACCGCTGGTCTTTTCGCGGAAGCCTTCGTCAATCACCTGAATATTGCGATCAGTGAGAAAATCAATCAAAGCTTGCCGAATCACATCCGGTGGCAATACTACTTGCAATAGCCAATCTGCTAACTTGTTTGCCTGGTCTTCCGATAGCTGAAAATCTAACAAGACTCGATCAAAAATCTGATTCAGTTGCGGTTCTAAGAAATCTTCACGGCGTGCCAGGACTTTAAGCAAACGCGGTAGGGATTGTCCAAACAAATCTCGCAGCACGTTTGCCAGCACTTTAGCGGTTTTTTGTTCGCGATCGCCCTGCATCTGATCCAACGCCAGTTTCAGTAGCCACAACAAGGCTGATTGCACCCGCTCTGGTTGTAGAAGCCGCCGCGCCAGATTTTGCAACTCTTCCGGAGTCAGCAGCGATCCCATAATCGTGTCCGAGATGCGCTTTGCTAGTCGTTCCTGGTTACGCGGAATCAGCCCTGGTGTGAATGGCACTCGCCTGCCGCCGATGTAGTAAGCCCGGTAAGGACGAAATAACATGCGGATCGCAATATCGTTGGTGAAATATCCGATGATGCCACCAACAACGGGAGGAGCGACAAAAAGCCAGACGGTAGAGAGATCCAAGGCGGTAACTCAACTGAGATTTTAGAGTGTAGATTTTGGATTTGAGATTGAGCGTGATGAAACCTAAATGCCAAGCTCTATGGTTTTTTAACAACTAACACCCCCATCGTACCCCCAGCAATGGGATAGTGTGTAACGTCGGAAAACCCTACCTCACGGGCGAGGTCCACTTGTTCCGTTCCAGTGGGGAAGCGATCGAGGCTGGGAGCAATGTAGGCATACTCATCGCTGAAGCCGTAGCGGGTCGCCGCCGGAACAACTACCGTCTCCAGGTACCATTGCTGGAAAGCCCGCACGAGGGGACTGGTTGGGCGATGTAGGTCAAGAATAGCAGCACACGCGCCGGGCTTAAGGATGCGATGCAGTTCTTTTAAGCAACGGGGAATATCCACCACGTTTCGCAAGCCGTAGCCCATCGTTGCGGCATCAAAGTCATTGTCTGGAAAGGGCAGGTTGAGGGCATCGCCTTCCATCCAGGTAATCGGTAAGTCAATGTAACGCTGTTGAATCCGCTGTTGGGCGATCGCCAGTTGCTCTGTGGAAAAATCCAGCCCAATCACCTCGCCTGTTTTGCCCACTCGTTCTGCCAGCAGTTGCGCCAGATCTCCGCTACCGCAGCACACGTCCAGACAGCGATCGCCCGGTTTAGCTCCACTCCACTTCACAGCCATCTGCTTCCAGATGCGATGTTGCCCTAAGCTTAGCCAATTGTTGAGTTGGTCATACACAGGGGCAATTCGGTCAAACAAGTCACGAACAGTATCAGCAGTCATGAATCTGGGAAAAAGTAGGGTTCCTCACTCATCCTACAGAGGATCGGGAATTCAGGAATTCGTTTCTCAAGAACTGAATGATTGAGATGGAAACCAACTTTATAATTTTGGTATTTCCGCAAACTTATTTTTCACTAGAAGTTATTCTGCTTTATTGGAGAAGGGCGATGTCTACCGATTCAAACATGGTGCCAGGTAATGCAAGCGATGAATACACCAGATTGCGCCAGCAAATTCATGATAGTCTCCGGCGAGCAGAGGCGCAGAAGAACAATCTAAAGAGTGCATCCCACTTTTGCGATGAGTATAAGTGCTTAAGCCTAATTTTTGAAG
>JACYLN010000124.1 GCA_015272515.1 Leptolyngbyaceae cyanobacterium C42_A2020_001 | reverse complement strand
GTTTAGGGGAACAGCAGGAAGTGATTTAATCATTTATTTAGAAATACGCTCTTAGTATCTTCTTGGATTTACCTTCTAGAGAATGAAAGAGAAACTCTAAAGAAGAGACTTGATAGAATAAATCAACAAGTAGGAAAAAATAGTAATTCTTTTCAAAGAGACTTAGTAAGCTCCCCAACTATTGATATTCTCAAGCGTTCAGAAAATCATATTGACAAACTACTTCAAACTCTTTCAATTAAATAAAACTTTTTCTTAATAAACCAAAATGAAAGCTTTAATAGATAACTGAGAACAGCCCAACATGTTATTAAACGGAAGGCTCCCAAGAGAGGGGTTTTCCACTGCCGCCGCGGCGCACGAGAATCAGTTCAGCGGCGATGCTGATGGCAATTTCTTCTGGGGTGAGGGCACCGATATCTAACCCGATTGGGGCGTGGATGGATTGCAATTTACTAACACAAATTCCTGCTGATTCTAGGGCTTGAAATACCTGGCGTACTCGTTTTTGGCTGCCAATCATGCCGATATAGTGACAGGGAATGTCTCGTTGCAGCAGGGCTTTGAGCGCTTCCAGATCGTATCCATAACCGCGGGTGACCAGTGCTGCATAGAGTTGGCTGTGAGTCGCGAGGTGGGAAATGGCGCGATCGATGGCATCGGTAAAAATGCGAGTGGCTTGGGGATAGTGTTCGACGTTTGCCCATTCGGGGCGATCGTCCTGCACGATGACTTGAAAGCCAATTAAATCTGCGACTTTTGCCAATTGAATCCCGCAATGTCCTGCGCCGACGATCAGGAGAGTTGGAGGGGGTGGGAGGGTTTCGGTGAAGGAGGAGTGCTGAGTGCTGAGTGCTGAGTGCTGGGTGCTGAGTGCTGAGTGCTGGGTGCTGAGTGCTGAGTGCTGGGTGCTGAGTGCTGAGTGCTGAGTGCTGGGTGTAGAGAGTTGAAGGAAGGGCGATCGCGTCTGATCGAGTGGCGTGACAAGAGTTGCAGGTTGTCCGGATGCCAGGAGAGTGAGGATTTGCTGAACAAGGGCGATCGCGGTTTCTCCCTGCCAGCGCTCTAGCCAAACCTGCATTATGCCGCCACAAATGCCTTCTGTATGGCGATGGGGTGCACCAGAAAGGTCGATTTCAACCCACTGTTTTTCGCCCGTTTGCAGCACATGCTTTGCTTGACGAATGACTTTGGCTTCGCCTGCCCCGCCGCCGATAGTACCGATGGTTTGCCCGTCTGCGTAGACCACCATCTTAGCTCCCACTTCACGCGGCACCGAGCCTTTGACATCGATCACGGTTGCCAGCACTACCGCGCGATGGTGTAAGGTCTGAGCCAATTGGCGATAAAAATCGAGGGACATGAATGATTCAGATTTGGGATTGACAATTTTAGATTGACGACTGTTTGAGTGGGGTTTTCAGGTTAATGAGTGCAGGAGAATAGCCCCGGATTGGAGGTGTGCTAAGTGGGACTGTCTTTAATTCGGGTTTGGGTTTCTTCTAAGAAGGTGGTGAACACGCGCACTAACTTATGAATGCCATCGCTGCCGCCTGCAATTAAACCGCCAGTCAGCAAAGTATCGAGCGATCGAAAAATCAAGATTTGTCCTTCATAAAAGATTGGTTTCTCAGGAAAATCTTGAAACACAACTAAGGTTTCTAACGCTCGAATCCCTACTCCACTGATAAGCAACCCAATGAACAATGCCAGCCATAGCGCAATTCTGCGGGTTTCAGATTTGTATAGGGCGCGTTTCAACTTCAAATCCTGCGATCGATCCATCTCCTGGCGCAGTTGATTGTTTAGCTCATTCGTTTCTCCAATGGATTGGGCGGGATTGAATCGAGCAATAGTATCCTGTCGGTCTCTACTAGAAGCTTCCTCTAGTCTAACGAGAGTTTCTAACTGTTTACTTTCAGCTCCAATTTGTTCTTTAATTTCGGCAATTCTGCGTTCAGAATGCTTGACTTGATTATCTAAATTTTCATCCGTATCGCGTCTCCAGGGAGTGATAAAGACCTCCAATGCCCGTTCTAAAAACAGTGAGATCAACAGCAGAAATGTCAACAGTTGAATTACGTCACTCCAACTAAACGGTTTGAGGGTAAATAGGTTGGGAGATAGGGAGGCGGGCAGCAGAATTGCCACAAACAAACCAATCACTAACAGGGTAAATAGGGGGTTTCTGCTACCAGGCTTGGGGAGAACGTTCATGGCTCAGGATGGCTATGACTGTGGGGTTACCCCTATCGTAGCGGCACCCTCCCTAATTTCATCGACTGAGCTGCTATCAACCATGTGGGGCACTGCGCCACTGCCATTGGTGGAGTTTGGCTGAGTTGTTGTCTGCGATCGCACCTGTTCGATCGCCATCAACGTCGCTTCTGGGGTGGCAGGAGCAGCTAGCGGCACGTAGGTAGGATGGTGTCCAAACTCGGCAACAGCGGCACGAATTGCCTCCCGCACTGAAAATGCCAGCATGAACGGAGGTTCGCCCACTGCTTTACTGCCGTAGATCGTGCCATCCTGCGAGGCGCGGGTGAGTAAGTGAACGTGGAAGGCTTCGGGAATCTCGCTGATCGTGGGGATTTTGTAGGTGCTGGGGGCATAGGTGCGGAGTCGTCCCTGCTGATCCCACACCAGTTCTTCCATCGTCAGCCAGCCCATGCCCTGCACAAAACCACCTTCCACCTGCCCCTGATCTACCAGAGGATTGAGCGATTCGCCTACGTCATGCACAATATCGACCTGCCGCAATTTGAACGTGCCCGTAAACCCATCCACCTCAACTTCGCTGACGGCAGCACCGTAGGCAAAGTAGTAGAACGGTCTGCCCTTGTAAGTTTCCTGATCCCAGTAGAGGTTGGGGGTGCGGTAGTAACCCGTGGCAGAGAGGGAGACGCGATTGTTGTAGGCATGATTCACTACCTCATCAAACGAGATGCGATCGCGGGGATAGGTGCGACAAAAAATCCAATCATTTTCAAACACCAGTTCTTCTGGCGTATCCAGTTTCAGCATCTGCGCTGCCAGGGTTGCCAGTCGGGCTTTCACGGTTTCACAGGCATCTTTGACTGCCATCCCGTTCAAATCGGCACCACTGGATGCCGCCGTTGCAGAAGTGTTGGGTACTTTGTCGGTGCTGGTCGGCATTATGCGGAAACGGTTGATACTCACTCCCAACGCTTTCGCGGCGACTTGCAGCATTTTCGTGTGTAAACCCTGCCCCATCTCAGTTCCGCCGTGATTGAGCTGAATGCTGCCATCGGTGTAGATCAAGATCAGTGCGCCCGCCTGGTTGTACTGAGTTTTGTTGAACGAGATGCCAAATTTAACGGGTGTGATTGCTAACCCTCGTTTTTTGTAGGGGTTGACGCGGTTGAATTCGGCGATCGCCATCTTCCGCTCGGCAAAGTTGGCGTTGGCTTTTGCCTCATCCCAGACACGAGCAATGCGATTATCAAAAATTTCCTGCCCGTAATGAGTGGTGTTGGTTTCGCCAGTGCCGTGGTAGAAGTTCCGCTCTCGCACCGCGTCGGGGGTTAAGTTGAGCGATCGCGCCACTCGGTCGATCACATCCTCAATCACCAGCATCCCCTGCGGACCACCAAACCCGCGAAACGCCGTGTTGGAGGTTTTGTTGGTTTGTGCCAGATAGCCTTGTACTTGAATGTGCGGAATGTAGTAGGCGTTATCGACATGCAGCATGGCCCGCAGCAGCACGGGCGGTGACAAATCCAGGCTCCAGCCCGCATCGGCATAGAGGGCAACTTCTAACGCGGTCAGGGTGCCATCTGGTTGAAACCCAACTTTGTAGCGTCCCAGGTAGCCGTGGCGCTTGCCCGTGATCATCATGTCGTGGTGCCGCCGCAAACGTACTCGTGCGGGTCGCCCGGTTTTATAAGCTGCCAATGCCACCGCTGCCGCCATGGGGTTTGCCTGGGATTCCTTACCGCCAAAGCCGCCGCCCATCCGCAAACAGGTGACGACGATGCGATTACTGGGCAGTCCCAACACGCGCCCTACGATGATTTGAGTTTCGGTGGGGTGCTGAGTGGAAGAATACACCTGGTAATTGCCTTCCAGATCAGGAATTGCCCAACTGGTTTGCGTTTCCAGGTAAAAATGATCCTGCCCATTCATTTCCACTTCGCCTTCTAGCACGTGGGCAGAAGACTGGAACCCTGTTTGCACATCCCCACGCCCACAAACTTGTGGTTTTGTATGGAAACTTTCGGTGGCGATCGCCTCCTGGATTGTCAACACAGGCTTGAGCGGCTCGTATTCCACAAGTACCTTTGCCGCACCCAACCGTGCCGCTGCTTCTGTCTCAGCCACCACCCAGGCAACCACCTGCCCCCAGTAACTCACCTCATCGCTGGGCAACAATGGTTCATCGTGAACAATCACGCCCGTATCGTTTTCACCCGTAACATCAGCGGCAGTGAGCACTGTGACCACGCCCTCCACGGCATAGGCGAGAACGGGATCGAGTTTGGTAATGACGGCTCTAGCATGGGGAGACAGCACCGGGTAGAGAGAGAGCATTCCCGACGGCAGGCGTTGATCATCCGTATAAACCGCTTTGCCGCTGACGTGGCTTTCGGCGCTTTCGTGACTTTTGCGATGTCCTGCAATACTCATGCCCGCACCTCCAGAGGATACTGTTCCACTCCGCCCATTTCCACAAAAAACTTCTCAAACAGGTTGACCACCAGCAATTTGCGATACTCCGCGCTGGCTCGCAAATCGGTGAGCGGCGAAAACGTGTCTTTTAACAATTCCTTTGCCTGCTGAACCGTAGCAGTGTTCCACGACTTGCCCACCAGCCATTCTTCTACCGCGATCGCCCGTGCCGGAGTTGCCGCCACTCCACCATATGCCAACCGCACCTGCACAATGGTGTGACTGGCATCCAGATCTACCGTGAAAGCCGCCGCCACAATGCTGATGTCGTCCGTCCCGCGCTTGCCAATTTTGTAAGACTGACTCAGTCGAGTGACTGCGCCTGTTGCTTTTGTGGTATGAATTCGCACGGAGACGATCACTTCTTCTGGTTGTAAATCGGTTTGGCGATAGCCTTTAAAGAAACTTGCCAATGGGATAAGTCGTTCTCCGGCAGGGCTGGCAAGTCGCAACTCGGCATCCAGCGACAGCAGGACAGGAGGCAAATCGCCAATGGGAGAAGCCGTGCCAATATTGCCACCCAGCGTTGCTCGATTTCGCACCTGCCGCGCGGCGAACCAGTGCAGCATTTCATCCAGGCTGGGAAACACCCCATGCAAACGGTCTTCAATTGTGCTGAGGGGAACGGCTGCGCCAATTTCCACCCAATCTGGAGTTTGCTCCAACCCGTTCAATTCTTCCGCTGCTTCTAACGAAATCATCACCGGGTAGTGCTGACGGTGCCAACTCATTTCCAGTCCCAAATCGGTTGCGCCTGCGACCAGGGTTGCTTCAGGGTGCTGCTGCAACAGAGTCAAAACTTCGCGGAGTTGAGTTGGGCGATAGAACTGTTGCTCATTGCCCTGATAGTTCAAAGCGGGTAGCTCTATCGTTGTCTGGGTCAGTTTTTCAGCAAAGCGATCGCAGGGCTGCTGATTTGCCACTAATTTAGCAGCGCGACGAATCGGCAAATAGCCCGTACAGCGACACAAATTGCCTTCCACTGCCACATCGTCTACGGTGCCCTCGTAATAGGCAGCGAACAAACTCATGATGAAGCCAGGGGTACAGTAGCCGCATTGAGAACCGCCTGTTTGCACCATTGCTGCCTGCACCGGATGCAGTTGACCGTTGGCAACCCCTTCCACTGTGATGATCTCCCGTCCCGCGATCGCCCCCAGCGGGATCAGGCAACTGTTGATCGCTTGATAGTGGGCTTTGCCATCGGCTCCCTGCCCCAGCAGAACCACTGTGCAGGCTCCGCAATCGCCATCGCCGCAGCCTTCCTTCGTGCCGATGCGATCGCTGTTTCGCAAATATTCCAACAGCGTAATTGTGGGCGACACATTCTTGAGATGAACGGTTGCTCCATTAATGGTTAGAGTCAGGCGATTTTCGAGTTCTGGTATCACGGGTTCCTTCAACTGAGCAGGGGAACGACAGGTTTTTGCGGCTGACGGGTTCAATCACATCTAAAATGCTGTGGGTCGACGTCTAACCCCGGCAGCTAATTGGCTTGCGGATGCAACTGAAGCCCCGCTCCTTAACATTATTGCAACTTGACTTGGACAAAACTGGTTATCTCGTCACCTCTCGTTATATTGCATACTGTATACAATCTAAGTGGCATCAGCAAATGTCTTTCGAGATACTTTTTCCTGAGCAGGCGTAGCGTGAGTAACTTTGTTGCAACCCCAAGCGGCTCTAAACTGCTCATCAGTTTATGGGTTGAGTTTTGCCGTCTCATCCCCATCTGCCAAAAGCCCATTGCATCACAATGGTTCCAGTTCTTAATTGCCGATACTGCCATGATGAAGCTTAAATCTCTTCTGCTCGCCTTGCTTGCCGCGATCGCGCTTTGGCTGTTTCCACCTATGCCTGCCCATGCCGCCAGTAACCAGGCAATGAATTTGCCTGCGGTGTTGAGTGCGCCAGAACCAAAGGTGGAGATTGGGGGTGTACGCCAAACCCAGTCTTAAAGAGCAAAAAATTGGCACGGGCAAAGGGGGCGATCGCGTCACAATTCTGGAACAGGTTGGCAGCAACGAAGGCTACACCTGGAACTATGTGCGCTTCGACAATCCGCCTAACCTCGAAGGCTGGGTGCGAACCGATTACCTCTCTTTTCAAATTCCTAAAGAACCGCCCGCTCTACTTCGTCAAAGCAATCAGGGCAGGGGCGATCGCCAAAATGCCTACCAGGGAAACTCGCAACAGCCCTCCGGTTACACCCAACAATCCAGTTCCCCAGACTTCATTTCTGGCATCCAGCAAACAATCGTGAAGTTGTTCAAAAAATCATAGGTTGCTGACATCATGGTGAGTTTGCAGAATCAGGATGTGCCCCACGCCAGTTTGATCATTGAACATACCGTACCTATCGGCAAAGGGCTGGCGTTTCGGTTTTGGCACGCTAACCTCACCCGTTCTGCCAAGAAGTATCAGGGTTACCTGCGTACTGACCTTTGCCCACCGATTAAGGGTAAAGATCTGAAGTGGTATTCCATTATTCATTTCGACACATCAGACAATCTCAACTGTTGGCTGAAATCGGACGATCGCGAAGCGCTGATTCAATCTGGGCAAAACCATTTCGACTCCTATCAGTTCAAATCCTTCAACACCGGGCTGGAGGGCTGGTTTTCCACCAAAACGGGCGCGGAACGATTTGGGCTGGGACCGCCTGCCTGGAAGCAAAATTTAGCGGTGGTGTTTGCTCTCTACCCGGTGGTGATGCTTCAGTCGATGCTGTTTGGATCACTGGGGATTATGAAGGGATGGTCGCCCTCGGTGGCAATGCTGGTAAACAATCTAATCACCTCGTCGCTCCTGACGTGGGCAGTGATGCCGTTAGTGACTCGATTGCTCAACTCCTGGCTGGTGCCCGCCTATCAACAGAGCGATCGCAAAAATGATCTGTTGGGGACAGTCGCGATCGCTCTGCTGCTCGTGGTCATGATGATCCTTTTCGTCTGGTTCGAGTCATTCCATTCCCATAACTACAATCAGTAGCCTTCAACCGTTCTGTATCTTGACGCTGTATGCCACACAATCGTTCAAATCCCTAGTTTTCTCTGTATCGAACGATTGCACTGTGGATACTGGCGGGAATCAGTTGTATCGCCTTTCTAATCTCAAGTGGTGTGCTGCAAAAGGTGCCGCCTGCATCTCAAAAAGTTACTCAACTAGTGATTGTGGATGGCGCGATCGCAAACCTGCAAACCTTTACTACTGGACTCTATCCAGATACTGCCGTTCTTTTGCTCGACCCAGAACACAGCGGCATTGCAGCCATCACCCATACCCTGGCTCATTACTCACAGATACAAGCGCTGCATATCGTGTCGCATGGGGATGTTGCCCGTCTGCAACTGGGCAGCGATCGCCTGACCCTGGCAACCCTCCCAACCTATCAAAGTCAGCTTCAGCAGTGGCAACACGCCCTCGCCCCCAAGTCCGAAGTGCTGCTCTACGGCTGCAATGTGGCGCAGGGTAAGCAGGGAGAAACCTTTGTGCGATCGCTGGGTCAGCAGTTACACACGCCGATTGCCGCCTCTACCGACCTGACGGGATACTCCGTTAACTGGAATTTAGAATTCAAGACGGGCACAACTCAGACTCAATTGGCGTTTGCCCCGTCCACACTCGATTCTTACAGCGGCACCCTGAAACAACTGCAACTTACAACCACGAATGATGAGGGGAAGGGGTCGCTGCGATGGGCGATCGCCCAGGCAAATGCCACCCCCGAAGATGATGTGATTGACTTGAGCCAGGTCAGCGGTGCGATCGCCCTGCAATCTCCCCTGCCTGCGATCACTGGCAATCTCTTCATCCGAGGTGACAGCAACGATATTCTCAGTGGGGAAAATCGCCATCGCGTGCTGACCGTGGAGCGGGGAGACGTTACCCTCAGCCATCTCACCATTGCCAACGGTTTAGCCCAGGGCAGCGCTGGCGTGAATGGGGCAGGGGGAGCAGCAGGCATGGGCGGTGGGCTGTTGATGCAGGATGGCACCGTCACCTTGAATGATGTTGCCTTTCTCAACAACCAGGCCGTGGGCGGCAATGGCACAGCCCATACTCAAGAAACTGGTAACCAGATTGTCAGCGACAAGAATAGTTTTGAGGTGAATCGCGGCGGCATCATTGGCATCAACGGCATCAGTTCCAGCGACTCCCAGATTCCTACTCTCCCAACGGATGAGGTGAAAATTGCCACCAACGCCAACAAGTTCAACGTCAATCGGGGGGCGATCGCCAATGTCAACGGCATCGGGCTGGGCGGCATCGGCAGTATTGCCTTTGGCGGTGGCGGTGGCTTTGGCGGATTTGGCAACGCAGGCAACGGCTTGACTCTCCAGACCATTTGTCGCGCTGGTTAGAATCGGATGTGCGCCAAACGTTAGTAGAACGTGGCAAAACCATCTTCTCGTCTACCAAAATTACTTACTACAAAACTGGCTTAGAGCGTTGGTTTTTAAATCGCAAGACAAATCCTCCGGACTGGAAGCAGATCATGGCTACCTTGCTGGGGCTTTATCCAACCGTGATGATTTTGTTGCTGTTGCAATCATCTCTAGAATTTACAAACACGCTTTCACGGGCCGATGTGATGCTCATCAGCAACTTTCTCTCCTGCTGCTTGTTGACTTTCTTCGTCATGCCCTTCGTCGCCCGACTGATGAAATTCTGGCTACAACCTGCTCAGCAAACCTCTGTTCACAATAATTGGATTGGGTTTCTTCTGATTCTTGTAGCTTTGGGTTTCATGCGCTCTATCTTCTTGTGGCGAGGCTGAGGAATTGCCGAACATCCCAGTCCTTAGCTCCCCTCTTCCTTAACCCTTTCTGTGACAAACGCTAGGTTGCCCAAATTCTGCTATAAGCTAAAAACCGAGGTTAACCTTGTTACGGTGAGGCGACGATGAACACCAACACTACAACTGGCACTACCCAGGAGTTTTTGGCAGGCGTTGCGCCATTTAACCAGTTATCAACCGACGCGCTGACTCGCTTGATTGCCTCAACGCAACTGTTGCGGTACCGAATGGGGCAGCCGATCCTGGTGAAAGAGAAGATGCCTGCTCAAATTTCGGTGTTGTTTCAGGGACAGGCGCGCCTCTTGGGTTATGACCCTAATAATCAGTTGCCCGTTACATTGCAACGATTAGAATCGGGTGCGATCTTGGGATGGGTAAGTTTGCTACGGGGGGTGGCGTGTGAAACGGCGATCGCGTCTACCGAAGCAATTTGCATCACCATTCCCGGCACCACGTTTTTGAAACTATTGGAGCAGGAACCAGCCTTTGCGGCGTATTTTGAAGATCAACCTGCCCTGGTAGAAGTGTTTGATTTGTTAGCAGCAGATATTAAAGAGCGGGCAGATAGTGACCTGGTGTTGAAGAGTGCTGGGGTTGATGATCTGCGCCAGCTTGCTCTAAAAGCCTGGGCACAGGCAAAGGTCGTGAACTTGAATGGGGATGCGAATCAGGCACGAAACCTGGAGGGCGATCGCCAATGGTTTATCAGCGGCGGTAAACCTGCCACCGACCTACCGATTGGCCATGTTTACAATCCGGAGCAAAACCTAATTCGCAAGCCAGACAACCGTGCCCGACTGGTTGGCTTCAATGCAGAATTGCTTTCCCCTGCGCCTCTGCCCGTAGTGGATGACAAAATTCCCACGTCTTCTGCGCCGGAAATTGCTCAAATTCCCTACGCGCCAGAATATCCCTCCGAACCAGATTATTTGCTCAACGATACTGCCCAGAAAAAGCAATATCCCTATGTGCGTGGCAGTGGGCAAGTAGATGCCGTGTTGGCGTGCTTCCAGATGTTAGCGCAACACCTGGCAATCCCCTTCCGCCGAGATACACTTCGCAAAGTCTTGGTCAACCAACAAGAACGCATTGGTTCGCTTTCGCTGATGACCTGTGGTGCCGTTGCTGAGTTGATGAATCTCAGTGCTCAACTGGTTACTGTTCCTGCTGCCAGCGTTGGACGGTTGCAAGCACCTGCCATCATTAATTGGAATGATAGCTTTGCCGTGCTCTATGAAATTAGCGAGAAAACAATGGTATTGGGAGTGCCCCAGGTGGGCATTCTGCGGCAGAAAACTAGCGAATTTGTGCAGGTGTGGGGAGAGCAGGGGCAGGTGTTGTTACTCCAACCTACCCAATACACGCAGCAGCAAAAATTTGGCTTGAGTTGGTTTTTGCCTTACCTCTCTAAATACCGCACGGTTTTGATCGAGGTGTTGATTGCGTCTTTCTTTGTGCAATTGTTTGGGCTGGCAAACCCTCTGATGACCCAGGTGATTATCGACAAAGTGCTGGTGCAAAACAGTGCTGATACGCTGCAAGTGTTGGGCATTTTCCTGATTGTGATTGCCCTGTTTGAGGCACTGCTCACCAGTCTACGAACCTTTTTGTTTGTCGATACTACGAACCGCATCGATCTGGCACTGGGCACCGAAATTATTAATCACCTGTTACGCCTGCCGCTGCGCTACTTTGAACGCCGCCCTGTGGGAGAACTGTCTACCCGCATCAATGAGCTAGAAAATATCCGCCAGTTTATGACTACGACGGCGTTGACCGTGGTGCTGGATGCGGTGTTTTCCGTGATTTACATCGTGGTGATGGTGTTTTATAGCTGGCAGTTAACGTTGGTGGCGTTGGCAACTATTCCATTGTTTGCATTGTTGACAGCCTTTGTATCGCCCATTGTGCGGCGGCAATTACGCAATAAGGCAGAACGAAATGCGGAAACGCAGTCGTACCTGGTGGAAGTGCTATCGGGAATGCAGACGGTGAAGGCGCAAAACATCGAACTGCGATCGCGCTGGCAATGGCAAGAACGCTATGCCCGCTATGTCAGTGCCGGGTTCAAAACCGTGCAAACTGTTACGGCTGCCAGTTCTACCAGCCAGTTTCTCAACCAGCTTTCCAGTTTGCTGGTCTTGTGGGTGGGGGCTTACCTGGTGTTGCGACAGGAACTGACTCTGGGACAGTTGATTGCTTTTCGGATTATTGCTGGATACGTCACCAGTCCACTGCTACGCCTAACCCAGCTTTGGCAAAACTTCCAGGAAACGGCGCTGTCGCTGGAACGGCTAGCAGATATCGTGGATACGCCGATGGAGTCGGATGAGAGCGATCGCACTAATATTTCCATGCCGTTAATCAAGGGCGGCGTTAAGTTTGAGAATGTGTCATTTCGCTTCAACCCCAGCGGTCCTATGCAATTGAGCAACATTACTCTGGAATTTCCGGCAGGGGTATTTGTTGGGGTTGTGGGGCAGAGTGGGTCTGGTAAGAGTACCCTGATGAAACTGCTGCCACGGTTGTACCCGTTAGAGTCGGGTCGCATCTTAATTGACGGTTACGACATCAGCAAAGTCGAGCTTTATTCATTGCGGCGACAGATCGGCATCGTCCCGCAAGATACGTTGCTGTTTGAAGGGACTATCCAAGACAACATTTCACTGAACTACCCAGAAGCAACCAATGAAGAAGTGATTGAAGCTGCCCGCATCGCCGCCGCTCACGACTTCATTATGAATTTGTCAAACGGCTACAACACGCAGGTCGGTGAACGAGGGTCTGCCCTCTCTGGTGGGCAGCGGCAACGTATTGCGATCGCTCGTACCGTTCTGCAAAACCCCAACCTACTGATTCTGGATGAAGCCACCAGCGCCCTGGATTACGAATCGGAGCGGCAAGTGTGCCTCAATCTGGCAGAAGCCTTTAAGGGACGCACCGTTTTCTTCATCACTCATCGTCTCAGTACTATTCGCAATGCAGACATCATCTTGATGATGGATCAGGGAGTGGTGGTTGAGCAGGGTACCCATGACGAATTAATGGCAATGAAAGGACGCTATTTCTGTCTCTATCGTCAGCAAGAAGTCGCCAGCGTCTAAGAGAATCAATCATCCTTGCCGATTCATTCGATACAACAACCACAGAGAACTCACCAAGCCCAGAAAATGCGCCAAAATCAAGTTGACGCTTGCCTGCACCACTAAAATATCCAGTGAGTTGACGGTTTGAGTTTGGCTTCCGGTCACAAATCCCGGACCTTGTCGAAATGCAATCACTGCAACCGTTCCAATGATTGCAAAGCTGCCCAAAATCCCTAGTAAGATCCCTGATAGACTGGCAAGCAACCCGGTACGAATCAACTGCGTCACTTCCGATTTCTTCGGACGGGCAGGTGCGTCTCTTCGCAATTGCCGCCCAATTAACACATACCGAAATGCCCAATAGATGGTGAACCCCATTACCGCGATCGCCCCAAAGGTTAGCACGCCACCAACCCCGGCACTGGGATTGGGTGGTGCCGGAATTACAACACCGGGAACGGCTGGATTGATCACTGGAGCACGCGCAGCAGTTGCGGCAACAATCAAAATAATGCTGGAAATAATCACCAGCACCACCTGTGACCACAAGCTGATCCAGCCCGTGCGGCGAAATTCGTTGGAGATCTGTTGAATAACAGGAGATGGCGAAGAGTAGCTAGACTTGGCGCTCATTAAAGTGACTATCCCACTGATTCTCGAAGGGAAGCTTTATTGACCATCCTAGCTTCCAAAGTGCCATGTCGATAACTCTACATCTCGCAAAAATCGCTGTAGGATGTGAAACACAACCTGACTAGCAAAAAGTTCCCAATGTTAGGAAAACCCATTCCTAACCCTGTAGTCCCTACCGTTCAGTTTACTCTGGCTTTCATTTAGGTTCTTGCATGGTTAATGCCCCTTCATCGCCAAACCTTCCAGCCGATCTCCCGCCGCTCAAAGTTCTGATTGTGGAAGATGATCCCATGATGCAGTTGGGACTGGAGCAAACCCTGGGAGACTATTCGCAACTTGTTATTGTAGGTCAAGCTGCTGATGGCTATTCAGCCGTAGACATGGCTCAAAAGCTAAAGCCTGATGTCATTGTTATGGATATTGGGTTACCCCGGCAGGACGGTATTGCCGCGACTCAACAAATTAAAGCTGTGATGCCGGATGTGCGAATTGTGATGCTAACCTCCCACACGACTGAAACTGAAGTGATTGCTGCACTTTCCAGTGGCGCGGATGCATATTGTATAAAAGGAACTAATGTTGATCGCTTGATTGCCGCGATCGCCGCTGCCCAAGAAGGTGCAACCTATCTTGACCCCCAAATCGCCCGCCGAGTAATAGAACATCTCAAACCCCCCTCAGCGACCAACTTAGTTGGGCAACTGTCACAGCGAGAGTTAGAAGTTCTCAAACTCATGGTGGACGGCAAAAGTAATCCAGAAATTGCAGCAGAATTGTATCTCAGCCCGAATACGGTCAAAACTCACATTCGCGGCATTATGAACAAGCTGGCAGTGGACGATCGCGTTCAGGCAGCAGTTGTTGCTCTGCGAGCAGGCTTAGTCTAAGAATACTGCGCTCAAATTGGCAAGGCTCGGTTAACATGAACTCGATCATTGGTTCATCAATTCAAACTGGCACCCTTACATTTCGCGATTGCTATTTTTTCTGCCAAAATGTTATTTAATCGGTAGTTCCTGGACTCGGTATCTAACTCACTCATAGCCCCCATTTTTGATTCAAGCCGCGTGATGTAAGTCTTAGACTACCAATTGCCTATGAATACAGCACTCCAGACTGGATGATTATCATCTTTAGCTGTTAGTCTGTACATTCCTACACTATCCTCAACAATTAGTTTGAGGAACAAGTTTCAAAAGTTAACGGTCTTGGAGTAAAAAACTGAGGCTACTAACGACAAGCACAAGGTGCCTACTAGCCGCTCATTTGCCCTTAATCACCCCCCCTAGATTGTGATTGAAGCGGCTTTGATTAGATGGAGTCTTCTAAAACAGCAAATGTTCCTGAATTAGAATGCTCCACGTTTTTATCTTTCATGGTGAATTTAATTCTTTTGGTTGATTTAGTCCGTCAGTTCTTCTTGTTAATTTGGGATTAACCCTACCAAAAGGGTAAATTCATCAAATCCTGTGTTTCATCTATTTGACTGTCGCCTGGATGGGAAAAATGAAGTTCGAAGACATTTACAAATTCTTTCAAGCGCCGCCACCGTTCTATCTCAATAAAGAGCTAGCTGTTTGTTATGTTCTTGCTGTTCTGAATCGCGGCGATTCTTATGGAACAGAATTGATCCAACTGCTCGAAACTGAATATCCTGCTTATCGCCTCTCAGATACTGTGCTTTATAGCGCCCTCAAGTTTCTGGAAGAGGAAGGAATTATTGCTGGGTACTGGAAGAAGGTTGAGGGGCGTGGTCGTCCACGTCGGATGTATCAAATTCAGGGAGACTCTGCTCAAAGAGCACAAGAGCTTTCTCGCCTCTGGCAAGACTATGTCAAGAAATATCATGCCGTACCTCATTCACTAGGGTTGGCACACAGCGGAACCAGTTGATATTCAGACAGTCGGTGTTTGGGAGGAAAAATCTAGTTTGCGATCTGTTTATGCGAGATCGCAAACTACTCCCAACGAGTGCTCTAATAGACCTTAGCTGACGATAACTGTCGATAACTGAGCGTAATGAGCACTCCTGTTCTGTCTTCAACCTTCCTGCTAACTCTATTGCTGTTAGTTGGGCTTTTCTTCTTTATTCGAGCATCGGTTAAAGATCGGACGCAGACTGTAAAGTTGGTGTCCGATTTGCCGGAAGAATCACTTGCTGGGCAGTTGCAGCAGTACTTTTCGCAGCGTGCCTACAAGTTGGTTGACGTAGACTCCGAGAGC
This sequence comes from Leptolyngbyaceae cyanobacterium C42_A2020_001, assembly GCA_015272515.1. Classification (GTDB taxonomy): domain Bacteria; phylum Cyanobacteriota; class Cyanobacteriia; order Leptolyngbyales; family Leptolyngbyaceae; genus JSC-12. The sequence continues at coordinate 27,545 of JACYLN010000124.1, read as the reverse complement.
AACCAGATTGCCTTTGAGGGAATCGTTCGTCCCAGCTTTTTTCTAGCTGTTTTCCTGACAGTTCTTACAGCGATCGGCACCCTTAGCCTATCGTTAGTTTTGTCAATTTTGCTGCCTGATTTTTCCATAGGAGCCATCCTGTTAGTTGCGTTGTCGCCGCTCGCGGGCATTTTTTACTGGAAAAATGCAAAGCGTCCAGAAAAGGTACTCCTAAAGGTTGAATCTGAGCAAAGCGAGAACCAATTGGGGCAGAGTGTAATTACTGTTATTGCCCATCGAGACGAGCTACTGGAGTTGCAGCGAACGTTACCGTTGAAGACTGTCCACGAGTAAAGTCGATGCCTCAAAACTGATAAGACCCACTTAGAATGCTTCCAGTGAGTCTTATTGTAACGATGTTTAAACGTGCTGAAGCTAAGAGCGTTTCAAGCCTTACGAATTGAAACAGTCATTTCAGCAGGTTCTTCGTCTGATGGTCTCAAACTTGGAAAGAGGAAGTGATTTTCCTCAACATACTGTGCGCCGAACAATCCTTTCTCTGCCCAGAAGTACCGATCCGTGGTATGCTCGTTACGCTTCACTAGAAGCAATGCAGGTGGAAGAATCCCTTCTGCATGGATGAATTTTCTAGCGGCTGTAACTGGCTTATCCTCTCCACATTCGATGCTGAACTGAGGCACGTGCTCAAGAATTCTGCGACCCTCCTGCCGACGGCGGCTCTTACGCTTGCGTCTCCTTGCCAAATTAACCCCCCTTGTCTGGTCAAGTGTAGTATTAGTTACAAAACACGTCGCAAGTATATCGGTTTCACGCCAAAATTTCAATTTCTTTTAACTCATTGATACAAACTTTAAATCTATCTAAAGGTTCAGGTTTAATTGGCTTGCCTTAAGTAACGCTTATGCCACCTTCGTTTTCTATTAACTTAGTATTTAGATAGGTGATCGCTCGATTTATGCTCATGCCCGTCAGTTCCGAATTTGTAGCTCTTTGTCGGGCACAAATTATGCTCCTGAGTCAGGCGCTGGGTGCATCGATTAGCATTGTTTATCTTACTCACGATTTGGTAGAAGGGGCACAGGCTCAGCTTGTACCAATTGCGGCATACCCTGAAACGCTTAATGAACGGGACAGGCAACCTAATCCGCTGCGATTACCTGCTTTGTTAACTCCTGCTGAACCTTTTCTGAAAGGATTGACAGAGGAGACCGCGATCGCTGCTCTGGAGGCGGGAAAGGTGAGGGTGGACGAAGAGATTGAGTCGTCACGCTCCACTACCGATCGAGTTGAAACTCAGGTGGGAGGAGCGCTAACTGATCAGCGTCAACTTGTCTTGCCATTGATTCATGAAACGGTAGTGTTTGGTTTGTTGGTAACTCGTCGAGATGATCACGCCTGGGAAGAGTGGGAGCATCAGCAGGTAGAACGAATTGCAACGACCTTATCCCTTGCCTGCGTGATGGATCAACGTTATCAGTGGGGGCAACACGAACGCGAACAGGAACGCCTGTTACAGCTCCAACAGCACGATTTGATGGATAATTTGCTGCATCAACTTCGTAACTCTTTAACCGCTCTACAAACCTTTGGCAAGTTGATTTTGCGACGATTAGCACCTGGCGATCGCAGCCACGAATTAGCAACTAGCATTGCCCGTGAAGCCGAGCGTTTACGAGAACTGTCGCAACAGATGGAAATGGCTCTGGAGATAGGGCTAAAAACAACGCCACGATCACTCCCGCCTAGTTTGCAGGATGATCCATTGGATGACGAAGAGCAACTCGGCGAGGCAACACTATATCCCCATCCAATTCCACCTACGTCCGCAATTGGGTTGTTACCCAGTGCTGCCTTGAGCATTGAGCGCTGCTTAGTAGAAACGGTGTTAGAGCCATTGCTGGCATCAGCAACCGCGATCGCTCAAGAGAAAAACATCGCGATCGCCGTGGATTTGCCAGACGATCTCCCTCCTGTATGGGCAAACCCGCAAGCCTTGCGAGAAGTTTTGAATAATTTGATTGAAAATGCAATCAAATACACGCCTATGAATGGGCACATTTGGGTGTGGGCAGATGGGCCAGAGGATGACAACCTTCTAGCCATTTTTGTGTCTGATACGGGTCCGGGAATACCACCGGAAGACCTATCGCACCTGTTTGAACGGCACTATCGAGGGGTGCAGGCGCAGGGCAGCATTCCCGGAAGTGGCTTGGGATTGGCGATCGCGCGATCGCTGATTGAGCAAATGCACGGCAAAATTCAGGTGTTTAGCCCTGCTTTGCCAACCAAGCGAACGCTGCCCATTGCATCCTCGTTGCCGCCATCCGGTGGCACAACATTTGTGGTTCAACTCCCAGTTGCAATTGAGAATGAAACGAATTAGGACAATGCATAACTTAAATTATAAAAGTGGCAAAGCTCTATTGGAAGCCATTTTGAACTTTTAACTTTTCATTTTTAATGAGTCCTCCTTTCGTAGGGAAAGGTTACTCAGTTACTGTCGAGCGTTTACTAGACAGGTAATGGACTGACCTCCGTTAGCGTTTTGGATATAGCCAAAAGCTTAGGGTGCGGGTGAGCCAGGGCATCACGGGGTAGGTAAGAAGGGCTGAAACGAAAAAGACAGACATCAGCAATGCCAATTGGGGATGCAGCCCTTTGAGGATTGGACCTAGCAGCGTGTTTGCCAGTAGAATCAACGGGTAGACCGCGATCGCGCCAACAATTACTTGTTTATAGTAAGCAGGCTGTTTGGGTTTGTTTGTAGCCGTGCGGGATAAGGTAAACCACATCTCCGGTTCGTAAGATTGCCGTTGGTAAACCCGCTGATCCACTAAATCCTTAGCCTTTGCTAGCCATTCTTGACAAATAGGCGACACTTGCCAGGTTCTAAAGTGGGCGTAATTGTCAAATTTGACGATAGTGACATACTCAGGGAATGCATGATCCCGTGGGCGAATGATGTTTGCACCGAGATACCCTTCAAACTCTCTAGCCGCGTGATTAATTCCTCGTGTCCAGGCTTCATATTCCTGAATCCGATCCGGTTTCACAATCTCTGAAATCACCAACGTTACTGGATCGAAGTCAGGATCAGATTGATTCATGATACGAGGAACCGTTTACAACTGTTGCTCGTATCTTAAAGCGACAGGGTTCAAGCTGAATATAATTTTTCTCTGATCCAGATACCTTGCTGGGCATGGAGATAGCGGGGATCGGGATGCAGGGCGATCGCGTGCTCGTAACTCTCCACAGCATTGCCATAGGCACCCATCTCAGCCAACAGCAATCCCCGATTAAACCAAGCCAAGTGATAATCTGGCTGCATCGCGATCGCTTTCTCATAAGATGTCAAAGCTTCTGCATATCGCTTCATCCCGCATAATGCATTCCCACGGTTGTTCCAAGCTTTGCAATCGGCTGGGTTTAGCGCGATCGCTTGCTCAAACGCCGCGATCGCCGCTTCAAACTGCGCGGTTTCGCAGAGCACAAAGCCTTTCCCACTCCAAAACTTTGAGCTGTTGTGATGCTCATCTGCCCAACTAGCCATTGTTCATCAATTCCAATTGCTACTGTTCCATTGTGGGAAAGTAGACGAGTTTTGCGGATGAGGATTTCTCTACCTTGAGATGCGGGAGTTTACTCCATCTGCTCTTGATACAACCTTTGCAGCAGATCTTCCAACTCTTCGTTGGGGCAGCGATCGCACAACGCCTCAAACACCTCCAGCAACTTTGCAGCGCTGTCTCCCAATATTGGGCTTAATCCCCACACATCCTGTACCCAATCCTCAGGATCAATTTCCTCAAAAATCAAACGTTTTAAGAGTTGTTTGGTTTCAGGTTTGGAAAGAGCCATACAAGAAGGGAATTGGGGATAGGGAATGGGGAATGGAGAAGCGTAGGGGCAGTGCCTTGTGCTTGCCCAAGGTAACAGAAATGGGGCATCGATCAAAAACCCCAGACGCGGCGAGGACCAATATCTAAGTGAACTACATCAGGCAGATTGCTATAGATGCCAACGCCACCGTTCCACCAAAGCATCACAGCATTTGCCAGCGATCGCCCACTAAAACCATCGACCTGCACATCCACCGCTTTGCCGTAAAGATGCTGGCTATTGGAAACCCCTCCCACTGCATCGTTAATTGCAGGTGGACGATACCAGGAATTAATCAAAAATGGTTCACCAATCTGGTTACGTGCCTTCTGTAACTCTCTAGCAAGAGCAATCATGTTGTTGACAATCGTCACCGTATCAGGAATCCGAGTCGCATCGTGCGTGGCATCGCCCCAGGTAAAACTGCCACCCGGAATGATGGGCTGATCTGTGTAAAAGGTACTGGTGTTACCTGGCAATTTAAAGGGTTTACCCGTGTACCCGGGGGGCGAGGTTGGGGGGAGAGGAGGATAAACAACTTTCCCACTCCGTTCCACACGAGCATGACCATCGTACACGTACCATGTATTCAAGTCCTGAACATAATCTTTAGCGTATTTCAACGTAAATTTGATGTGCCCATTAAAACTCCCTTGAGCATCAGCATAGGCATAGGACAGCAACTTGTAGGTTCGCCCCGTCGGAATCGAAACTTTTTCATCAGCTCCAAGCTGAGACGAAGAAACAGGGCGACGCTTAAAGATCGTAGGTTCTAAAATCCTCAAAACTGGAATGTCGGGAGCTTCTGCCGGGTAAACAACTTTACCGTCAAACTCAACATAAACGTGCCCATTGTAAGCGTACCAAGTACTCAATCCACGTATGTAATCGCTCTGATTGCGTAGCGCAAAGCGGATGTGGTTGTTGAAATCGCCAGCGGAATCGGCAAAAGCATAGGAATGCAGCGCAAAACTCTGCCCCTGTTTCACGGAGTAGAGCGCTTCATCGGGCAAAACAGAGGAGGGCAAAGGGCGCAGCTTCAGCACCGTGTCAGCATTGACTTGTAGAATATGAACCCCTGCTTGATCTTCAAGCGGGTAAACTACAGCCCCCTCAAATTCTACTTGAGCGTGCAAACTGTAGATGAACCAAGTATTGAGGTCTCGAATGGAATTGTTGAGCAGCGTAAATTTGATGTGTCCGTTAAAGTCTCCAGTCACATCCGCATACGCATAGGATTGAATTTCAAAGGTGATTCCCGCTTTAACGGTGTATAACTCTTCAGCGGTCAGTTGAGAAGATTGCTCAGGGCGAAGCTTGAAGAATGTATCCCGCTTAACTCGTAAAATGCGTTGGGTCATATTCTGTGCTTCTAAGAATGGCTACAGGGTGACTTTGGGTGTGTCAGGATGTCCCATGTCCTCCAGATGATTCTAAAGCATCGTAATCTCAGCCAAGAAAGGGGCGTACTTCTTGATACAAATTTTTTTGGGAAACAGTGGAGGATAACTGTACGACTTTTTTTGTGATTTTTTGTGGTTCAAATATCTTGTTTTTCAGTGCCTTCGACGAGGTTGTTTTGCACTGGCTCACCTATTAATAGAAAGTGCTGATTAATGAACAGAATGGTGTTTTAGTGCCTGTTTAAGGCGAATTCACCCACTTGGTGGTAGCAATCTTGAGTGAATACTTGTCACTATCTCATAAGGGAAGTCTGAGGATTTTAGGTTTGTGAATTTTACTATTCAGAGTGCTTTAATTCCGGTTGAACAAGGATATGAATCCGTTGATGTTCAAATTGTTGATGGTCAAATTGTAGCGATCGCACCTGCCTTAGAAGCTACAGGAACGGTTGTAGATGGTCACAATAAGCTGCTACTTCCCGGTTTTGTCAACGCTCATACCCATTCTTCAGAAATGTGGCAGCGTGGTTCCATCTCGCCTCTGCCGCTGGAACTTTGGCTGGCAGAATTGTATGACTTTACTCCGCTTGACCCGGAGAAGGTTTACCTGAGTGGATTAGGCACAGCGGTGGAAACGCTGCTTTCTGGTGGCACAACGATTGTGGATCATCTGGTGCTGATTCCAGGGCAAGAGTTAGAAACGGTGGAAGCGGCGGTGCGTGCCTACCAGGAGGTGGGGATTCAAGCATTTATTGGTCCGTTAATTCAAGATCAGGCATTAATTACTGGAATGCCAACCGGCGGGATTCCCCACGACGTTCCTCCGTATGTGCGTTCAACCGATGACGCGATCTCATTGTTGAAAGACTGTATCCATCGGTTTCATCGTCCAGATCAGGGCATTTCCATCATGGCAGCTCCGACTGGATCACAGCTTTGCTCTGACCAGTTGTTTCAAGGGTGTGCAGAACTCAGCGAACTGCATGATCTCTGTCGCCATTCCCATTTGTTAGAAACAAAGGCGCAGAAGCTTTTGGCACAAGAAAAGTATGGTTGTAGCGCTGTGGAACACTTGCAGCGACTCGGCTTTTTAGGAGCTAAAACCTCTCTGGCGCACTGCGTTTGGCTGGATGATACCGATATTGCCATCCTCGCGGAAACTCGCTCAACCGTGGTACATAATCCTCTTAGCAATCTCCGCTTAGGGAGTGGTATTGCCCCTGTTTTGAAATATCAGGCGGCTGGTGTGAATGTCGCCTTTGGCTGCGATGGTGCTTCCAGCAATGATTCTCAGGATCTATTAGAGGTGATCAAGATTGGCAGCATTTTGCACAACGTTACTGATTTTGAGTATCGCCACTGGATCACGCCGCGCCAAGCAGTGGAAATGGCTGCGCTGGGAGGTGCAACAGGATTGGGATTGCAGCATCAAACAGGTTCGCTGGAAGTGGGTAAACAGGCAGATTTGGTGTTATATGATTTGACCAATCTTTCGTTGCTGCCTAAAACCGATCCGCTGGGATTGTTGGTGCTGGGTCGCCCGACGCAAGTAGTCGATAGTGTGTGGGTAAAGGGCGATCGCATTGTTGCAGATGGCATTGTGAAAACCGTGAACGTGGAGCATCTGCGCCGCGAACTATTTGAACGCAGCGAATGGACGGTGAATCGGCAATCAGTAACGTTACCTCAGTTTGAACCGCTATATCGTCGCGTGATGTTGGGAGATAGAGAAGGCATTGGCGATTGAAGATTGGAGGTTGGTAGTAGGTAATTGGTGATTGGTAGAATCCACGGAACCACAGTCTTAAAAGAAAGTGTTTCAAACGGCGATTCATCGTTTAACATCAAGCCAGAGTCAGTAAGGCAGCTTGTTGCGTTTGTCCCGTTGTCTCCATCCAGGTTTGGATTTACAATATCTGGAACGGGTGAACTAACATACGGGCGAACTATCCTGGGAGCAGAGATTGACATGAACATCTTTCAGCGCGTTTGGGATTCCTTTGGCTTCAACGAACAGTTTGATGAAGCCGATTACGATTATGAATATGGGGATGAGGAGTTCGTTCAAGATCCGACGATTCAGGATCAGCCCATGTTGCCCCGGAGCGATCGCGCCATTCCGCCCGCCAGTAATGTAATTGGGATGCCCAACCGCGCCAATGGCATTTCAGAAGTGGTTGTGTTGCAGCCGCGATCGTTTGAAGAAATTCCCCATGCGGTGAAACTACTGCGAGAACGCAAGTCTGTGATTCTGAACATGATGCTGATGGATCCTGACCAGGCACAGCGTTCAGTGGATTTTGTGGCAGGTGGCGTATTCGCGATCGATGGTCACCAGGAACGCCTGGGCGAAAACATTTTTCTGTTCACGCCCAATGTGGTGCAAATTACTGCTCATGGTTCTGCTCAGCCTGCAACATTTAGCACTCCCGTGCAGTCTCCCATCCAGGTTAACCCTTCCATGTCGGTGATTTCCCCCACGATCGCTTCTCCCGAAGGTTATCGCCAACCACCGGATAGTCAGTTTCGGATGTCGTAACAGCAATCTCCCGACAATGATTTAAACTTCCTCCTCGCCCAGATTTGGAGAGGAGGCTAGGGGGCGTGATGGCGAAATAGTTGTCCATCACATCAATAGCGAATTTGCAAAGTTACCGAAGCATTCACACTCTGGTTGCCACTAGCGACTTCAAATATACTTTCCCCCACAAGTTTCGTTGTGGTTGCAAACTGTTGGGTTTCTAGGGCACTGGTTCGGACTTCCAATGCATTGACTAAACCGTCTCTTCCTGTAAAGGATTGATTCACATTCAGCCGCACAATCTCAGGATTAGAAACATACGCTCCATCAACTCGAACACTGATGACTTCTCGTGATCCAATACCCAACGCCTTCAACACGGTATCTGCCTGGGTTTGAGCGTCATCTGTTGCCTCTCGTAAGGCTGTTTTGCGGGCTTGCGAAATTGCGTCTTCATCCGCAATGAAACGTACGCCACTGATTCGACTGGCTCCCGCATCTACTGCTGCACCCACGATCGCACCAGCCTTAGCACTTTCAACTTGGAAGCTAACCATCGTGCTGGCAGCATACCCAGTCAAAGTTTGAGTACCTTTGTGGTTTTGATAGGTTGGATTTAAGCTCACGTCTGTCGTTGTCAGTTTCTTTACACCACGAGAGCGCAATAACTTGACAACCGCATTTGAGCGCTGAATCACCTCGGCTTGTACTGCTTGCGGAGTTTTACCCTGCGCCTCAACTCCTAACTGGATTTGAGCTTTTGTGGTTGCAACATCTTCTGTGCCACGCCCCGTTACCACAAGGGTGCGTAGTAATGTTTCTTGCGCGATCGCCGCATGACTTAGCCCAAAACCCAAACAACTAAAAACCGTAGCTGTAATAAAAGATACCTGTTGTGAATGAAGACACGAGTACCCTATTCTCATATTTTCCACTCCTCATCAGCTAAATTGAATCCATTAATTATCTGATGAGAAGTCAAATTTTATGCACCGTATACGACTTCTACGGAATCTTCTGCGTCCATCCTATCCATTGTTTGCCATACCTGATTGAGTAACAGGTCTAACCCCAGGCGGGTAGCGGCAGAAATACGAAATACGGTTGCTCCTGAGAGGTCTTCTAACTGGGCGGCGATCGCATCTACATCCACATCTGGGGCAACTGCATCCAACTTGTTCAATGCCAAAATTTGGGGGCGATCGCTCAATCCCCGTCCGTAAGCGCCCAACTCATCCTGAATTGTTTGGTAGTTGGCGATCGGATCGGCATCGGTAGCATCTACCAGATGCAGCAATAGACGGGTGCGTTCCACATGGCGGAGAAAGTCGTGCCCCAGACCCACTCCGAGGTGCGCTCCTTCAATCAATCCGGGAATATCGGCAAACACCGTACCATCTCCAGACGGTTTTCGTACAACCCCTAAATTGGGGATGAGAGTTGTAAACGGATAGTCAGCAATTTTGGGACGAGCCGCTGAGAGAGCTGAAATCAGGGTAGACTTTCCGGCATTGGGTAAGCCAATAATTCCCACTTCTGCCAGCAGTTTCAATTCCAGGCGTAAAAATCGTGCTTCTCCAGGCAATCCAGGCAGAGCCGTTTCTGGGGCACGGTTGCGGTTACTCAAAAAGTGGGCATTGCCCAATCCGCCTTTGCCTCCCTGGGCAATACATAGCGTTTGCTCCGGAGTTACTAAATCACCAATCAATTCATCGGTCTCCGCGTCATAAATCACGGTGCCACAGGGAACTTCGATGATGAGATCCTTACCCGATGCCCCCGTGCAGTTATTCGGACCACCCCGTTTGCCATCGTCAGCTTTGAACAAATGACTGTAGCGAAAATCCAAGAGCGTTTGCAGATTTTCGGTTGCTTTGAGAATCACGGAGCCACCTCTGCCTCCGTTGCCGCCTGCTGGACCACCCGCTGGCACGTACTTCTCCCGCCGAAAGGCAACAATCCCGTCGCCTCCGTCGCCTGCCTGCACCTGAATTTCTGCCTGATCGATAAACTGCATGAACAATACTTGAAACTGCTCTATTGATCATAGGCAATTACAATCGGTTTCAGGTTTTTTCTTGCTTGATCGCTTTACCCTTCGTATCTCACTGCAGTGCCGCTGGCAGCGACCATCATCATGCCGCCGCCTTCCCCAATGCTGATGGTTTCGTAGTCGATGTCTACTCCAATCACGGCATTCGCTCCTAACGCACTAGCCGCTTCGACCATTTCTCGCATGGCGGTTTCTTTGGCTTCCCGCAGCGATCGCTCATAAGTACCTGATCGCCCACCTACGATGTCGCGAATTCCTGCGAAGAAGTCTCGAAAAATGTTGGTTCCTAAAATTGCCTCACCACTGACAACGCCGTAGTAAGCCACAATGCGTTTGCCGTCCAGGGTGCTGGTGGTTGTCACAATCACAATTATTAATCCTCAAGCGAAACAAAAAATTGCGGCTAACCCATCAAGAGAATTTTTCTTGATCGCATTTCATCCTGATGGGTTAGGTCGAGCGGTGGAGTTATCGATATTCAAGCTTCTACCTTTGAATAGTCAAGGCGCTCTAGCTTTCGCCAGAGCGCCGGAACAGTAACCACTCTCTATTACTGTGATACCATTTTGCTTTTCAAAATTCCGTAAAAATTCGGTTTTGGTGTGACACTTCCTCAACTGCTCCGAAAAATCACGGAGTGTAAGGGGTCGTTAGTACTCATTAACCGGGTGAAAGTCCCAACCGGAATTGGGCTCAATGGGGCTGCTCAATGGGGCTGAACGCTTGAGCATTTTGGTTTCCGCCAAATGTTCTTGACTCCAGACACCATGAAACTACAGTACTTTCTTTTATTTGCTGCTTCCGCGCTGCTAATCAATCCGATTCAAATGGTCAGCAGTGCTCCTGTAAAAATTGCATACGAATCGCGAACAAGTTCTGCCAATCAGGTTTACCAGCAAGTTAACCCAGCGGTGGTCACTGTATTTGCTGGAAGAGAAATTGGCTCTGGCAGCATTGTTAGCTCTAATGGTCGAGATAACCTGGTGATTACCAATAATCATGTGGTGCGTGGTTCATCACAGGTGTTCGTGAGAACCGCAGATGGCAGGCGAATTCCGGGGCAGGTGATTGGGACTGATAGCCGTTATGATTTGGCACTGATCCAGCTCAACACCTCTGAACAATTGCCTACAGTTCAGTTTGCTAATGGAAGTGGAATTCAACCAGGGCAACCCGTGATTGCGATCGGCAGTCCTTATGGTCGTCCCGGGGTGATGACGGTAGGTTCATTTAATAGTACGCGGGGGAATGGTGATTTGCAGGCAAGTGTGGTGCTGCGTCCAGGAAATTCGGGTGGACCGCTGCTCAACAGTCAGGGACAGATGATTGGTGTGAATAAGGCGATTTTGGAGTCGGCACGGGGAGCAAACACAGGCATTAGCATTGCCACCAGTGCGGCGATCGCACAGCAATTTGTTGAACGCATCCGTCCAGGTAGTACGGTCGCTGCGGCTCCTTCGCAAGTTGCTCCTTCTAATCGCATTGCCAACCGCCAGCAACCTCCCATGTATGAGTCTCCCAATTATGGAGCAGGTGTTTCAGGCGGAGCTGTGATGCCCCAGCCAAACTCCAATTGGAGAGGAGATTCCACTGCGCCAATTTACACTCCGCCTGCCGATACTCGGATTGCTAGAGGCTCTGGCGGTGTAGTCGTGATTCCTCAACCCAATACTTCGTCTCGCTGGCAAGCCCCCCCAACTGTTCCAGTTTACGAACCACCAAGCTACGGAGCACCCAGTTATGCTTCGCCCTACGAATCGCAGACAATTCCTGAAGCCCGCTATCCTGACCAGTTCGGGGCTGGCAACTCTGAAATGTATCCCAATATTGCCCAGGCTCCTGCTCCATCGGGCGCGCGCTTGGGGGTTGTTGTGGATACTCGCACAATGATGATTCAACAGGTAGAGATGGGGTCTGCGGCAGCGAACAGTGGGTTGCAGGTGGGCGATCGCTTAGTCGGAGTCAACGGCAGCCAACTTCGCAGTTTCGATGATCTGCAACTATTCATGAACCAGGCTCCCGCTGCCGCCGCATTCACCATTGACCGAGGGGGACGCGCTGCCACTGTGCAGGTGAGATTTTAGCGCTAAGAAAGGAATAGGAGCGATCGCCCTGAAAGTAGTGGAGCAAGCTTGAGGAGTACAATTGATAAGCAGCCCTGATTAAAGATTGAGTTGGGGCACGATTCAATGTGTTGGATTCGCTTCGCTACACGCGCTTCTTGGAGCTTTATTTACTGTGAACACTCAAGCTGTCAATCCCTACGAAACCAAAACTCAGGAAATTGCTCGTCAACTGATTTCGGCAACGCGGGAGGGGCGATCGCTGTTTGCCCAAATGCGCGACCAGATGCGTTGGGATGACAAACTGCTGAACTGGACAATGGGCAATCCTGGCTTGCGGGTGCAGATGTTCCGCTTTATTGACTGTTTACCTGCGCTTCGGAGTAAGCCCGAAATTGCCCGCCACTTGCAGGAATACCTGGGGCAGGAAGATGTGGAGCTTCCGGGTGCGCTCAAGGGACTGCTGAACTTTGCCAACCCCGATTCCATGCCGGGGCAAATTGCCGCAACAACGGTTTCGACTGCGGTTGAAACCCTGGCACAAAAATACATCGCAGGCGAAAACATTCAGCAGGTGATTAAAACCATCGAACGGCTGCGAAAAGACCGGATGGCATTCACGGTCGATTTGCTGGGTGAAGCGGTGATTACAGAAACTGAAGCGCAATCCTACCTCGATCGCTACCTGGAATTGATGACTCAACTGACCGATGCCGCCAAGCGTTGGTCAACAATTGAGCAAATTGATCGCGCTGATGGTGTGGATCTGCCGCGAGTGCAGGTATCCGTCAAGCTGACGGCGTTTTACTCTCAATTTGATCCGCTGGATGAAAAGGGCAGTCAGGAGAAGGTGAGCGATCGCATTCGGCTATTGCTACGACGAGCAAAAGAACTGGGCGCGGCGGTTCACTTCGACATGGAGCAGTACCAGTACAAGAACATTACGCTGGCAATTTTGAAACAGCTTTTGCTGGAAGACGAGTTTCGCGATCGCACCGATCTGGGTGTCACTTTGCAGGCTTACCTGCGCGACAGTTTGCATGATCTGAAAGATTTGATCGAGTGGGCAAAAGAACGCGGCAACCCGGTAACTGTCCGTTTAGTCAAAGGGGCATATTGGGATCAGGAAACAATCAAATCGGTGCAAAAAGATTGGGCACAACCTGTTTTCAACGAAAAAGAATCCACCGATGCCAACTTTGAAGCAATGACTCGCCTGCTGCTGGAAAATCACGAGCACCTTTATGCTGCGATTGGTAGCCACAACGTCCGTTCTCAAGCTCTCGCGATCGCCATTGCCGAAACCCTGCAAATTCCCCGCCGTCGTTTTGAGTGTCAGGTGTTGTACGGTATGGCAGATAAGTTGGGCAAAGCGATCGCCGATAAAGGCTACCGCGTTCGGGTGTATTGCCCTTATGGCGAATTGATTCCTGGCATGTCCTACCTGATTCGGCGCTTGCTGGAAAACACCGCTAACAGTTCCTTCCTACGACAAAACCTGGAAGAACGCCCGATTGAAGAGTTGCTGGCAATTCCAGTGAACAAGGAATTAGAAGGCGAGGAAGACATTCAGAATTCAAAATTCAAAATTCAAAACTCTCCAACTCTTCCACCCTCCCACCCATCTACCCACCCACTCACTCACCCAGCCCCCTTCCCCAACGCCCCCGATACCGACTACGCGATCGCCGAGCATCGTCAGGAAGTGAAACAGGCGTTGCAACAGGTGCGCCAACAGTTGGGCAAGCTGTATCGACCATTAATTAATGGTGAATACGTTAATACCCAAACGACTGTGAAATCGTTGAACCCATCCAACTTTAATGAAGTGGTGGGGGAAATTGGGCTGCTCAGCGTGGAGCAGGCAGAGTCCGCGATTGCAGCGGCAAAAGCAGCCTTCCCAGCCTGGAAGAAAACCCCGGCAAAGGAACGAGCAGAAATTTTGCGACGGGCGGCAGAGTTGATGGAACAGCGGCGGCAAGAACTGATTGCCTGGATGGTACTGGAAACGGGCAAAATCGTCAAAGAAGCCGATCCGGAAGTTTCGGAAGCGATCGACTTTTGCCGCTACTACGCCGATGAAATGGAACGGTTAGACAGCGGCGTTGCCTACGACTACCCCGGTGAAACCAACCGCTATCACTATCAGCCGCGGGGTGTCTCGCTGGTCATCTCACCCTGGAACTTCCCGCTGGCGATTCCGGTGGGAATGACGGTGGCATCGCTGGTTGCTGGAAACTGCACGTTGTTGAAACCCGCTGAAGTGTCGTCCGTAATTGGGGCAAAAATTGCCGAGATTTTGGTGGAAGCAGGCATTCCAAAGGGCGTGTTCCAATTTGTGCCTGGTAAAGGCTCAACCGTGGGGGCGCACATGGTCAAGCATCCCGATGTTCACATGATCACCTTCACCGGGTCGCAAGAAGTGGGTTGCCGGATTTACCGGGAGGCGGCAGAACTGCAACCGGGGCAAAAGCACCTGAAGCGGGTGATTGCGGAGATGGGCGGCAAGAATGCCATCATTGTGGATGAAAGCGCCGATCTGGATCAGGCAGTTCAAGGTGTGGTGCAGTCTGCTTTTGGCTATGGTGGGCAAAAGTGTTCTGCCTGTTCGCGGGTGGTGGTGCTAGAGCCAATTTACGATATGTTTTTGGCACGCTTGGTGGAAGCGACGCGATCGCTCAACCTGGGCATCGCCGAACATCCCAGTACAAAAGTCGGTCCAGTGATTGACAGCAATGCCCAAACTCGCATCAAAGAGTACATCGAGAAAGGCAAATTGGAGTGTGAACTGGCGTTGGAACTGCCTGCCCCAGAGGGTGGTTACTTCGTTGGTCCTACCATCTTTCGGGATGTGGCTGCCAATGCGACGATCGCTCAGGAGGAAATTTTTGGTCCCGTCTTAGCCGTAATGCGGGCCAAGACATTTACAGAAGCGCTAGACATTGCCAATGGTACCAACTACGCCTTAACAGGGGGGTTGTATTCCCGTACTCCCTCCCACATTGACCAGGCACAGCAAGACTTTGAGGTGGGCAACCTGTATATCAATCGCGGCATCACGGGCGCGATCGTCGCTCGTCAACCCTTTGGTGGGTTTAAGCTCTCTGGCGTTGGCTCTAAAGCAGGTGGACCCGATTACCTGCTGCAATTTTTAGAACCACGCGTGGTGACTGAAAACATTCAGCGACAAGGCTTTGCCCCGATTGAGGGAGCCGATTAATCAATTACAATTCTCGCCCCTGACTCTCCCATTCCTCTACCCGGTTTGGGTCTGCCTCAGACTCGAAAAACTGCACGTCTTCCATCACCTCTCCCGATTTTGAAATGAACCGGGTGCCATGGGGATCTGGGGGATGAACTGGAGTTGGCAGGTCAGTAGATGGGGAAATGGTGACTTCTTCAGAAACAACACGGCGCGTCTCGGCGCGATCGCGCCCCACGTCTAGCGGCTCAGTTGTTCTGGCGGCAGGCAGGCGATCGACTCGGCGTTGGGCGGGTTGAGGACGGGTAAAGGTTTTCCAGGCTGTCTTCACCCCTGTAAACAAGCTGCGAGTGCTGAGTTGTACCCTGCGAACCTGCTTACGTGCTCCAGTTAGGGTTTGATCGACTTGCTTCACCACCTGTCCGGCACTTTGCACGCCATCGCTGATGTCGTCGGTCAGGTCGGTAATTTCCATTCCCGTCAGGCGAATTGCTTCTAAGGTTGGTGGAAATTCTCGGCGCAACGTTTCAAACAGCTTCTCGGCACTCCGAGCCGCCCGCGCCAATTCTCGCAACGTTGGGATCATCACCAGCAGCATAATCGCCAAACTCAGGGTGACGAACAAAAGGGATAGAACTAACCAGAAGAGAGGATTCGTCACAAAAACAACCCCTACAGCCGAGGCGCACGATTGGTTGAGTTGGCTTGGGGTGCGAGGTTTGCTTCCGCACCTTCCAAAACCTGGTGTTCCCGTTGGGTTGCTTCTAACCCGGCAGATACCGCTTCTTTCAAACGGGTCAGGGTACTATCCCAATTGCGAACCGCCGTTTCTGAGAGGCGATCGGCTTGAATTTGCACACTCGTTGATAAATCTTCTGCCAATTCTGGGAGGGCATCGGCTGATTTTTTCAAAATCTGACGGGTTTCTCGTCCGGCACGGGGAGCTAACAACACCCCAGCGATCGCCCCAAAAGCGGCTCCTAACACTAACCCCCCCACAAATGCCCCACCACGATTGTTCGACATGATTCCTCCAAGCCAACTGGCAATCACCTTCTAATTTATCGCGCATTTGATCCAGAGAACGGTTTCTACAGCCACCCATTCTCAGGTTTATCTCTTGCGGGGCGTGGTTTGCCCGGTCGAAGATTTGGGGTTTAGTAACCGACGATAGCGCCAAAACAACTGCCCCACACTAAGAATTGATATTATTTGCTGCACCCGCGCGTACTGTATCCCCAGTTGTTCGTAGCGATCGCGCAATCGGCTCGTCCCCATCTGCGCTTTGCGAATGGCGGCTGGCGCTGGATAAAGGATGCGGTCAACAGCACGCTCAATTGCCAAAATCTGGTCGGAAATGGTTGCCAACTTGTTCCGAAACTTCCAGATCTGGCCGGCAATCATCAGACACGCAAACCCAACCAATAAATTATGAATGACTACAAACGTTACCATCACAAAAGGTTACAAATATCCCTTACCCCCCATCCTATTCCCCGTAAAGGAGATTAGAACATTAGCAGCACGATTTCTAATTTTGGCATCGAAGACAATCATGGTTCAATCCACCTCTCCAGCGACCTTATTTGTCAATCCGGCAACAGGCAACGATAATGCGGCGGGTTCTCAGGCTGCTCCGTTCAAAACTATCAGTCGAGCCTTGCGGCAGATAAAGTCGGGCGATCGCATCCAGCTTGCTGCTGGAACCTACAGCACGGCAACCGGGGAAGCCTTTCCGCTGATAGTACCGGGAGGAGTCACCGTGATTGGCAACGAAGCCACCAAAGGCAGCGGCATTTTGATTTCTGGCAGTGGTCGCTTCATCAGTCGCACTTTTGCTGGGCAAAACGTCACCTTTTTGCTAGAAACTAATGCCCAACTGCGGGGAGTCACCGTCACCAATCCTGATACGCGCGGTACGGGGGTTTGGCTAGAATCCACCAACCCGGTGATTGTGAATTGCACCTTTACCAATTGCAAACGGGAAGGGATTTTTGCCACCGGTAGCGCCAGTCCTGCTGTGTACGACAATGTATCGGTTAGAAATGATGCCAATGGTTTTAGCATTGCCCGCACTGCCAAAGGTGAATGGCGGCGAAACCTTTGCCAAAATACAGGTTTTGGTATCGTCACAAGTGACCAAGCCGCTCCATTTTTGGCAGAAAATCGCCTGATCGAAAATCGTAATGGCATGGTGTGTGGGCAGGAATCTCGCCCAGTCATGCGTGCCAATGTGATTGAGCGAAACAACAGCGAAGGATTAACTCTCGTTGATCGCGCTTCAGCCGACTTAGGCAACGGACAAGACCCTGGACGCAACATTTTTCGGGACAACAAAGAGCTAGACATCAACAACGCCACCTCAAACAAATTGATATCCGCAGGAAATCAAGTGAATCCTACGCGAGTCAAAGGTCCAATTGAATTTCTCGCTAACGATATTCCCGATCCCTCTCCCATTCCCGATCCTTCTCCCATTCCCAACCCCAACCCTGGCGAACTGACTGACATTCAAGGACACTGGGCAGAAGGGTTTATCAAAGGGCTAGTGGCAAAGGGCTACATTAGCGGGTTTCCCGATGGCACGTTCAAGCCGGAAGATCCGATTACGCGTGCTCAATACGCTGCCGTCATTTCGCGCGCGTTTGAATTGCCGCGTAAGCAACCCGTGATCAATTTTGTCGATGTCCCGCAAACTTTCTGGGCGTTTCCGTTTATTCAGGAAGCAAACCAGATGGGCTTTATTTCGGGGTTTCCAGACAACTCGTTTCGCCCCAACCAAAATTTGACGCGGGTGCAGGCGATCGTGTCTTTAATTGGTGGCATTGGGTTGACGGGCGGAGTGATGGATGTGCTGACTTATTATTTCGATCGCGCCCAAATTCCCAGCTATGCCACGGAAAAAGTGGCGACTGCCACTCAACGGCGAATTGTGGTGAACCATCCCAATGTGCGTCAGCTTGAACCGATGCAAGATATCACCCGTGCCGAACTAGTGGCGCTGGTGTATCAGTCCCTTGTGGCGTTGAATCAGGCTCCTGCGATCGCCTCTCCCTTCATTGTCAACGCCGATGCCTCTGCGCCCATCTTTACCGATATTCAAGGGCACTGGGCAGTCGATTTCATCACCGGGTTGGCACGCCAAAACTTCATCGGCGGCTTTGAAGATGGTAGTTTTAGACCCGATATCCCCATCAACCGCGCTCAGTATGCCTCGCTGCTTGTGAATGCGTTTAATCCACCTCCCAAACGAGCCGCTGTTACGTTTTCGGATGTGCCTGCAAACTTTTGGGCAAAACCTTTTATCGATCGCGCTTATCAGGCAGGGTTTATTTCCGGTTTCCCGGATGGCAGTTTTAAACCAGGTGAGAATATTCTCAAACTGCAAGTGCTTACGTCGTTAGTGAGTGGGCTGGGGCTGACCGGAGCCGATCTCAACGCCTTAAACGCCTACGACGATCGCGCCACGATTCCTCAATACGCACAAGAGCAAGTATCTGTTGCGACTCGGCAAAAGTTGGTGGTCAACTTTCCTAACCTGCGCCAACTCACTCCCAACCGAGATGCCACCCGTTCAGAAGTGGCAGCGATCGTATATCAAGCATTGGTGAGAGCGGGGCGATCGACGGCGATTAACTCTCCTTACATTGTTTCTGTTCCCTAAACTGGATGTAACCCTAATGATAGAGGAAGCGCATTGGGCGAATCTGGTTAACTCTCATGCAAACGGTGGACACCGAAGAATTACTGAAATATCAGACTTCTTTTATACCATGATGCTAGTAGCATCACAAGCAGAGATCTTCAAACCAGATGAACGGCAGCTTTGATGTCAAAAATTTTCTCTAACACCTCTTCCACCACCTTGTCGGGAGTGGATGCACCCGATGTCACCCCGATGGTCAACGGACCTGCGGGTAACCAGTTCTCTGTCACTTCCAGGTCGCGATGCAATGGCTTATGTTCTACACGATTGCTGGGCTTAATTCGCGTGGCGCTGTCGATGTGGTAAGAGGGGATGCCGCGCTCGATCGCAATCTCTTGCAGGTGGGTCGTGTTGGATGAGTTGTAACCGCCAATGACCACCATCAGGTCTAATTTTTCTTTCACCAGGTCAAACATGGCATCTTGCCGCTCCTGGGTGGCATCGCAGATGGTATTGAAACTGAGAAAGTGCTGATTGAGTTGATCAGGACCATACTTTTTCATCATGGTGTGTTCTAGTAACTTGCCAATCTGCTCGGTTTCACCCTTCAGCATGGTGGTTTGGTTGGCAATCCCAATGCGTTCCAGAGCGAGATCGGGATCAAAGCCCTGAGAACAGGCACGGCTAAATTTTGCCATGAACTGATCCCGATCTCCTCCATGCAGAATGTAGTTGGCAACGTACTCAGCTTCCTGCAAATTCAAGACGATCAGATAGGTTCCGGCAAAAGAACTGGTGGCGATAGTTTCTTCGTGATTGTATTTACCGTGGATGATAGAGGTGTAATCAGCTTTTTTGTGCTTCTCCACTGTGTTCCACACTTTAGATACCCAGGGACAAGTGGTATCCACAATGGTGCAACCGTTTTCGTTGAGATATTGCATCTCCTGAACGCTGGCTCCAAAGGCGGGCAAAATCACCACATCGCCCTTTTCTACCACGGAGAAATCTTTAATCCCATTTTCAACCGTGATGAAATGCACATTCATTTCCCGCAGTCGCTGGTTCACCGAGGGATTGTGGATGATTTCGTTGGTAATCCAGATGCGTTCGTTGGGGAAGTGGGTGCGCGTTTCATACGCCATTGCAACAGCACGTTCAACCCCCCAACAAAATCCAAACGCTTCAGCTAACCGAATGGTGACCTCGCCACGGGTGAGGGTGTAATGGTTGTCGCGAATTTGCTGAATCAGGCTGCTTTGATACTCGTTCTGCATCAAGTCAGAGACTTCATCCTCGTGCCCAAACCCCTTACGGTGGTAATTCTCAGAACTGTTGAGCGATCGCTTAAATGCCTTCGTATCCATTCAACGTTTGCCCTCTTTGATGCGCGTTCTACATCCGGCTGAATTTGTTTCCATCATACGGTGTCTTGGTAAATGCCTGAACCCCTTGAGTTTACGGGTTAAACTTTTGTCCTTTAAGCCTAGACAACGTGACGAAATCATGCTGTTTTTATTAATGGATTCGGCTATAATGACGCTCAAATTGCGTACTGAGTTAATTGAACTAAGCAGACGAAAAGTCTCTCCTGCTAATCGTTAGCTCGGAAAGTGTTGTTACAAGAATGGTTTGGAGAAAAGTGTGACTATCTACGTTGGAAACCTGTCATTCCAGGCAGAAGAAGAAGATATCCGTGAGGTATTTTCCGAATATGGGAAGGTCAGTCGCGTTAGCCTGCCGACCGACCGCGAGACAGGTAGAAAGCGAGGCTTCGCGTTTGTAGACATGGAAAGTGATGCAGAAGAAGATGCTGCGATCGCTGAACTTGACGGTGCAGAATGGCTCGGACGTGAGCTGAAAGTGAATAAGGCAAAGCCTCGTGAAGGCGGCGGCGGTCGAGGAAATGGTAGATAATCTGCTTTTAACGCACGCTTGCCTAGTTCTGCACCTTAGCCAATTTGCGCTCTTTCGCTATGCAGGGTGAACCCTCGGCATCGATTGGTCAACCCGTCATTTTGGGATTCGATCCAGGTCGCCGCAAATGTGGAGTTGCGGTGATGGGCGTTGATCGAGTTTTGTGCTTCCATCAAGTGGTTGACTCTGAGACTGCGATCGCCACACTTGAACAACTTCGTTCCCAGTTTCCGATTTCGTTAATGGTGATGGGAAACCAAACCTCATCCAAAGAATGGAGGCAAAAACTGAACGAAGAACTCGTCGATCCCCTACGTATCATCCTGGTAGACGAACGGAACAGCACTCTGGAAGCCCGCGATCGCTATTGGCAAATGTACCCACCCAGCGGCATTGGCAAGTTGCTGCCTCAATCCCTCCGCAGTATCCCTCGCCCCATTGATGATGTAGTCGCCATCTTGCTGATTGAGCGATACCTGGAGCAACTCGTGAACTGAGTTGAACAGCTTTACACCTCACCCCGAATTGTAAAAGAGTAATCGCCCCCAGGTTCTAATTGATAATCCCGCTGCTCTAGAAATCGACCCAATGGTTCTTTGATTAAGGCTCGTCCGAGCGACGGTTGCACCACAAGTTCTCCTCGACGAAAACACCAGGCAAACTGCCATTCATATTGATTTGCCCGAACTTCACCTTCGAGTGTGCCCTGTTGCCAACATTGGCGTGTGATTCGGACGTAGGCTGTGGTTTGAGGTAAGCGATTAGAAGCCACAAGTTGAAGTTGGATTTTGAGGATAGTCAGCCGCTAGCGCCTGGATGTTCTCGCTAATTGGGCATCTGGCTCAAATACCCACAATATCAGACCCCTCCGGACTTGAGTCAAGACAACGGGGTTGCCTCGTGTGATCAACCGTTCAGCCGCTCGTTGCGCGGCATCCATATCAGTGTAGGCTCTGACAAACCCGTAAAAGCGGTTAGCATACCAGATTGCACTGGTCGGCTTGGGCACATCTGGCAGAACAATGTGGCAGTTTTTAACGGTTCTACCATCCAGTATGGGAATGGGATTGGAAGGGGAGGGTGCTTGGGGCATTGAAGAAGTTTGGCCAACCATCGTGATAGTTTTAAAGAGATTTGGATAACGAAGTTGTGTAGTTTAAATCGATTGTATAGCCGTGGCCATCTATAACGCGGCGAACTACAGCGTGAGCGTTCAGTCGAATGCGGTGAGTCAGAACACCTACCCAGCATTGACTTTGCAACTTTTCCTTGTCCTAAGCGTTCTGACCAAAGCTATATTTCGTAGCCTATATGGCTTTTGCGCGTTTACCAACAGTTGAAATACAGAATTTACGTTATCTGAGTAAGGCGGTCTACTTCTGAATTTCCGAAATGCTGCGACTGTTATAAAGGCTCATGGCTTTTTCAACACCTTGTTTAAGACTGCACTCAACCGCATCCGCTGCTAATTGCACAACTTCGGTCATGACAGCGGCTTCAGTGGGGGCAAACTTACCTAAAACGTGAGAGACCGTATCTTTATCGCCCTTTTCAGTTTTGGCGCTACCGATGCCGATGCGGAGTCGGGGAAAATGTTGTGTGCCGAGATGGGCGATCGCCGATTTCATGCCGTTATGTCCCCCCGCTGAGCCAGAGAGCCGCAGCCGGAGCTTGCCAATGGGTAAATCCATATCGTCATAAATGACTAATACAGATTCTGGTGGCAGTTTGTACCAATCAACCACGGCTCGCATCGCCTGCCCAGAGTTGTTCATGAAGGTTTGGGGTTTGAGCAAGCGGATTTTTTGGGAACTTACTGCCAAACCTTCGCCCAAAATCCCGTGGAACTTCTTTTGCTCAGATAAGCTGATGTGCCAGCGCTGTCCCAGCAAATCCACCACATCAAAGCCGATGTTGTGTCGGGTGCGATCGTACTTTGCGCCAGGGTTGCCCAACCCCACGATCAGTTGAGGAATCACCAGCGTTGGCGGACTGGTGTCA
Organism: Leptolyngbyaceae cyanobacterium C42_A2020_001; assembly: GCA_015272515.1. Taxonomy (GTDB): domain Bacteria; phylum Cyanobacteriota; class Cyanobacteriia; order Leptolyngbyales; family Leptolyngbyaceae; genus JSC-12. Next base: position 4,857 of record JACYLN010000124.1, on the reverse strand, counting down.
GTCTTTTCCTGAGTGTTCATGCTTGATGGTTGTTGATTACCCATTTGATAGTGTTTTGCGAAAGCAGATAATGCGTTCAACTTCCTCAAACCCGTTGGCTAAGTGCATTGCTAAACTGACGTGGTTATCAATTAAACAATCACTCGCCATTTCCCAAATTTCGTGCGATCGCGCCCAATCTTCTGCCGCTTGAATCAGTTGACTGGCAATGCCCTGTCGCCGCAAATCCTGATCCACATACAAACCCTCGATGTACCCAACGCGATCGCTATCACACCCTTCTGCGTACTTTCTAACGCCCACTTCCACAAAACCACCCAGTTTGCCATTGCCGCGCTCACAAACAAAGGTTTCCAGGTCAGAATTGCGCTGCTCAAAAAAAGCCTGAATTTCACGTGGATGCTCATCGAGTGAATCATCCCAGAGGGTTGCCCGCATCCGTTGCCACTCTGCTGTATCTCCTACGGTTACAGCCCGAATTTTCATGACTTAGAAATGAAAATTAAATAACACTGAATTTCTAATTGAATAACCTCTCCCCTTCGCCTCTCCGAGTCGGAGAGGGGTGCCGTAGGCGGGGTTGAGGTCTCCGGAGTTATTGAATGGATTGTTCACCAGAAGTATCCGAGCTGGATGCAACAGTTTCTGCTTCAACCACGGTTGGTTGTGCCGCAGGAACTTCCGATGCTGGAGATAGGGCTGGTTGTTCAGGCTCTTCTAATTTGGCTTCCATTGGTTGTTTAATGGTCTTTTCAAGCTGTTCGGCTTCGCGCTTGAATTCGTTTTCAAACTCTTTTGATGCATCCTGAAAGCCGCGAATCGCCTTGCCCAAGCTGCGACCAATTTCCGGCAATTTTTTGGGTCCAAACACCAACAGCGCAATGATGAAAATCAGCGCCATCTCCGGTAAACCAATCCCAAAAATATTCACGGTGTCGCCTCCTGCTCACAAAATAAAGTTCTTACCAATTTTCCTACGGGAAACTTTTGCTCCATCAATGCGTCTCGGTATTCAACAGTAACTCACTTACACTCTCACAGGATTTGAATACTATGAATACCCTGTTGAACCTGCGTACTGCGGCGCTGGCAACGCTTGTGCTGTCTTCGGTTGGATATTCGCAGTCTGCGATCGCAAATTCACTCTTTAGTCAGCTAGAAGTTGATCAAAGCAAGTACGCGATCGTTGCATCTCCCTATGGCGGAAATCTCCACCAACTTCTGATTCTAAAACAGATCAGTAATGCCCGTCCTTGCTGGAGCGAAAGCGGCTCTACCCCAACCGCGATCAACCCGCTGCTGCTGGACTTTGACTTCACGGATATCTGTGGACGCAGCACCGATAGTAATGGTTACTCGGTACGCGTGGGCGGCGAAGACCTGAACTGGCGTTACAGTTTTCGAGTGGTGAAACGCAATAATGATTTGCAGTTGATCGCGTCATCCAATACGGATCGCTCTGCTCCAGAGTTGTTAATTGGTAGAACCCGTGGTTTGACTCAAGGTTTTGCCAAATTCTATCTGGAACCCGGTTGGCGCTTGGCAGAGCGGGCTTATCAAGGTTCCTCAGTGGGGCATATTTACTTGACTAATGATCAAAGCCTCGCAAGTTTGAATGCTACTGCGATCGCCGCTCGTCCTGTGTCATCCCCCACCCCCTGGACTCCTGTGGTGAAACCATCCGTTCCCGCGCCTGTTGTCAGTCCCCCCGTGGTCACCGTGCCCGTGGTCACCGTCAACCCGGCTCCCATTGTGTCTACTCCTCAACCTGTGGTGCAACCAGCTAAACCCAAACCTGCACCAAAACGTAACTGGTGGCAGCGTATTTTTGGGCGATAAACTCGCTTGAAGACAAATTGCCGAAGAGTCGATTAGGGGCATCTATCATTTTTTATCTACCGTTCCTTATAATTCATCACAATTACTTGCAATAACACTGTTAAGCTCCAGTTGATTCTCCCTAAACATCAAACCAATGGATATTGTCATCACGATCGCGGCGATTGGCACTCTGGTTCTTGTTTTTTTGGTGATTAACTGGTTGATTAATGCAAGTTTTAAGGCAATTGCTGCAAACCCTCGATTCGGGCAATTTTCCACCAACTTAATGACGCTGCGACGAACCATTTCCACGTTGCTGCTGGGGCTTTGCATTGGGTTATGTCTGCTTGTGCTGGGTGTCAATGGCGTGTTGATCTATCAGGACAAGCCCGTTCTGGGGTTTTATCGTGATTGGCTGCTACGGATTCCGCTGGAATTTTGGATCAGTCTGGCGATCGCCCTATTTAAGTGCGTCAGCCTGCTATTGCTTGTTAAACTCAGTCTTCCCTACCTGCGGCGATCGTTAGATTGGGCATACCGACATGCCCAATCTAACGATCAACTGGTGGCGAACGATGAAAGTATTCGCAAAGCGTTTGCCACCCTGCAACGGATTCTGTCTACCAGCATTTGGCTGTTGGCGCTGATTTTGTGTGCTAGCTTTTTGCGGTTACCGGGAATTATTCCTGAGTATTTGGCGATCGCCTTAAAAGCATACCTGGCAATTGCGATCGGGCAACTCGTAGTCAAAGCCACATCCGTATTGCTTGACACCCTTGATGCATTAAGTCTGCGGTTTGCCAGTGGCGATAAGGGGTTGCGGTATTACGAGCGCTTCCGTCATCTGGTGCCTGCGCTCAAAAAGACCCTGGAATATGTACTTTACGTACTGATTGCCCAAATTATTGTGCGCGAAATTGCCCCGATTTCCTGGCTTGCCGAGTATGCGGATGAAATTGTACAGATGATTGGGATTTACTTCCTCTGCGGGGTAATTATTGAATTCGTCAATATTTTATTGGAAGATTTAGTTCTCAAAACCGATGCACTGACTGACTTACAACACCAACGCCGCCTCACGATCATTCCGTTGTTCAAAAGCATCGTTAAATACTCGCTCTACTTTGCTGCCGCTGTTTATATCTTGAAGCTGATTGGCATCGATCCCGGTCCTATCCTGGCAGGGGCTGGGATTGTGGGAATTGCGATCGGCTTTGGTGCCCAAAATTTGATCAACTATGTCGTCTGCGGCTTCTTTATCTTGTTTGAAAACTACTACCTGGTGGGAGATTACATTGAGGCGGGTAAGGTAGAAGAGCGCCATGTGGAAGGAACGGTTGAGGCGATCAAGTTACGCACCACTCACATCCGCCATCCTGATGGGCAATTACAAATTATTCGGAATGGCGAAATTGGCGCGATCGTGAATTACTCTAAGCAGTACACCTACGCCAAAGTCGAGGTGCCAATTCCAGCCCATGCCAGATTGGAAGAGGTGTATGCGTTAATCGATGAAATCGGCAAGCAGTTTCAGGCAGAATGCGCTGATGTGATTGAACCAACTCAAGTGGATGGACTAGAAAATATGGGAGATGACAACCTGGTGCTGCGAACCCTGACGCGAGTTAAACCGGGAAAACATCTCCACACCCAGCGGTTACTGCGAGCAAAATTGAAACAAGCCTTTGACCTTCAGTTAAGCGATCGCTCAGAATCTCAGAAAACATTGATTTAAGCAAACAATTCTGCAACTGAAATGGTAAATCCCGGCAATACTTTTTGAGTAGCGATCGCATCGCTTCCTGTAAAAATCTGCCAACTATCTTCAGTGGCAATGATCACAAGCTGATTTTCAGGATAGAGCAGCCACACCTCTTGACAGCCCGATCGCAAATATTCCCGTGCTTTACTGAACAACATCTCCGCCTCATCATCGGGAGAAGCCACTTCGCCAATCAGCGAATAACTTTGCGGCAAAATTGCAGGACGACCGTACTGCGCTAACAACTCAGGCGACATATATGCTACATCGGGACGACGCTTTTGTTGGTTAGTTTGGCAGGGTGCTTCTGGGTAAACCTCTCCACCCAGTTGGTTTATCAGAATGTGATTTGTCCACCAGTAGATAACTTTGCCTTGAGTGGCTGCATGTGCAATTGTCATTCCGGTTTTCTCGACTAACACTCCGTCAACTTCTTCCCAGCCTTCGGGCACCACATCGTAACACTCTGGCGGCAAAGAAGACGCATTGTAGTCATAGTCCTCTTCCTTCAATTCTTCAATCACTGGGTTTGGAGTTGTCACCATGGGACTGTGCAGAACTCAATGTATGTCTATTATGGAGGGTGCATTGAGTGAAGTGGCACCTGTGAACAATCCAGTTTCATCCCCAACCTATCCTGTATCGGCAACTATTTCTGAGGCGATCGAGCGATTGCGATCGCTGAGCCAGGTCAGTGTGCAAGATGGGTGGCGTTATTTTGATGGAGACTTACCCATTGCTCAGGCGTTGCAGTCAGAAAACTGGCAGCACTGGATTCTTAGTACTGTCAATGCCAAAGACCATCATCCCTGGGTAAAAGGTCGCCAAGTGCGGTGGTTTTCGCGGCTGATTCAAGTGCCGACGGATCTGAATGGTTACCCATTAGCCGGACTGTGTTTGCGGTTGGGATTGCTCTGGTGGTCAGAGGATACGCAAGTGTATGTCAACGGTCAATTGGTGCAAGAAGGCGATTTGTTCGACTGTGCCCCTCGCTTGTTATTGAGTGAATCGGTGCAACCCGGAGATGAGTTTGCGATCGCCCTGCGGATGGTCAGCCCCATTCACGATGACGGTGCATTGATGAAATCCGTTTGTCACTATGAAGCCTTCTCACCCGATACACCACTTGAACCCGCCTTCATTGCCAATGAACTCGCCGTTTTGCAATCCTACCTGGAACGGTTTGAACCCAAAAAATTAGAAATCTTAGCGGATACCCTCTCTTCACTCAATTGGAACTCCCTCCAAGCGAATAGCCACTCCCCCACTCCCCC
>JACYLN010000110.1 GCA_015272515.1 Leptolyngbyaceae cyanobacterium C42_A2020_001 | reverse complement strand
TACGGGAACAAGGGGTTGACAAGCGAGATAATCGCTAAATCCCTCTCCCAAGTTTGGGAGAGGGACTTTAAGCTTTAACTCCCCTTCTCTCAAGTTTGGGAGAAGGGGTTGGGGGATGAGGGCGAATGCAGAGACTTGCAAAACTGACATGCTCCCCAATCTATTTTCCATCACAGGTTAGAGTTGCATTGTTAGGAATGCCCTGTACCTTTACGAATGGAGAGCTAGGACATTTGCATGACGATTCAAACGCCAGATTGGGTGAAGCACGCTGTTTTCTATCAAATTTTTCCCGATCGCTTTGCTCATAGTCAGCAGAGCCGCAAACGGTTGCTGCAAAAGCCCAGTTGGGAAGCCTGGCATGAATCACCCACATTGCAAGGGTACAAGGGCGGCGATCTGTGGGGCGTGTTAGAAAAACTGGATTACCTGCAAGATTTGGGCATTACCGCCATTTACTTCACGCCGATTTTTCAATCTGCCAGCAATCACCGCTACCACACCCACGATTACTACACCGTCGATCCAATTTTGGGTGGAAATGCCGCATTCAAAGAATTGCTGGATGAAGCCCATCGCCGTGACATTAAAGTTGTGCTGGATGGCGTATTTAACCACGCCAGCCGGGGCTTTTTCTTCTTTCATGACATTCTGGAAAACGGACCCCATTCGCCCTGGCTTGATTGGTTCAAAATTCATGATTGGCCCCTATCTGCCTATGATGGCGATCGCCCCGCAAACTACGAAGGCTGGGCAGGCAATCGGGCGCTTCCCGTGTTTAATCACGACAATCCCGAAGTGCGGGAATACATCATGGAAATTGCCGAGTATTGGATTAAGTTTGGCATTGATGGTTGGCGGTTGGATGTGCCGTTTGAAGTGAAAACGCCTGGATTTTGGCAGGAGTTTCGGCAGCGGGTGAAAGCGATTAATCCCGAAGCCTACATCGTGGGAGAAGTGTGGGGCGATTCTCGCGAATGGTTGCAGGGCGATCAATTTGATGGTGTGATGAATTACCTGTTTGCAGCTCCTACGATCGCGTTTACGGCGGGCGATCGCGTCGATATTTCTCAGGTAGAAGACCGCTCTTACGACCCTTACCCACCCCTGTTTGCCAAAGAATATGCCGAAAAAATTCAAGCACTTTTGAAACTGTATCCCTGGGAAATTCAACTCACCCAACTAAATTTGCTGGCAAGCCACGACACGGCACGGTTGCTCAGCATTGCAGGCGGCGATCGTGCCAGCGTGGAACTGGCAACGCTGTTGTTACTCACCTTTCCCGGTGCGCCCAGCATTTACTATGGCGATGAAGTCGGGTTACCTGGCAAACTCGACCCCGATTCGCGCCGCGGCTTCCCCTTAGAAGCGCAGTGGGATGTGGAAATTTTTGCCTACCATCGACTACTAATCGACCTGCGCCATACCCGTCCTGCCCTCCGTACAGGAGATTACAAGGTGCTCTATACCAAGGGTACAGGCTATGCGTTTGCCCGCACATTAGGATTGGACGAGTTGATTATTGCCGTCAACGTGGGCACTACTCCCCACAAAATGACGTTCAATCCATCGTCGGCAAGCTTACAAACTCAGCCCCAACAGCGATTATTTGGCATCCCAAACTTTGAGTGGACTGAAGACGGTCAGCTGGCGATCGCACTGTCTCCCCGCAGCGGTTGCATCTTGGGTTAGGGCGATCGCAGTCTGATGGATAACACCTTTATCTAGGGCGTTATCAGTCATAAATGCTGGATAACACCTCAATCTCCAGACTTACCTATCAAAATCAATGGTTAACATCCCAAATCTCAGACTTATCCTGCAAAGTTTCTATTTAATTCCTTAAAAGGAGGGTATTATCCCGCATGTCTGTTGGATAATCCTGGAAAAGCGGGTGCTTATCCAGCAGATTTGACGTTGAATACATAGTTATGCCGCTGAAGCTATCGGTGAGGACGTAGCCAGAAAGCTTTGCTGAGGTGCCAGTCACGCAGTCCACTATGTCTAAAGTTTCAAGAAAATTTAGTTTTTCATGATTGTTTTTGAATACTCTTATCAGCCACAGTAGTAGATAAAACAATCGAGACATCCACTGCCCCCAGTTGTAGGAACTTTTCCATCACGACCTCAAGGTGTTGCATCGATGGTAGAACAACTTTCAAGATGTAATACTCGTTGCCTACAACCCGATGCGCCTCAAGAATTTCGGGAAGGGCGATCGCGAGTTCTCGTAAGTGCTTACAATTTTCAACGTTCACACGTAGCTTAAAAAACGCCATTACGGGAAGTCCAATCTTTTCCCGATTGAGCTTGATGCCATAGCCTTCGATAATACCTTCATCCTCAAGCTTGCGAGTTCGCTCTGCGATCGCGGTTCCAGTCAATCCAATGCGCTGACCGAGCTCCTTGAACGAGATCCGAGCTTCCATTTGCAGGATCGATAAAATTTGCCAGTCGATTTCGTCAAGATTTACTGGGGTCAAGATACTTTCCCTCAATTGCAACCACTCAAGCGTTAACTTCAAGCTTCTTGATTTTATCAGGTATAAAGCTGATATATAGTTATATTATCAAGCAAAAGCTCTGAAATTGCTGTCTTTTTGTCTGTACTCTAAATTGGATTCCTCTTACTCTAGAGAAGACACTAACTTCTAAGAAATCTTAAGAGAAGCAATCATGAATCTCGGATTAAAGGACAAGGTGGTACTAGTGACAGGTGCCAGTAAAGGGCTTGGGGCGGCGATCTCTGTTGCTTTTGGCGTGGAAGGCAGCAAGCTCATTCTCGTCGCGCGAAATCAAACAGAATTGAATCAAGTCGCTGCTGAAGCTCAACAGAGTGGGGCAACAGAGACTTTAGCGATCGCTGCTGACCTAACCCAAACCAATGAGATCAATCGAGTGATTTCAGAAGCCATCAATCAATTTGGAACAATTCATGTGTTAGTCAATAATGCTGGAATTCTGGGTAGTTTCTCGCTATTCGAGGATCTCACCGATGACGAATGGTTTTCAGTGTTCAACCTCAACATCTTTTCACTGGTTAAACTCACTCGTGCGGTTTTGCCCTACATGACCCAACAAAAATGGGGTCGCATCATCAACATGGCTTCAGAAAGCGGTTTACAACCCGATGCTGCAATGCCTCATTATGGCGCAACGAAAGCAGCACTGTTGAACTTAACTAAAAGTCTATCCAAAGGGTATGGGCAACACGGAATTTTGGTGAATAGCGTCTCACCAGCATTCATCAAAACACCAATGGTTGAGGCAATGCTAAATCAAATCTCCCAGGAAAAGAATCTCAATTCTCAAGAAGCCGAAGCCTACTTCTTAAAAGAGAATCGTCCTCACATTGAGCTAAAACGAGGAGGAACTTCCTCTGAAGTTGCGGCGGCAGTGGTGTTTCTGGCATCTGAAGCTGCCTCATTTATCGTCGGGACGAATCTGCGCGTCGATGGTGGTTCAGTAGCGAGTATCTAATCTTTATAACGGAGAATGATTATGACAATGCAACAGCAAAAAATCTGGTTCATCACTGGGTGTTCAGCGGGGTTCGGACGCGCGTTGACGGAGACATTACTTGAGCGTGGTGAAATTGTCGTAGCCACTTCTCGTAACCTTCAGCAGTTAGAGGATTGGGTACAACAGTACTGCGATATGGAAGCCTCCAAGAGCGATCGCATTTTGGTGCTACCTCTGGATGTCACGAAACCCTCTGACATACAGTTGGCTGTGAATCAATCCATTGAGACCTTTGGGCGCATTGATGTGCTGGTGAACAATGCCGGATACGGCGTATTTGGGGCAGTGGAAGAAGTCAGTGATGTGGATGTGCGGCGACAGTTTGAAACCAATGTTTATGGTGCTTTGGATGTCACTCGTGTGGTTTTACCCCATCTGCGTCGTCAACACTCAGGACAGATTCTCAACATTTCCTCTAGCGGTGGCTTTGTCGGATTTCCAGGAGCTGGCATTTACTGTGCTTCAAAATTTGCCTTAGAGGGGTGGTCAGAAGCCTTGGCAAAAGAGGTAAAATCACTGGGTATTCACGTCACGATTGTAGAACCAGGTGCATTTCGGACAGAGTTTAACGGCAAACCCTTAGTCCTTCCTAATCAAGCCATTGATGACTACGCAGCCACCAGTGGTCAGATGATTCAGTGGATTCGCCAGATGCACGGTCAACAACCAGGCGACCCTAAAAAGGCGGTAGCGGCAATGATTCAAGCCGTGAATAGCCTAAACCCCCCACTACATCTGGCATTAGGATCTGATGCCTTGGATGCGATTCATGCCAAGTTGGAGGCTGTTGCGGCTGATTTAACTGCCTGGAAGAACGTTTCAATTAACACCGCATTTGATGGTGTGGTAGTGAGTGCCATTGGTGGTTAAAATCAGATCTAGACTGTTGGATGAAATCATGACGACCAACATCCATCTGTGTCCATTTCGGTAACAACGCCGCATAACAAACCTGCTGGAGCGGACTGGCGGGAGATCTGGGTTGTGTCGCATAGGCTAATTGCAGCCGCTCAGCAGGAACGTTAGACCGATATTTGTGAAGTAAATTTTGGTATGCAAATCCGAAAGCTTTCTCA
>JACYLN010000042.1 GCA_015272515.1 Leptolyngbyaceae cyanobacterium C42_A2020_001 | reverse complement strand
GCCCTTGGGGCGGTCACACTCATCAAGCCACCAGCTTTGCTGGGGGTGTCTGACTGCTGCACAAAAGCTTGATGCTCTGGTGCATTTCAATGCCCAGAACAACTTTGGGAGTGAAGGCTTTATAGGTTCCTAGCCAAGCGACTAAATCTGCATGAGGTTCCCCATGACTTTTAATTCGTAGCGCTGCTGTCATGTACACCACTCCCTCAATTAGTTCTGCTTTCTTCAGATGCGGCATTGCCTCATAACGTCGCTCAAACTCAAATCGGGAAAGGCGATCGCCATTTTCTAGAGGTGGAATTAAGAGCCTGGATGCTGGAGTTGTAACCATAGATTTTCCTTGAGCCACTCCCTCATTCTAAATCCTTCCCTAGATGCAAAGTGCGATCGTTCCCTGTCCACTCCTCACACTGAATCAGTTGTTTATTCTCAAATCAAGAAATCACTGTGAAACCCTACCAAATTCATTCATCCTGGCTAATTGCAAGCACCATTCTCCTGATGGCTCAATCTGCTCAGGCGCAGGTGATGCAGTCATCCAGTTCGATTGCCCAGATCAAGGAGCGCGATCGCGCAGCGCTCTCGAAGAACCGACCTGCTAAGACCGTAAAAGAGTGGAGAGCGCAGGTGGAAGCCGCGATCGTGCGGGTGACGAATGTAAAGATCGATCGCACTGACTCTGGCATCGACATTACTCTGGAAACCGCTGATGGCAAACCTTTAACCGTTGATGCCAGCAAGTTTAGAGTAGAAGGCAATTCCTTGATTGTCGATATTCCCAATGCAGTGTTAGCTCTGCCTGATGCCAAACCCTTTGAAGTCGCAAATCCCACCACGGACATTACTGCCATTCGCGTCATTCAGCAGGATGCTAACAGCATTCGCATCAGCATTGTGGGAACTGAGGCAGCACCCAAAACTGAAGTGACGCTGAAAGTGGGAGGACTCGCCTACAGCCTTAATGCGGATGGAGACGATGAAGATGAATTGGTGGTGACGGGCGATCGCCGCGCCCCCTTCCGTGCTCCCAGTTCGGGAACTGCAACTGGAACGAATATTCCAATTCTCGAAACACCCTTCTCGATCCAGGTTATTCCGCAAGAAGTGCTCCGGAGTCAGCAAGTAACGCGACTTGAGGATGCGCTGCAAAATGTTAGCGGCATTACTTCCAGCGGCGACGCAGGGGGGCGACGGACAGAGATCACGATTCGCGGGTTCCAAGCGGCTCCTGTGTTGCGGGATGGCTTTCGACGCTATGGCTCGTTTCAAGCAATTCCAGAACTTGCCAACCTGGAGCAAATTGAAGTCGTCAAAGGTCCAGCCTCGATTTTGTTTGGGGAAATTCAGCCGGGAGGGGTAATTAACCTCGTATCCAAGCAACCCCTGGCTAAACCGTTTTACGAAGCAGAACTGCAATTGGGTAGCCGCGGCTTGGTGCGACCTCGCTTTGATATTTCTGGTCCTCTAAACGACGATGGCACTTTGCTTTATCGGCTGAATGGCGTTTACCAGCGCAGCGAAAACTTCGCTAACTTCACTTCAGAAGATCGACGATTTGCCATTGCGCCTACTCTTGCCTTTAAAATTAGCGATCGCACCGATCTCAACCTTTCCCTGGAGTATCTGGATGTCAAACGTTCAGCCAATTTTGGGCTACCAGTTATTGGGCGGCGAGTCGTGGATGTATCCCGTGACTTTGTTTCTAGCGATCCGAGTGACCTGATCAGCACTCAATATCTCAATACGGGCTACAACTTTGAACACCGATTCAGCCAAAACTGGAAATTTCGTAATGCACTCCGCTATTCATCCTACGACTACAACTTCAACATTGTGGCGTTACCTCTTGGCTTTAGCGATGCAACTGCCACAATTCGGCGAGTCTACGCTTCGCAAGAGGGGCAGAATGAGAACATTTCGCTGCAAACCAATGTGTTGGGCGAGTTTAAGACTGGTTCCATCGGGCATACTCTCTTGTTTGGGGTTGATCTCAATCGCAGCAAAGACCGGATTTTTTCGATCGGTGATTTTATTACCGGCATCCCGCTGAACGTTTTCAATCCCATCTATGGGGTGCCGCCTAAACGCGCTAGAAATAGCCTACCGCCCTTTGGTGGCAACGATATTACAACCAGTCGCTTAGGAGTTTATATTCAGGATCAAATTTCCCTGCTCAGCAATTTGAAACTACTGGCAGGCATCCGGTATGACGTGGTGGATCAAACGAACGAGCGAATTCCTGGACTATTCACGCTGCCCGGTGAAACCAGCCAAAACGTAGATGCATTCACCCCTCGTCTGGGTCTGCTGTATCAACCGCTCAAAAACGTCTCAGTATACGGTAGCTATTCGCGATCGTTCAATCCAAGTTCAGCAACCACTTCAACCGGAAATGTGCTGGAGCCAGAACGTGGCGAAGGCTACGAAGTTGGAGTCAAAACTGAATGGCTGAATGGCAGGTTATCGGCAACGATCGCCTACTTTGATATCACCAAACAAAACGTTGCCGTTGGTGACCCCAACTTTCCGCTATTTTCAGTTGCCAGTGGCGAACAACGGAGCCGAGGCGTAGAAATCGACATTGCGGGTGAACTGGCTCCCGGTTGGAATATCATCGCCTCCTATGCCAACGTCAATGCTGAAGTCACCAAAGACACCGATCCTAGCCTGGTTGGGAACCGCCTATTTGGTACCCCCACTCACAGCGGTAGCCTGTGGACTACCTACGAAATTCAGCAAGGGAATTTACGCGGATTAGGCTTTGGAGCTGGATTTAGCGCAGTGGGAGAACGAGCAGGCAATCTCGCCAACACCTACGAAGCTGAAGGTTATTTTGTTGCAAATGCGGCTGTTTTTTATCGCCGCAATAATTGGCGTTTTGCAATCAATTTTAGAAATATCGCAGATGCTAAATACATCGGATCCACGACAAATTCTCGCTCCTCTGGTAACTTTTTTGGTGAGCCATTTACCGTGGTTGGTTCAGTTTCCTATCAGTTCTAATGATGCCAATCTTACTTCTGCAATACCAGTTCGATCGTTGAACTTAGTGTTCTGCTGTTGACTAAACTGGATGTTTTTGTTGTTTTTTCCATCTATTAGGAGATCAGGATGAAACGAGTTCTATTGAGTGCATTTTTGATTCTGAGTAGCGCGATCGCCCTTGCTGCCTGCGCCCCCGCTACAACTTCATCAAATTCTGCGAATCAACCTTCTGCTACTGAGTCGCCAGTGAATGTATCAACATCTCAAACGCCATCGGGCTTTGATGAGGCGCTCTATGTATTCGCAAATCCGGATGTCAAAGAACTGATCAAACAAGGGAAATTCCAATCAGGTTTGGAGCATTACGAAAAAGTTGGACAAACAGCGAAGAAACCTGATGGAGAACGGTATGAGAGTTTCTTCACCGGTACAAATGGCAACGACACAGTACAGGGTTTTGGCAAAGGAGAACATGCTCATTTTGCTGGAGTCAAGATTGAAATTGTCGATCAAGAAGGAGTTGAGTTTCCCTTACGTCCAACCAGTTTAGGGCAGGGTGAAACGGATGTTTTGATTGGTACAACCGAAGGCGGAAATGAGTTTCTGCTTGGTAGTTTCATCACGCCAGTCCATCCTAAAGCAGAACCGTTTTACCTGGGCAAAGGCGATGCAGATTATGCTCGAATTCAAAACTTCACGCCTTCAAAAGATTCTGTGATATTAGCGGGTAAGCCAGATCAATACAAGATGGAGACTGTAGATGGCAATGTTCGGATTTTGCTCAATGGTGACTTAGTCGCGATCGTTGAGGGGGTAGAAAAACTCACTGTAGGGGATGTTGTTAAAGAATATGGTGTCTTCACGATGAAGTAAATTTCATTGCCATTGAAAAAACGCCGCTCTAATTAATTACTCCTCACGATATTATTCCAACTCAATTCCATTGACTAAAGGATGTCTCCTAAATATGCCTTGATTAGTTTATTTCCTGTTTTTGCTTAATGCTGTGTTGTTCTTAGGAGCGCAAGCAGTTTCAGCGCAAGACAATACCCCAGACAAGCCAGATGTTGCTCGGATTCGAGAATTGAGCCGTCCTGCTAGCACGTTGAAGGAGTGGAGAGCACAGGCGGAAGCGGCGATCGCACCTTAATTGGCTCTGTGTATGCCATTCACCATGACTTGTTAGCGGGGAAAATTGGGTTGTAGCTGGCGAGTTTGAGTGACATCGTGCTTATGCTGCAAGCTATCACCGGGCTAATTTTGTGGACTGGGTGGTGCAAGTTTACCAGGGGTCTCGGATTCGTTGGAGTGCACCTACCCGACTCCTCAGTTTCATTCAATTTACACAATATAGCGGTACTGCTATAGGTTAGGACTATCGAACTGCTGAAAGTCCTGAAGTGACTGGATTACATTCTCAGCACTCAGTCCTCATTACTCAGCACTTTGCTATATCAGTGGATTAATCGCCAGGGGTAGACTAGACCTGTGGGCAGTGTTAATACACCTCCACCAAACTCATAATCATTAATCAATGGGGCGCAGTAGCCCTTCCGGTACGATATTACCAACCTATTCGGTTTACCTCCGACCCATCGCCTGCAAGGATTTACTTCATAAAAAATTGAATGCTTCTTCGGGAGGAATCATCATCTACTTAAATGCCAGGAACCGGACTTGAACCGGTGACACGAGGATTTTCAGTCCTCTGCTCTACCAACTGAGCTATCCCGGCGGGGAGGGATCGTTTTGATGCTTAACTAATTTAACAAACGAGTGTAACTCTACGCAATAGAGTTTTTGGAAATCATGGAAAAAGGTTCAGGATCATGACAGACAGGCAGAAGAGTCCGTCTTTGCGGCAGAATAGGAAGCGGGCATCGTGCCTTGATTGTATTGCTTAACGACCCCTTAACCCTTCATGGATTGGCAAGAACTTTACGGAAATTGGGTTTTAGTCCCCGATCGCCCGATCGCAGTCATTCACTTTTTAGGTGGCGCATTTGTTGCTACCGCCCCCCAAGTGACCTATCGCCGTTTGCTAGAACGACTAGCGCTTGAGGGTTATGCGATTGTGGCAACCCCATTTGTCAATACGTTTGACCACAACGCGATCGCTCAAACGGTTTACCGCAACTTCAATCGCGCTCTAGAGACGTTATTTGAAACCCGATTTCGGCAACGCTATCTGCCTATTTATGGAATGGGACACAGCATGGGTTGCAAGCTGCACCTCCTGATTGGCAGTCAGTTTGAAGTAGAGCGATCTGGAAACATCCTCATCTCTTTTAATAACTATGCAGCACGAGACGCAGTACCACTTGTAGAACAAGTTTCTTCCGTTTTTTCTCAGTTCTCGTCGCTGTTTTCAAGTGCCACACCCGCTTTCGACGTAGAATTTACTCCCTCTCCCATCGAAACAACTCGTATCATTTCCAAAAGTTATCAGGTCAAGCGAAATTTATTAATTCAATTCACGAACGACACAATTGACCAAACCCGTGGATTAACTGACGTGCTGCAAAACTTGTTTCCAGGTATGGTGGTTGCCCAAACCCTTTCAGGAACTCATCTCACGCCTTTAGGTCCAGATATAAAGTGGCAAGTTGGAGATTCTTTTGCTCCGTGGGATGCGATCGCTCAATGGATGCGTCAGGAAGTGTATCGCGATTTGCATCAATTAGAACGCAACATTTTGCGGTGGCTCAACCCATTCAGCAGAAATTAACTGTTTGAGTAATTTACCCATGATTCACACCAGAATTCTCCTGACTTAGAAGGAGAGACCTGTAGGAATGAACTACGTACCCAACAGGTTTATCAAAGTCGTAGCTCTGGATCACCCAGATGGCTCATCCTAATTGACCGCCTTGTTCCCTATAATACTGTTTACCGCAACGTTTCTGGCAGGATTGTTAAGATGAGATATTTTAGCGTTGCCATTCTAGGGATTTCCCTGTTTGCGCTGACCTGTGTCCTCTGTGGGGTAACAGGGTTGCTACTACAGTTCAGTCCTCTACTTGGCTTTGTATTTTTGATTATTGGTGCATTAGGAGTCGTTTTAGCGACGGACATTCTACAGGCTGTCTTTTTTGGATAATGCTTTTCTAAGCTTGTGCTAAGATTGGCGAGTCCAATTTTGATATTACGGGCTATGGAGTTTGAGTCAGGGAGTGAGTCGTCCGGGTTAATGGACATTGAGGCCGTGCAACGCGCGCTTAACCGATCTAGAGCCTCTGTTTACCGCTACGCTAATACGGATCCCAATCATCTTAATCCTCCTTACGATTCCAAACGCCTCAACCCAGAATTCCGCACAAATAAAGACGATGTCCTCATGTTTCACCCAAGTGAGGTCGCGCGATTTGCAAAAGATGTACTGAAAATTAAGCAGGTAACCATTGAAGTTCGAGAAGTTCCTAAAACTCAAATTCAGGAGGTTTTAGAAGCGATTCTTCTGGAATTGCAGAGTATTCATCAGCTTTTGAAAACGCGATCGTGAATCTGCATTGTTTAACCTAAAAATCTTAAGCGTCTAGATTGAAAAGGCGAATATACAGGTAAGATATTGCCTCAATCATGACCCATTTGAAGCCTGAACTAGAACTCCACCAACGAGTAGAGTCATACGATGGATCATTAATAGAAATAACACCTACTTCTACTTCAGGACCTAAGGCTTTTTGATAAACATACTGGCTTCTACGAGCGTGTACACTAAGGGTCAGCAAATTAATTGCTTGAACAGTGGAAATTGAATCACACAATTTCTGCTTTAATGCATTTGCAGCGGTGAATGTACGATCTTTAATGACATAAGGTGCTGGTACAGTGACGACTTTTGCTGAGTCAAGACCAAGAGCCAGCAGTGTTGCTGCTGCCAGTTCAGCATAGGTCTTATACTTCAGCAGGTAAGACCCTTGAGGAATTGGTCCTCCAGTTACCATAATTTGTTGGTATTCTCCCTGCTGGAATTCGGCGATCGCGGCTTCAATTGCAGAATCAGGCAGCCAACCTTCAACCACCAAAATGTCTGCCTTGACTGGGTTTGTTGTTGCCAAAAACGGGTAAAGGTTTTTAACAACCACTATCAGCAACGTAATGCATAGAAAAATTAAGCTAAGAATGACACCTGCAACAACTTGAAAGATACTCATCCAAAAATATTCATCCAATTTCTTCAAGTGGCTTTGTTCTCACAATTCCAGGGTTTACGCGGAGATCCTTCTAGGGTGTTAAAGCTTAACATTCTGATTTTCTTCAGCAAAACCAATCTTTAACTACCTACAGTGCCAATCTTTTAAGGCAGCAAGTCCTCGAACAGAGGTGAGATTGTACTGTAGGGGCGTGATGGAAATATAGTTCTGCCGATTTGCCTCCACGTCGGTTATGGCATATTCAGCAAACTCAGAGGGTTCTTCCACATCTTCTAAGACCTCTCCGGCTAACCAGTAATAGGTTTTACCGCGTGGGTCAATGCGTTTTTCAAACACGTCTACATAGCGACGAATACCCTGACGAGTGATGGCAACTCCCGCGATCGCTGCCTCTGCCACGGCGGGCACATTCACATTTAACAACAACAATTCTGGTAAGGGATGTTTTTCCAATTGGGTCACTAATCGTTGAGCAAAGGCAGCAGCAGGGGCAAACTCGCGCACAGTAAAACTTGTGAGGCTAAAGGCGATCGCCGGAATGCCTTCCACGACTCCTTCCATCGCGGCTGAAACCGTTCCCGAATACAACACATCAGTGCCCAAGTTAGAGCCATGATTAATCCCCGACAAAACCAAATCTGGTTTACTGTCTAGCAGTGCCCAGAGCGCTAGTTTAACGCAGTCTGCCGGAGTTCCAGAACACGCCCATGCTTTCACCGCTGGATGAAATACTGATTGCACCACCTCCGCTCGAATTGGCTGGTGCAAAGTTAAGCCATGCCCTGTTGCCGATCGCTCCCGATCAGGACACACCACTGTTACATCGTGTCCGGAATTGGCAAGACCATTTGCTAATGCCCGCACACCTTCCGAATAAATGCCATCATCGTTGCTAATTAGTAATTTCATGCCTATTTTTGTTGCTGCTGCTCCTATCCTACGAACAAGTTTGCCCAACTCTGCCTCAAATCGTCCCGGAAGATCGATAGACTGATAGGATGTAGCGGACTGCATTACAAGGCATCATTCGCCGAGTTCTGATCCAATTTGTTGATCTTTTTCCTTCTTTACAAGTTCTTTCTATGACTGTTCAGCCTACTGAATTGGAAGCCCAATTAGATGCCATTCGGCAGGAAGCCCAGCAAGCTCTTGCAGCGGCTAATTCGCTTGATCTACTAGAACAACTGCGAGTCAAATATCTGGGTAAGAAAGGTCCAATTCCGCAAGTACTAGGCGGGATGGGGAAACTTGACCCTGGCGATCGCCCCCGTATCGGCGCGCGAGCTAATGAGGTGAAGGAAGCAATTCAAACTGAGTTGGAGCAGCGCAAAATAGCCCTACAAGCCGCCCAACTTCAGGCTGCACTTGAGTCTGAGACGTTAGATGTGACCATGCCCGGTGTGTATCATCCCCAGGGAAAGGTTCACCCACTCAACAGCATCATGGATCGGGTCATTGATATTTTTGTGGGCTTGGGCTACACGGTTGCCGAAGGTCCCGAAATGGAAACGGACTACTACAACTTTGAAGCGTTGAACTTCTTACCCGACCACCCGGCGCGGGATATGCAAGATACCCTCTTTTTGCCTGATGGCAATATCCTGCGGACTCATACCTCTTCAGTGCAAATTCGCTACATGGAAGAGAATGAGCCACCTGTTCGTATCATTATGCCCGGACGCTGCTACCGACGCGATACCGTAGATGCGACGCATACCGCAGTATTTCATCAGATTGAATTCTTAGCGATCGACGAAGGGCTAACCTTCACCGATTTGAAAGGGACTCTGCGAATGTTTCTGGAGCAACTGTTTGGCGAAGTACCGATTCGGATGCGTCCCAGTTTCTTCCCCTTCACCGAACCCTCTGCCGAAGTGGATTTGCAGTGGAAAGGACGTTGGTTGGAAATAATGGGCTGTGGCATGGTCGATCCCAACGTGTTGAAGGCGGTGGGGTACGATCCAGAGGTTTACACCGGGTTCGCGGGTGGTCTTGGGGTAGAGCGGCTAGCAGCAGTGCTCTACCAAATCGATGATATTCGCCGCCTTTATAACAGCGATCTGCGCTTCCTGAAGCAGTTTTAATTTGACTTCTGGCACTTGATCGTCTGAATGCCTTTGAAGATGAGGTGCAGATCAAGCTTGATGGAGGCAGCCAGGGTTGGTGCCTGCTGTTGAAGCCCTGCATACAAGATCTGACCGTCTCCCCCGGTCATGACTACCTGGCTCTGGGGAAAACGGTATCTCCAATCGGCAATGAATGACTGCAGGCCTGCTAACAGGGTATGCAGAATGCCGCTAGCGATCGCGCCTTCCGTCTCCAACGCCCAACGACCTGGAAGAGTATTTGACTGCTGACCCAGTTCAATCGTTGGTAGAGCAGCGGTTTTTCGTCCTAATGCTTCAACTTGCAGGCGCAGCCCAGGCAGGATCGCTCCACCTACTAACTGATGATTCGCATCGGCTCCGGTAAAGGTCAGCGAAGTTCCGGCATCGATTACCAGCACCGGACTTCCTACAGTTGCAATCGCTCCCCACACTGCCAGAGCGCGATCAAGCCCTAGAGTCGAATACATCCCCCTCAGTGGCACATCATCGAGAGTCAAAACGCGTACTTGTGGGTAATTCATCCAAAACCGAGTTTGCTCTGGAACGACAGAGACAATCCAGAGCGGGTGGGGACTGGGGACTAGGGGCTGGTTTTCGACTGACTCAGGCTTGGGCAAATGGGGTTCATCCCAGGTTTTCTGGAGACTGTCACCTGCAAACTGTGCCCAGTGTAAGCGGGAGTTTCCAATAATAAGCGCCAACCAAATTTCAGCCACGTTTCACTATCATTCAATCATTTCGGTTGAAATTTTAACTGGATTGTCATTTGCATTGACATATCTATTTCTTGAGACGTTTTAGGATTTGTAACCCCCATTTCGCTGGCTGATTCCATTGAGAGGGTGGCAGATTGCACAAAAGGCTTGTTGAGGTCTAATACCGATTGTCCTTTCGCTTGAGACGTAAGAGATTTCAACTGCATTTGTAGATTCAGTACGGGCGCTGGAGTGGTGATACGTTGCTGCGATGCTTGTTGCTCAACTTGAAGATTGAGTGTTGCCACTCCATTTTTAAGATCGATTAATTCGTAAGTGCTAGTTTGAGTCAGAGTAATACCATTGAGTGTAGGTGAATTGCTGGCTTGCCACTTCGCGCCGATCGCTACAGGTTCTTCCGGCAGCGGAAAGGAGAGTTGATTCACCGATTGAGACATCTGCTCAAGCATTTGCCGCGTGGAGGGTTCCAGCTTCTCTGGCAGATCGAAGCGAGCAGTTTTGATGTATCCACGATCGCTCATCACAAACGAGCCACGAATCTCTTGCAAACTTTTCAGTTGCGATCGCATGACTTCAACCACGGTTGGCTGCACACCCGGTTTTGCTGCCACATCCACCTCTGGATAGCGGAACTGGTAATGAATATCGCCATTTGCATCCACCTTCGTCACCACCACTTCAATAGAAGTGGTTACCAGCGGCAAAGCTACAGACGGCAACGACTGCCCTGCCAGTTTGAGCAAGACTGTTTGATCAAAACTCATGAGGCTGAGTTGTTTCGTGCCAACCGCCGGCTTAAACCGGAGTACCTGGCGATCGCCCGTTCCCGGACTCAACAGTTTCACCTTGATAGCGGGAGTCACTGGGCTTGATTGCGCTGGATTTGGTTGAGCGATCGCAGGCTGAGGCGCTACATCCCCGTTAAAACCAGCAAAACTAATAGCCAGTAAACTTCCTAAAATTGCGTTTCTCATGCAGTGCGTTGGCAGAAAAGTTAATTTGAGTCTGGCACTTGACCCATGAAGAGTGCTCGAATCATTAAATTAGTAAAATTTACGACAAAAAAATTATAAGTACAGCTAATAAGTAAGTTTACCTAACAAAACTTTACAAAAACTGAATAGACCGTCAAGATAGGGAGTAGAACAAAGTTTTACGCTTTTGATTTCTCATTTTTAATTTTTCATTATTTGACTCGTCGGGAGGTTGTTCATGGTCGCACTCACAGAAAAGCCCCAAACCCGGCTTACAACACAAACGGTTGAAATCGCTGCTGACACAACCACCATTCGCTCGCTCGATTGGGATCGCGATCGCTTCGACATCGAGTTTGCCCTGGAAAACGGCACCACCTATAACTCGTTTCTAATTCGCGGCGAAAAGGTAGCACTGGTAGACACTTCCCACGAAAAGTTTCGATCGCTGTATCTGGAGGCGTTGACCGAGCTAATCGACCCGCAAGAGATTGATTATTTGATCATTAGCCACACCGAACCCGACCATAGCGGCTTGGTCAAAGATGTATTGCAACTCAATCCCAACATTACGGTGGTGGGCGCAAAAGTGGCGATGCAGTTTTTAGATGATTTGGTGCATCAACCGTTTACTCGCAAGTTGGTGAAAAGCGGCGATCGCCTGGATTTAGGCAACGGGCACGAGTTAGAGTTCGTCTCTGCCCCCAATCTGCATTGGCCCGACACCATTCTTACCTACGACCACGGGACGCAAACCCTCTTCACCTGTGACGTGTTTGGGATGCACTACTGCGACGATCAAACCTACGACGAAGATTTGGCACTGCTCGATGCAGACTATAAAACTTACTACGACTGCTTAATGGGTCCCAATGCTCGCTCGGTGCTGGCAGCCCTCAAGCGCATGGCAGATTTGCCACCAATTACCACCATCGCCACGGGGCACGGACCGCTATTGCACCATCACATTCCCGAACTGGTGGGACGCTACCGCACCTGGAGCCAGGAACAGGCAAAAGCTGCGACGACGGTGGCTTTGTTTTATGTGTCGGAATATGGTTGTAGCGATCGCCTGGCGCACGCGATCGCTCAAGGCATCGCCAAAACGGATGTGGTCGTCGAACTGGTTGACCTGCTGGAAGTAGACGCGCAAGAAGTTCGGGAACTGGTGGACATTGCTGCTGGGATTGTGATCGGAATGCCACCTCAATCGGGCAGTGCAGCGGCGCAAACAAATGCATTGCTGAGTACCATTTTGGCAGCGACGCACTCCAAGCAGGCGTTCGGCTTGTTTGAGTCCGGTGGGGGTGACGATGAATCGGTCTATCCGCTGCGGAACAAGTTGCAAGGAATTGGCGTAACCGAAGCGTTTGCACCCATTTTGATTAAAGAAACCCCAACGGAAGCGACTTATCAACTGTGTGAAGAGGCGGGCACCGACCTGGGACAATGGCTAACCCGCGATCGCAGCATCAAGCAAATGAAATCGCTCGACAATGACCTCGATAAGGCACTGGGTCGAATCAGTGGCGGGCTATACATTATTACGGCGAAAAAGGGCGGAGCTTCCAGCGCCATGCTGGCATCCTGGGTGTCTCAAGCCAGTTTAGAACCGTTGGGCATCACGATTGCCGTGGCCAAAGATCGAGCAATTGAATCCTTCATGCACGCGGGCGATCGCTTTGTGCTGAACGTGCTGGAAGAAGGCAACTATCAACCCTTAATGAAGCACTTCCTCAAGCGCTTTCCGCCCGGAGCTGATCGCTTCGCAGGCATCAAAACCTACGCAGCGACAAACGGATCGCCAATTTTAGCCGATGCCCTGGCATACCTGGAATGTGAAGTGGTGAGCCGGATGGAAGGCGACGATCACTGGGTGGTGTACAGCACCGTTGATGTGGGACGGGTCTCTAAACCGGATGGGCTAACAGCGGTTCACCATCGCAAAGTCGGCAATCATTACTAATTGAATAGGCGATTGGGCGATCGTTCTCAGCGATCAGGATCTTCGCCCAATTGCCTCAACCGTTCTGCCAATCGTTCGGCTCGTTGTCGCTCCTGTTCGGCTCGTTGTCGTTCTCGTTCTGCCTCTTGTTGAGCAAACTCCTCTGGAGACAACACCAAATTCTCAAGCGTGTCGTAGAAACGGAGCCAGGTCGCCGTATCTCCCTCAATCGTTCCGTCCCATGTGCCCAGCCACAAGCCCAACGCTTCACACCATAGCCTTCCGCGCGAGTTGGGACGAAGCGGTTGATAGCCTTGCTCCAGGTTCAAATGCCAGCCCTGCAAGGAGCCAGGGTTAAATGGGTCGAACACAAAATAATCCCGTGTTTTGAAGACCTGCTCGTACAGGTCTTTTTTAATGCCTCTATCGACTGTTTCCGTACTGGGAGACAACAGTTCAACGATCACATCTGGATACCGTCCGCCTTCCTCCCAAACTACCCAACCGAGGCGAGACGGATCGTTATTCACCCCCAACACAACAAAGAAGTCAGGACCTCGAAAATCACGATTTTTGACCTGTTCGCTGCTGTAGTAAACGAACATATTGCCGCCCACAAAAATATCCTGCCGCGTTGTTCCACCGTGTTTGAAGGAACGGATCAGCAAATTCATGGCAACTCGATGGCGATTCGACTCCAATGGTTCTTCATCATCAAAAATCAAGTTGGTTGGCGGTTGCGGCCAATCTATCACTGCCGCAGATTGCGTTTGCAGGTTTGGAGTGATTTCAGGAGACATTTTTATCAACTCCTAATTAAGGCTGGGATTGGGCTTCACAGTGAAATTTTAGCTTGATAACGATTGATTCAGAATGACCTAGACGATCAAAAAAACTAAGATGGATTCGCAGTCTCAAAGCCCATGCTTAGATGTTTCTCTTTCTATCTAAACTGCTGCCCCTATTCCTGTATCCGTTGGGTTTAGCCTGTTTACTGCTGCTGGTGGCATTGATCTTGCTGCTGTGGCGCAAGCCGAGGTTGGCGACCGTGCCGATCGCCCTCGCCTTAATCGTGCTGCTCGTTGGTAGTAACGCCTGGGTGAGTGATTGGCTGGTGCGATCGCTGGAATATCAGAACCTCCCTCAAACAGAGTTACCTAAAGCCGATGCGATCGTGGTGTTAGGGGGGTGCACGAAAGCAGGAGTCCCACCGCGCCCCTGGGTGGATGTAGCAGATGAGGGCGATCGCGTCCTCCATGCTGCCAATTTGTATAAAGCCGGTAAGGCACCCAAGATCATCGTCAGCGGTGGGCGGGTGGACTGGGAAGGAGACAACTTTACGCCAGAGTCGGAAGATATGGCGATTTTGCTGGAAGCAATGGGGGTACCCAAGACGGCGATCGTGCAAGAGCCGACTTCCCGCAATACTCGCGAAAATGCCGTGAACACGAAACAAATTATGGAGGCGCAAAATATTCGCCGCATCCTGTTGGTGACCTCCGCTCTGCATATGCCGCGATCGCTGGCGATTTTCAAAAAACTGGGGATGGATGCGACTCCTGCTCAGACAGATTATTGGGTAGCCGAGGGCGATCGCCAAGAATTCAGCGACAGTCCCCAAGCCCTCACCTTGAGCCTGTTGCCAGAAACCGAGCGCTTGCGAATGACGACTCGCGCCTTGAAAGAATACGTCGGCATCGTGGTCTACTGGCTACGCGGCTGGGTGTAATCTCCGGTTGAGACGACATGATATGGCAAAGTACTGAGTGCTGAGGACTGAGTGCTGAGCGCAATCTAGTTACTTCAGTACTTTCAGCAGTTCTATAGTCCTAACCTATAGCAGTACTGCGATATTTCCCTATGGAGAGATCTCAGACTATCCAATAACGTCTCCCACAGAGTTGAGCAGCTTTTACAGAGACTTTTTTTGGGGGGTTGAGCTTCGACGTGAGTTCAGCCGAACGGGAGTTAGGACCCCAAAAAGCGGGGGGCGGGGGGCTTCCCCCCGGTAGAATTTCTAGACGAAACCGAGATTTGTGTACCCGCAGCCCAGCACTGGGAGAAAGATTAGAGATGAGGGCGATATAGGATTTGTCGGTACTTTAAGAGATCTCCCAATTGAATCAGTCAGGCGAAACAAAGAAATTGTTAAGTTTTGCAAATTTATTGCGAGTAAATGCTTCTCAAAAATGCAAACAAATATGAATTAAAATTTCTGTCTTTTTATCAAATTGTGTCGGTTAAGAGCCAGAATGCCCATCTGCTAACGCTTTTCTGGTACAAACAAATTTGTGCAACGTTTCACTGCGGTCAGTTAACACACCTGTTACTTACGATTCACAGTTTGTTCTTTGTTGCGTTTTCTACACCAATTTGTAGAAATGGGCAAAGCATGATCTGCAACGAATCGTCGCTGACAATGACCGCTCTTGATCACATCAAAGGAGCCTAACCGCATGTTCACTCACGTCAAGCCCACCATCCGGCACATCGCCCCAGAAGACCTGCGGGGTCGTCGCCTGGTAAAAGTGGTCTATGTCGTGCTAGAGCCTCAATACCAAAGCTCTCTCTCTGCTGCTGTTCGTTCGATTAATGACCATCACCCCAGCATCGCCGTTGAAATCAGCGGATACCTGATTGAAGAACTGCGGGATGCCGATAACTACGAAGACTTCAAGCGGGATGTGGCACAGGCCAATATCTTCATTGCATCGCTGATCTTTCTGGAAGACCTGGCAGACAAGTTGGTGGCAGCGGTGGAACCCTATCGCGATCGCCTGGATGTAGCTGTAGTCTTCCCCTCGATGCCGCAAGTGATGCGTCTGAATAAGATGGGCAGCTTCTCGTTGTCGCAAATTGGGCAGTCCAAGAGTGTGATTGCCAATTTCATGAAGAAGCGCAAGGAGAAGTCAGGAGCCGGATTTCAGGATGCCATGCTGAAACTGCTCCGCACCCTACCTACCGTGCTCAAATATCTGCCAGTGGAAAAGGCGCAGGATGCCCGGAACTTCATGCTCAGTTTTCAATACTGGCTGGGCGGTAATGCCGAGAACCTGGAAAACTTCCTGCTGATGCTGGCAGATCAGTATGTGTTCAAGAATGAGGGCGACACAGCAGAAAGTCTGGCACCAATTCAATACGCCGATCCGCAGACATTCCCCGATTTGGGCATCTGGCACCCCATGGCAACCCAGATGTTTGAGGATGTCAAAGAATATCTCAATTGGTTCAACTCCCGCAAAGACATCTCGGACGATATGAAAGATCCACTGGTGCCGACAGTGGGGTTGGTGTTGCAGCGAACTCACCTGGTCACTGGGGATGATGCCCACTATGTTGCGATGGTGTCGGAACTGGAAGCGATGGGCGCACGGGTGATTCCGGTGTTTGCGGGTGGACTGGATTTTTCTAAACCTGTAGATGCGTTCTTCTATGACCCCATCAGCAAAACCACACCGATTGTGGATGTGGTGGTTTCCCTCACGGGGTTTGCCCTCGTTGGTGGACCCGCTCGACAAGATCATCCCAAAGCTGTAGAAGCGTTGAAGCGGTTGAACCGTCCCTACATGGTGGCGTTGCCGCTGGTGTTCCAAACCACGGAAGAGTGGCAAGAAAGTGAGTTGGGACTGCACCCAATTCAGGTAGCCCTGCAAATCGCCCTGCCGGAACTGGATGGCGGGATTGAACCGATTATTCTTTCTGGTCGAGATGGGGCAACTGGGAAAGCGATCGCCCTGCAAGACCGGGTAGAAGCGATCGCCCAACGGGCGATGAAATGGGCCAACCTGCGGCGCAAACCCAAGCTCCACAAGCGGGTTGCCATCACGGTCTTCAGCTTCCCACCGGACAAAGGCAATGTCGGTACGGCAGCTTACCTGGATGTGTTCGGCTCGATTCACAAAGTGATGGAAGCCTTGCGCGACAACGGCTATGACGTGCAAGGTTTGCCCGACGATCCGGAAAAGTTGATGCTAGAAGTGCTGCACAATGCCCAGGCGCAGTACAACAGCCCTGAACTCAATGTCGCCTACAAAATGTCGGTTGAGGAGTATGAGCGGTTAACTCCTTACAGCGATCGCCTGATTCCCTCCTGGGGTCCGCCTCCTGGCAACCTCAATACTGATGGGCAAAACCTGCTGGTGTATGGCAGATCCTTTGGCAATGTGTTCATCGGTGTGCAGCCCACCTTCGGGTACGAAGGCGACCCCATGCGCTTGCTGTTCTCCCGTTCTGCCAGTCCCCATCATGGGTTCGCCGCCTACTACACTTACCTGGAACGTATTTGGCAGGCAGATGCTGTGTTGCACTTTGGCACTCATGGGTCGCTGGAGTTCATGCCCGGTAAACAGATTGGCATGTCGGGCGAGTGTTTCCCCGATAGCCTGATCGGCACGATTCCCAACCTCTACTACTACGCGGCAAACAACCCCTCGGAAGCGACGATCGCCAAACGGCGCAGCTATGCCGAAACCATTAGTTATCTCACCCCTCCCGCTGAAAATGCTGGATTGTACAAGGGGTTGAAAGAACTGAGCGAACTGATCGGCTCTTACCAGACCTTGAAAGATACGGGACGGGGTGCCCAGATCGTCGATACGATTATGGACAAAGCCCGACTCTGCAACCTGGATAAGGATGTGGACTTGCCGGAAGCCAGCGCTGCTGACATGACCTCAGAGGAGCGCGATACCATCGTTGGCAAAGTCTATATCAAGCTGATGGAGATCGAATCTCGCCTGTTGCCCTGCGGGCTGCACGTCGTTGGCAAACCCCCCAGTGCGGAGGAAGCGATCGCCACGCTGGTCAACATTGCCGGACTGGATCGGGAGGAAGACAGCATCCTTAGCCTGCAACGGATCATTGCCAACAGCATCAACCGCGACATTGACGAAATTTACGCCAACAGCGATCGGGGCGTGTTGGAAGATGTCAGCCTGTTGAACAGCATCAATCAGGCAGTCCGCGCAGCGGTAACGGCCATGGTGCACGCCCAAATTGACGAAGAAGGGCGCGTCTCCAGAACCTCCATGTTGGGTAACTTGTTCAGTTTCGGCAACAAAAAAGAACCCTGGGTCGAAGCACTGCATCATCTGGGCTACAACCAGGTAGATACAGAAGCCCTTACGCCCTTGTTTGCGTACCTCCAGTTCTGCCTCAAGCAGGTCGTTGCCGATAACGAACTGGGCGCATTGCTGATTGGATTGGATGGTCAATACATTCAGCCCGGTCCCGGTGGTGATCCCATCCGTAACCCTGATGTACTGCCTACTGGCAAAAACATCCATGCCCTCGATCCCCAATCCATCCCCACAGCCGCCGCTGTCAAATCGGCAAAGGTCGTGGTCGATCGCCTGCTGGCACGGCAGGCAGCAGAAAACGGCGGCAATTATCCCGAAACCATTGCCTGCGTCCTTTGGGGCACCGACAACATCAAGACCTACGGCGAATCTCTTGCCCAAATTCTCTGGATGGTTGGTGTCAAGCCTGTTCCCGACTCATTAGGGCGAGTGAACAAGCTGGAACTGATTCCGCTGGAAGAATTGGGTCGCCCCCGTGTGGATGTAGTCATCAACTGCTCCGGGGTGTTCCGCGACCTGTTTATCAACCAGATGGCACTGCTCGACAAAGCCGTGAAAATGGCAGCGGAAGCTGATGAGCCATTGGAAATGAACTTTGTTCGCAAGCACGCGCTCAAACAGGCGGAAGAAATGGGATTATCCCTACGGCAGGCAGCCACCCGCGTCTTCTCCAACGCTTCCGGTTCCTACTCGTCCAACATCAACCTGGCGGTGGAAAACGGCACTTGGGAAAACGAAGAGGAACTGCAAAATATGTACCTCTCCCGGAAGGGCTTTGCTTTCTCTTCTGATAGCCCCGGCATGATGGAGCAAAGCGAGGATCTGTTTAAGGCATCCTTGAAAACAGCCGATGTCACCTTCCAGAACCTCGACTCGTCGGAGATCTCGCTGACGGATGTTTCCCACTATTACGACTCTGACCCCACCAAGATCGTGGCGCGGTTGCGGGATGATGGCAAAAAGCCTGCCGCTTACATGGCAGACACCACCACTGCCAACGCCCAGATTCGTACCCTGTCAGAAACCATCCGGCTCGACTCTCGCACCAAACTGCTGAACCCCAAATGGTACGAGGGGATGCTCTCCCACGGTTACGAGGGAGTGCGGGAACTGTCGAAGCGGTTGGTCAACACGATGGGCTGGTCGGCAACCGCAGATGCGGTCGATAACTGGGTGTATGAGGACACCAACACCACCTTCTTCAAAGACGAAGAAATGTGCAAACGGTTGATGAACCTTAACCCCAACTCCTTCCGCAAGATGGTGACGACCCTGCTGGAAGCCAATGGTCGCGGCTACTGGGACACCAGCGAAGCCAACCTCGATCGCCTGCGTGAGCTGTACCAGGAAGTAGAAGACCGGATCGAAGGCATTGAGTAAAGCCTGAACCTGCCAGCTTGGTGTCATCGGGAGGGGGATCTTTGAACGTCCTCTCGATGACAGCAACGTCGATCACAATGAAAACGATTAGCTTTTTCAATACAAAACCTGCTTACATATAAGCTGCATTAAGGGTAAGCTGAATCCAACCCGTGTTGGAGGATGTATCCATGCAGCTCTCATCAAAAGATTTATCTGCAACCCGCTTGCTTTCGGCGCAACGCGATCTCTTAGTCCAGGTTCTCGAAGCCGTTCAGGATTTGATCGTGGTGTCGCTGTGTATTGGGTTGTTTAGCTTTATGGTGTTGCAGCTTCGAGAAATGTTTCTCTCGCTGTTGCCGCCGCTCGACTTTCAAGTGGTAACGGCGGACATTTTGTTTTTGCTGATCCTGGTAGAACTCTTTCGCTTGCTGATCATTTACTTACAAGAACAGCGGGTTTCAATTGGGGTAGCAGTGGAAGTGTCGATTGTATCGGTGCTGCGAGAAGTGATTGTGCGGGGCGTGCTGGAAACCCCGTGGAGTCAGATTTTATCGGCAGGAGCATTTTTGCTGGTAATGGGAGCATTGCTGGTCATTCGGGTTTGGCTACCGCCCACGTTTGAAGGAATTGACCCTGAGAAACGGCTCTCTAAACGGCGTAAGCTAGAACGAGATGAGTCAATCCATCCTCCTGTTGCGATCGCCGAATCCTCCTTTGTGAATGCGTCCCCTCATCTGGAGTCAAGCAACTCTGTCCAGTTTGACCTTTAGCCCTGTCTCAATTGTCCCTTCTCCCTACCTTTGACCTATGGTTGACTTCAAACCTCGTGATGTTCAAGTCGCTGAGATTGGTGTAAACACGACAGTACTGCGATCGCGCACCTGGGATCGGCTCAAGTTTGAGGTGGAGTACGCCCGCCAAAAAGGGACAACTGCAAACTCCTACCTGATCCAGGGACAAAGTGTTGCGCTGATTGATCCACCTGGCGAATCGTTTACCGACTTGTTCCTGGAAGAACTGGGGCATCATGTCTATTACCAACGCCTCAACTACATTATCCTCAGCCACGTCAACCCCAACCGCATTGCCACGCTCAAACGACTGTTGGAAGCAGCTCCCTACGCCACGGTGATTTGTTCCAAACCTGGAGCGAATACCCTGCGATCGGTGTTTGCTAATCAGGCTTTCAACATTCCCTCGCCCCGCGAAGACGAAGCCCAGGATCTCGGCATTGAATACGGTGCGAACCAAACCCTCAAGGTTCACATTGTGCGAGATGAGGAAGTGCTGGACTTGGGCAACGGGCACGAACTCCAGTTTCGGTTTGTGCCAACCCCACGCCACCCCGATGCGATCAGCACTTATGACCCAGCAAGTCGCATCCTTTATACCGATAAGGTATTTGCGGCGCATGTTTGCGATGATTCTGTGTTTGACGAACACTGGAAAACCCTGGATGAAGACCGGCGCTACTACTTTGATTGCATCCATGCCGCCCAATCTCCCCAGGTTGAAGCCGCCCTGGAAAAGTTGGCGCTGTTCAAAGCTAAAATCTACGCGCCGGGGCATGGTCCAATTGTGCGGCATAGTGTGAGTGTGCTGACGCTAGAGTATCAGGGCTGGTGTGAGCAACAGCAACAGAAAGAACTCCGGGCTGTTCTGTTGTACACCTCTGCCTACGGCAATACGGCAACGTTGGCACAAGCGATCGCAAAGGGCATTACCCAGTCTGGCGTTGCCGTGCAAACCATCAACTGTGAATTTGTCAGCCCAGAAGCCATTACTACTGCCGTGCAAGAATGCGACGGGTTCATTATTGGCACTCCCACACTAGCAGGGCACCCGCCAACACAGATTCAAACCGCGTTGGGAATTGTCCTTTCTACGGCAAACCAAACCAAAGTGGCGGGTGTGTTTGGCTCCTTTGGTTGGAGTGGCGAAGCGGTGGATCTGGTGGAGAGCAAATTGCAAGACGCAGGTTATCGGTTAGGGTTTGAAACGATTCGGGTGAAGTTTGCGCCAACAGAAGAAACTTTGCAGCAATGCGAAACCGCAGGAGCCGAGTTTGCCCGCACCCTCAACCGCGTGAAGAAAGTGCGTGCCCCGCGTCAAATGGTAACCGATGCCCAGAGCGATCGCACCAGTCAAGCAGTGGGCAGAGTTACCGGATCGTTGAGCGTGGTCACCATGCGAAGCGGTAAGAACCACTATGGCTTTTTAACTTCCTGGGTATCTCAGGCAGGCTTTAGCCCTCCCGCCCTCACCATCTCAGTTGCCAAAGAACACATCGAAGAAAGCATCGCTCACATTGGCGATCAATTCGTTCTCAATATCCTCAAAGAGGGCAGAAACGTGCGGCGCTACTTCCTGAAACCGCCCACGCCTAGCGAGAACCCGTTTGAAAATGTTGCCACCTCTCCCGCTAGCAACGGCTGCTTGATCCTAACCGATGCTCTGGCGTATCTAGAGTGCACTGTGCAAAACCGGATGGACTGTGGCGACCACTGGTTGCTGTATGCCCAGGTTGATAACGGCAAATTGCTGGAAGCAACGGGCGTAACTGCCATCAACCACCGTAAATCCGCCAGTCAGTACTGATAGCAATTTTCGTTTAAGTAAGGATGAGCCAACTATCGGTGAACCCCAGGAAAGACTAGATTGAACTAACAGTTCCCTAGCCTCTTCTCGCAACCGCTCCACATCGCGCATGGGTGGCGTACCAAAGAGCCGTTTGTACTCCCGGTTGAAGTGGGAGGCATCGTCTCAGGGCCAACGATCTTAGACGATTGTTCTATTGCTTGCTCTCTAGAATGCCTAAGATAGAGCTACAGCAATGAACCGTGATTCCAGCTTTTTGCAGATGTCTGGATTTTTACGCAAGCAAAATTCAGATTTGATTGCCCATCCATCCCAAAATTTCCATCCCTACCGATAGAGCAAATGACAAGTGTTCAATCTCTACGATTGAGCCAGCGATCGCCATGGCATCAGAAGTGGTTCACAGCCACCCAATGTAAATAACGTAGGAGCATCCATTCATGTCCAACACGAAAGCTTATGCCGCTGCTAGCCCCACATCACCATTAGCCTCCACCACGATCACTCGGCGCGATCCGACCGAGCACGATGTTCAGATCGACATCCTCTTCTGCGGCATCT
This sequence comes from Leptolyngbyaceae cyanobacterium C42_A2020_001, assembly GCA_015272515.1. GTDB lineage: Bacteria > Cyanobacteriota > Cyanobacteriia > Leptolyngbyales > Leptolyngbyaceae > JSC-12. Next base: position 21,610 of record JACYLN010000042.1, on the reverse strand, counting down.
GTCACTCTGATGTGCATTCCGTGCGTGATGAGTGGAGCGATTTCATGTCCACAACCTATCCCATCGTGCCCGGTCATGAAATCGTGGGACGGGTGACAGAGGTTGGTTCAGCAGTCACCCAGTACAAGCCTGGTGATTTAGTAGGAGTCGGCTGTATGGTCGATTCGGATGGGATCTGTCCCCATTGCAAAGCAGGTCTGGAGCAGTTTTGCCAAAATGTCATCTTCACCTACAACTCCCCAGACAAACACAAGACCGCGCCCGTCACCTACGGCGGCTATTCCGATAGCGTTGTTGTTGATGAGCGCTTCGTGCTGCGCGTCCCCACCAACCTGGAACTGGCTGGAGTTGCACCACTCCTTTGTGCTGGGATTACCACCTATTCGCCGATGCGTCATCACGGTGTCAGGGAGGGGCAGAAAGTCGGCGTGATCGGTCTTGGCGGATTGGGTCACATGGGCGTGAAGTTTGCCCATGCCTTTGGTGCCCATACGGTCGTCTTTACCACCTCACCGGACAAGACGGAAGATGCGCTGCGCCTCGGTGCCGATGAAGTCGTTGTCTCTCGCAATGCAGACGAGATGCAGAAGCACGCAGGCAGTTTCGATTTCATTCTCGATACTGTTTCTGCCAAGCACGACATTAACGTCTATCTCAACCTGCTCCGTCTGGATGGCAATATCACCCTGGTGGGCGCACCCGAAAAGCCCCTGGATGTGGCGGCATTTAGCTTGCTCATGGGTCGCCGCAGTCTCTCTGGTTCCATGATTGGCGGCATCTCAGAAACCCAGGAAATGCTCGACTTTTGTGGCGAACATAACATTACTGCTGATGTCGAAGTCATCCCCATTCAGAAGGTCAACGAAGCCTACGATCGCCTGCTCAAAGCTGATGTGAAGTACCGCTTCGTGATTGATATGGCATCGCTGAAATCTGAATAACTGAAGAAGAGTCGTGCAAACGCGCAAACCTGGCAATAGCAATGCTGATGTCTTTAAGAATTCTCCCAATCAACTTCAACTCGCCCGGTTGGGGATAGGAAGCAGGTGGGGCGAACATAGCTGATGATCAATCCCACCGTGAACAGCAGCAGTGATGCCAGGGCAACCACCAGGGCAACGGGTAGATTCAGAAGCCTCAATGGGTGTTCCAGTATCAAAATCACCAAGCGCTGAATGACCTGTTTGACGCGAAACAGCGCGATCGCCAAACTAATTCCCAGGTCTAGAACGGGCTTGACCACGGGTTCAGTGTTGCCAGGGCTGCGCTTGAGGCGATAGATCAGCAACGTATCGTAACCCAGCAGCAGAAACCGCCAGAGAAAGTGGGAAATGCCATTGGGCGCGGCATGGGTGGCACGGGCGGCGGGTTGTCGCCAGAGGGTAATGCCCTGCTGGGTCAAGGTATGAGCATGGATGACACAATTCCCCCGGTAAATGGGCAAATCAGTGGGGATGGGATGTTTCAGCAAAAATAATCGCCGAAACGCCGCATTGTTGCAGAAGTAGAACCGGGTGGGTTGGAGCGTGTTTTTTTGCGAAAAGGGTGGAAAGATGTAGGTCAGTGAGATTGCCAGCCCATAAGTACCTTTGGAGGAAGTGCGCGTTTCTCCGGCGATGGCCTGCACCGTCGCATCGGCAAACGGCTGAAGCAAGCTCCGCAACCAGTTTGGTTCATAGACACAATCAGAATCTGCCAGCACGATCACTTCGCCCGTGGCAAGCGCTACCCCTTTCATCTTGGCGGCGTAGTAGTCCAAATTGGCAGGAATAGATCGCACGGTTAACCAGGGGTAATCCTGGCAAAGACGTTGAATCATTTCGGCGGGAACGTCCCCACTTTCCAGAATCAGCACTTCGTTGGCAGCGGTGGGGGGGATGTCTTGCGCGGCGATCGAGTTGAGCGAGGCGGATAAGCCTTCTAATTCAGAACTCGACAAGTTTTCAGTTTCCACGATGATCGAGAAACTGGGGAGTTCACCCAATTCAAACGTTGGAGTGTGTGCCATGCTAATTGATTAGGGAATGGTGGCTTTGGGACGAGGAGCCGATAGCGAATTCATCGGCGATCTCGACGACGGGATGCGAGTGGATTGGGTTTCGTTGACTGTGAACTCCTCGTGGTAAGAGCGGGCGGTGTTCACCGTCCAAAGATCGTGTTGCTCACCAAAGATATTGCGAACTGCCAGCAGTGCCGTCAGCATGGAGTGATCCTGGTTATTGTAACGGTGCATCCCATTGCGTCCCACGGTTTGCAGGTTATCAAAGGTTTCCAGATAATCCTGAATCACTTTCAGGTGCTGGCGATATTCGGCATCATAGACGGGGTAGGCTTTGCGCTGACGAATGACTACGCCATCTTCCACGTCTTCCTTGCGAACTCCAATTTTGAGGGCGATCGCTTCTCGCGTTGCCAGTTTAATTAGTTCAGCATTGGGCATTTCCCACAGCGGTTCGCCCACGCTGCAAAAGTACTCCATCCCCAAACAGGTTTTGCCAGGGTCGGGCACCATTGCCGGACTCCAATTTTTGAAGTTTTGAATGCGTCCTACCTTAAACTCTGGACTGTGGATATAAATCCAGTTATCGGGGAAAAGATGATCGCGGTTGATGATCAGCGACACAATCAAAAAATCCCGATATTTGAGGCTTTTCGCGGCGTGTAGCACTTCGGGTGGCGGCAGGGGGTCGAGGCAGCGCAGCAGCGCCGTCACGGGCATACTGGAGATGAAATGGTCGGCACTCAAATGGAACGTGCGATCGCCCTGATGTGCCGTTACTCGCGTGATTCGGGTACCTTCCCGCTCAATCCGGCTGACGGTAGTATTGAGATGAACCGGGGTGCCATTCACTTCTAATTTTTCCTGGCAGCGCTCCCACATCATCCCCGGGCCCAACACCGGATAATCAAACTTTTTGATCAGACTTTTCGCTGTTTGGCTACCAAACAACGCATTAACTACGGCACTTTTCAGCGACATTCCCTGAATCCGTTGGGCTGCCCAATCTGCCCGGATTTTGCTACAGGGAATACCCCACACTTTCTCAGTGTAGGTTTTGAAGAACATACGATATAGCCGTTCGCCAAAGCGATCGATGACCCATTCCTCAAACGTTTCGGGTTCTCGTCCTGGATGCAGTGCCAGATTCAATTGAGCCTTCAAATAGCTCAAAAAGATCAAGGCACTTTGCACAATACCCAGATTTTTGAACGTGTTTGGCAGCGACAACGGGTAGTTATAGAACTTGTTCCGGTAATAGATTCGTGACAGTCGGGGAACTTCAATAAACTCATCCCCCAAAATCTCTTTCCAAATTTGCTGCACTTCGCCGACTTTGGTGAAAAATCGATGCCCGCCGATGTCGAAGCGATAGCCCTTGTAAACTTCGGTACGGGAGATGCCACCCACCTTATCGGCTTGTTCAAGCACTATTGACGGCGTGCCTCGCTTCATCAGTTCGTAGGCAGCCGTAAGTCCGGCAGGTCCGGCACCAATGACAATGACGGGATAATGTTGCATGTTTAAACCTTCAGGATGATTGATTCAGGATTGAGATTGCTTTAGGACGGGAGGGAAGGCTGCGGATGATGCCCACCACGCAAGTAGTAGCGCAGGGTACCAATGACAAACCCCAACCCGCCATAGAGAAAATAAAACCAGTGCCAGAGAATCACCTGAAGGGTAAACAGCAACCCTCGCTTTTGGTAAAAAAATCGATAAATCGGCAAGTTTAGCCACAGAAGCATAGACGCAATTCCCACTCCCACAAACCACACCAGGGACGACCAGAACCCTGCTATTAAGCAGATAACTAGTACATAGGTCAAGATTAAACTAACACGACTAGAATTCTTCAGGTTCAAGTCATTTGAAAACTGGCGATCGCGCCAAATTAACTCTGTCCAGGGAATTGCGCGATAACAGAGTTCGGCTCGCAGCAAAGACCCCGCTTTCCAATGTTTGAGATGCTTTACCTGCACGGTTTTGCACAGCCGAATCTGATAACCTGCCCGCTTCAGCCGATAGCCCAATTCGATGTCTTCTACGGAAGGATAGCGGTAGCGTTCATCAAACCCACCCACTGCCCAAAACACCGCTCGACGAATGGCACCGCAGGCTCCCCAAAAGGTGGAGGCATTTTCATCGCTAATTTGATGCGTGTAATGATGAAACAGGTTTTTGTATTGGGATAAGAAGTTGGGCGCACCAGGTTTGTCGTCGTAAGAGCCAATTAGCGCATCCATATTGGGGCGATCGCGAAAAACAGTGCGAATCTGGGCGATCGTCTCCGGCGTTACGGTTACATCCGCATCCACGAAAAATAGAATCTCCCCCGTAGCAATCTCCGCACCCCAATTTCTGGCACGGGCAGGACCACCAGGCGACGGAAACTGAACCACCTTCGCTCCAACCTGTTCTGCCCACAACCTGGAATCGTCGGTGCTGCCATCATCCACCACAATGATTTCCAGAACCTGGTCGGCAACCAGGCTCAAGCTCTGCAAACACTGACGGAAATTGTTGCCCCCATTGAATACGGGAACAATGATCGAAAGGCTAGGGGTTGAGGAGTTTTGATCAAAAAAAACTGAATCACTCCGCCTCACTTCATCCTCCGGAAAAGATTGCATACGCCCTGTTTCTTTGCTGTTTCGCTACCCACAACACTACAGGAAAGCGGGAACCCCTTTAGCACCCCGACTACACTAGAGAACGCTAGCCAAAAAGCAGTACAGTGCTATCGACGGTGAAATGCTTCTAAAGTAGAAGCATTGCTCCAGTGAGGATGGTTGTTGGCGAATGAGTGTGGTGAGGAGAGTGAGGCATGGGTTGGTTGGCGAGAAAACTGTCTAGTTCCCGGTTAAAGGGAAGGCAAATCCGACGAAGTGATGCATTGACTGATCAGGTTGTGGCAGTAGACGGTTGGCTGTCAGCAACAAACTACCGCAACACCGACTATCGCAACACCGAGTTGTTTCAAGTTGCGCCAGCGGTCACTGAAACGACGATTTCTAACGGTTGCAACAGTCCATCGCGCTATCGAACAACTCATGCCTCGATTATTTTGCCAGTGTATAACGAGCAGGCGTGTATTCATCAAACCGTTAACTCGGTGCTGGCGTATGCCCAGGCTCATCCTACTTACGATTTCATTTTTGTGAGCGATGGCTCGACTGATCAAACCGTGCAGATTTTGGAAAATCGAGTTGCGGCGAGTGGTAGCGATCGCATCCATATTCTTGCCTATCCCCAACAGGGTGGTAAGGGCTATGCGGTGCGTCGGGGAATTGAGATTGCCGAGGGCGATTTCGTCTGTTTCATTGATGGCGATTTAGCCTACTCCCTCGACCATCTGGATTTGCTGCTGTCTGAGCTAGAACTGTACGAAGTGGCGATCGGCTGCCGCAGCCTCGTGCCCGATGGCAACCAGGGGCTTAAACCGATTCGCAAAATTGCCGGAAAAATCTACAACGCTCTTTCCCGCCACATTTTGAACTTGCAATACATAGATATGCAAGCGGGATTGAAGGGATTTCAACGAGCCGCTGCCATACGTTTGTTTAGCTTGCAGGAATTGACTGGCTTCTCTTTTGATGTGGAGCTAATTTACTTAGCCAAAAAACTTGGCTATTCCATTGCCGAAATCCCAGCACGGGTGTCACCCAGCCATGTTCGTAAACGTTCCAAAGTGAATTTGCTGGGCGATTCCCTGGAAATGCTGCGCGACTTACTCCGCATCCGATTCAACGACTTAATGGGACGGTATGAATAACGTCATCTTACTCAGCTTTGATCTGGAGGAATTTGACGTTCCCGAAGAGTACGGGCAACCCCTACCGGATGAGATCAAGTTCGCTGTTTCGCGGGAAGGGTTACAACCCATATTGCACCTGCTCGATGAATTGAACATTCGAGCAACGTTTTTCACCACAGCACATTTTGCGTTGCATCATCCAGCATTGATCAGGGCGATCGCTCAAACCCACGAAATCGCCTCCCACGGCTTCTATCATTCCTCCTTTGAAGTGGCAGACTTGCAGAAATCCAGGCAAGCACTGGAAGCCCTGACTGATACATCTATCATTGGATTTCGCATGGCACGATTGCAGAAAGTCAATGATGAAGACATTGAACGTGCCGGATACACCTATAATTCTTCAGTGAACCCAACCTACCTGCCGGGACGGTACAACAACTTCTTTCAGCCACGCACGGCTCACTACTCTAACCACCTGTTGAATATTCCTGTGTCTGTGACTCCCCTGCTCCGGTTTCCCTTGTTTTGGCTCAGCTTCAAGCATTTGCCCTTGTCGCTGTATCAGGCTGCGAGTGCTTGCACCATGCAAACCGATCGATATTTGAGCTTGTATTTTCATCCCTGGGAGTTTGCGGATATATCCAGCTTTATGCTACCTAGCTATATCAAACATCGCTCTGGCTTGCCCATGCTGCGTCGCCTCAAGCGCTATCTGCTCTGGGTTCAAAAGCAGGCAGCCTTTATCACCTATGCCGAGTTCAAACAGCGAGTTCCCTGCTAGAAAATGCCTCTAAACCTCCTGTCTTTTATCGGTATTTTTGCACTCTGCGGCATTGCCTGGCTCACCTCAGAGAATCGTCGCCTCATTCCCTGGAGAACGATCGCCTGGGGGATTGGGCTACAACTGATTTTAGGACTGTTGGTGTTCCTGTTGCCGCTAACTCGGCTGATTGTAGAGATGATCAGCAATGCGGTGAATTCTATGCTGGATGCAACTGAAGCAGGTGCTCGCTTTGTATTTGGCTCGCTTCTCGTGCCCGATCCGGTGAGTGTGCCAGGCCCCATTTTGGCAGGACGCTGGATTGCCCGTGCAGTTACACCACCCTATGTTCCCGTCCCCGGCGATCGCCTCAGCGCTGATTTTTTGAATTTGGGGTATGTCTTTGCCTTTCGAGCCTTGCCCAACGTAATTTTCTTTTCCGCCCTGATGTCGCTTCTGTACTCGTTGGGGTTGATTCAGCCTGTGGTCAACCTATTTGCCAGAATTTTTCGGCGCACGATGGGACTGAGTGGAGCCGAAGCACTGAGTGGAGCCAGCAATATTTTTGTGGGAATTGAGTCAGCGCTAGTAGTGCGCCCCTACCTGGAACGCATGACGCGCAGTGAACTGTGCTCGATTCTGGCATCTTGTTTTGGCAGCATTGCCTCAACTGTGCTGGCGCTCTATGCCGGATTGTTGCGTCCGGTATTTCCCAATATCACGGGGCATTTAGTTTCAGCCTCGATTATGGCGATTCCGGCGTGCTTCGTGATTTCCAAAATTTTGGTGCCAGAAACTGAGGTGCCAGAAACGATGGGAGTGCGGTTGGAGGAGCAACCGGAGCCTGAAACTGAAATGATTGGGGTGAATCAGCCCGTTGAATCGTTTGAAACCACCTTTGCCCGCGAACAAACGGCAGTGGCGATCGCAGACCCCTATTCTCAACCGTTTACCGAACCCATTGAGCCACGTGAGAAAGCCCCACTCCCTTCTCCCAACCCCACGCCTATCGAAGAACCCATCTTGCTCAGCCCCATGGAAAGCATTGTGGTAGGCGCATTGGATGGAGTCAAGTTGGCAGTCGCGATCGCCGCACTTTTGATTGCGATTCTCGGTCTAGTAGCACTCGTTAACCTATTTTTTGCCAACCTGGCTTCTCTCGCGACCAGTTCTCAACCCTTCATCAGTGCGATCGGTAGAATCTTCCAGGTCATCACACTGCAAAATATTGCTGGAGCCTTACTCCTACCCCTCACATTTTTGACAGGTGTTTCCCTCAACTGGCAGGAACTCTGGCAGGCATCCTTGCTATTAGGACAACGGTTAATCGCCACAGAGATTCCGTCGTATCAACAGTTAGGGGTTCTCGCCAGCCAGGGAGCCATTAGTAATCGCGCCTTACTCGTCATCAGTTATGCCCTATGTGGCTTTGCTCACATTCCATCCCTGGGCATTTTTGTGGGTGGGTTAATTGGCATTGTCCCCTCCCGCCGCCGAGACATTTCTTCGCTCGGTTTGAGGGCGCTCTGGGCAGCCACTCTCGCTACTTTAATGATCGGCTGTATCGCTGGATTGTATGACACTGGTAACCCATCCATTCTTGGCAAATAGCACTCAACACAGAACTTTCCTATGAAACGCAACCGACTGTTGATCTGGAGTTTAGGCATCCTCAGCCTCATCGCGATCGCGCTCATCCACACTTCGCCCACTCATCTCTCCCCTGCGATCGCCCAAACCCCCAAACCCACCCCCGCTTCCCCATCGCCCTCCCCCGCTCCCTCCACTCCTGCCCCTGCGCCCTTCCCCCCCGTCCCTGTCACTCCCTCTGCTCTCCCCACGCCCCCTGCCCCTCCTGCTTCTGATGCCCCTCCCTCAACCCTGGGCGGTACCTATCAAGATCCAGCCAGATGCTTTAAGGTGGGTATTTTAGAGAACTACAAAGTCAGTCCGCTAGCAGGTTCTGTGTTAATCGAAGCACCCGATGGCAATCTGGCGTATACAGTTGTGCCTCAATCACAGCCGTTGGGCAATCCAGTTGGGTTGATTGCAGGCTATGACAACAGCGAGAGCCTGGCAAAAATTGCTACAACCGTGGTTCAACGGGGGGAAGGATTTCAACCCGCTCCTGCTCGTTCAGAAGCGGGTGGAGGTGCTGTGATGGATTGGACTGGCAGTCTTACCATTGGCGGCAATGCTCAACCGATGCGGGGAGTGATTTTGGTGCGCCCGTCTTCCCAAACCATCCTGCTACTATTAATTGCGGCAACCGAAGCTGGGCAAGACCGCATCCCGGGTGCCCTCTCCGCCCTTGCCAATAGCCTGGAAGCAACCCAATGATGCAACTATGTACGGATACGACCAAGAAATTCGACGCTTGACGGATGTGCTGCCTGCATCTGGGCGGATGCTGACCAAGTTGGTGAGCAAGCCTGATCAGCGTGCGGTGGTTGAAGCTCCGTTTCCATTGCCCTGGATGACAGAACGACCCATTTTAATTAATTTCGGTTTACTGACCGAACTGGCTCCACCTCAGCGCGATTTGTTAGTGCTGCGAACGGTGAGTTGGTCAACGGGTGTGAAATGGCTTCAGCCAAGCCTTTATCAGGGGTTGCTGGTGGTGGGTGCATTGGGAGCCGTGATTGAAGCGGTGCAAGCAGATCCGGTAGGAGTGGTGGCGGCTGGAGCACTGGGGGCGATCGCAGGGACGCAAATCTGGCGCAACAACCGCAGCACCCAGCGCGAACTCGATGCCGACGAAGCCGCGATTCAGGTTGCTCTGCGCCGAGGATATACCGAACCGGAAGCCGCGCGTGCTTTGTTGACAGCGATTGAACGAGTGGCGGAAATTGAAGGACGACGGGGGCTGAGTTTTGTGGAGCTGTTGCGCTGCCAGAATTTGAAAGCGATCGCAGGTATCTCTCCCATCGAAGTTCCTACCGATGTCAGGCAAGAGTAAACCCTTAACAGATCTCATGATTCTATTGTTTAAGATAAAAACCTTTTACACAATTGTGGGCAAACTGCTAGTTGAGTGCATCTACGAGGAAAACGATGGGGCAGTTTTGGCAAGCGTTTCTCTGGATTCTGGCAAGTTTTTCGCTGCCGTTTGCGATCGCTGGAGTTGCTTATACCCTTGTCAAACCGCAGCAATCCTTGCAGTTCCTCTCTGGCAACCAAAATTCAAATTCATCCGGGCTGACGTGTCAAACCATTATTGCCGATCCCAAACCACCGTTGAATGTGCGTTCCAGTCCGGTAGTTGCGCCCGATAACAAGATTGCCAGTTTGCCTAACGGCACGCCACTCACCATTGTGGACGAGAATGAGGGTTGGCTACGCATTGCTAGTCCACTGCAGGGATGGGTATACAAAGAGCTAACTGTGACCAGTTGCGTCTCGCTGGCGGATGTGGCACAGGCCAAGGTTGCCGCACCAGTGAATCCTGCCAAAGATGATTCGGGAACTCAACTGATGGCGATCGCAACCGAGCAATTTCAGTCCGGCCACTTGAGCGGCGCGATCGCCCTTGCCAAAACCGTACCTCTACAAAGCCGCGCCTACCAATCTGCCCAACTCGCCATCCTGCAATGGCAGCACGATTGGAATCGGGCAGAATCGGACTATTACACGGCTCAAAAAGCCCTCAGAGATGGCCGGTGGCAGGATGTGCTCAAACGCGTCAACGGCTATCCCAACATCCGTTATTGGAAAGAGAAAATGGCTCCCCTGGTGCAAAGTGCCATCGAGAAACGGCGTTAGGGTCAACCAAGCACCTGTTTAAATGCATCGACCAGGCGATCAACATTTTCTGGTCGGCTGTTGTAGCCCATTAAACCGACTCGCCATACCTTACCCGCCAGTTCACCCAGTCCGCCACCAATCTCGATGTTGTGCTCTAGCAACAGCGTGCGGGCGATCGCTTTAGCATCTACCCCATCAGGAACACAAACGGTTGTGAGGGTGGGCAGGCGAAACTCGCGATCGACGTGCAGACTCAAGCCCACATCTTCTAGCCGTTGCCAGAGATATTCCACATTCTTTTGATGCCGTTGCCAGCAAGCGGCTAGCCCTTCTTCAGCAACCAGGCGCAAGGCTTCCCGCAATCCGTAATACAGGTTAATGGGCGCAGTGTGGTGATAGACGCGATCGCTGCCCCAATATTTGCCCAGCAACCCCGCATCCAAATACCAGTTCGCCACCTTCGTTTTGCGATTTTGCAGTTTCTCCATCGCTCGCGGACTCATCGTAAACGGCGAAGCACCCGGTGAACAGCCCAGCCCTTTTTGGCTACAGCTATACGCCAGGTCCACACCCCACTCATCCAGAAAAATCGGTACGCCACCCAAACTCGTAACCGTATCCACCAGCAACAAACAGCCAAATTCCCGGCATAGTTCACCCACTCCTTCCAGTGGTTGCCGGGCACCTGTGGAGGTTTCTGCATGAACCAGTGCCAGAATCGCCGGACGATGGGTTTCCATAGCAGTTCGCAGTTCCGCCAGCGAAAACACCTGCCCCCAGGGCTTGGTAATCGTTCGCACGTCCGCGCCATAGCGTCCTGCCATATCCACCAAGCGATGACCAAAATAGCCCATCACACCGACCAGCACCACATCCCCCGATTCAACCGAATTGGCGATCGTGGCTTCCATTGCAGCGGAACCCGTACCACTGATGGCAATCGTCATGGGATTATCTGTTTGCCAGACGTAACGCAACAACGATTGAATTTCATCCATAATGCCAAGAAACACTGGATCGAGGTGTCCCAAAGGGGCTGTGCTCATAGCTTGCAGCACCGTAGGATGGGCATTTGAGGGTCCCGGTCCCAGTAGTAAACGGTTGGGCACGGTTAGCGGGGCAAGTTGAAGCCGTTGGCGATCGCGAATGGAGATGGTTTCAGTCATAGGTGGCACATTTTCAGTAAAGAATACTTTTGAGTCTAAAGCGTGGATGGTGCGAACATGGCGGAACGGTTAACGCTGCTTAATAAACTTCGGCTCGGCTTTACCAAAACTTCAAGTTCATCCGCTTGGGTGAGGGGGAGGTATCCAACCGGAGGGAGTAAACACTTAGTAACTTCAGCGAAGCTAGTAACTGTAAGAGTTCATCCTTGCTCCAGATAATAGGTATTCGCCATGATCGCGTACATTAGCCCTCTAAATACGATCACGATTGCTCAGGTTGTTAAGCGCATTTTGAATTCTGGCAAGATCACCCTCGCAGACGAAAAGTTCTTTTTGCGGGCAATGGTGGCAGAAGAACCATTAACGACGGAAGAAATGCAGCAGGTCAGCAATGTGTTGAATCGTCTACAAATGGGCTTGTTAAAGGTAGTTGATTAATTCCTACCAACCTATAACCACTTTCCAGATTAAGGAACCTACTCCAGCCATGGCCAAATGCTGCGGCAATAGATTGACGATAGGCTGACGAGCAATTTTTTGAGTCAAGATAACGCTGAGCCAAAAAGCAGAAATTAAACAGACTGCCTGCAAAAAGGAAATGACTGCTGGGTGAGCGATCGCGACGGGCAAGTTAGCTGTACCCAAGCCAAACGTGGCAAAAGTCACGGGGATAATCCGCCCTGCTTCGGTTAAACCCAATCGCAAGTAATGCGCCAAATTCGCTCCCAAAACTAAGGGCAAGTAGCCGTAGGCGAGTTCCAGGAAAGGACGGGGCTTGATGGTGCGATTCAATAAGCGGATGAACCAATGGGCAAGGAGAGCGATCGCGCCAGGTATGAGCAGCGCCAGCACAGACACACCCGTATGCCAACCAAAATTTTCTAAATGCAGTGCGGTTTGTAGCTCCGCTTCAATTTCGGGCAACCGATGCAAAAACACGGCTCCAAATAGCAAAAATAGCAGGCAAACTTCGTAATAGCTGGGCGTATGCGTTGTCCATAGCTCGATCCCCGGTGGACGCAGATTCAGTTCCACAGAGCGATGAGGACAGGCTTTGAGACAAGTCATACACAGCACACAATCCCGATTATCCTCCAATTGAGCTGGATGGGAATAAAGCGGACAACCGTTGGTTTCTTGCCCTTCGCCTTTCTGCGGTCCGCCTTTATAGCATTGATAAGTGGTGCAGGTGGCAGAACAAATTCCCTGCTGGGCACGCAGTTCTGTGATCGATAACTTGGCGAACAGCCCATTCATGCCACCGATGGGGCAAAGGTAGCGGCACCAAAATCGCCGTTCAAACAACAGTGAAAAGATCACTGCACCCGCTGTGATCAGCAACAGTAGGCAGCCCGATAAGTAAGCAGTGTTTTCCAGATCCCAGAGTTCTTCCCACAGCAAAATTAGGGCAAACATGCCAAACAGAAACCAACCGCCCCATTTCTCAGCTTCTTGCCGCGGCCAGGGCAATAGTTTGCGGGGATAGAGCCAGAGGGAAATTTTTTGCGCGATTTCGCCGTAGATCATGAAGGGGCATACCGCACACCACAAGCGCCCGACAAAGGGAAACGCGACTAAAATTAGCATCCACCACCATGCCCAAAATAGATTGAGGGCAACGTTGCGATCGCGACTTTGCGGTCCCAACATCAACACGGCAACCACCACAGCAAATAAACCAAAGGTGATGCCATAGTTGAGGCGATCGGGATACCAGGGACTGCGAAGAAACTGCCGCAACCGCGGATAGCTGTTTAGCAGATTCAGGCGGAAGCGCCTACTCTTATTACTCGGTGCCCAGAAAACTTCCTCCGTTAATTCATTTGCTCCATTGAGTTGAATGACGGCTCGTTCCACCAGGCTTTCTAATTCGGTGAGGTTGCCCGGAAAATCATAGCCTTGCAGTCGCCGGATCGCTTCTGGAGTAATGGTGGGTTTGGGGATGCCCCGCTGCCGACAAAATAAGCTCAGGTAGTACTCAACTTGCGCGGCAATGTCTGCTTTGCGAACCCGCAATGGAGCCACCTTGATGATGTGCTCGACCAACCCTTTTTGTTCCAGGGCAGGTAAGGTGCGCTCAGAGTTCATTAAAATTCGGGCTTCACAGATTCGGGGCTGGGGAAGGGGTTCGCCTTCGCGAGCAACCGGGGTGTACTCACCCGTTTTGAGCAGTGTTACAAGCTTGTCGAGCAACGCTGGATTCAGATCTTGCAGATTGTTGAGTAGTACGCTACCTCTGCCCACCCATTCCAACAGTCCAGGTTTGCCACCTGCGCGTCCAAATAACTCGGCCCCGCTTGCTTGCAAGGTTTCACAGTTAATTTTGATCATCGGCTCATGGCGATCGCTCGACCCAAAATGAATCAACGCCGCCACATTGTCTTTACTCAAACCTGGTTCGCCAAAAATCAGCACCGAACCGCGATCGCCCTGAGCTTTGCGAATTTCCTGCCGTTGCCGCACCGCATAACGACTGGTTCCCACAATGCCTCGCTTCACTTTCGGCACCAGGTAAGGACGCAGAGCCGTTTGGCGTTCCCGTTCGTATGCCAGTTGGGTTGAAATCTGACTCAGTTCCGTCGCAAGTTGCCGCGAAAACGTTTGAGAGATTTCAGGATGCTGCTGCACTAATGACAGAAATGCCTCTCGCGGGATCAGCCACAACGTACATTCTGATAGCGTGATCACCGTTTGCTCCGCCACCTGATCCAGCAACAATTCTTTCAGGTGAAACACGGCACCGGGTAATAAACCCACTGCCTGAGCGGTGGTTGTTTGGCTGGTGCGATAGCTTTCTAGCCGCCCTGCCTTGAGAATGTAGAGACCAGTTGGATGGGTATCTTCCAGAACAATACGGCGATTCTCTGCAATGACTTGCTCCTGAATGGCATCTGCGATCGCTGCCAGCACCCCATCAGATAAAGAGCCAAAGATCGTGTTCTCCCGCAGCCAACAAACTTTCTCCAGCCGTTCCATGAGTGCTCCCTCCGGCAGAATTGGGCGATCGCAATCCCTCGTTCATCCTACCTCTTATCACCATACCTGCGTTCTTTTACCCTCTTCATAGAGAAAACCTCTTGCGTTTGTGGCTCAAGCAAATCTTGAAACCCACCGCAAGAGGCTCTCTTACAGACTAACCATTTGGCTAGGCGATCAATTTAGTCGATCAAACTTAGTAGATCGAGCAAACTGCTTTAGTACCCTTCAGTTTGATCAAGCCCTTGTCGCCGTTAATGACGAAAGGAACAGAGTCTTTACCAGCAACACGCACCAGCACAGGGCGAGCATACAGGCACTTTCTGATATCTTCAGCCCAAACTTTGATGTCGCTACCAATGCCGTACTTATCGGTAATGGGGTTGTCAGCAAGGCTATCATCCTTAGCAACCTGTACATCGATAGGCAGGGTGAACAGGGCAGGGTGGACAGGGGGGGTAGGCAGTGTATGGGATTCAGTGCCAACAAACGACTCACGGGGAAGAACGGGGGTAACCGCCTTAGGAACCGCTGCTGCGGGCAGAGAAGTAGCTGCCATCATTCCAGCAACGCCAATCACTGACAGAATTCGCATGTTCATTTAGTCAACTCCTCTCAACAACCATATCAACAACTGAACAATATTTTTATCGATTAAAATCAGTTGCTCCTTTATTTCTACACCGTTTTGCCGTTATGAGCCAGTATTTGATGCATTAAATTCTGACAAAGAACGGCAAGAGAATTACCAGACTACCTGAGCACGCTCGTGCAAGATCCTGCCATACACGGCTTCCGTCTGTTGTGCCAACTTAGACCAACTAAACCGTCGCTCCAAATCTTCGTAAGCATTTTCAACCAGCCACAGGGCATAATCTGGATTTTTAAGCACTTCTAAAATCCCCCAGGCAAGCGAGTCGGAGTTATTCGTCCAGGTGACAATGCCCGTTTTTGTGTGACGCACAATTTCTGGGAAACCGCCCGTATCTGAAACAACAACTGGAACACGCGCCGCGAAGTTTTCTAGCACTACAATCCCAAAGGGTTCATACAAACTGGGAAATACGGCACAGTCTGCAATTACCCGAAACTTGTTTAAGTCCTCATCAGACATAAACCCAGTGAAGTAGCAGTGATCCCAAACTCCGATCTCGCCGGCAAAGCGCTTAAATTCGTCTACTTTGCCCGTTCCAATTAGCACAAACTTAACGTTACCATCCATCTCCCGCAACACTTTAGGAACAGCACTCAGAAGAACGGTCAACCCTTTTTCGTAGGTCATACGACCCACGTAGTAGACGATCTTTTCGTGATCAGCTGCAAAACTGCGCCGAAATGTTAGTTCATCAAATGGTTCACATTGTTTGCTTTCAAGGTGAATGCCGTTGTGAACTACGTCAATTTTGTTCCAGGGTACG
The DNA here is from genome assembly GCA_015272515.1 of Leptolyngbyaceae cyanobacterium C42_A2020_001. Lineage (GTDB taxonomy): Bacteria > Cyanobacteriota > Cyanobacteriia > Leptolyngbyales > Leptolyngbyaceae > JSC-12. Next base: position 5,787 of record JACYLN010000042.1, on the reverse strand, counting down.
CCTAACGCGCGCTCCACTTCTAGCCGCATGTAGTTGGTGCAAACGATGATTCGCCATGCGTCGTAGGCTAAGGTGCCCTCTTTGCTGCTGACGTAGCGCTGTTGGTCGGTGTAGATGCCGTTGAAGCGCCCGTGTTCGGTTGCATGAATCGTGGCAACCAGGGGGATTTTGAAGGTGTGTTTGAGGGCGATCGCAGCATCTCCTACCAACCAATCGTGAGCATGAATCAGGTCAAATCTGCCTTCCTCCAGCAGCAGTTTGCCCCCATGTTTACCCATGCTTTCGTTCATGTTTGCCACCCAGTGGAAAAAGTTATGACTGGGAGCCACTTCTACTCGATGCACATGAACGCCTTCCACCACTTCGTAGCGGGGAGCTTGACCAAATTCCACTGTGATGACGTGGATTTCGTGCCCACGTTTAACCAGTTCTGGATAAAGTTCTGCCACGTGCCGAGCTATCCCACCGACAATGCGAGGAGGGAATTCCCAAGCAAGTACTAAAACTTTCATCAATAACTTAAGTTTCGAGGTTTGACCTATCTTACTCAACTTTACATCGATAGGTAGGGAGTACCCGCGAGGAATGGATGAAGAGTCTTTGAGCAAGACAAAAGCTTCTTGCTTACGGAATGTAACCGCTAGCGCAAAAGAACCGGGGGAAGGAAGAATCTTTGCTAAATTGAGGACACAGCCAGAAATGTTCATGACTCAGACGCTCCCCCCGGTTTTATCACCTCCTCTGCTACTCGCTACGGATGGTTCCGCCAGTGCCCGTATGGCTCAGGCGTTGGTTCGTTCGATCGCAGATCTGCTACGCCATCAACTGGGTGAGTTGCCAGTGTCTGATTCAATAGTTGAGCATCCATCTGTGCTAACTGTGCTCACGGTGCAGCCACGCATTTCTAAGCCGGGGATGCGACTTGGGAAAAAGCCAACCAAAGATCTCCCCAAAAATCAACCCAAGCAGGCAACCGAGGTAACCGATTTTCCGCCTGCATCTGTATTAACCCTTTCAGAGGAAGAGCAGGCAAAGGCTCCGTTAACCGAAGAAGGGTTGGCAGAATTGGTAAAGTTAGACTTTCCAGAGGATTTTCCCCTGACCTTGCAAGTGCGCCAGGGGCGACCAGCGACTGAAATCCTCAACTGTGCTCGAACCATTCAAGCGGGGCTGATTGCTGTAGGGCATCGGGGCATCGGTGGTGTACGGGAATTACTGCTGGGCAGTGTGTCTACGGCGATCGCTCGCTATGCCCCCTGTAGCGTGTTGGTAGTTCGCACCCGCTCCGAAAATCCAGCCAGCATCAGCCTTAACCATGTTTTGCTGGTGGTAGACAATTCATCAGCGGTGCAGCAGGCGATCGCTGTTACCCGGCAATTAGCAGCCGCAGGAATTCAGCAAATGACGCTGCTGCATATTCAACCACCTTTGAATGTGAGTTATCTCGTCAGCCCATTTGTTTCGCGCTCTCCTAGCTGGCAACTCAACCAATCGTTGCAAGATGCTCAGCGGGAACAGGGAGAATTGATGTTGCAGCGCGCCCAGGCAGCGATCGCCCTACCCGACGTCGCGATCCAAACTCGCTTGCAAATTGGCGATCCAGGTCCCACTATTTGCCAGGTTGCTCAAGACCTGAACATTAATCTGATTATTTTGGGGAGTGATTCAGTCCGGCGATCGCTGCTCTCACCGCTTCAAGCCATGCGCGCCTCCCGCCGCAACCGTCCCGCCTCAGACAACACCCCCATTTTACGAAACACTCGTCTCAGCGTCACCGAAGACTATGTCATTCATTACGCTCCCTGCCCAGTGTTGTTATGCCGAACCAGCGATCGCGAGCATGGGAGATAGGAGAAGATGAGTAGGGGTTGAAAGGGATAATGGGTGATTGGAGGATTGGAGATTGAGGATTGAAAATAGGTGGATGGATGGGTTGGAGAAATTTCACTCACTCACCCACTCCCTGACTTCTGGCTTCCAATCTAAAATCTCAAATCAATCATCTAAAATCCTTCTAAATCCTGGCTTCTTCTCATTCCATGCACTTCCCTTCTGCTGTCTTCTGTTGCTTGGGGCGTAGAATAGAAAGAATTAAGATAAATTGATTTCTCCAGACAAATGACTCATTCAACTGATATTGCAACCCTGGCTCGTTGGATGGCAGCCGATTTCAGTAATCAAGCCCAGGCATTTGAAAATCCTCCCTTTTTTGCTCATATCCGCGTCTGTATGCGCCCATTGCCGCTGGAATTACTCTCAGGGGTTAGCCTATTTGTAGAACAAGCATATGATTACAGCATGAACGATCCTTACCGATTGCGAGTGTTAAAGCTAATAACGCAGGATGGACACATTGAGATCGAAAATTACTCTGTTAAAGGCGAAGAAGAATTTTTTGGCGCATCGCGGGATCCAAAACGTTTAACAACTTTAACCGTTGATCGGTTAGAGATGCTCCCTGGCTGTAATATGCATGTAGAGTGGACAGGAAGTGGTTTTAGAGGACGGGTGCAACCAGGTAAGGCGTGCATGGTGGTGCGGAAAGGCAAAACCACTTATCTGGATAGTGAGTTTGAGATTGATGCGGACAAGTTTATTAGCCACGATCGCGGTCGTGATCCTGAAACCGATGACCACGTTTGGGGGTCAGTAGCGGGACCGTTTGAATTTGTGCGCTGGACAAGCTTTGCGGATGAAGTAAAGGTTTAAACACTATGTACGATTTGCTCCTGCGCCAGTGCCGCTTGTTGCAAACCGACCGAACGATTGTAGAAGCAGACATTGCGGTTGAGAAGGGGGTGGTCGCAGCGATCGCCCCCAACATTCAAGCCTCAGCAAAAATCACGCTTGATATTCAACGCCAACTCGTTAGCCCGCCCTTTGTTGAATCTCACATTCACCTGGATTCTGCCTTAACGGTTGGGCAACCCCGCTGGAACCAGAGTGGCACTTTGTTTGAAGGCATCGAGATTTGGCGGGAGCGCAAACAAAACCTTTCTTTAGAAGACGTTAAATTACGGGCGATCGAAACACTCAAACTTCAGGCAACGCAAGGAGTACTATTTGTTCGCAGCCACGCAGATGTAAGCGAAACCAGTCTCACTGCCCTACAAGCCCTGCTGGAAGTGCGAGAAGCAGTCAAACACTGGATCACCTTGCAAGTTGTCGCCTTCCCTCAAGACGGTATTTATGGAAATCCCATAAACGAAATTTTGATGGAGAAAGCCCTGGATATGGGCGCAGATGTGGTCGGTGGTATCCCCCACTACGAACTAACACGGGAAGACGGAGTCAAATCCGTTCACCGCATTTTTGAACTGGCTCAGAAGTACGATCGCCTAATTGACATTCACTGTGACGAAATTGATGACGAGCAATCTCGCTTTCTAGAAGTCGTAGCCGCCTGTGCCATTCGTAGCGACATGGGTGCCAAAGTGACTGCCAGCCACACCACGGCATTCGGCTCCTACAACAATGCCTACGCCTTTAAGCTGCTAGGTTTTTTGCAACGAACAGCAGTTAATTTCATCGCCAATCCTTTGATCAACATCACCCTCCAGGGACGCACAGACACCTACCCCAAACGGCGAGGCGTTACCCGTGTGAAGGAATTGTGGCAACAGGGTATGAACGTCAGCTTTGGGCATGACTGCATTCAAGACCCCTGGTATTCACTGGGCACTGGAAATATGCTGGATGTTGCCTCAATGGGACTGCACGTTTGCCAAATGACAGGTACGGCTGAAATTGATGCTTGCTACGATATGGTCACCTGGAACGGCGCGAAAACGCTGCACTTGGCGGATGATCAGTATGGCGTAGAAATCGGTAAACCGGCCAATTTTATGGTGTTAGACGCAATTGACCGATACGACGCAATCCGCCGACGGGCAACTGTTCGTTACGTCATTTCTCGCGGCAAATTGCTTGCTCGAACTGAGTCTCCTCAAACAAACTGGTATGACCCAACTTAAGTGCGTCAAGTTCGGCCAATTTGTTAAACAAGCGTTAATCACGAGGGCGAGGAACTCTTTTCGTGCGTTGAGCGAGTGTTAGTAGAAGATAAACAATTGCCAGATAGGCAGTCGCAATGAGTGTAATTAGTAGAGGAGCGTCGTTGAAATGCATAAGGCGGCGGAGTAATGCGATCGCGGAATAAACAATAAAAATAAGCAATAGAAAAAGCCGTGCCTAACTTGCGAACCTGCGCCTCCAGCACTTAACCGAAGATTCGCACAGCCCCCTGCAAGTTCGCAACCCACTCAGCATCCTTACTAATAAGGACGCAAACGCCTTAGATAGCCTTAAATAGAGCAAAAGTCTTCATACAGAAACCCCTTCGCTCACCCACAGCCGTTGCCTTTGTCGGAAAGATCCCCGCGCCTCCCAAACTTACACATCGCCGCAAGAGACAGACCTTACAGCATTGTTGCGATCAGATTAGGATTGACACAAATAATCACGACTAAGGGCAGCGAGAAAATCTTCCTCAGTTGACTGCTTCGCTACCAGGCGTGTTTAGTTTTTCAAATGCTTGATTCAAAATTAACATACAACCCAGGCATTGCGAGGGTTTTAATCAATAGATTTTTAGATTAATTTTTCTGTCTTACTTAGGAGGGATACCTTAAAATAGAGACAGATTGCTTAAGATTTCGTAACCTTTACTGCCTGAGTCGCAACTCCATGACTTCAGCTACATCCCTATTTGCCCCTGTCGAAGATGACCTCACTCTGCTAGCAGAGAGCCTTAAAAATTTGATTGGTGCTCGTCATCCCATCCTGTATGCAGCAGCCGAACACCTGTTTGAGGCAAAGGGCAAACGAGTACGACCCGCGATCGTATTGCTTGTTGCAAAAGCAACCATGCCCCAGGGTGAAATTACTTCTCGTCATCGTCGGTTGGCTGAAATTACCGAAATGATTCACACGGCAAGCTTAGTTCACGACGATGTGGTGGACGAGTCAGAGTTACGTCGGGGCGTGCCTACGGTTCACAGCAGCTTTGGTAACCGAATTGCTGTACTGGCAGGAGATTTCTTGTTTGCCCAATCCTCCTGGTATTTGGCAAACCTAGACAATCTAGAGGTTGTAAAATTACTCTCTCAAGTAATTATGGATTTGGCAGAGGGAGAAATTCAGCAAGGACTCAATCGGTTTGCAAGCAATTTGTCGATCGAATCTTATTTAGAGAAGAGCTATTACAAAACAGCCAGTTTGATTGCGAATAGCTCTAAGGCAGCGGCTGTACTCAGTGAAGTACCCAAGTCTTTAGCAGAATCGCTATACGGCTATGGTCGTCATATTGGGTTGGCGTTTCAAATCGTTGACGATATCTTAGATTTCACAGGTTCAACGGAAGAACTCGGCAAACCTGCTGGCTCAGATCTTAAGAGTGGAAATTTAACCGCTCCAGTGCTGTATGCGCTGGAGGAAAAGCCGTTTTTAGAAGTATTGATTGAGCGAGAATTCGCCCAGCCTGGAGATTTAGAGCAAGCCTTAACTTTAGTAAAAGATAGTCAAGGAATTGCGCGATCGCGGGAGTTAGCTCAACATCATGCACAGCAAGCTATAGCCTGTCTAGAAGGGCTTCCCCCCTCTTCATCTCGGCAAGCTCTTGCCAAGCTAACAGATTACGTTTTACGCCGTTTGTACTAAGATCGCAATTAGGTCAGAGCGAGTTTTTGTAGGAGTCAAACCTGCTATCAAATCAGAATAAATAGTATTAAATCTGTTTAATCTCTGGGGGTCAATTCCCCGCCGCTCTGCGGCGTAAAATGCAGAGAT
>JACYLN010000056.1 GCA_015272515.1 Leptolyngbyaceae cyanobacterium C42_A2020_001 | reverse complement strand
ACTTTTCGCCCCGTTCCTGTCGCAGCGCCTCTAGCTCCCGTTCCATGCTCATCACCTTGAGCTTGGGCGTACACCAGCGGAACGTATTCGACGGCGGCGGTACCCCCCGACCTAGCATATAGACGAAGTAGCGGTAGTCCAGATCCGGCAAGACCACGCGGGTCTCAAACCCTCGCCGCTCCAGTTCCTTCAGAATCCCCATTGCCGCCAAGTGTAACGGCGGTAGCTCCTGACGGGTATCTGCATAGAGAATGGTGAGACTCTCTGGTCTGGGAATCTGATCGGTCTCAATTAGGTGGGCAATCAGGGTGACGGTGGCAGAGGAATCTTTGCCGCCCGAAAAGGCGATCGCCCAGTGTTTGTAGAAAGAGCCATAGTGATGCAATGATTCTGCCGATAGCTCGATGCTTTTCGGCAAGCTCAGGCGATCTTCCTCAAACAGGCTCAGGGTTCTCATGAATCGGGCTTTTGTGTTCCACTGGCTCCTAACAATAGCAGAAACTTGGGAGCTTACACCAGATATGGAGGTTGAAGATTCAGATTTAGTGTCTGATACGCTAGGCGAGTGTTAAGAGTTGGCTTTAGTATAACCGTACTTAAAATCGTCCTGCTCCGCCAGCAGATGAATACCCTATGCTGGTTTTAGGTCTGGGTGAAGCTCTACGGACAGTGTAGGGGCAGCAACGTGTGCTTCGACGTGGATCAATCAGCAGTTTGCTGAGATTGTGAGATGCGTTGTCAGGTTTTGTCCCAAGACATTTGGGGCAATCGCAAGGCTCTTTTGGGGAATAGGCGCAATCTGCTGGCTCAAGCATGTATTCTCCTGACTTCTGGGTGAGGGAGACGATTGCACCGGTGTAACCCCACTTTTGCACACCTCAAGCCTCTCCCACATTGGCGTAAACGGCTTCGGCTTTTTGTTGGGCTGCTTCAAATTTTTGGTTGAGGCGTGTTGTTGCGGTGAGGTGTATCAGTGGCAGACTGGCTTGGCATCTCCCTGGCTCATGTTTCTGAAAATAGTTGGTAGAGTTAGATCCCGAAAAAATCGATGAGGAGATCGCAACACTGTTCAAACCTTTTACCACTTCAGTATTATTTGTAGGGAAGAAAGATATGTCCACACCCCCTTCCCCAGACAGGTCGTCAAGTTTACCGGATCGCTGGCTCACTCACCATAGATGCAGCAATTTGCATTAACTCTTGTTTGGAAGTGGTACGATTATCTGTGCCAATCACATAGCTGGAACCATCCTGCTGCCAAATCACATAGTGATCTGCGTCTTCTCCCCTGCCCTGTTGCAAGTAATGCCCTTGAATCCCGTTAGGCAACTCAATGGGTGTGGCATTCGCCAGTTTGCGTTCCCAGGAAGCAAATCCCACCTCAGTAAAAACAGCGGCTCCACCAACGGAACAACTGGGTTGATTGCAGCCTGCTTCTGTCGCCAAATAGGCGAATAACCCCTGCTGGCTAGATCGCACAAAGGCATAGAGTGGTTCCGGGCGATCGGGCAGAGTAGCTGGTAGGCGCATCTGTAGTCCTTGGGGTAATCGTTGCCGCACTTCAGACAAAATCGGGGCGAATACAGGAGCAGGCTCTGCCTGTACTGGGAAAGTGTTCACACTGACCCCCAGCAGTCCCAAGCCAACGCTACCCCAAACGAACCATGCTGATTTCATACGTTCACTCCTGAACAGTTGAACAATAGAAAAATGCGAACTGTTTTACTGTACGAGGGGAAGGACGCTGAAAACCTTGCCCAGAGTCAGGTTAATTCCATGACTAAAGTCATGGTTGGGTTCGCTCATTTGCTGCAAAATCAAGAAGGTGTGCTTTCCAGCATGAGCAACCATGACAATGCCTAAACATCCTTTTGTTTCCCTGCGCCAACCCACCCGCTACGTGGAGTGGTTGGTGCTATTAGCCTGTTTGTGTTCAGGGTTGTTCAGCACCTACTTTCGCAATCATCCCCAGTTGCTGCCGATATTTTGGCTGTATGTAGGTGGGTTCTTTGCCTTGAGTTGGTGGTTTCCGGTTGATCGCCCGCTTTGGCAACGTCGCCTTTATATTGCAGTTGAAATTTCACTTCTCCTGTTGGCATTGAGCTTGCGATTGTGGTTTGACCTATTGATGTATTTTCTGTTGACGAAAAGTTGTTTTCTGCTGCCCCGTCGAGACGTGGTTTTGTCAGCGATTGGGCTGGGAATCGCTTCTACGATGCTCAATGCCTGGATCTTACCGGAACGCATTGCTAGCGTTATTGCGCAGATTCAATCCGGTGATACCAGCGTTTATAACGTAAAAGCCATAACGGTTGTGAATGCAATCAATTATGCAGGAGCTAGCTTATTTGCGATTGGGTTTGGCTTGGTGTTCGTAGCAGTCCTGCACAGTCGGCAACGGGCAGAAGCCTTGGCACAGCAAGTTGAAATTCAAGCGGCAACCTTAGAGCGCACCCGGATTGCCAGAGAAATTCATGACTCGTTGGGGCATTCGTTGACCACGCTGGATGTGCAGCTAGAGTTGGCAGAGCGGCTGTCTCAGCGCGATCCAACGGCATCTCAAGCGGCTGTCGCGATCGCCCATCAACTGGCTCAACAGGGTTTGCAAGACGTTCGCCGATCAGTCCAAACCCTACGTCAGGGTGAATTTGATCTCAATCAAGCCGTGCTCAACTTAGTCAGCCAAATGCGGCAACATCAGCCATTGCAAGTTCATTGCAACCTTGAACTTCCCAAATTAACCAGTCAGCAGAGTCATCAACTTTACTGCATCATCCAAGAAGGGCTGACCAATGTCCAAAAACATGCTCAGGCTAAGCGGGTGAATTTGAGTAGCACGATCACACCCACCGATATTTGTTTAAAGCTACAAGATGACGGAATTGGGTTTAATCCTGCGACCACTCCTATCGGCTTCGGACTGCGCGGTATGCAAGAGCGGGTGCAATTGCTAACTGGACAGTTTAAGATTCAGAGTGCTGTCGATCAGGGCACCTCGATTCAAATTACAATCCCCCGCTTTTGATCATGATTCGTTTGCTGCTGGTAGATGATCAACCGTTATTTCGCCAAGGGCTGGCGGCACTTTTAGCCCTCGAATCTGACTTGGAGATTGTCGGGCAAGCCAATGATGGACAGGCAGCTATTTCCCTCGCCGCACAACTTCAGCCGGATGTGCTTTTGATGGACGTGCGGATGCCTATGTGTGATGGAGTTAGGGCAACACAAGACATTCATCAACGCTTTCCCTGGATCCGAATTTTAGTGCTGACGACGTTTGATCAAGATGACTACATCTGGAAGTCTTTGCAAGCAGGGGCGTTGGGCTATTTACTGAAAAGTACGCCTGCCCCGCAACTGGCTACTGCCATTCGGACTCTACACCAGGGATATTGTCAGCTTGGCCCCACGATCGCCCCCAAAGTCATTGCTCAACTGAATGCTCCGGCGATCACAAAATCAGATGAGCAGTACTGCCTGACAGAGCGCGAACGGGGGATTTTGCAGGAATTGGCGATGGGTAAAAGCAATCGGGAAATTGCTCAAACGTTATATCTAACAGAAGGGACGGTGAAAAACTATGTCAGCCAAGTCTTAAATCGGTTGGGGATGCGCGATCGCACCCAAGCCGCACCTTGGGCAAAGCAGTATCTCCAACCGTGAACCTGCATATGACAAAAGTCATGAATGGAAATCCAAGTCTTCTCGGCATTGAGTCAAACTTATCAGGGGCGTGTTGATCCAGACCGACCCCGCATCAAGTTCTACAAAAGTCAAAAGGAACTCTTTCTGCTGTTGCCTATTCAGTAGCGTCTAAAGCCACTTGGAATCGCTGCGTTATGAAAATTGAACTTGTGCCACTATTGCAGCTTCAACGTGATCTCTACACCATTCCACGGGGTCAAGAGCGCTTTCGCACCTACCTTGAAACAATCATCAACACCGATGGTTTTGATCTTGAGGTGCCACCCTTGGTGGTCATGAACCCAATGGGCAAAGATCACATCGCTGGACTACTCGATGCTTTGCTAGCGATAGAGGCAGATGCTGTGGCAGCAAGAGCAATTTCAGAAGTCATCGATCAATTTGAGGATGTTTCGGGTCAGTTCAAGCTGGGATTGGTAGTGGTTGATGATCAAATGGGGGGATGGGCAAATCGTTATACCAGTGAATTTAGTTTTCGTTTTGAAACTCAACAAAGCCTCAAGAGGGGTTGGCTGAGTGGAGTTTTATGGACGAGTGAGGTGCCCTCTGCTCAAAAGGTACGTGAAGCCGTTTTAACGGCGCTGTATCGTGCAGTCTATATTCAACAAAATGGATTTGCTCACACCTTAGAAAAAATGCTGGAGAAGGATATGCGATGGCAATGGCAGGCTGCACCCAGTTCGATTGTGCTGCGAACGACATCACCTACACCCGTGAAATCATCGCTCCTCACCTCTCATCTCAAGATTATCCGGCAATTCTAGTGTGTCTGTTTGGCGATCGTGCGGCCCATGCTTTAGGCTATAAGCCACTGGGCTTAAGTGATCGCGCAGGTTTATCATTAGCGTTGCATTGTAGTCCGTCTAAAAACCGAGCCGCATGAGTTCTCTTTCAACAATTATAGGGTTGTGTTTTGCGCTGGGTGGACCAGCATTGCTAGCAAGGTTTGGGAGCCAGTTTTTCAGCAATCCAGAAAGCTTGGTGAGTAAGATGTAATAGCTGAGACTTAATCTGACAGAGTGGACTTAGCGGACACTGAGGAATGG
>JACYLN010000035.1 GCA_015272515.1 Leptolyngbyaceae cyanobacterium C42_A2020_001 | reverse complement strand
CATAGAACAATAAATGCCCCAAATAGTATGAATACTTTAGAAAACGGAACGTCAGATCGCTTCCGCACAAAGTAAATCAACATGGCTGGTATAGAAAAGTAAGCGATCGCAATGAATGCATCGCTAGTTAAGTGCAGCCATACCAACGGAGTCTGCCAGAGATAGCAATGTCCGTGGGGAATGTATTCGCTCGGCGACAAAAGGTTTGTAACCAGTTCCAGCATATTTTCCTAGAGAATAAAGAGGAATTTAGGGTGAAGACGCGCAAAGGTGACACACTCCCCACCTGCACCCGTCTGCTTACGTTGCTAGATGTCGGAAAAGACAACCAACTATTCGCTTGACTAATCAATTATTATGGGCATCATGGTACTGAGAAACACCAATCTACAGAAAAACTTTTTCAAAGAAATTGATTATTAACAAGTACCGGTAGAAAGACTTGACTGATGGGGTAGGAACGCAATAACCAGATGAATCAATCTCAAGACCCTGCACCTTCTTTCTGGAGTCGCCACTTTACCTGGAAACACAACACGCGGTTGGTTCGCATCAGTCTGAGGGTTGGTATTGTCTTTGTTATCTTATTGTGGAGCCTGACTCCTGGTAATGCGCTGGAATCGCACTACGCCATCACAGGCAGAGCACCGTTTAACCAACCGGAGTTTTACCCAATTCAGCAAACCCTACCCGTCGATCGCTATCGACCCATTGCCCCCTGGGTCGGTCGGTTAGTGTTGCCTACCCCTCAGCAGCAGGGTAAAACAGACTGGGTGTGGATGGAAGTGACCCATGCTCCACCGGAGTCCGCCGATTTGCTTGGGAAGCAGGTGCGCCTGGAATGGAGCCAGGATGCGGCTGTGCAGCGAGATGTGGCGATTGGCACGCGGGATGTTAAATTTGATCCGCTTGTGAATCAACTACGCCGTACTAAAGCTGACCTGTACGCCGATCGCTTAAACGGGCGATCGCACGTGGGACCATTACAGGCGATCGCGGGAGCCAGACCCAAAGATGATGTCACCGTAACGCTCGCCGATGCGACGCTGATCCAACAATCCGATGGCAGCAGAAAACTACAGATTGCCACTGAACCATTGTTAGACACCGGACGCTACTACACACTGGTAAAAATTCTGGGTGCTGTTGGGGATGCTCCAACCAAATTCAGTCCTAAAGCGTGTCCGGGTGCGCGTCCCTGCCCCAGTGAATTGTTTCGAGTGCAGCATTACAATCCTGCAACTGGGCAATTTGATGGAGCGCAAGAAACAGTGCGTATTCCGCAACAACCGATGGATGGAAACGGGGTGTATGCTTCCACTCCTCGCGAACTGGAAAAATCTCTAGCAGGGGATGCGGGCTGGTATCTCTACGGTGCTCAAGATCAAACGGGACTTTTCACCGTGCAAGCCATTCAGCCGCGATCGCTGTTTCAACTCAAGCCACAGCAAGTTTTGCTAAATGAAGGGCAAGCATTAGACTATATCAATCATCAGAATTGGCGTGATACAGAACACCGCAAAGGAACCTTACAAACCCTTCTGATCAATCTTCAGGCACAAGCTTCAGAGGATGCGATCGCATCCTGGAAAGAAGATGATTTGGCACTGGTGATGCACTTGTTTGGAGGTAGGGGTGGCAAAGGGGGTGAAGGTTCTGCGATGGGCACCGTGACTGGGCATTTTTCCTATGGTTTAGCAGATGTCATTCGAGATCCATTCACAAACGAACTTCAATTACAGGTGCGCTACCACCAGGTTTATGCCAACAACATAGAAGGTGTAATTTCGGGGGAACACTCCTGGGGAAATTACATGGGCAACCTGCAACGAGGATGGTTGGGAACTCGTCCTGTGGCAGATGTTCTGATTAAGCTAGATGTTCTGGAAGACTATGATTTTGGTGGAAATAAACTGTCGCCATTATCCGAATTGACGCGACAACTCCGAATTATCAGCGATCGCTATCGCACTGGGGATGGAACGGGGATTGCCAGCGTTACCGCTGCCACCTCCTGTGTGCAAGATTCTAACCAGGCATTGTTTCTAACCATTCAATCCATTCGCCAGCAGGTCGAATCCAGCCCAGCTATTCAGCAGTGGTGGTCGTCTCACCCAACCGATCCCACTGTTAAGCGGTTTGAACGGCTGATTGCTCTGGGGAATGCGCTGGAAAATGAACTGGCACCGTTTGGTATTGTGCGGCAGGACTGGAAGACAAATGCAACTGTTCTGGCGGGAACTCAGATCGATCGCCGTCAGTTTGTCCGGGTTGCTGCCAATGGCAACGAGAATGTGATTACCGCTTTGCAAAGTTGGCGCACGATTTTACCCCGACAGACGCAAGATGAATTGAGTGCATTGTTTCTGCGCCATGGCGCACAACTCTGGTTTTTACGAACGAATCAGGTGGGCGGGAACGATCCAGATATTTTACCCATCGCTCCTACTCGCCCCTTTGGGTTGTGGACTATTCCCGGTACTTCCATTCCCCTGGTTACAATTTTGTTCACTCGTATTTTGGGCGCAGTGAATGTTCCCACTATGGCGGAGTGGAGCGTTGCGATGGGAACTCTGTTGGGGTACGGCGCGATCGCCTTACCGTTCGGCTATGCTCAAGGTTTTCTCAAATTCAACCCCTGGAAAGCTTCCTGGTGGCGTTATGGGCTGCTGACGGCACGATTGTTGTTCATGCCTGCTTTGTTGGAAGAATTTGTGTTTCGGGTGCTGCTGCTGCCTGCTCCTCGTGCTGCTATCACCTATCAAGCTTGGGCAATGTGGGCGATCGTCAGCCTGGTATTATTTATTGCCTATCATCCATTCAATGCCAAAACGTTTTTCAAACGTGGGGACCCTACCTTTTTCCAGCCTGCATTTCTCACTCTGGCTGGATTATTGGGGGTTGCCTGCACGCTTGTTTACTGGCTCACGTATTCTCTGCTGTTAGTCACGTTCATTCACTGGGTTGCTGTAACGGTTTGGTTAACTCTTTTGGGTGGAATGGAGAGGCTATACAAGGAAATGGAGGATAGGGGATAGGGTTAATGGGTGATTGAGGAGTGGAAATGGGGAAAATCCATGCTTATTCGAGTTCACCTGACCAGGTTGGTTTGAGTTGAGGCAGGATCATGACCGTACTGCCACTCGTCAGGAAGGCGATCGCGGATGGCACCAACGGTAACCACCCTCCGGCAGCGGTTAACACGATCAGACAGCTACCATAGAGAAGCATCACCACAATTCCGCTGGCTAGAAGCCAGCGCGGCAGCGATCGCAAACTGTATGCCAGTAAACCTCCCGCGATCGCCCATGCTGTAATCCAGAGAACTTCCAACGATGTGGGCAACCACCTGATAAGAGGACGCTGGTCTAACACGGCGCTCAGAATTTGACTGACCATGTGTGCCTGAACTTCCACTCCAGCAATAGTTTGAATGGTCTCTTGATTTGTACTGTAAGGGGTATGCCAGTTTGTGTCTCCAAAACTTTGGTCAGTAGTGCCAATTAAGACGATGCGATTTCGCAAAATGGATGTGTCAAAATCGTTTCTCAACACCGCTTGAAGGCTTGCTGTTTCTGCCACTTGCCGCGTGTCTCGATAATTGAGCATGACTTGATGCCCATCGGCGTTGAGGTGATGGTAGGCGCTGGTGTTGGGTTCAATTGCTTTAAACACAACAGAACCCAATTGCAGATAATCATCTGGTGTTGCCTGAATCAGAATTCCCTCATGTTCCAAATAACGCAGGGCAAGCTGAAGATTAAAGGCGAACTTGTTTTCACAGGGCGAGGCGGCGCTAACGGCTAATAAATGACGACGCAGTACGCGATCAGAATCAAGCAGCACATTGTTAAATCCCTGAGCGTGAGGTTTTACTTCGGGAGGGGGGGCACGCCTGGATCGCCGTAATGACAAATTGCAACGAGGCGATCGCTGCGCTGCATTTGTTTCGTCAGTTGGGTCAACTCTGATTTGACAGAGTAATCTCGGTAGATGTCTAAGCCGATGGCACGGGGTTGAGCCTGCTCCAGTTTGGTCAGCAGACGATTGAGTGATTGATCCGACAAAGACATGACTCCGCGTTCGGCATCTGGCTGAGATTGCACATCCCGTTCCGTAATCGTCACTAAAAATAACCGTTTGTCCGGCCCCTCATCAGGACGTAACACCATTAATTGATCAAATGCTTTCAGTTCCCACTGCTGTAAGAATCCCAGCGATCTCAGACCCACCAAGCCCATACTAACGGCTAACCCAACGGCAACCACATTCCAGCGGGGTGGGGTCGTGGGTTTAGGTTGCAACTCTTGCAGGGCTTGATTAATCCAACGCTGATCAAAAACCATTTGATAGATGCGGTTGAAGGCAATAAAATTTCCCTCCTGCTTGACGATGAGACCAGACAGGCGTAATTCCAGGTACTGTGGTAAATTGTGGGCAGGAATTTTTCCACGTCGTAAAATCTGTTGATAGAGTTTGAGTAAACTTTGACTGCGACGAGAGTTTCTCAGCAAGCGATCGCGAATTGTTCGTAGATGTTCCGGTTCATCTTGAGCTTCCCAGTTTTGAATCAGGCGCGATCGTACCAGTTCTTCAACTTTTTGGGCTTCTTCACCAGCCGCAACTCCTTCTCCAGAAGTGGTAATAATCCAACATAACTTTTGAGTCAAAAATGGTTGCCCACCTGTCCAATCCAAGATTTCTTTTAATCTCTGCGGGTCAATTCCCCGCCACTCTGCGGCGTAAAATGCAGAGAT
>JACYLN010000138.1 GCA_015272515.1 Leptolyngbyaceae cyanobacterium C42_A2020_001 | reverse complement strand
TCTCCCAAGTTTGGGAAAAGGGGTTGGGGGATGAGGGCGAATGCAGAGACTTGCAAAACTGACATGCTCCCGTTTTGCTTTTGGCTGCCTAGAGCAAAGTAATGAGTGAGGGCTGCGTCTAACAGCAATAGGACCCTTTGGGAAAATGGGTGTGCATAAACTCTTACCAGCTTTCTGATAAAAATACTGCTCTGCCGGGTTTCGTTATAAAAATGTAACGTTCTCAACTGCTTAGATTCGGTTACGCTAATTTAACGATTTAGATTTCTGAGAGTTTGTTGCAAAACTTTACAAAAAGTGTCAGATTAATGAAAGCGATGCAAGTTTATCAAGGAGAACCAGTGAATGCTCGGTTGATTCAATTTTTGAAGGATGAGTTGGCGATTTCAGATACTGCGATCGCGATCGCGCTTCGGCACGGTGATTCTACGGCAAACCAGCTACCAATAGTTCTCTGGCAATATGGATTAATTACTCTAGAAGACCTGGATCGAATTTTTGATTGGTTGGAAGCTTCTGCCGCCTGAACAACGCGAGAACAGGGAGAAAGTGTTTCAAGCCTGCAAATCTCAACGTAATTGCACAGGTTTATAAAGGCGAGTGGGTGGTGGTGGTGCACCAACCGTGTGCTGCATAGCATTCATCTTTTGATTTAGTTCTCGAATGCGTCGAGATAGCATCCGGATAACATTCACAGCAATTCCAGGTGTTTCCTCAATCGCTTCATAAAGCTGTTGCTGTGTCAAAATCAAGCATTCCGAAGGTGCCATCGTGGTTACAGAAGCAGACCGCGGTTCTGCATCAAACAAGGACATCTCTCCAAAGCAAGCGCCCTGGTCAAGCTGGACAAGTTCTTGATCTTCAATGTGGACTCTCACTTTACCGGATACCACGATGTAAAGCGATCGCCCTTCTTGCCCCTTTGTGAAAATGGTGTGATTCGTTGGAAACGCTAACTCATCCATGACTGAAGCCAGCCTAACCAAAAATTCATCCCGTAACTCTTTAAAGATAGGGACTTCGCGAATAAATAGTAGGCGTTCAAAACTAGAGAGCATAGAGGCGTTGTCAGCACGACGGTCTTTGTTAGACTTTAAGGTCAAGTAGCCGTCACATTAAAGCCATTATCTCCAGAATTCCCAATTTAGGCGGGCATCGTTAAATTAAATTGTTTCAAATCCAGGTTTATTTGAAGAATTTAGCCGTTTTGCACTTGAATGGGCAGGTTTTTCTACAGGTTTTGGCTTCTGCTCCAGTTCCTTTATCATCTTTTGCACTTGAGCTAACACAAGCCGATCTGGATCTTTTCTCAGCATTGGCAGCAGTTTCTCCATTGCCCGTGGGGATGCCATCCACAGATAGGACAAGACAGCCTCCCGTACAAACCCTTTAGGATGCCGCAAACACGAGATTGTCTGCTCGGCAGTTAGTCCCCAACGGGCTTGCCGCGCCAGATGGAAACAGCAAGCAACCGTCCAATCAGATAAGAAATGCCGCAGTTCTAACAATCGACGCAGGCGATCGCTGGGCGACAGTGGCTCATAGGTGACAATCTCAGAAAGCTCGTTCACTTTCTCCAGGTCTGAATTGCGGTCCAACAACGTCAATAACGCTCGTTTGCTGGGAATATCCAAAGTGTTATCTAAAATCTCTAAGCCTCGTGCCATGCTACTACGGGAATTGGACTGAAGATTAAACGCCGCCGCTTTAATTGCGCCAATTGGGTAGAGAAACTGCATCAGCATAAAGATTCGTTCTTGAGCATCAAGTTGCAACGCCTGGAGCGATCGCCGCAATAAATCCGCCTCTTGCAACCGCACTCGCTCCGGTGGTAGATCCAGCAACGCTGCATACAGTTGCCCAATAAACATCAGTTCCTGATCGATCAGTTGCTCAACACCACTCCGCCCAATCTGATCCAGCACCGTCTCAATCCCGACTTCACCCGGCATTTCCAGCAAAATTCGCAAAATGTTACGGCGATCAATCCCCCAGGCAATTTTGAGGTGGGAGATCAACGCATCCAATGCCTCAATACTACCAATCATCCCCACGGCTTGCCAGGCATAGAGCCGCACCGCATCAGGCTTTTGGACATCTTCTGCCACTTCCACCAACATTGGAATTGCCTCATTATCCAGACGCACTAAGGCTTTCATTGCCGCTTCACGGGTCGATTTGTAATGCAAGCCTCGCAATAATGATGGATAGTACTCTTCAAAATGGGTCGCCGCGATCGCGTCCAAAATTGCCCGCCGCACTCGTAACGACTCATCCTGCAACAAATCTGGAATATAAATTCGCAAAGCTTGTAAATAGGCTGCCTCCCCCAACGCCCGACACCCCATCATCCGCTCCCTCTCCGACTTATTCGTCAGCATCTGCCGCAAAGTCTGGGTTGCCTCCGCCTTCTGGTTAGCATTTCCCCGCCGCATCATCAGCGATGCCGCCGTTCCCCGCACCACCGGATCAACCTCCGCTCTTAAATAAGGACGCAACTGCCGAATCTCTGGTGTTTCCTCCGTCAACCACACAAACCTCAACGCCACAGCCAAAACACTAGGCGGCGGCGATTGTTCAACCAACGTCTTCACATAGTCCAAATATGCCGGATTTGGATACAGAAGCATCGCCTCCAAACTCTTCTGTTGCAACTTCGGCGAAAAGTTAGATAAATGAGGTGCCAAAACCTCACTCGCACTCTTCGGATCAACCTTGCTTAGCAAATCAATACACGACTCCTTGCGGTCTTCCGGTCCAGGCTTATCCAACGTTTCCATCACCCAGCGCTTCAGTTCCAGTTCATCCACATCCCGGTTTAACTGTCCCCGTTCGGCACTGATGACCAGCAGGTTCACGTACTTCGCCCGCAGCATCAAGATCACCAGTATCCACACCAGCGACAACACCAAAATCGCTGGGAACAGCCAATCTAAAGAGTCATCCTTCAACAACCAACTCATTAGAAGCAGGACAACTCCCGTTACCCCAGTAGAGATGGGTTCAGCGATCCCTCGCACAACCGCTTGAATATTGCTACGAGAACTGTCAGGAATCGGTTGAAATAAAACGGGGCTAACACTCGCAAACAACGTGTAATGCAGCAATTCGTCGTAAAACTTCAGCAGCACCAGCACCAGAAAAAGCGGTAATGTCCATTCCAAACTACTAATTAACGGAGTTTTCCAAGCCAGACTGGAAATAGATAAAGCACTGAGAATCGCAATTCCCCCGGGTAGCAAAACCGATGCTGCAAATACGCCTATCCGCTCAATCAAACGGCTTGAAGCTAACCACTGGGTCGCAACTTCAAAAATCCCTAAGATGCCATTGAAGATTCCCAAGAATGCAGCAATTTGCCCTTCAAAACTGCCAAACTGGCGTTCTAGTGCATCCTGGAAGCGAAAATCTACCAGCAACAGCAACACCTGTGCCAGGATAAAAAACATAAACAGCAAAATTACGTAGCGGCGCAACGGTCCCTGAAGTGGGCGATTGGTAGAGTAATCAGAGGGACGTTCTTCAGCGTCTACCCGTCTTCGATAGAAATCTGGAAATGCTTGCTGATAGGCTTGGCAGAGGTAAAACAGGATCGCTGCTCCGATCGCCATCATCACACACGACAGCAGCACTACATTGTTGAGTCCCACCAGTGGAATCAACAATCCCAGCGAGAAACCACTAATCACATCCGCCACCAGAATCCCGCTGCTAATCAGAGGGTAGGTGCGTTTGATTTCCCGAATATTGAAAAGCTGATTTGCCGTAATCGATGTATTGAGGTCATTCAGAACATTGACGGCTTCGATCCAGAGACGCATCAAAAAAACCGTAATTCCCGCCAGGCTAATCCGCCAATCAAACGGGAAGATAGCCCCTCCTGCCAACCCCAACCAAAACAACATCAACGGTGATGCCATCAACAAGGCAATAATTACAATTACGCGCCGCAACGGTAAAATTCGTTGAAGCTGTGAATACAAAAAGCTTAGTCCAGACCCAATTCCAGCACTGGCAATGTAAATCCAGGGTAATCCTTCAGCTCTGAACTGTGTCAGAAACAGATCAGCCGTAATGGCTTCTAGCCACACCAATCCAATGGAAGTAGTGGCATAAAACGCAAACATGAGAAACGTCCGCTCGGCTTCTTCCGAACGGAGATTTACCCATCGCAAAATCTGATGCCCCCACTTACTTTTGACGACCCATTGGTCAATCAGTCCCATTCAGCGTTCGTGCTTACTCCATCGATACGGTGGTTTAGCGGGATCACCTCATAGATAACCCTTCACTAAAGTGCCCTGAATGGATTTCATTGTAGATAGAGAGCCTCAAATTGTTGCAGAAATTTGCATCAGACCTTTGTCTATGTCTAAACCCGCAGCCTTTCCTTGAAGCACCCTCCAGTTGCAAGTTGAACGCGGTTTAAGGATCCTACTTCTTCGGAGCCAAAAGCATCATCATATTGCGCCCTTCCTGCTTGGGAAACTGCTGCACTTCGGCAAACTCTTGCAGGTCGGTGGCTAAACGAGTCAGTAAGTCTTTTGCCATGTCACTGTGCTGAATCTCCCGCCCACGGAACATCACCGTTGCTTTGACTTTGTCCCCGTCTTGCAGGAAGCGCTTTGCCTGATTGAGCCGCACATCGTAGTCATGCTTCTCAATTTTGTAGCGCATCTTCACTTCTTTGACTTCAACGGTGTGCTGCTTTTTCTTGGCTTCTTTCGCTTTCTTTTCTTGCTCAAACTTAAATTTGCCGTAGTCGATAATTCGACAAACGGGAGGATCTGCTTTATCGGTAACTAGAACCAGATCCAGCTCTTTTTCCTCTGCCAGTTGTAGAGCCTCTCTAGGAGTCATGATCCCCAATTGAGAGTTATCAGAGTCAATAACTCGAATTTTTGGAAAGCGAATGCGTTCGTTGATGATTGGGATGTCGCGGATTGGTATTGGTCTATTACTTCCAGTCACAGGCAGTGCTTATAAAACAATTAAAGGTTGACAGCGTTCACCTAGCCCATAGCAGTGTTTTAGCCTAAGTTGAATCAGAAATCCAGTATAGCTATGGATGAAGTTACGAATTGTCAAAAAACCACGGATTTATCTTATCTTTCTAGAGGCATTACCGTACGTGATATTTTACCTATTTTCAATCCCACCCCTACCAGATTGTTAATGAAATTCCAAGTTAAAGCCTTCTGGGCGAGGTGAGTGTTGGGCAAATAGAGGTCTATGACGGCGATTGATCATGATTAGAATAAGGGATATGTCTGTAACACTTTTTGAACAAAGTTGAGTTTGAGGGGTTCGTGATCACGTCTCCAGCATGGCATCACCGCATAGGGCATCAACGCGATTGGGTTTGGCGCGGATGGAAGACTCGCTATACCTATCTTCGAGCTGTGGATGGCGAAAGTTCGGCTCCCCTGATCTTACTGCATGGGTTTGGCGCATCAATTGGGCATTGGCGGCAGAATTTGCCGGAACTGGGGCAACATCATACCGTTTACGCTCTGGATATGCTGGGCTTTGGTGCATCTGAAAAAGTATCTGCTCCGTATGGTGTCGAATTTTGGGTGGAGCAGGTGTATGACTTTTGGCGAACGTTTGTGCGGCAGCCTGTAGTTTTGGTGGGGAATTCGATTGGATCTTTGATTTGTCTGGCGGCGGCGGCGGCTCACCCTGATATGGTGTGTGGTGTAGTGATGCTAAACTTGCCCGACTCTTCGGTATTGGAGAATCCGGCGTGGGTTTCGCGATCGCTGTCTCTGCTGAATCCCATTTCTAAGCCCGCTTTGAGCACAGTTAAGTGGCTGTTGACTCTCCCGCCCATTTTCAACCTGGTGTTTTGGTTAGTTCGGCAACCTGCGGTGTTACGAGCCTGGGCAAAGCAGGCTTATGCTACACCTACTGCGATTACCGATGAGTTGATCGAAATTTTCTCTAGCCCTGCTTATGAACGGGGAGCGGCAAGAACACTGCGAGCAATGGTGAATGGTAAGACGCGATCAGGAGTTAGTTACGCGGCAAAAGATGTGCTACCCTATCTCCAGATTCCCATGCTGCTGTTCTGGGGCTTGAAGGACAAAATGGTGCCGCCGAAACTGGCACGGTTGTTTCTCAAATACAATCCCAATCTGAAGCTGATTGAGATTGAGGATGCGGGACACTGCCCCCACGATGAGCATCCTGAACGAGTGAATCGGGAAATTTTAACCTGGCTAGAGATGGTGAAGCATAGGAACTTTACTTAAATTAAGCGATGCTGCCTCGCTTGCGGGCTTCTTTGTAAGACACGCCGACATTTTGTAGCCCAGCGCGGATCATTTCTTGTTCGAGCAGGGCAAAAAAGCGCGTGCGATCGCCACCTCTCACCACCGCCTGGTTATGGGCTTCTGCCAGTGCCACCGGATAACCATAGCCCTTTTGCACCTGCGCGATGATCAGGCTCAAAGCAGAATCTAACATCGCCTGATTCTGCACCACCCACTCCGGAAACTCGACTCTGGCAACCTCTGTACCCACATTCACATAGCAAAAATAAACCCGTTGTTCGCCGTACAAATCCAGAATATTGGCAGAACTGCGCCAGAGTGGGCTGCGCTGTCCTGGTTCTAGTCGTACTGCCCACAATTTGCTATCTTTCAACGGTTCCAAGACCTGACAGGGAAAGCGATCGCTAGTTTGATTCACACAACGACTTGCACAATCGGGCGTTTCGTAAGGGCAAGCTTGTAATCGCAAGAAGTTGAGGGCTTCCCCACTGCGGGAGGCGCTGAGATAACCTGCCAGGGGAATCTCAGCCTGGCGTAGTTGATCCCAGGCTTCCAAAATAGGGGCGAGGATGCGATCGCGGGCTTCAAACGGCAGAGATTCCAGAAACCAGTAGATCAGCGAACCATCGACCAGGGCGAGAGAGGGGAATGGGGGAGATGAGGATGAGGAAGGACTATGATTTTCTTCCCCACCTGCCCTACCCACCGTATTTCCTTTACCTCCCTCACCTCCTATCCTCTCTCCCAACTCTGCCAACACGACTGCCTCAGACACGGCACGTCGATAGCCCATCCACTCCTCAGTGGAAATGCCCCATTGGCGAGAAACGTACAAGTCTTCGGGACGGTAAAAGACTTCCGGTAAGCTATCAAGCAACGGGAAGCGGTCTTGTCCGTAGTAAAGAGCAATGCGACCGACGTTGATCAAATAGCAGTAGGCGATTTCGTGATGGCTGGGTGCGATTTGGGAGCCATCGGTAGCAATAACGGTATGAGCAGCAGGGGGAGCAGAAATACTCATCCGCAGGTTGAGCGGCTCAATCGGTTCGGCAGCAGTAAAATTGAGGCGATCGCGCCATACCTGCTTCAACTCTACCAACTCATCCTGACGACGAAAGGCTTTACTTAACAACGCTTCTGCCAATTCCAACCGTTGCCGAGTTGCAGAAGCCTCTTGCGTCAGATGTTGGCTGATGTCCTGCATTTGCTCTGCAATTTTGGTGAGATCCAGCATTCTTTCGCTCGCTGAACAGCTTTCTCACCACTATACAATTCATTTGTACTGACGCGCGAT
This sequence comes from Leptolyngbyaceae cyanobacterium C42_A2020_001, assembly GCA_015272515.1. Lineage (GTDB taxonomy): Bacteria > Cyanobacteriota > Cyanobacteriia > Leptolyngbyales > Leptolyngbyaceae > JSC-12. The sequence goes on along the minus strand of JACYLN010000138.1, from coordinate 37,416 downwards.
CGCTGACACCTATTAAGTTGGGTTGAACGGGGTGAACCTCAGCAGCAGCAACGCTTCTATTGAATTACGCTAAAGCTAACCCCCTACGAAAAACCTAGACGCGTTACGATCTCCTATACATCCCATTCATTATTTTATAAGGAGTAATCCTGTGTTTCTTGATGAGCTAACCCCCGTCCTGAAAGAACTATCTCAACAGCCGATCGCCTTTTTAGGTGGCTTTTTCTCTGGCATTTTTCGTTTGAATATGGCAGATGACCCGGTTAAAAGCTGGCTCGATAAACAAACTGGAACCCCATCATTTTCCACAACTACCGAAATTCATAACGGCAAAAGCAGTGGACCCCAATCCATTTCGATCGACTAGTTCACGCCTCATTCGTATCAGATTTTTCAGAATTGCCCGGGTTGAATGTGATAACTCAAACATAGAGGTTGGCGATTAGGGCTAGCCTCCTTGTTTGCTTACTCACTAGCTTCCTATGACTATTTACGTTGGAAATTTGTCGTACCGGGCGACTGCCGACGACTTAACCGAAGTGTTTGCTGAATACGGTGCGGTTAAGCGTGTCGCTCTGCCTATGGATCGTGAAACCGGAAGAATGCGTGGCTTTGCCTTTGTTGAGCTAGAAGAAGACGCGCACGAGGATACCGCTATCTCCGAGTTGGATGGCGCAGAGTGGATGGGGCGACAGTTGAAGGTCAACAAAGCTAAGCCTCGTGAAGCCACGCGGGCGTGATGGAATGGGGTGAAGTTGGGCGATCGCACCAGAATTTAACCAGTTCCTACCGCAAAAATGTCCCTTCTATGGCAATCTGAAGAACAGAGACAAGAAGTGTTCACATTTTTGTGGTAGAGCAACACAAATAAGCGTATGCAAACCCTGCCTAGCCCTCCAACAAGCATTTCCAGCGAGCCATCTTCCACCTATTTTGCTACGACGGGTTCCATTCCTCGGCGCAAAACCCGTCCAGTTCCGGTTGGCAGCATCACCATTGGTGGCGGCTATCCCGTGGCAGTTCAATCCATGATCAATGAAGACACGCTTGACATTGAGGGGGCTGTCGCGGCGATCCGTCGCCTGCACGAAATTGGCTGCGAAATTGTGCGCGTCACTGTGCCCAGCATGGCACATGCCAAAGCGATGGAGGAAATTCGGCATAAGCTGAATCAGAGTTATCAGCCTGTGCCCCTGGTTGCCGATGTGCATCACAACGGATTAAAGATTGCTCTGGAAGCGGCAAAACACGTAGATAACGTCCGCATTAATCCTGGACTGTACGTGTTTGAGAAACCCAAGAGCGATCGCACCGAGTATACCCAGGCAGAATTTAACGAAATCGGCGAGAAAATTCGTGAAACCCTCGAACCCCTCGTTCTCACCCTCAAAGAACAGAACAAATCCATGCGAATTGGGGTGAATCATGGCTCACTGGCAGAGCGAATGCTATTTACCTATGGCGACACCCCGGAAGGCATGGTGGAATCGGCCCTGGAATTCATCCGCATCTGTGAATCGCTAGGATTCTACAATCTAGAACTTTCGCTCAAAGCCTCGAAAGTCCCTGTCATGATCGCAGCGAATCGACTGATGGTGCAACGTATGGATGCATTAGGCATGGATTATCCACTGCATTTAGGAGTCACTGAAGCCGGAGATGGGGAATACGGACGGATTAAATCAACGGCAGGAATTGGCACGCTGTTGGCAGAAGGCATTGGCGATACGATTCGTGTTTCGCTTACAGAAGCCCCCGAAAAAGAAATCCCGGTTTGCTACGGCATCTTGCAGGCGCTAGGATTACGGCGCACGATGGTTGAATATGTTGCCTGTCCTTCCTGTGGACGGACGCTCTTCAATCTTGAAGAAGTGTTACATAAAGTCAGGGAAGCGACAAAACATTTAACTGGACTCAACATTGCCGTAATGGGCTGTATTGTCAACGGTCCCGGCGAAATGGCAGACGCAGATTACGGCTATGTAGGTAAGCAGGCGGGCTATATTTCCCTGTATCGAGGGCGGGAGGAGATCAAGCGGGTTCCCGAAGATCAAGGAGTTCAGGAGTTAGTTAACCTGATCAAAGGCGATGGACTCTGGGTAGATCCTTAACAGTCATTGCATGGTTGGAACGGATTGCCTGTGCTAGATTGGGCATAATCTCCGTAGTCACTTCCTATTATCGACATGGCTATTAACAAACGCGGGCTTGTCCTGGGCGCAACAGCGCTTGCTGTTTCTACAGTTGCGATCGCCGGTACTGGATTGCACTTCTATCGAGGACAAGCCTTTTTGCGTAGCGACTCTAAAGACGAAGTTGCTGACCCTGGAGCCCTACAGCCGATGTCTGTGTTGTCTTTGCAGGCATTCTTTCGTCAAAGCCCGAAGGAATTGGTGGATGAAGTATGGCAAATTATCGATCGCACCTATGTCGATGCCACATTCAACCAGGTGGACTGGAAAAAGACCCGAACTGAATATCTCAAGAAGAACTACGCCAACCGCGAAGATGCTTATAAAGCCATCCGCGAGATGCTGAAGAAACTGAACGATCCCTATACTCGCTTCATGGATCCGCAAGAATTCAGAAATATGCAGATCGAGACATCCGGCGAATTGACTGGCGTTGGGATTCAACTTGCAGCAGACGAAAAAACGAAAAATCTGACCGTTATTGCACCGATTGAAGACTCCCCAGCCTTTGCCGCCGGGATTCTGGCGAAAGACATCATCCTCAAAATCGACGACAAGAGCACCGAGGGGATGGATGTCAACAAAGCGGTGACGCTGATTCGGGGACCCGTGGGGACACAAGTGAAACTCACAATTCAGCGGGGTGAAAAGCAGGTTGATTATGTAATTAAACGGGCGAAGATCGAGATTCATCCAGTGCGAGTGAGCGAACAGCAAACCCCTCAAGGAAAGGTTGGCTATATTCGCCTGGTGCAATTTAGTGCCAACGCTCCAACCGATATGCAGAAGGCGATCGAGAAGATGGAGAAGCAACAGGTCGCTGGCTATGTGCTGGATTTACGCGGGAATCCTGGTGGATTGCTCTACACCAGCGTAGACATTGCCCGGATGTGGCTCCAGAAAGGGGCGATCGTTTCAACGGTGAACCGTCAAGGTGAGCAAGACCGGGAACGGGCAAATGGGCGATCGCTAACGAATAAACCACTGGTCGTTTTGGTGGATGGTGGCTCTGCCAGTGCCAGCGAGATTTTGTCTGGCGCACTCCAAGACAATCGACGGGCAGTGCTGGTTGGGACGAAAACCTTTGGTAAGGGGTTGGTACAGTCGGTTCGCAGTGTGGGTGACAATTGCGGGCTTGCAGTAACGATCGCAAAATATCTCACTCCTAGTGGACGGGATATCAACAAGCACGGGATTGATCCGGATGTGTCTGTCCAGCTTAGCGAAGCGCAACGGAAAGAACTCAGTTCTAACCGCGACAAGGTCGGCACTTCAGAGGATCCTCAGTTTGCGAAAGCCGTAGAAGTTCTCAACCAAAAAATTGTGGAATATCGACAGCAATCACCTCGTGCTGGTGCAAAGCCATAAATTGCATCCAAATAATTCAGCAATAACACTGAACAGAGAGTCGCCAAAAACACTCTCTGTTTTTTTATGGATACATGGGGCATTTGCGGTAGGGTGTCTAGGCTGGGCTACACTTACCTGCTCGGATCAACCCTACCCGTCGGGCGATCGCTTCCGCTTGAGAACCAAATGGTCCCCATCGTTCAGCATCGGGTTCAATTGAATTTTCTGACTGATCGACTTCAAGCTGATTGGCAGAAAGCACAGCACATTGACCATTCGTCAGCTTGATGACGTACCATTCTTCCGTTTTATTCATCTTGTTTCTTGGTTAATTTACTGTTTTGAGCGCGTTTTCGGGGTTGTCCCTGAAGCGCTTTTGCGTCTGTTGATATACTGAGAGATAGTTTTCGAGTTTAAAGCTTTGGGATAATAGCTGCTCTGAAAACTTTGTTACGTGTTTGAGCGACTGAGAGTAAGCCTCTCAATCGCGTTCATCGTCAGGGTGCACTTGTCATGTGGCGGTCGTGTGTTGCTACGTAATTGGTCAATGTTCATTTTGCGAACGAATGCTGAACCAAGCGTTCTGAGGCGGTAATGCAAAACTATCAACATTCTCATCGACACTCCGAGGAACCTGCGTCGTCTCCTCGAAGAAAGCGATTAGGCGGGTATTTAGTTGAGGCAGGGCTGTTAACGCCTGCCCAGGTTGATGTGGCGCTGAATGATCAGAGAATGACGGGAATGCGATTTGGCGAAATTTTAGCGGCACGAGGCTGGGTAAAGCAACAGACGATTGAATATTTGATGCAAAAGGTCATTTTGCCTGAGCAGGAGTCTATTCGACAGCAGCCCGACGACTGTGCAAATGCCAAGCTGGTGAGAAATAAGCAGTTGGAAGATCCGGCGATCGCTCGCTCCCATGAGCCTGATACCAACGATAAATCAACTCGGCGTGAGCTTCCCATTTCAAAACCATTACCCGCAGTGTCATCTTCAGATGACGAGGTGAGTTGGGTAGGTTAGCAGACGGTTCTCCTATCCGCTAGATAGCCATAACCAGATGGGTAAGGTGCCAAGCAACCCTAAGCACCCGATCGCGATCGCAGTAACTGCCATCTCTGGATCTCGCTCGTAGGCTTCTGAGATAACCAACGAGGCAAAAGCGGGAGGCATTGCCGCTTGCAGCAGCAGTACTCGATGTACTGCTCCCGTAATTCCTGCTAGCCAAAGCCCACCCCCAACAATGAGAGGCACTAGCAGCATTTTAATCATCAGGCTCATTGCCGCAGGTTGAATACTTTTCAGCGATCTCAATTGGCTTAAACGCATCCCAATCAAGATTAAAGATAAAGACACCATCATCCAGGCAGTGGTTCGCAAACTGGTTTCTAGCCACCCAGGTAGGGGAGCGTCTCGAACCAGCAAGCCAACCCAAAAACTCCACAGCGCTGGATTGCTGGCAAGGGTGACCATTGTCTGTGTCCACACGTATTCTTCTTGGTGCGATCGCGCTGCCAGTGCAACCCCCAAACCATAGGCACCCAGCGTTGAACCCAGTAAATCGTAAAACACTGCCCAGGCGAAGTGTTGCTGCCCAACCAGAATCAACGAAACGGGAAACCCGATGTAACCTGTATTTCCCACCATTGAGGTGAGCATAAAGCTGATCCGGGTTTGGGATGACCACCGTGATCGCTGCAACCATACACCTGCCAGCAAAATCCCCAGCAAAATTGCAACCCATGCGGTCGCAGGTGCAATCCACAGCGACCAGGAAACCTGAGCATGGCGCAAAAATGCCACAATGCCAATTGGGACTCCAACCCAAAACAAACCCTTACCGATGTAGCCAGGAATAGATGCTGGTAAAAAACGTGCTGCAATCCAACCCACTCCCGTCCAACCAATCAAGGGTGTGTAGATGGTGAGCAATTTAGAAATCAACATAAGATGCAGAAACTGGGGAAGGTAAGAAAGAGAGGGGGAAAGCGGAGCAGGAAAAGGCGTGAAAATTGCTGTGCGGCTTCAGGTCGGAGTGTTAAGATGTTGCTCGACAGAAGCAAGTGTGTTCTCGACGAGGAGTGAAGCGCTTGGATAAGGTTACTACACCGAATAATTCAACAAACTCGATCCCGCGCGTGATGGATGATATTCCGATCGCTCAACGGGAAACTCCCGTCGTTGTGCCTAAGTCAACATTCAAGCAGTCTTACTTGATTGGAGGGTTAGCCGCAATTGGAACGCTTGCCCTAGTTGCGGGTGCTTTTGTGTCATCGCAGCTTCAGCGATCGCAAGTGTCGTCTGCCAGTATGGCATCAGTTGCCGTCAACCCCACCCAGTCTGCGTCCCCTTCCCCTGCTACTAGTCCGGCCGGTAAGAACACGACGGATGACAGCATGTTAGGACATTTTCGTTACTCCGAAGCGCCTCAGTCAGCCTTAGCGCCCATCGTTGCAGATGGCAGCATCAAGTTGCGGAAAGCTGCTGCTAAAGCGTATCAGGAGATGGAAGCCGCAGCGCGACGAGAAGGGATTGTTTTAGTTCCCATTTCCGGGTTTCGATCGCTCACCGATCAGAACTATTTGTTTTTTGGCAAGAAGGCAGAGCGAGGGCAAGCAACCTCTGAGCGAGCCAAAGTCAGTGCGCCTCCAGGGTATAGTGAGCATCATACTGGCTATGCGATCGATGTTGGCGATGGGAACGTTCCGGCAACAAACCTCAGCCAAACGTTTGAGAATACGGCAGCATTCAAATGGTTGAAAGCAAATGCTGCATTCTACAGTTTTGAGCTTTCCTTCCCAGAGGGAAATTCGCAAGGCGTGATGTATGAACCCTGGCACTGGCGCTACGTGGGTGATAGTCACAGTCTGGAAACCTTTTTCAAAGCACGCCCCAAAAAGTAGTGCAAAGTATTTCAAGAATAGGGGATAGTGAAGGTTGAGCTACTCGACTGATCCTCGCCCAAGTTTCGCATGAGCCAACTTTCTCTCAACCTGATTGCCGTTTCTGTGTTTGTGATGACGATGTCAGCGCTGTTAGGTCCGCTGATTGATTTGTCTCCAGTCGTGCCCGCGATCGCCACTGCTAGCATTTTGGGGCTAGCAGCCATAGACACTTTCAACTGGCAGGGCAGAGGTTCCACGATCTTACTGGATGGATTAGCAGGATTTTCAGCGGAACATCGCGATCGCGTGTTGCGCCACGAAGCTGGACACTTTTTAGTCGCTCATCGGCTCCACATTCCCGTAACCGACTACACCCTTAGCGCCTGGGAGTCGTTTCGACGAGGACAAGCCGGACAAGGGGGAGTGCAATTTAACACGCAAGAATTGGATGCGGAACTGCAACAGGGATCTCTCTCAGCCCAACTGCTTGATCGCTACTGCACGATTTGGATGGCAGGATCTGCTGCGGAGCATTTAACCTATGGCAATGTTCAGGGTGGGGCAGATGATTTTCAAAAGCTGCGGATGATTTTGAGTCGGCTGCAATTTTCTCCGGCGGCGATTCAACAGAAAGAGCGCTGGTCTGCTTTGCAAGCTAAAACGCTGCTGCAAGACCATTGGGAAACTTATGAAGCGTTGATTGCTGCGATGCAGCGTCGTGCGCCTGTAGAAGAATGTTTGCAGATTTTAGAATCGTCTGCATCTGAATCAATCGGGCGATCGCGGGAGCAATAAGTACACAAATTTCGTCCTTCTGCAAGAGAGACGCGATAAAGTGGGTAAGTAGAATTGCTGAAATTCTTCACTGCTGATATTAAAAGTCGAATAAATTCAGCGCTAAACTTTATGCAGCGCTAACAATGAGGTCACGCTTGAGGAGTTCATAACAATGCACACAATGTTGGTTACTGCTAAATACGCTTCTCGTGTTTTGGTTAGCACGATGGTAGGAGTCGGATTGCTGCTGGGGATTGCTCAGATGCCAACCACGGCTCAAACGGGTGGGCGACCAAGCCCCCTTGAAGATCTGCAAACGAAAGATGGCTCAGACTTCTTCAACGGTCGCAGTAATGGGCAGACCGGTAGTGTTATGAACTTTATTCAAAATGCCATCATCGGCGCACCTCGTAGCTTGGATGAGTTCACAGCCGACCAGCAAGAAAACTTCAATGATGCCACTGCTAGATTCCGCAAACAACAGGCAGATCGGTTGCGGAAGCAAGAACCCCAAAACTCACCAACCTTGCAGGTTGCCCCCCTGCCTGCAAACTCCTCTCCCGCATCACCCTAAGTTACCGGCAATTGTGCATTTACGGCTTAGCAGGCTGAGGCAATAAGGGAACAAATTCATATCGCTTGACTGTTCCGCCTTTAATAGGCGCAATGGTGACGTAAGAAGGGGAATCATGACGATCGCCCTCTGCCTGGAAGTGAACCCTGCCTTTGGCACCATCTGCCTCAAAGGTTGATTGGGAGAGAGTGCGCCGAATTCCAATTCTGCTTGCATCGGTAGCCATGCCTGCGGCGATCGCTTTTGTGGCATCGTAGGTTAAAGCTGTGCGCCAGCTTGCAGCATCCTTCTTACCCCACATTTTTTTCACTTCTTCTAAGAAGGACGAATTTGTTAAGTCAACCGGAACCGCAAGCACCGTTCCCACCGCAGCACTTTTACCAAACCTCAGCAAGTTGGGGTTGAACATACTGTCTCCTGCAAGAACGGGCAGTTTGCGATTGTTGACCTCAATCAGGCGAATTGCTTTGTCCATGACTTCGCTGTTGGGAATCAGCATGAGCACGTCTGCTTTTTGCGCGATCGCCAGATCCAGACTTGCCTCTGGTTCAAAGTCAGGGCGGGCCAGGTCGATTTCGGTTACAACCTGTGCCCCTTTTACACCGCTATACATCAATGCTCGCTCAACCTCTGCCTTAAGCGATTGGCTGTATCGACTGTTGGAATTGTGAAAAATCGCGACTTTTTGTTTCTTTAAATGGTTGACCATGTAATCTTTCAGCGCGATCGCGGTTTGTTTGTCGCTGGGCATGGTGCGAAAAATGTAGTCGCCAATGGTGGAAAGCTCCACGGCAGAACTGACAGGTGACACCATGACGATTCCCTGATCTTGATACACTCTGGCGGCGCTGAGGCTGGTGTCGCTGATGCCATGCCCCACAACTGCCAAAACACTTGGCTGGTCAGATAGGTCTCTGGCGATTTGTTCTGCCGCGTCTTGTTGATTACTGTCATCTGCAATCAACACCTTTAATGGAACGCCATTAATGCCACCTGCACGGTTAATTTCGTCCTGTGCTTGGGCGGCTCCCCGTAACAGTTCCAGAGCAGAGGTGAGGGAACCACTGCTAATGGGCGCAACGACGGCAACTGCGTAGAATTTTTGGGCACCAATCCGGGCATTGTTGAGGTAGATCAACACTTCTGGATCGTCAAGATTAGCTTGGCGGGCAGCTTCCAGGGCTGGGATCGCTTTGTCATAGTTTCCAGCAGCGATGTGGTCGATCCCCTCTTGCTTTTGTGGATCGATCTGCCATTTGATCAACGGTTTTTCGCCCGCACTGATGCGATCGCTATTGGTAAAATTCGTCGCCTGGTTATTTGCAGTTGGCAAGGGGAACGGCGTTTGAAAGCCAGCATCAGAGAAACTCCGCACTAGAACCGCAATGGCAAGGGTGCCAGCGATCGCTAACCCAACCCGAGTTAGCATTCTGCCACCTGGAAGGAAGTTTCTGGGGGCGACTTGGCTACGGCTATCTACAAAACCTGCCGCAGTTTGGTTGTTGAGTGTTGTAATACCCGAATTACCAGGTGGATGAGATAGGAGTGTTTTATTCGTCAACAAGGTGGGAGCAGTCGCAATTACCTGACGTAAGGCATAAAGCGCATCACTGGCAGATTGATAGCGCTCGTTGAAGTGGTAGCGCGTCATCTTATCTAACACGTCCGCTAGTTCCGGGCTAACGCTCCCGCGATCGCGCCAAATCACTTCTGAGGTTGTGTATTCATGAGGCAATTGAGCTGGATGCAAGCCAGTGAGCGCTTGAATTCCAACCATTCCTAACGAGTAGATATCACTGCAAAACCGGGGACGACCCATGCACTGCTCGCTGGCTGCATACCCAGACGTATAAATTGGCATACTCAAATTGGTTTCGCCCGTTACCTCAGCGATGGTGTTGCCAATCAGTTTCACTGCACCAAAGTCAATCAACACCAACTTGCTATCTTGACGGCGGCGAATCAAATTAGCAGGCTTAATATCTCGATGAATCACGCCTTGAGCATGAACAAATTCCAAAATACCCAACACATCCTCCAGCATCGGAATGACTTCTTCCTCCGCCATGGGGCTGCCTCTCACCAGTTCCTCGTTAAGCGAATGCCCTTCAATAAACTCCTGAACCAGGTAAAACTGATGATTCTCCTCAAAATATGCCAGCAACCGGGGGATTTGGTCGTGTCTGCCCAGTTGCTCTAAGGTTTCTGCTTCAGCTTGAAACAACCGTCGCACCTGCTGTAACACGGCTGAGTCCTGACTGCTAAAGGTTAGATGCTTCAACACACAACGAGGATTGCCCGGACGCTGCGTATCCTCCGCAATGTAGGTATGCCCAAACCCTCCGGAGCCTAAAACATTGATGACCCTGTAGCGCGCACCGATCAGTTCGCCTATCATTGCATTCACGGAGTGCAGCAGAACTCTCTAGACAGAAACGTGCAATTGTTACCTTTGACTCTATCGCGATGCCGTCTATCCTGCCAGAGCTAGACAACCAGGTTAACAGTTAACCACTGAATTCCGCGATCGCGAAGAATCATTCTGTTCGGTTTCCTCGATTTTTACGTTAGGCTTCTTCACCTCACTATTCAAATTGAGTCGTGTAATATAGAAGAATACAACACGGGGCTGTAACGGTTTCGACGTTTTGGCGAACGTTACATCGTGATGCAGGTCGAGAGTGAGCACCTCTCGTGAATCCAGGCTCAAAAAAATAGATGCAAACAACATCGTACCTTTTGCTCGTAAGCAAGCACTCGTTGCTGCCTAAACACCTCTAACGGTTCGAGCGTCTGTTGTGTGACTCCGTTAAGCATGACAGACAAACCCCAACGGATGCGCTAGACCACCACCTCTGGTTGGTGCCTGGCTAAGACTTTACCAGAGCATCCCATCGTTCGGGATAATGGACGATTCCCGCTGTGAGGATCAGATCAGCTAAACCTGTGAATGAGTGATGTATTAATACCCAGGGCGGACACGGGTTCGACTCCCGTCAGCTCCATTAAATTTATCAACGGACACGCTCGGTTTTGTAGATTGCATCTAAGTTTTGGGCAACTTGTTCAGGATTTGCTTCTAAAACAAGTCGTCCAAGCTTTGTTTCCATAATTTTTGTTGAGTTTTGATAATTTATGTAAAGAAAATGGTTGCAGAAATTGCTGCCCAGCATAAGAGTCAACTGGGGTGTTATCCAGCATTCATGACTGCTATCGACTGAATTTGGGTGTTGTTGATGAGGCGGCGATCGCTCAGCTTACCGACTCAAATTCAGCAACTTTAATGCTCAAACTTTAATGCTCAAAAATGTTTTGGTATTGCAATAAATCTAGACTGACGATCGCGGGTAAACATTGAAAACATTGTCGCGCCAGTTCCCAGCGGTCTTCCCGTTGCAGCATGGTAATCAGCTTTTCACGTGCTGTAATCAGGTAGCGTACATCGTTGGCAGCATAGCGAAGTTGGTCGTCTGAGAGGTTGGCAGCGTTGCCCCAATCGGAGCTTTGAGCACTTTTGTCGAGTTCTACTCCAGCCAGTTCCTGCACCAGGTCTTTTAGCCCGTGCTTGGGGGAATAGGTGCGGGCAAGCTTGCTGGCAATTTTGGTGCAAAAAATCGGATTGACGTGGATGTCTAAGTGATGGCGTAGCGTTGCCACATCAAAACGGGCAAAGTGGAAGATTTTTGCAATATTAGAAGCTTCCAGGAGTTGCTTCAGATTGGGCGCGTCCGTTTGCCCCCGTTCAACCCGAACGACCGTGACGCAGTCTTGCGGATCGCATAGCTGCACCAGACAGAGGCGATCGCGCTGCGGCAGCAGTCCCATTGTCTCGGTATCAACGGCGATCGCCTCGGCTTTTAGATAACTGGAGAGTTGAGTTTCTGAAAGGTCGCGATCGTAGATTTGGAAGGAATTAGCAGTCATTGATTGGATTGTCGTTGGTCATCGGTCATTCATTATCGCCGTTTACCAAGGACAAATGACGAGTGACAAGCACTATGTTGTGTAGGGGCGAAGCAGTCGGCAGAGAATGTGACCAAGTTACAGAGCTTATAGCCTACTGCTTCGCCCCTACCGCTAACGCTCCACAAACAGATTTGTTGTTATACCGTTTTATCGCGTGACTCGGCATTTTTGCGAACACGCTCCAGAAACTCAGGGTAATTTTCCAAATCTTCTACAGATTGCAAAGCTGGCATCTCAATCCAGGTAGCCTCTGCGTGTAGCTTATCCATGTAGGCATAGAAAGCTTCCTCGTCATCTCGGTGAGTCAGTACATATTCGTGCAAGTCTTTCCGACTCATTGTTGTGAAATCAGGTTTACTCATTCTATGTACCTCCAACTGCCGTCAGGGTAAATCTCAATAATGTTCTCTTCGCCAGCGAGAAAGAAAACCCTACCCGTTCGTTCATCCATACGAACCAAATTTATGGGTAAGTAAAGTTTGCTAAACCAGACACACAAATTAAAGCACTGCGTTTTCTGCTCTGAAGTAGGAAGCTTAGACACACCAGGAGTACATTTACTGATAAAAGGGTAGCATTCTGAATTAAATCTAAGTAGCTGGGCGAAATTAAATATAAAACAACGTAGGTTGGGTTGAGACACGAAACCCAACGCCCGCATGGGTTACGCTACGCTAACCCATCCTACAAATGATTGCACCTTCCTACTTATGCTCTGTAAATGCTATTAGGGACAAGCTCATGCAAAAAACAGGTGCTCTGGCTGCAACAAAAGCTATGCATAATAGCCCTTTTTGTTGTAGTACTCGAAATAAATGACGCTTTCTTCAAACCAATCCCAGAAAGAGTCATACCGTTTTTCCATGTTGTGTTCCCGTTGATCCCCAAAGTAATAAATGGGCGGATCATCGTCTGTACCATCGGCAATAAAAAATAGATGAATTTCCCCTAACCGAGAGGCAAAAATGAAGGAGTGTTCTGGCAAGAGTGGTAGTTCCATCTCTTGAGCGTATTCTTCAATTGTTTCGGCGTACTCTTCCCTTACGTCTATATTGTTATATTCCAAATTGTTATATTCCAAATGCCTATAGGAATTAATCCAATGATCATTCCCACCCAACCACTTGCCTATCGTTCGTAGATAGTATTTATAGGCTTCGGGAAGAATGACCCAAACCGTTGCTCCACATCATAAATCTCTATCTCGGAGCAAGGCATCAGTCCGTTTTTGCCAAACGCAGAAATGGCTAATATTCTCTCAACCAGTTGCTCCGGTGTAGGACGAGGATTTGGTAGATTGAGCCAATAAGGTTGCAGAATTGTCAGTAGTTCAGGGAATTTTTGGGCATTATCCCACGCCGATATGCGAGGCAGGTTACGAAGATTTACATCAGCCCCATACTCAATCAAAAGTTGAGTGAGTTCAAACTCCCCTTTTTTGGTTGCTTGATGCAACGGGGTGTCTCCAATATAGTTTTGAGCATTGGGATTTGCTCCGCGATCGAGCAGCAACCGAGCAACATCACACCTCTTCGCCAATACCGCAATGTGGAGCGGTGTGTTACCTTCATCCTTATCTGCGAAATTTGGGTCTGCTCCAGAGTCAAGCAGTAAACTCACCCATCCGGGATGAGCGATCGGCTTTCCGTCTGGCCCTAGTAAACTGACGTATCCGACTTCAGAAAGAGTATGTCCATTTGGCTTACATAAGCCGACTACTGTATGTAAAAGTGGAGCGCCAAATCCAGGGGCATGATTCACGTTTACACCCCGATTCAGCCAAAATTGCAGCAGTTCAAACGATTTCCACCCACACGCTTCAAAAGCATACTGATTGGCGGAAGACTCGACATCCAGATCAGCTCCATACTTTTCCAGAAGCAACAACATTTCTAAGGATCGAACGTAAAACAACGGAGTTATGTGATGAGTCCAATCTGAGCTTCTAGCGTTTGGGTTCGCACCATGTTCAAGCAGCAATCTGGCACAATCCAGGGAATTATCCAGCACAGCACCAAACAACGGAGTGTTAGCATGTAAACTCTCAGGCACATTAACAATTGCTGATTGGCTGGACGATTCAGCCAGTGACTCAACGCCGCTTTCCCGTTGCAGTCTTGTCATGTGCTCGATCAACAACTGCACACACTCAACTGATCCGCTTTCGGCGGCAAAATGCAGGGGAATACAATTGAACCGACTCTTTGCTAGCGCCAATTGAGGATCGCGATCGAGCAAATCCCGAAGAGCCTCAACGTTGCCAGAACGAGCAAGTTCATGAACTGGCTGATCTTTTAACCATTCACCGCTAACGCTCTCCCTTTTCACTTCCAATACCGCCTCGACCAATAACTGAAAGCAGCATAACAAACAGCTAAGAGTCAGGCATGGGAATCCACACCTAACTCTCAACTCTCAACTCTTAACTTTTAACTGGCTCGACACCTAGCTTGCCAGATACTCCCGCACTCTCGCCTTACGACGACGCAGATGATCCAGGGCTTGCCGTTCCAGTTGACGGACGCGTTCACGGCTGATGTTCATGCGTTCGCCTACTTTCGCCAGGGATAGCTCATGTCCATCTTCTAAACCGAAGCGGAGCGAAATGACTTCCCGCTGTTGCGGGGTCAGGTCTGCCAGGAGGGTTTCCAGGTCTTGCCGCAGGGATTCTTGCGCCATAAAGATTTCGGGGGAAGGACCGTCATCTTCCAGCAAGTCTTGCAATTCGGTATCCTGATTGTCGCCCACGCGCAGGTCAAGCGAAACGGGCTGGCGTGCCATGAGCAAAAATTCGCGAATTTGACCAGGCTCCAACTCCAGGGCTTCAGCAATTTCAGCGGCAGATGCTGCCCGACCAAGTTGTTGGGACAGTTCCCGCTGAACTTTCTTAATCTTGTTCAGCTTTTCGGTGATGTGGATGGGTAGACGGATGGTGCGAGCTTGCTGTGCGATCGCCCGTGTGATTGCTTGACGAATCCACCAGTAGGCATAGGTTGAGAATTTGTAGCCGCGCATGGGGTCAAACTTTTCTACCCCACGCTCCAAGCCCATCGTGCCTTCCTGAATCAAATCCAGGAATTCCAGGTTACGCTTCTGGTACTTCTTCGCGATCGATACCACCAGGCGTAAATTCGCTTCAATCATCTTTTGCTTAGCTCGGCGACCACGATGCATGATGCCCTTTAGCTCGTCTTCGCTAATACTGGCATGAGTCGCTAGCTCTGCATCCGATGGTTCGTGGTTTAGCTTCTTCGCGAGCGCTTCTTTCTTTTCTTGCAACGCCATCATCTGCTGTACCTGCTTCCCATAAATAATTTCTTGCTCGTGGGTTAGCATCGGCACGCGACCAATTTCGTGCAGATAGGTACGGACCATGTCTGCCGTAAAAGTGGATTTAGCGGCTTTAGGTTTTGCGTTGGCAGTGGTCATGGTTATGGCATTAACTCCCTAAAACAAACAAACAGGAAAAACACAACTCGTAAAAGGAAAACGACTCTACATCTGGCAAAACGCCATCATGTAGAAAAGAGGGTTCAACCCATACTGGGTATTTCTAAAAACCGCCGTAAGGACTGAAACGAAGCACTTAGGTTAACGGCTCAACATCTGTAGAAAAATTTGTAAGGATTTGGCGGTGGTTCAACTTTGACGACCGAACATTGAATCGAAGGAGCACAGACCCTGCTCTGCCAAAATCGAAATCATTATGAGTTTACTCTTTAAGCGTACTAGAATTATAGACGGGAGTAAAGCTCTTTAGTTTCCTCCGAGAGGATGATCTCTTTGGATGAGATGCACACGCCATTGCAGCTAAGCCTGGCTCGACAATTGGGGGATTAATAAAGGTCGCTGTGTGCATCTTGAGTACCACCTTACGTGATCTACTAGATTTATAGTGCCTGGATTCTTGAGATAAGAACAGTCTTAACTGAGAGTGATAACCGAACTTAGAGCGGCGGTTTACGACAGGACAGAGGGGAAACCGAATAGGGTGGGAATTAGAACCGAACAGGTTGCTGTGAACTGGTAATACGAACTGGCTATTAGATGGTTTTACTCGAATGGTTTAACTGCGGTGTGTAGGTGATACGACTAACGTGTGTCGGTTGGATTCATGGTTGGCGATCGCACCGTAGAAGCCGTTCATTCTTCGCAGCCTTTCGTCAAAAACCTAAATCGGCTTTTGCGGCTTCAGCCGCTCGAAACACGACGGAATCAGGAACCTCTTCCCAGGCAGTATCACCCACTTCCGTGTAGAACCGTTCATCGTAGGCGCGAGTACGAATTACAACGGGCATAGGAACAGCATGTCCCAGAATCAGAGCTTGTTGTTTAGAGTCCAACTTAGACAAAACGGAACGTAGACTTTGAGCACCAGGAACACCCATGAAAATGGCATCAATGTCTTTTTCGTCATTGAGCAGAGCAGTGATACGGGTACCAATTTGGGACATGACCTCATTATCAATGCCGGAAGGTCGCTGGTCTACCACCAACAGGGTGACGAAATATTTCCGCATTTCGCGAGCGATTGTGCCAAAAATGGTTTGCCCTACCGTGGCAGGGTCGAGAAAACGATGGGCTTCTTCAATCGTGATGACGAGTTGCTGGGGGCGATCGCTGACATTTTTGGTCTGTAAAAATTTTTCTGCTTTTTGCACGTAGGCATGGTGAATCCGACGAGCAATCACATTCGTTGCCAGCATATAAGACAACATATTGGATTGAGAGCCAAACTCGATCACCACGTGTTTGCCCGCATCCAGAGACTCTAAAATTTGTCCAACGTAGTTATGGGGACAGCTATTGCGGATGTACTTCAACCCATCCAACCGGGTAAGTTTACGCTGCAACGCCATGATGGAAGACTTGCTGCCCATCTTAGTTTCACAAAATTCCTGAATCTCCAGGTTGTTCATTGTCAACAGGCGCGAAATCCACGATTTACCAAACTCGTTTCGTAGAATAATGGCATTCTCCAGGCTGGCTTCCGACAAGTTCAACTCACCCCGCACCAGCATCAGGTCTTCCACATCAATCTGGTCATAGCTGATGTAGAGTTCCTGGGCATCTCGTACTCCCCGTCGCTGCGTGGATTCAGAATCAAGCGTGTAAATTTGCACCTTTCCCGGAAACAGTTGCCGCAAGCCTTTGACTGTGCTGAACTGTTTGCCCTCGCGAGTCGCCTCCCAGCCATACTCTGAGTGCATATCAAAGATCAGATTGACGGCTGCTTGCTTGCGAATGATGCCGGAGAGCAACAGTCGGGTAAGAAAGGATTTGCCTGTCCCTGATTTGCCAAATACACCGTTGCTGCGTTCTACAAAGCGATCGAGATCGAGGCAGATAGGCACTTCCATATCAATCGGTTGTCCGATCGCAAAATTGCGGCGAAGCGGGTCATCTTCCCAGCCAAACACCGCTCGAAAGTCCCGCTCACTTGCGTCATACATGGGGCTGAAGTGACTGGGAATGGTTTTAACAGGCAGCAACTCAATTTGTTCACTCGATTGCGCTTTGTAAGACGCAAGTTTTGCCGTTTGTCGCTTCCCTTTGACTTGCGACCCTCTAGATTTTTCTTCTGACTCCTGACTCCTGGCTCCTGACTCCTGACCAACATCCTCACTAATCATCAGCATCGGTGTGAGATTCACTGTGCCGTAGGTGCCACTGCCAGCCAAGACTTCTTGCAAGAAGGTATTGTCGGGTTCGGGCGGGTTTGCCAAGATGCGAGGGCTACTGGTGCCTAAAGTGACATCGGTCAACATGCAGAAGAAGCGCGATCGCCGTCCTCGTACCACCAAAAACTTGCCCACCCGCATATCTTCTACGGAAACATCCGCTTGGAGGCGCACCTCCAAACCCTGACTGAGAGACCCTTGAATAACTGAACCCAATGGCTGCTCCAGACTCATACCTTCCAGGCTCGCGATAGTTTGTCAGGAGTGGTTTTCCAATCCTGCTCAGCCCGTGAATGAGGCTGGCTAACCTCTAATAATACATGGGTTCTAGCTAAATTGGTAGATTTGTTCTATTTTAATTTTCTAAGGAATGAGAACTCATGAGAAATGGAAAAGTCAAAAATGATGGCATTGCTTAACCTCTGGATGAATTCGCCCCTGAGTCCCCAGCTTTGAACACCAAAATGGTTTCCAGTCAGGATTTACCACTTTAAATTTTATAGCGGTACTGCTATAGGTTAGGACTATCGAACTGATGAAAGTCTTGAAGTGACTGGATTGCATTCTCAGCACTCAGTCCTCATTACTCAGCACTTTGCTATACATTTTGCATTATTCATTGTCTACGACCCAGAAGGAGCCTCATTTTTGGGTGTTTCTGAGGAATCAGAGGTGGGGGGGTTCGCGGCGGCACCGTTACCACCCTGTTGTTTTTGCTCTCGCTTCTTCTTCTCTGCCGCCAGCATATCTGCCATCACCGCTTGAGCCTGCGCCATTTTCTCCAGGTTGCTGCGATACAGTTCCAGGTCTTTTTGCACCTTGTCTTGAGGCAATCGCAGGGCTGTACAAGCTTGCTTCAGCAGTTCTTCCCGCTCTGCTTCTTTCTTCACCACCTCTGCATCAGCGGTCTCAAACAGGGTGAAAAGCCCGATCGCGAACAGGCGGCTGTACTTGAACTTGGGATTGTTCGCGATCGCCTTCACCTGTTCCTGCAAATCATCCCCGCCGTAAGACGTTGCTGCCTGCTCTAACCAAGTCACCACATCGTTGGGTGATTTCTGTTTCGCAAACTCATTCAAACGTTGAGCATCATGACGGTAGCGATTAGGATCGTCTTGCAATGCCTGACAAATCGCCTCAAAAATCGGAGCTTTATCGTTCTCAGGGCGGTATCCCTGCATAAAACGCTCAAACGAAGTGACCACACCCAACGCGTAGATTGGGTTGTAGGAGTAGTCCACATTCACGCTCAACAGATGCATCTCGACCATGAGTTCTTCGACCACCCGCCGATAGATCGAGTTGATCGGGCGGGTGTGGATGGTGTAGAAGGCTCTCTTCGTATCGGAAACGGTGCGGACGTTATTCACTGTAAAATTCAAATTGTGTGACTCCTTACCATTCTCGCGTTTGATGGTGAGTTTGCCAAGTTTTGGTAAAGACGACAGCGGGCGGTAGCGGTTGGGAGTCAGAAGTGATGAGGTGGTGAGGGAGTAGAAGGAGTTAGGGAGTGCGTGAAGTTTCATCCCCCATCTACTCTTCTGCCCCCTAACCCAATTTCATCACCCCTAACCTACCCCATCTTCCCTCCCTTCCTAATGTCTTACCCTCCCGAACTGCTCACCCTTGCCCAATACCTTAGCGGTGAATTTGAGAATCGCGAACAGGCAGCGGCCGAACCAGTCTGGTACGTGCATTTGCGGTTATGGCAGCAGCCTGTGAAGCTGTTTGCAGAAGATAGTGTGACGATTTTTGCAGAACAGGCAAGTGTTGTTAATTTGGATAAGCCTTACAGACAGCGATTGCTGCGGCTGATGCGATCGCCCGCCGATCCCGAAGCTTTACAAGTGCAGTACTACGGCTTCAAAGATCCATCAGTTTTTAAAGGGGCAGGGCAAACTCCGGAAAAATTAGAATCTTTGACCGTTGACCAGGTTGAACTGCTGCCAGGCTGCATTTTGGAAATCCGGCAAAACTCTGACTCCAACAGTGCTCGATTTAGTGCCACTGCCCCTCCCGGTGCCTGCTGTCGCTTCCAATATGACGGCAAAGTTGGGCAGGTAGCTTTGGGATTTGAGGTCAGCGCAGACGAGTACTTAACTTACGACAAAGGCATTGACCCAGACACAGGCAGCGCTTTGTGGGGGGCAATTATGGGACCATACCGTTACCAAAAAACTCACCAGGTTTAACCAGAGGGAGAGGCCGATCAGGACACAAACAGGAGTTAGGATTCAGAATTTACCGATGGTTGATTGGACACAGGTTAAGGGAGTTGTTACAAAAGGTCACGGTGTGGCATCTGGGCAAGCTGGTGATCCGCGGTATCCGTATGGCACCCTGGCAATGCAGAAGCCTGTGTTTGCAGAAAGAGGGATTTTTCTGGAGCAATACTATCTCGGCACCATTAATATCTCTATCCATCCTTATGAGTATTCAATTAAACAATCTAAATATACATTGAGGAATGTGAAGTGGACTTCTGGAGAACTGACTGAAGACTTTTCATTTTTTGACTGTAATCTTCTATTAAAAGACGGTACAAAACTAGACGGATTGATTTATTATCCACATCCGGAAACAAAGCCAGAACATTTTCAAGCACCTGAAGTATTTGAGGTTATTACGCATTACATCGATGCCCTGAAATATGGGGATCCGCTAATTTTGGAAGTTGATTCTGCCCAGATTGAGATCAATTGAGCCAGCAAATTTTTAGCGATCGCGGATCAACTTTGAAGCGTATGGTAATGTTCCCCCTGATTGCAGAATGGTTAAAAGTACGAATTGCTGCTCAAACCGCCCCTCTAGCCACCCAAATTTTGGAGAACCGATGCGGCAATGGCTCAGAGTTAAGAGATCTGAGGACAAATCAAACCAACACTGTCTGTTATTAATGTTGCCCCAAACCAATTTTGTTTGTTGTACCCTATCATCTACCCATAAACTGAAGCTCCAAAACCCTTCGCATCTGAATCCATGTGTCTGGCGCTGGCTCGGCTATACTGAAAGTCCAGCCTATCTGTATTTCTACTCAAACGTTTTATTTGAAACATGCAGCCAACCGATCCGAATAAGTTTACCGACAAAGCATGGGAAGCAATTGTACAAGCGCAGGATGTAGTACGCCGCTACAAACATCAGCAGCTTGAAGTAGAACATTTAATGATTTCCCTGCTGGAACAGCAAGACGGTTTGGCGACCAAAGTGCTCACCAAAGCTGGGATTGAAAGTCAACGACTGTTTCAGCAGATCGAAGATTTCACGCGTCGCCAGCCCAAAGTTGCAAGTACTGAGCAGCTTTATCTGGGGCGCAACCTGGATGTGATGCTCGATCGCGCCGAAGAAGCCCGTGCCCGGTTTCAAGATGATTTTATTTCAGTGGAACATTTACTTTTGGGGTTTGCGGTGGACCCTCGTTTGGGTGTCCGCATTTTGCGAACCTACGAGATTGATTCCCGGAAGTTAGAAGGGATTATTAAAGACATCCGAGGCAGTCAAAAGGTCAGTGATCAAAATCCAGAGTCGCGTTATGGTGCACTGGAACGGTATGGGCGGGATCTGACGGAGCAAGCAAAAGCAGGTAAGATCGACCCGGTAATTGGGCGGGATGAAGAAATCCGGCGGGTGATTCAGGTGCTTTCTCGGCGTACCAAAAATAATCCCGTGCTGATTGGGGAACCAGGCGTGGGCAAAACCGCGATCGCTGAAGGGCTGGCACAACGCATCGTCAATGGAGATGTGCCGGAATCGCTGAAAAACCGCAAACTGATCACGCTGGATATGGGGTCTTTGATTGCGGGAGCTAAGTATCGGGGCGATTTTGAAGATCGGCTGCGATCGGTACTTAAAGAAGTAATTCACTCCGATGGGCAGATTGTTCTGTTCATTGACGAGTTGCATACCGTGATTGGCACCGGGTCTACGCAGGGTGCAATGGATGCGGGGAACCTGCTAAAACCCATGCTGGCACGCGGCGAACTGCGCTGTATCGGTGCAACCACGTTGGATGAGTACCGTAAATACATTGAGAAAGATGCAGCACTAGAACGGCGATTTCAGCAAGTGTTTGTGGATGAACCAAGTGTTGAAGATACGATCTCCATCTTGCGTGGCTTGAAGGAGCGCTACGAAGTGCATCATGGGGTTAAGATTACTGACTCAGCACTGGTGGCAGCGGCTACGCTCTCGTCTCGCTACATTTCCGATCGCTTCTTACCGGATAAAGCGATCGACCTGGTGGATGAAGCGGCTGCCAAGCTCAAAATGGAAATTACTTCAAAACCTACTGAACTGGAGGTGATTGAGCGGCGCTTGATGCAGCTTGAGATGGAAAAACTCTCCCTCAAAAGTGAAGATCAAATTAGTATGCTAGCTTCTGCCCGTGCTTCTAAGGAGCGGTTAGAGCGGATTGAACAGGAAATTGCCGACCTGGCAACCAAGCAAGCCAAGTTTGATGCCCAGTGGCAAAGGGAAAAACAACTCCTGGACAAAATTAAAAATCTGAAAGAAGAAGAAGAAAAACTGCGAGTCCAGATTGACCAGGCAGAACGCGCCTACGATCTGAACACCGCAGCTCAGTTAAAGTATGGGAAGCTGGAAGCCGTGCAGCGCGATCGCGAAGCGCAAGAAGCCAAACTGCTAGAAATTCAAGCCCACGGCTCCAACCTGCTGCGAGAAGAAGTCACCGAGTCTGACATTGCCGAAATTGTCGCCCGCTGGACGGGTATTCCCGTCAATCGCCTGCTGGAATCGGAGCGGCAAAAGCTACTGAATCTGGAAAAGCACTTGCACGAACGCGTGATTGGGCAGCATGAAGCCGTAGAAGCTGTTTCAGCCGCCATTCGGCGGGCCCGGGCAGGCATGAAAGATTTGGGGCGACCGATCGGTTCGTTTCTGTTTCTGGGTCCAACGGGTGTTGGTAAAACGGAACTGGCACGGGCGCTGGCACAGTTTTTGTTTGACTCCGACGACGCGATCGTTCGGATTGATATGTCTGAATACATGGAAAAGCACTCGGTCGCACGGTTAGTAGGTGCGCCTCCGGGCTATGTGGGTTACGAAGAAGGCGGGCAGTTGTCTGAATCGGTGCGGCGGCATCCTTACTCGGTGGTGTTGTTTGACGAGGTGGAAAAAGCGCATCCCGATGTGTTCAATATTTTGCTACAAGTGCTGGATGATGGACGGATTACAGATTCTCAGGGACGGGCGATCGACTTTCGCAATACTGTAATCGTCATGACCAGCAACATTGGCAGCGACCATATTCTCGACATTTCTGGCGATGATGCCCGCTACGACGAAATGCAGCAACGCGTTACCAATGCGCTTCGCAAACATTTCCGTCCAGAGTTTCTCAACCGGATCGATGACATTATTATCTTTCATGCCCTGGGACGTAGTGAACTCAGCGAGATTGTGGGGCTGCAAATCCAGAAGATCCAGGCGATGCTGTCAGACCAGAAAATTCGTTTCGAGATTACGCCTGCCGCACAAGATTACATTGCCGAAGTGGGCTACGATCCGACCTATGGTGCTCGTCCCCTGAAGCGGGCAATTCAGCGAGAGCTGCAAAACCCGATCGCCACCAAAATTCTAGAAAACACCTTCACCGAGGGCGATACGATTGTGATTGATCTGGCGGATGACGGTCTTCAGTTTTCTAAAAAGGCTACAACTGGCAGCACTCAGCCTGCGCTGGCAGCTCGCGAGTAATTTATCGCTTTGGTCAGAACGTTTAGGACACGGAAAAGTTGCAAAGCCAATGCTGAGTAGGCGGTCTGACTCGCCTTCACCGTGTGTAACGTAGCGAAGGCTATAGCAATCTTCAAATCTCCCCTGCATAATTTCTTCTTTCTTCACCGACAGGTTCATTAGCAACCCCATTTCCTCACTGGAGTACACTATGAACCTGCAACTCAGACTAATTGGCACTACTTTAATGGTTGTTACCGGACTTGGTTTGAGCTATCCCACCTGGCAATCGGTTGCCCAAGCCGAAACCACTACCAAACCAGCCCAGGTTGCCCAACGGCTCAGCGTTTGTCGCCAAGTTGGAGATGATTACCGCGAGATGTACACCATTGTCGAAGAGAATCGCACTATTACCATTTGCCAGAAAGGCAGCAAATACTATTATATTCACACCAGCAAATAGCGATCGCGGGAAATCAGCCGACAGGAGGAACCCTAGAAGCTCCTCGGTTCTCAACACCGAATTCTCCGTCCCCAATCATCAGAACCTTGGCGTATTGGCAACCGAATAGCTACTTAAAGATGACTGGAGCCACCCAAAAAACCATTACTTTCTTTGACTAGTTGCGATCGCGTATGATTGAAGCGGCGATCGCACAAAGTGGAGAATTGGCAGCCAATGCCCGAACCAAGTGAAAGAAAACGGATCTACATTAACGCTTTGCCAGAATACGAAATGAAACTGTTGACAGCGTTAAGTTTCTTTTTAGGACGCAAAGTTTCAACTCAAGCTGCCGCCGCTCTGGCGATGTACGTGCGTCAGTCCCATGATCGCATTTTATCTCAGACGGAGTATTACGCTCATCGCGCTGGGATGAACAAATGGGATTTTCTCGATTTAATATTTGAGAATCCCCAAAAAGCGGAGGAGTTGATGAAAGGAACGGGCGCAAAAATTCACACTGGGGAACCAGACGTTTTCTCCGAAACCGAGCTGATCGCAACCAACGAGGACGAGTAGCAATGCTCTCAGTTACCACGATGGGCACTATAGACGGCGATGCAGTGCTATTTATTCAAGCACACGATCGCCCGGTCTCAGT
Source organism: Leptolyngbyaceae cyanobacterium C42_A2020_001 (assembly GCA_015272515.1). Lineage (GTDB taxonomy): Bacteria > Cyanobacteriota > Cyanobacteriia > Leptolyngbyales > Leptolyngbyaceae > JSC-12. The sequence continues at coordinate 13,194 of JACYLN010000138.1, read as the reverse complement.
TGCGCTCAAAGAGCTGCCAGCGTGGGTTTGGAGTTGTGAAGATGCCTGTGTGGAAGTGTTTGTGCAATGGAACGATCGCGTGTTGCACTGCCCGATCGCACAACTGCTGAAATTAGTTGATGATTAGGGATGGTCAACGGTCATAGATAATTGGGAATCGGCAAGCGGGGATTAGTTCAGAGACACCTGCTACCCATGATCTACCTGTTCCCTATTGCCTACTGCTGAAACGCTGACTTTTGGGCAACGGAGGCTGCATTGCTCAATACCTGGGAAGTAGAGGGGAGAATGGCGCGGGCAGCGCGATCGCCCAATACAAACGCCTGCAACCAACTTAGAAACACCAGCAACCGGTTGCGGAATCCTGGTAAGTAAACCAGATGCACCGCCAGCCACATAAACCAGGGAAGAAAGCCCTTCAGCGGAATTCCGGCAATGTATCCTACCCCAGAATAGCAACCGATGATTGCCAACCGCCCTTTGTTGAAATAGGTGAATGGTTTGGGCGATCGCCCTTTGAGTTGCAGCTTAATGTTTCGAGCTACGGCAACACCCTGCTGCAAGGCTTCGGGTGCAACTCCTGTCAAATCCGCCTCTGCTACCTGCGCCACATCCCCGATCGCATAAATTTCTGGAAAATTTGGCAGTTGCAATGTGGGCAGTGTAACAAGTTTCCCGCGCGTCGTCGTTTCGACTGCCTCTCTACTCTGAGGTACGGCAGCTTCTAACCCCGCAGTCCACACGACAGTTTCAGTACAAATCGACTGTCCATTTTGCAAGTAAACTGCCTCCGGTGTAACCTGACTCACTTTCACACCCAAGTGCACATCTACCCCGATGTGACGCAGCTTTTTGCCCGTGTAAGCGCCCAACGTTGGTGGCAAGTCAGGCAAGAGGCGATCGCCCGCTTGCAGCATCACAATCTGCGCCTTCTCTCGCCGCAACATCCGATAATCTCGCCGCCCCAAACTTCGCAGCAACTCCACTAACGCACCCGCCACCTCTACACCTGTTGCACCTCCTCCCACAATTACAAACGTGAGTAACTGTTGTCGTTTAGCAGAATCTGGCTCATGGGAGGCTTTTTCAAGACACTGAAGCACCTGATTCCGCAGGGCGATCGCGTCTGTCAGCGATCGCAGGGGAAATGCCGTCCTATCTGCACCTGGAACCCCCGCCACTCGTGATTGGCTTCCCGTTGCCAGCACTAAATAATCAAACGGAATCACATCCCGCTCTGTTTCAATAAACTTCTGAGTAACGTTTAGCTGCTGCACATTCGCCATTAAAAACCGAACATTGGGGGTATTCCGAAACAATGTCCGCACTGGATATGCAATCAATCCTGGCTCAAGTTGAGCAAACGCAACTTGATATAGCAATGGAATAAAACTGTTGTAGTTATAGCGATCGATGAGCAACACCTCTGCACCAGAATTTGCTAGAGATTGAGCGGCTTGCATCCCGCCAAAGCCAGCACCAACGACCACCACTCGAGGACGCTTCTGCATAAGCTGCATTCGTTAAGAAGGAGAACGTCTACGAACCCGATCCAGCGAAAACGCGTTGAACCCTATGCCAGCCAGAAGCACGAAAAAAACAATACAGTAAATTAACTGGCTAGCAACGGTATCCCAGTTTTGCAAAATCGTTACACCCATCTGCAAAATCATCATTAAGACAAACCCCGCAACCAGCGCCCCACGGGTAAACAATCCCAGCAACAGCAAGACCCCAATCACCAGTTCCACAGGCGGAACCAAAAGTCCGTTGATTCGCACCAATTCAGCCGGAATCGGTGAATTCTTGAACAACTCCACCATTGAGTTGGCAAAACCGCCAATATCACCGATACGGGTAAAGCCGTGATTGAAAAAGTTGATACCAAAGATGAGTCGCAGAAACAGATAGGCGATCGCAACATCTTTACTCCGCAATCCGATAGTCGGTGTGAGATTTAGCATAAACACCTCTAACTCCGACGCAGATCCATAGAAGTTGTCAAGTGTCTGCGCGATCGCTTTTTGCCCCACAACTTTTGAGCAAAGCCAAGAATGCCAGGAGTTGAATCTTTCTCCACATCGGTCGTGCCGCGTTTACTGGCAATCAGGTTATCCAGAGAAAAGCGATTAAATCCCACCCCTGCCAGCAGCAGGAAAAAAATCAGGCAGTAAATCAATTGATTCGCGGCGGTATCCCAATTTTTCAGGAGAGTGATGCCCGTGTGCAAAATCATCATCACGACAAAACCACCAATCAACGCCCAGCGAGTGAAGAGTCCCAGCAGAATGAGAAGACCAACAATCACCTCTGCGGGAGGAATAATTGCGCCAGTGAGCCGCACCAGTTCCGCAGGCAGGAAGGTGTCTTTGAACATGTCAACCATTGCATTTGCAAAGCCACCGATATTCCCAACCTTGCCAAACCCAGTGATAAAAAAACTAATGCCAAAGAGAATACGAAGCAGGACGTAAGCCAGAGAAACATCCTTACGTCGCAGACCTACAACAGGTTCAGGAGTTGCCATGATTGACCTCTAACTACTAAATCTGGTTCTGTGGTTGATTTTGATTCTAAATAGAAAGACTAATTTGATAGTACCGCGTGAGACAATCACTGTCAAAATAGTTTGATTTCAAATTGTCCATTGACGATCATCTGCTGGCTGATGACGGCAGACAGGTAAATTTGGGTGCTAGTGAAGTTTCTCCTCCAGGGGCTTGCAGAAATTTTCTATCCTGGTCTTGATCACGAAAATCGCCACAGGCGTTGCCAGGCGTGTAGGCAAATCTGTACTAGACGTGAGCGCGGTAAGTACCTCGCCTGATAACCCATCCTCCAGGCTCTCTTTCAAATCTGCTTGACAAATAATATGTCGCCACCGTTTTGCCAGCCCATCAATCCACCGTTCTGATGTATCAGGCTCCTGCCCAGACTGAATTGCCAACGTAATTGAAGCATCTTCCAGATCGCCCTCGCAGTCTTCTAACACATCCAGGGCATTGAGAGCTTCTGGGTAATCTGCCAGGTCAGTCCGGTATTGCTCAATTTCCTCTGGCATAATGATGAAAGACATGGGCAATCTCCAATCGTTGCATTCCTATTTTCCTCATTTAACCGCAAAGCCATGCTTTCAGGGCAGGGGCTAGGATTTTGGAGAAAGGTGAAAGGCAACGGGAAAGGGAGAATCGGATTTTTAGTTGTGGCTTGCCGAGAGTTCAGGAGTTCCTTTAGCCTAAGAGAGAGAACTTGAATGATTGGGTGGCTTTTCCGCTTGGCGAGGGCCACTTTTTTATTGATGGGACATGGGGAATAGGGGATAGGTGTGGGGTGTGGAAATACACAAAAAAGGACGCTCATGAAGAACGTCCTATGGTGGGTGCAAGCATTGAATGGGGATGGCTCGATCTATAGCCCAACGAGTTCGCGGGCTTCCAGTCCAATAAGTTTTTGGGCGATCGCGAGTTTTGTTTCCAGTTTGGCAACGCTGAATTCATTCCGAAGATGCTCCAGGCGAGCGGTGGCGTTTGCCTTCTCGGTGGTTAAACGGTTCAAGGCATCACAGGCATGGCGATATTCCAAATTAGCTTGTAACACTTCAAATCGCCGTGCTCGGCGTTGGTTGTCGTTTTTTAATCCGGTTTCAAATGCCACCACGCGATCGGCATTGCCTTCTAACCGGGCGATGTGTTGACGTGCTTCATTCAATTGGTGCTCAATCTCGTTCACTGCCTGGGCAGACTGAGCGATCGCGCTAGGGTACTGACTCAAACTCAGTTTCATGATGAGAATCTCCAACAGATAGAATTTTGAGATTTAGGCGACCAGTTCTGCAAGCTGGGCATGTTGAGGGCGACTGGGAACCTCCACCAGATTGGGAGCCGGGTTAGACGGGATAGTCGCTGCTTCCAGAACTTTGACCTCAATGCTGACAGCAACGAGGTAAGAGCCGGCGCGATCGCCAACAGCTTTTGCCACCATCTCTGCTAGAGCAGGATGTTCTGCGGTAATGGGATCGCGCAGCGTGCACCGTTCCCACTCGTATTTTGCTGTTGGATCGAGACTGAGGATGTAGTGCTTAGTCATGATCGAGAACTTGAATTATTTAGTACATATGTTCTATATTAACGGAATAGAATTCAAGCTGCAAGCGATCGCTGCCCGTCCGATGGCGAATTTTTCTCCAAAGGGCAATTGTTAGATTTGATTGCTCCAAGCAATTTCGTTGATTACCGCCGTTTCTTAAATTTGGCTTGCAAATCTTCCAGGGTTGGAGCTTTGGGGGTTGATTGAGCCTTTCTCAGTTCTTTCGAGGCGGGTCGGGCGATGGGTTGATCAGCACGAGCGGAATTCAGATGGGAAGAGTCTGAAGCGCGCATAGAGAGGCTAATGCGCTTAAGCTGTTCGTTTACTTCTAGTACGCGCACTTTCACCACTTGCCCCACTTTCACCACTTGCTTTGGGTCACTGACAAATCGGTCTGCCAATTGAGAGACGTGAATCAACCCATCCTGATGCACACCAATATCGACAAATGCACCAAAATTGGCCACGTTCGTAATCATGCCTTCAAGCTCCATGCCCACTTTCAGGTCGCTAATTTCCTTAATTCCTTCCTTAAAGGTGGCGTACTTGAATTCGGCTCGTGGATCACGTCCAGGTTTTTCCAATTCTGCCAGAATGTCGCGCAGGGTGGGTTCACCGATCGCCTCAGTCACGTATTTTTTCAAGCCCACGGTTTTGAGTTTTTCAGCCAGTTGCGGTGCTTGATGGAGGGAGAGATTAAGATCAGTTGCGATCGCTTCCACAACTTTGTAACTTTCGGGGTGAACGGCAGTGTTATCCAGGGGATTGTCGCCATTGCGAATGCGGAGAAAACCTGCTGCCTGCTCAAAGGCTTTCGGTCCCAGTTTGGGCACTTTGAGTAATTGGCGGCGATTTTTGAAGACTCCATTTTCGTTGCGAAAAGTGATGATATTGTTAGCGATCGTGGCGTTGATACCTGAGACAAACGTCAGAAGTTCTTTGGATGCAGTATTTAAATCCACGCCCACGTAATTCACACAACTTTCAACCGTTTCATCAAGTTTTTTCTTGAGCATTTTTTGGTCTACATCATGTTGATATTGACCGACACCAATCGATTTTGGATCGATTTTAACTAATTCTGCCAATGGGTCTTGCAGCCGTCGTCCAATGCTGATTGCCCCCCGCACGGTAATGTCTTGATCGGGAAATTCAGCGATCGCAACAGGACTGGCAGAATAAACCGAAGCCCCCGATTCGTTAACGATGACTGCGATCGGCTTTTGCTCTAAATCTACCAATACCTCTCGCACAAATTCATCGGTTTCTCGTCCAGCGGTGCCATTCCCGATCGCGATTAGTTCAATCTGGTACTTCTTAATCAATGTCTTCAAGGTTTGCGCTGCCTGCGATCGCTGATTGGCAGATTGATGCGGAAAGATGGTTTGATATTCCAAAAATTTCCCGGTTTGATCTAGCGCAGACACCTTACATCCAGTGCGAAATCCCGGATCAATCGCCAGGGTGGGTTTCATACCCGCTGGCGCAGACAGCAACAATTCCCGCAAGTTGGCTTCAAAGGTACGGATAGATTCAATATCGGCTTCTTGCTTCTTCACCGCTCTCACTTCACCAATCAGAGAAGTTTTCATCAAACGGTTGAAGGCATCTTTCAGCATAGCTTTGTAGAATGCCCGAACCGCAGGCTGTTTAGTGCGAATTTCCTGCGATTCCAGGTAGCTCAAAACAGCATCTTCATCAAACTCCAACTCCACCGCGAGAATCCCTTCTGCCTCACCGCGATAGAGTGCCAGCAAGTTATGGGGCGCAATTGTCTTTACCTTGTTCTGGTAGTTACGGTACATCTCAAACTTAGTGGAGCCTTCCAGATGTTCATCTTTAATCCGTGAAGTTAATACACCCGATTGCATCAAATACTCGCGTACATAGGTGCGACGATCAGCATTTTCCGCCACCGCTTCCGCTAAAATATCCGATGCACCCGACAATGCCTCTTCAGCCGTCTTCACTCCCTTTTCTTCTGAGACATATTTCGCCGCTTCCTCTTCCAGCGATAACGATTTGGCGTTGGGAGTATTGAACGACTGAATTACCTCTGCCAGCGGCTCCAAGCCTTTTTCTCTGGCGGTCGTTGCCCGTGTGCGGCGCTTGGGACGGTAAGGCAAATACAAATCTTCCAGTTCATTTTTTTGCAAACAAGTCTCAATCTTGGCTTTGAGGTCGTCGGTGAGTTTACCCTGCTGGGCGATCGCGTCTAGAATGCTGTGTTTACGCTCTTCCAATTCGGTAAGGTAGGTGTAGCGATCGAACAAATCTCGCAACTGAGTTTCGGTCATTTCACCTGTGCGCTCTTTACGATATCGCGCGATAAAGGGAATGGTGGCACCTTCGGCAAACAGTTCCAGTGCATTCGTGACCTGAAAAGGCTTGAGCGAAAGTTCATCGGATAACAGTTGCGAAATGTTGAGCATACCAATCTGACTAAAAGACTTTTTCTAGAATAACGACAATTCGATGAGGAGAGCAGAAGGTGGAAGGTCAGGGAGTGGGGGAGTGGTGGGGTAGGCGAGTGGATGAGTGAATGAAATTCCATCTACCCACCTATTCACTCCCAATTACCAATCACCAGTTACCTCTTACCAATATCATCTTCAATCTCCAACTCCTTCCCCATCTTCCCCACCACTCCACCTACCTATCTTCCCCTATCCCCGATTACCCATTACCCATTATCTCTTTTCCTATGTGTGGTCGATATTCTCAAACTCATTCAGCATCCGCGATCGCTCGTGCTTTCCAGCTATCAGTTGTACCCGATGCGCCGCCGCGCTACAACATTGCCCCCACGCAACTGGTGGGAGCGGTGTTGCAACCGCGAGATCAAGCCGCACGCCAATTTCGGGTGTTGCGCTGGGGATTGGTACCGTCCTGGGCAAAAGATGCGGCGATTGGCAACCGCTTGATTAATGCGCGGGCAGAAACCGTCAGCGAAAAGCGGTCGTTTCGTTCGGCTTTTCGCTATCGGCGCTGTTTGATCGTGGCAGATGGATTTTATGAATGGCAGCGGCAGGCGGGCACAAAGCAAAAGCAACCTTACTATTTTCAGCTCGAAAACCATTCTCTATTTGGCTTTGCTGGTTTGTGGGAGCACTGGGAAAGCCCAGCGGGTGAACTATTGGAAACCTGCACGATTTTGACAACTGAAGCGAATGAAGTGCTGCGCCCCATCCACGATCGCATGCCTGTGATCCTGCATCCGGATGATTACGATACCTGGCTTGATCCAACCCTGAATACATCGGCTAAGTTGCAACCGCTGCTGCGTCCATACCCGGTTGACGAGATGCAAGCGTATCCTGTTAGCCCACTGGTGAACAAAGCAGACTGCGATCGCCCAGACTGCATCGAACCGTTAGAGGTTAACAGCAAATAAGCAATGGCTTTGTAGGGTGAGTTAGCGTGGCGTAACCCGCGCGGGCAAAAGGTTATAGTCCTAATATTTTTCAATCGCCACAGGCAGAGACTCGATGGTTTCTTGTTGATTCCCGATTTGCACCGTCACTCTTGCCTTAACTTTGCCAAAGCCGCTGAAGCCTGTTTTGTTGGTTAATTGCAGGTTATTTGCATATATTTCCAGAGGTTTGAGTTGAATGGTTTGGGGTTGATCCGTTTTGAGTTGAACGAACCCTGTAAATGCATCGCAAACTTCAATTTTTTGGATGGTTATCGTCGTTGTTTGTTGAAGTTTATTTTCTAGCTCAAAAAAGATAGATGCAAAGCCAATCGGGCGATCGCGATCGGGTTTGACCCCAGAGGGCAAGGATCTTTCTTCTCGTGCCGTAAGTGAAACATGTTTAATTACTACATTGGTCTTTGTCATCATTGCTGTATCTCCGGTGGAGGTTGAAGAAGGACCATTTGCCAGCAGTTCATGGCTACACGCGATGAGGCTAGTGGTTAGTGCAAATAGCGTGAGTAGGCGGATCATAATTGTGCAAGGTGAGGGGAAAGGGAAAGGGCGCACAGGTGTAAGTTGTACGCCCCGCATAGAATCAGACTTAGCTCAGGGCTGCCCACTCATCAAAGCTGGCAAGGAGTTGAGCGCGGGAAATCCAGCGTAATCCATCATCTGCGCCATAGTCGGAGGAACCACCATCCGTTGCCCAGGGGTTGTAGATCTGGAAGCGATCGGTGGTGGCATTGTAACCAACAAGCGTGTAGCAGTGATTGCCGACGATGATGCTTTCGGGGCTGCTGGGAGTGCAAAGCACCACCATGCGATCGTTGTTAAAGGCAGTGATTAATTCATCCACAGAATCCGAGATGCGAATGAACAGGAAGTCGGTGGTCATGCCGTGCCGTGCTGCGCTGAGTCCGGTAATTTGCCGCAGTGCCACTTCTGCAAAGCCGCCGTTAATGCCGCCATTGTTAGAAGAAACGGCTGTGCTGGAAAGGGTCGTGCCGTTGTAGGAATTGGTGTTATCCTGCCCAATCCACCCGGATTCGTTGAACTGTGCGTAGGCTTTTTCCAATAAAGCGACCCACAATTCATTGTTCGTATTGGAGAAATGACCGCCGCCCCAGCCAGCAAAGGCAGCACCGCCACCAGAGGTTGGCAAGAAGCGATCGACGGTGACATAATCCGCCACACCATTGTTAAACATCCGCACTGTCCAGCTATCCGTAATCCCATCACCATTGTCGTCATTTTGGCTGACGAACATATTTTGAATCGTGGTGGGAGAATCGAGCGCGACTGCACCGAGTGCCGCCAGGAAGTAGCAGTCTCCCAGGTCGTTTTGATCCACATCCCGGTAGCTGATGCCACCCTGGAACAGGTTGCCGCTCACGGATTGATAAGTATAGGTTGTAGTGCGATCGTAGGAGATGGCATCGGGGCGATCGCTACCCAGGAACCACTTGCCAATCAAGCTTTCTAACTGAGTTCCGGTGCTACCTGCTGCCAGGTTGCCAATTCCCGACCGGGTATTTGCCGGATCGCTGTTAATGATCTTGTTGGAGAGTACCCGCACATACTCCGGCATCATGTAATTCAAACTGTTGAGGACAGTTCGCAAGTCTGTCAACTCGGTGGCGCTGACGGTGTTGCCATCTTTGGCATCACGCAGAATGTTGATCATATCCATGCGGCTGAGTTGACCATCGGCGGCAAAACTGCGGGTCAGATCTTCAATCCCCGCATCCTTCAGGTTCAGAGTGTACCAATCACCTGTGTCTACGGTGAACCACATACGAGCGCGATCGCCGCTGTTGCCTGCAATGTTCAGCAGTTGCCCACGAGAACCGCTGACATCGCCAGTAATTGCACCCGTAACGACATCAAAAGTAATGTTGAGGTTTTGTCCTGAACTGGGGTCAATATCGATGCGATCGTCCGCGCCTGCCAACCCACCATCGCTATCCCACATTTCCACTTCAATCGAGACATAGCGACTGTTCACCGATTGCGTAAAGTTCCAGTTCGGGAACGCGTTGTTGTCATTACTCACGGCTCCCGATGTCAGGGTGGTGCCGTTAATCCGAACGCGGCTGTAAAAATCGGCATCATCCCCAAACCAGCCAGAATCGGGATTGTTCAGCGCCTGCACCTGGCTGATGTTGAGGTTGATTTGAGGCGCACTCTCTGTCAATTTCAGGCTGTATCCGGTATCGCCGCTGAAGCGATAAACCTGCACAAAGTAATTGCCCACATCCAGGTTGCGGTTGATGGCTTCGTTCCAGTTAGAGCTGTGGGTAGAACGGGCAATCACTTCGCCATCTTGCACGATGCCATCGTTGTTCAGATCTTGAATCAACCGCACATCGGCATCACTACTCAAACCCGTCAGAGCAATACCAACATTGCGGACGGTGTTCAAACTAAAGCGGTACATATCCGCCGTATCGGTGCCACTGATGCCGTTACGACGAGCCAGGGTTTCGCCTTCGCTGTAGGAGGGGTTGGTAAAGGTTTGGGTTCCTGCAAGTACCCCCACATTCATCTCGGTTGCTAGCAGGTTGCTGGTGTATTCGGGGGAGACACGGAGTGTGTAGTTTGTATCTCCAGAGTAACGACTGACCTGGATAAAATATTCACCAGAAGTCAGTCCATGCAGGTTGATTGATTCATCTGCACTACCTCCTCGATTGGAGTAAGCAATGATTTCATTACTATCTACAACACCATTGCTATTCAAGTCTCTTACTAGTTGCACATCGGCATCGCTGGAGAGTTCAGTAAGAGTCAAATTGAAATTACTTCCAGTCAGGTTGAGGCGATAAAAGTCAACGGTGTCGCTGCTACCTACAAAACCATTGCGGGTCGTAGTTCCGGTGAGGCTCCCTAAGTTGTTTGCGGTGCTGAGAGTGTTATCAGTGAAAAAGATCGGGTTGAAAATGACTGGATCGAGGACAACAGTGTTGATGGGTGAAACAACGTCACTAATGGAAATATCACCGTAACCAGCACTGGAAGCGCTAGACATTCTGCCTTGTGAGAGTGGGTCGGCTAAACCGTAGCTGGCGTTGGCAGGTAAGAGAGCGGTGGCATTGGGAGTTAGTGTGGCGGATGCGGAGCCTGGGTTAAATAGATTGAAGCGCTCTTGAGAAGAAGGCTCTGGAAACATAAACAATATTCTCCTGGGGCTTAACGGTGTGTGGAGCAGAACCCAGACACAACAGGGGTTTGGGAATGGTTGAGTTTTGCTCTGCCCATCTATACGCTTAGCCCGGAAGGTTTATGCAGTTGAAGAAAATGGTTATTGATGTAATGTGTGACTTTCTTGAAGTTCCGTTGAATCTTGCATCCGCCCTTATCCCTTCCCTTCCCCAAACGCTGGGCTACGGTGTACCCAGATCTCGACTCAAACCCGCAGACTCTACCCGTTATCAGTCATTGGTTGTTGCTTAGGGGGTGATGGTTGACTTAGAAGAATTGCAGGCGAATGGAGAAGACTACACCGCTATCTTGCAGAGTGCTGCCCTGGCGATCGTAGGAGACGAGGGGAATGCCCCAATCTAGACGGGCGAAGAGGGTAGTGCCCAGTTGCCAGCGCAACCCTAAGCCTGTGCTTGCTAACAGTTGAGGGTGGGGAATCTCATCGGTGTTATTCCAAACTTTGCCCACATCGACGAAGGGAGCGAGTTGCACAATGCCGATGCCATCTTCTTGCTGCAAGATGGGAAAGCGAACTTCAAGATTACCCACGATGCCGTTGTCGGCAACGCGATAGTTTTGCCGGAAGCCGCGCACGGTGTCAATTCCGCCTAAACTAAATTGTTCGAGTGGCAGCAGGGAGTCGGGGGTAAGTTGGGCGGCAACACGGGCGATCGCGGTAATATCTCGATTCACTGCCTGCACCCACTGAAACTGCCCAATCCAGCTAAAAAAGGTGCCGTCAATTCCAGCTTCGTTTTGGGTCGCTCCCAAAATGGGGAGTCCAAAGCTGAGTTGCGATCGCGCTGCCAGCACCCTGTTACTGCCGCGATTGATCCAATCCTGGGTAAAGCGCAACACCCGTACTTTGGCTTCTCCCTGGTCAGTACCGGGCGAGAAGGAGAAGGGAATGTCATTAAACAGGAACGATTGGCTACGGCGAAAGTCCATGAACAGTCCCAACGCAAATTCGTTCGTAGGGGTACGGGTCAACGGTTGCCGAAACCCAAATGATACAGTTTCGCTGTTGCTATTGATATCCAAAACGGAAAAGGGTTCTTCTACAATCTGGCTGCGGGTGCGCTGATAGCGGACATTCCAAGTACCATCACGGGGATTCAGCGGCACGCCGTACTCTAGACTTAACTCTGTTACGCCGGAGGTCAATCCCAGTTCTGCCGCAAAGCGATCGCCCAAGCCCAGCAAGTTATCATGCCCCACAATCACTGAGCCGCGAATCGAGCCAACGCTGGGAGGGTCACGATTTTCTAGCAGTGCCGCCGCCCGAAACGCCTTTGCTTCCTGCAAATCCACCACTAACACGCTGCGTCCAGGAGCAGTCCCGGCGCGTAATTCTGCCCGCACTGAACTCAGCAGGGGATTGATTTGCAACAACCGAAGCGCAGATTCAATTTCGCGCAAATTCAGAGGGGTTTTGGCTGCCCGTTCCAGCCTACGGCGCACGTAGCGATCGCGCAACCGCTGCAAACCTTTAATTTCTAACCGTTCCAGTTCTCCCTCCACCACTTGAATTTTGATCGTCCCGGTTGCCAGATCATCTTGAGGCGGCAGGAATGCGCCAGACGTAATGTGGCCGCGATCGCTGTAGAGCTTGGTGACGGCTGTACGAATTTCCAGCAATTGCTCAAAGGTCAAATTGCGTTTTTCAAACGGGCGCACAACCGCAGCTAACTCCTCTGCGGAAAAAACTGTGCTGCCCTGCACCAGTACGCGATTGACATATACGCTTGTAGTTGGCGCGGGTACAGGTTCGCTAATGGGCGGCGTGGAACCAGGAGGAATTTGCAGCGGCGGCGCAGGCAGGGGAGCGGGTGTAATTTCCGGTAGCGGCTCCAGATCGGGACGGGGCGGCAGCAACGGGTTTGTTGCAGGGCGGTCTTGTGGTAAAGACGGTTGGGGAGAGGCGGGTGTTTGGGCGATCGCCGTCGCCGCCAGTTCCAACCAAAACACGCAAGTAGCCAACAATTGCAACGTCTTCTTCATGCTTTACGAATCACACGATCTCCGCGAGAATCTCCACGGCACCATTTCCACGACAGTAAACTATCGCTACAAGATATACAAGAGCCGCGCTGAAGGCGATTGTTGAGGGCAATTGTCTTCAGCACGGCTTGTGGAGCAAACTGTACAAGTGGGTTTAGCAGCACAATCTTCACCCTGCAATGGATTTGACGGCAGAACCCACCCCTACCAAACATCGAACTTATTAAATCCCCATTCCTAAGGGCAAGTGCAAGGACTCTGCGCGGAGCCAGCTAACGACCAAGTTGAGCCGCCGCAGATAATATCGAATTCTAAGCAGATAACCTTTCGGTGGTCGGCTCCAACGACTTGTTAGCTGGCTGTTGCTTACTAAAATTCAGGTCTACTCTTCCTCTATCCCCGTTTCTGCTGCTTGCCTCATTGCCAAAAAAGCCTCTTTGACTGGCTGGCTCACAGCACTTTGAGGTTCTGACAAAATCAATGCTTGA
>JACYLN010000063.1 GCA_015272515.1 Leptolyngbyaceae cyanobacterium C42_A2020_001 | reverse complement strand
ATTCTGATGAAACCCTACCCCGCTACTCCTTTCAAGCTTTTTGTCCCGTACTGAGCATTCTGGCAACTCGTAACACACAACATTTCAGCCGAATTGAAGGTTTGACAATTGAAAATTGGAGTTTGCCGTGAAGAGACCGATGAAAGTCTGATTGCATTCCTCAGCTACTCATTGGATAAATTCAGCAGTTCCAGCAATGTTTCTTCGGTCAGCAGCGTAATTCCCAAGTCCTGGGCTTTTTGCAGCTTGGAGCCTGCGTCTTCCCCTACCACCACATAATCCGTTTTTTTGCTAACGGAATCGGTAACTTTGCCGCCTGCTTGCTGAATCAGGGTTTTGGCTTCGTCGCGTTTGAGGGTGGGGAGGGTACCTGTGATCACGAAGGTTTTGCCGGAAAGGGCAGTATGCAGTCCTGAGTTCTGAGTTCTGAGTTCTGAGTGGAGTTGGAGTTGGGCGGTTTGGAGGCGGGAGATCAGTTCCTGGTTGGTGGGAATTTGGAACCAGTCGTAGATGGATTGGGCAATGACGGTGCCAATGCCGTAAACAGCGGCAATATCTTCGACTGATGCTTGTGAGAGTGCTTCGACAGTAGGGAAGGCATCGGTAAGAACCTGGGCATTAACGCTGCCGACGTGCCGAATGCCCAAACCGTAGAGGACGCGCGACCAGGGCTTTTGCCTGGAGTCAGCGATCGCCTGCACCAATTTCTCCGCCGATTTTTTGCCCATCCGCTCCAGAGTCAACAGTTGCTCTGCCGTCAGGTCATACAGATCTGCAACCGATTTCACCAAGCCGTTGTCTACTAACTGCACCACCCATTTTTCGCCCAATCCAGCAATGTCCATCGCATCACGGGATGCCCAATGTTCTAGTGATTTTCGTAGAATCGCCGGACAGGAGATATTAATACAGCGAGTCACCGCTTCATCTTCCGGTTTTTCCAGGAGTTGACCGCATTCTGGGCAGTGAGTCGGCATCTCAAACGGGTGAGTGCCCTCTGGTCGCAGTTCGTACAGTACCCGCACCACTTCTGGGATGATTTCACCCGCTTTGCGAACGATCACCGTGTCACCTTCCCGAATATCCAACTCGGCAATGCGATCGCGGTTGTGCAACGTGGCACGAGATACTGTGGTGCCTGCCAATTGCACAGGTTTCATTTCTGCCAATGGAGTCACTGCGCCCGTGCGTCCCACATTTACACTAATTCGTTCCACCACCGTTGGGGCTTCTTCTGCAGGATATTTGAGCGCGATCGCCCAGCGGGGAAACTTCTGCGTAAACCCTAACCGTTCTTGCAGCGCCAACGAGTTCAGCTTCACCACCACCCCATCCGTCATATATGGCAATTGGGTACGCTCCGTAGACCAGCGATCGCAATACGCCATCACCGCTGCCAAATCTGCACACACTGCCCCCTCCGGGTTCACGCGAAATCCTAACTGCTTCAGCGTTTGCAACACCTGCCATTGGGTCAGGATTGGAGATTGAAGATTGGAGATTGAAGATTGAGAATTTTGAATTTCTCCCCCATCTTCCCCCCCTTCCTCCCCTTCTGCCTTCTGCCTTCTGCCTCCCTTCGAGCTGAGCCTCAGGGCGAAGCCTGCCTCCTGACTCCCCACATGCAACGTATACGCAAAAAAATCCAACTTGCGTTTCGCCACAATGCGAGAATCCAGTTGCCGCAACGTGCCTGCCGCTGCATTCCGGGGGTTGGCAAACAACGCTTCTCCCGCGTTTTCCCGTTCCTGATTGATTTGATTAAAGGACTCCAGCGGCAGAAAGGCTTCTCCGCGCACTTCAATGATGGGAGGCGGATTTTCGATGTTCAACCGCAACGGAATCGAGCGAATGGTTCTAACATTTTGCGTAATGTCTTCACCTTCAATCCCATCCCCACGGGTTGCCCCCCTTACCAGCACGCCATGCTCATAAGTTAACGCCAGAGAATTACCATCAATCTTTAATTCACAGACATATTCGACCTCTTTGGCATCCGCAGCATTTCGCCGCCAGCGTTCTTCCCACCTTGCCAGATCTTCATTCCCAAAGGCATTTTCCAGGCTGTACAGTGGAATGTTGTGCCGCACTGATTTGAACTGCCTGGCAGGGCGTTCTCCGACGCGTTGGGTTGGGCTGTCTGGCGTGATCAGTTCTGGATAGCGGGTTTCCAGATCTACCAACTCGTGATACAGCTTGTCGTAAACGGCATCCTCCATAGTCGGTGCATCCAGCACGTAATACTCGTAGCTGGCTCGTTGCAACAACCGCTGAAGTTCTTTCGCCCGCTGGGTTACGTCTGCTGAGAGCTGTTCCTGCTCTGATAGGGGGAGTTGTTCTGCTGAATCCATGCCAGGTCAATGAGTTAACGCATTCCCACATAGTGTAACGGCAACGCCCTTTCATCCCCCATCCCAACTCAAAACCCAAAAGATCGGCTATCCTGCGATGTAGTAAAGCACTTGGGTGAAACGATGAGAGTTTGGCTAACGAGCTTCATTTTGCTATTTGGTGCGGTCGAGATTTACCAGTGGGCAAGCCATCTCTCATTACCCATGCCGATTTTTGTGTTGGGGGGTGCTTTTTTGGCGATCGCGTCTAACTACGACAAGTTGAAAAACCTGCCCTTCCATTTGGACTATGAAGAACCGGAAAAACCGCAAGAGAGGGTTTCTGCGAACAAGACGGCAAGGGTTCAGGTGACTGTCGGTGCTAAAGCGTCTCAACCACTTTCCTTTGAAATTCGCAAGCCGTTCAAACCCGGAGATTAGGGCTTGGGGATTCACTCACTGGTGAGACATCCCTTCTATCTTGCTCCCGCTGTGCTCTCTGTTATCCCAAGTTCAAAATAGGAAGTGTGTTTTTTGGCACCTGTATTTGGCTTGCGAGAAAATATTTGGAATCTTTTGTAACCCATAGTGATTTTTGTTAAAGAACTGTCAACACTAAGCCCATCCATGGCGATCGCGAACGGCTGAGAGTTCTGAGAGTCGCTCGGTCACAATAGATAGGGAGATTTTGGATGACTGTTTGTAAAAATCTTACCTGGGGTTTAGTGATTTCTACGTATAACCGTGAGAAAGTGCTGCCCCTTTGCTTAGAACTGGCAATTCAGCAAAGCCGCCCTCCCGTTGAAATTATTGTGGTAGATGCCAGCGATCACTGGCAGGATACGCGTAACCAGGTGATGGGCGAAATTGCGGTCAAAGCGCCTGAAATTCGGTGGATTTACGAAGCGGCTGAGCAGCGCTCTATCTGCCTTCAGCGCAATCAAGGAATCCGTTTAGCAACGGCTGATGTTCTATTTCTGATTGATGATGACTCTCTGATGTATCCCACCTGTGCTGAAGAGATCATGCGGGTATATGAGGCAGATACGGAAGGCGCGATCGCGGGTGTGCAGGCAGCCGCCGTAGACCAGCCACCGATGGATGTCGCGATCGCAGGCAACCGCAAGCAAACAGGGGCAGCCTCCGAGAACTTCACGACGAAGCAGAGTTTGTTGTCGGGGATGATGCACTGGCTCTGGAAGCAAGTGTTCCTGATGGATGCCAAAAAGCTGTTTTTGCCTTACGATGGCGACTTTCCGGCTCATCCTATTCCGTCTTCTCTGGCGAATCTCAATATTTGGCAAGTCGAACTATTTCAGGGCTACCGCATGACCTTTCGTCGGGAAGTCATTGCGAAAGAAACCTTTGAGCCATTGCTACGCTATTACTCTGCTGGAGAAGATTTGGATGCAAGTTATCGTGTCTCACGTCATGGCTGCTTGCTGATGGCACTGGATGCTAAACTGCATCACTACCAAAGTGCAGGCGGGCGTTTGTCTCGGTTCAAAATCTCCGTGTTATCGGCATTGAATCAAGCGTTATGCATTCGCAAAAATGCTCCTAATTTGAGGCGGGTTAAAGGCTTGTACTACCGCTTGATGATGCGTCGGATTGTGGCGGAGTTACTCAAAGATCTGTTAAGCCGTCGCTGGTCGTTACCCCAAGCTAGAGGCATGGTGGTTGCCAATCGCTACTCTCACAAGTTGTTTTCTTTGTCTGAAACCGAATTGGCAGACTGGTATGTGCAGTTTCAGCGGGAATTTTTGGAACAAAACCGTCTGATTGCGTAGTCGCTTGAGTAGAGGCTTGCAAACGAGCGATCGCGCTGAGTTGCGATCGCTCGTTTGTCTTCAACCCATTACGCTGCAAACACCCAGCTCACCAACGTTCGGACTCCAAATCCGGTTGCGCCAACACTGTTGTAGCTGTTTTCCTTATCTGCCCAAACGGGACCAGCAATATCCAGGTGTGCCCAGGCAGTATCATTCACAAACTGCTTCAGGAACAGGGCTGCGGTAATGGCACCACCGGGACGAGGTCCGGTATTTTTCATGTCTGCCACCACTGACTTCATGCCATCGAAGTATTTTTCTTCCATTGGCATTTTCCACAGCTTTTCCCCTGCCTTGTCTGCTGCTGTTACCAGTTCCGCTGCTAAATCATCATTCGGACTCCACAATCCGGCGATGTCGTCACCCAGGGCAATGACGCAGGCTCCAGTCAGCGTTGCCAGATCGACGATCGCATCCACACCCAACTTTTCAGCAAACACCAGGGCATCTGCCAGGGTGAGGCGACCTTCCGCATCGGTATTGTTGATCTCTATCGTCTTGCCATTGGAGGCTGTAAGAATATCGCCGGGGTGCATAGCGTGTCCGCTGATCATGTTTTCGGTAGCGGCGCTGATGAAATGAACCTCCACATCAGCAGGTTTGAGTTGAGCGATCGCTTTGGCAGCGCCCAACGTGGCAGCGGCTCCGCCCATATCGGTTTTCATCATTTCAATGCCACTGCCGGATGGTTTGATGTTCAAGCCACCGGAGTCAAACGTCAGCCCTTTGCCGATGATTGCCAGTTTGCGACGGGGAGTGCCTGCGGGTCGATAGGTAAGGTGGATGAATTTGGGTGGCAAATCGGAGGCTTGCGCCACTCCCAAAAAAGCCCCCATCCCCAGCTTTTCGCACTCGTCTCGCTCCAAAATTTGCACGTCTAGCCCATACTCGTTAGCGATCGCCAGAGCGGTTTCTGCCAGCGTAATGGGAGTCACAATATTAGCGGGGGCGGCAACTAACTCTCGTGCCAAAATCACGCCAGAGCACAACTGGCGAGCGCGAGTAATGGCGGCATCCTGTCCCCCTAAACCCAGCAATTCAACGGTTTCTAGTTTTGCGCCCTTATCGTCCGGGTCTGATTTGAAGCGAGTATCTTGATGCAATGCCAGTTCTATCCCTTCCGCGATCGCCTGAGCACTCGCTGCCGCATCCTCATTACATAGAGGAAGGCTAATCCCCAACGTTTTTGCTTTTTCCTTTTTTGCTATCTTGGCGATCGCGGCTCCAGCCTGGCGCAAACCTTCCAACTTCAACTCCTCCGGTTTGCCCAAACCCACGAGGATGATCTTGCGAATGCTGCTACCCCCTCCCACGCGAGTTGAGGCGCTGCTGCCTGCCTTGCCCTTGAACTCAACTTCTGTGATCAGTTCTTGAATCGTGCCAGACAGCTTTTCATCCAACGATGCCAACTCGCCCGTCAACTCTACCTGGTCTTCAAACAACCCCACTGCCAGCGCATCGCCAGACCATTCCAGGCAGGAGGTATCTGTCACTCGCAAGTCCATCCAAACTATCCTCAAAATTTTCCGGTTTACTCACTTCCAGTATCGATCAAAAAACCAGAGCGGAGAGTTGTGGGAAATGGCATTATCTTTCGTTCACTTTCTGGAAAAGATGTTAGATTCACAAAAAGCTTCCTCCTTTAGATGTAGATCTATGCCTAAGATTGGACGAAAGCGCGCTTATCAAATCGCTGGTGGAACGATGGGTGCCTTGTTTGTTGGGGCGGCGATCGCAGGTGTAATCTTGCGTCCGCAACCAAAAGGTTCGTTCATTGGGTCGGGCGACGAGTTGCAGGGGGGAACGGTTCAAGTCAACGATGTCAACATTTTGAAGTCGCTGGCACCGGAGAAACGGACGGAAAAGTTAACAGCGATCGCCAAAAGCCCCCAAAGTTTAGAGCGCAGCCGTGCTCGTTATTTGTTGGCAACGGAACTGTTGCAACAGGGTCAAGGTGGCAAAGCGCTGGAGCAATTAAATGGGTTAGAAGCAGATTACCCAGTTTTGGCGGGTCATATTTTGTTGAAGCGGGCGCAGGCATACGATCAGGCAGGCAATACAGCAAAAGCGTTGGCAACGCGCCAGGAAGTGCTGAAACAACACGCGAAAGAGCCTGTCACCGCAGAAGCCCTGTATGCATTGGGTAAAGCCGAGCCGCGTTATTGGGATCAGGCGATCGCTCAGTTTCCGTCCCATCCTCGCAGTTTGGAGATTGCCCAGCAACGGTTGAAGCAAAACCTCAACCAGCCAGAGATGTTGAAGCTGATCGCGCGACATGGGCTGCATTTAGACAATTACCTGAGCGTGCTGGATCAACTCACGGAGAAGTTTGCCAATCAACTATCGCCAGAAGATTGGGAAGCGATCGCCTTTGGCTATTGGGAAAAAACAGAATATGGCAAAGCGGGGATTGCTTACTCCAAAGCGCCTTTCACTGCCCGCAATGCTTATCGCACGGCGCGAGGCTTGCAACTGGGTGGAAAATCAGGCGCAACTCAGGCGTATGTTCGGATGGTGAATGCTTTCCCGGATGATGCTCAGGAAACCAGTTTGGCATTGATTCGTTTGTCGAAGCTGGTGGAGCAACGGCAAGCGATCGCCTACCTGGATCAGGTAATTACTCGCTTCCCCAATCGCGCAGGCGAAGCGTTGTTGGAAAAATCGAAACTGCTGGATGAACTCAACAGCAAGCAGGCTGCTGCCCAAACGCGCCAACTTCTGCTGACTCAATTTAGTAACTCCGAAGCCGCTGCCCAGTTGCGCTGGGAGCTGGCGCAAGCCCAGGCAGAAGCGGGAGATATTCAAACTGCGTGGAAATGGGCAGCCCCCATTATCAAAGAAAACTCTGACAGTGAGTACGCACCAGAAGCGGCGTTTTGGGTGGGCAAGTGGGCAACCCAACTGGGCAAACACAACGATGCCAAAAATGCCTTTGAGTATGTGCTGAAGCACTATCCAGAATCCTATTACGCCTGGCGATCGGCATCCATGCTGGGGTGGGATGTAGGCGATTTCAACTCTGTTCGCCAACTGGATCCTAAAGTAGCGCGTCCCTCCGCTCGCCCACCCATTCCGGCAGGTTCCGAAGCTCTGCGTGAACTTTACCAACTGGGGCAAGACCAGGATGCCTGGAGTTTGTGGCAGGTGGAATTCCGTAACCAAATGCAGCCCACCGTTGCTGAACAATTTACTGATGGTGTGATGCGGCTCGGCGTAGGCGACAACCTGGATGGGATCTTTATGGTGTCGTACCTGAGTGAGCGCGAAAAACCGGAGGAGCGAGAAGAATACAAGTCTCTGAAACAACAACTCGGCTACTGGTATGCACTCTATCCTTTCCCTTACCTGGAGTCGATCGAATCCTGGTCGCAGGAACGCCAACTGAATCCGTTACTGGTGACAGCGCTGATTCGGCAAGAGTCGCGCTTTATGCCAGAAATTACCTCATCGGCCGGAGCCAAAGGCTTAATGCAGGTGATGCCTGAGACAGGTGAATGGATTGCCAAACAAATCAAAATTAAAGAGTTTGATTTGACTAATCCAGAAGACAATATCAAGTTGGGTACCTGGTATCTGGACTACACCCACGAAGAATACGCCAATAACTCCATGCTGGCGGTTGCTAGCTACAATGCTGGCCCCGGTGCTGTGGGCGAGTGGGTGGCGAAGAAAGGCGTGGGAGATGCCGATCGCTTTGTCGAAACCATTCCTTACGATGAAACCCGCGGCTATGTGAAATCCGTCTTTGGCAACTACTGGAACTATCTGCGTCTCTACAATCCTGAGATTTCTCAAAAACTGGCTCAGGTTTCCAAAGCCCACCCTACGATTCAGTAACAGGGTTGGTTAGGAGCTGCATGGTTACCCGTTTAGCTTTGACTGTGCTGCCGATCAAACTTGCTGCTCATATCAATAGTTCTCCCAAATTTCAGGGAGGAATATCTTAATACTATGAGTTCAAGCCTACTTATACTGATCAAGTTAAGTGGCGGCAAAAATTTGATTTGCAGTTAGGGCGAAGTCGGAAAAGGTGGAAGAGATGCCCCGGTAATCACCCTGATGGCCACCTACTTCCCGGTAGTTGCCTTGATCCATCACTAAAGCGGCAGCATTTTCAAGGTAATGGTCATACGTTGTTGCGTGGTGGCAAGTTAACCAATTCTGCAAGACATTGGGACTGCCAGTATAATCCAGGAGTCATTGATGATTCTTCAACAATAAGGTTGTGTGGTTATCGATCAACTGTGGTTGTCCTTCCTGGTTTAGAGCGCTGTATTGCTCAAAATACTGGCGAATCGCTGTGGGAAAGTGAGGAAAGTGAAAAATCGCGTCACCGCTGGCGATCGCAGACCAAAAGTTGCGGAGGTCGGGAATCAGGGCTTCGGCTTCGGCCGGGGACAGATTGAGTGGCGGATGGGTCAGCAGTTGCCTTAGAAAGAGAGGCGATCGCCGTTCCAGATAACGGCGCGATCGCTGCTGTAGTCTTGTCCATCCAGGAACCGCCTCCACCCGCTCAGAGGCAATCGTGAGCCAATGTTGTTGATTGGTGAAATAGTGCAGTAGTCGGTAAGGATGGGGATAGCTAATCAACGACCCAGTGGTAATGTCATATAACCCGTGGCTAAAAGCGATATCTTGAATATGCAGATGCCCGGTAAAAACGAGTTGGACACCGCCCTGCTGCAACACGGTACATAATTCTGCTGCATTTTCTAATAGATAACGTTTTGCCAATGGGTGCTTTGCCTGATTGGGAAGGTGTTCCACAATGTTGTGGTGAATCATCACCAGGTTTAGGTCATGGGAGGATTCTGCCAAAACGGTTTTCAGCCATTGCAGTTGCGTGTCGTCTACTCGCCCTACCTGATTGCCTGCGCTATCAAACCCGATGGAGTTAAGCCCAATCAAGCGAACACCGGGCAACACCTGTTGAGTGTAATAAAGCTGGTGAGAATCGTTATAGCCAAACGCTCGGTAGAGGCGAGAAAAGTCACCAGGCGCGATCGCGGCCGTCTCTCCCAGTGTTTGCGGCAAGTCATGATTTCCCGGAATCACAAACGCGGGATAGGGAAGTTTGGTTAAGCGACCGGCTAACCAGGCGTGGTTCTCTGGCTCTCCGTGCTGAGTCAGATCGCCAGGCAGCAGCAAAAAGTCGAGCGGCAACTGGCTCAACCGTTCTAGAATTACCTCTAACGCTGGAATGCTGATTTCAACCCAATGAATGCGATTAGGATGATCCCAAACGGTGTGAGGTAGCGCGATGTGGAGGTCGCTAATAATCGCAAAACGAAAATCCAGGTTCATGACTCCAATGTATCGTGAACTGGAAAAAGGGCGAACTGGAACTGGAACCATTCCGTAATGGAGAACGACAAGCAATAAGAGTTAGGATGGAAAACCATCTTGTGCCATCAATGCTCGTGCTCCAGATCATTAAAACTGTGTATGAATATTCAACCGACTGCTAAAGCCTGTGTCTCTGTACTGTTGGGAAGTTTCTTGTTTGCAGGAGGTGCTCCACCGCCTGCCCTAGCTCAAACATCGCAACCTGCGCCGTCATCCACCCCGGCACAATCTACCGTCTCCCAGTGGCAAGCTTTTACACCAGCTAAGGGTGGCTTTACGGTAACAATGCCAGGGCAACCCACCGAGCGCACCCAAACGCTCAACACGCCAGCAGGTGATATGAACACCTATTTCTACAGCAGCAGCGTCAATGGCGGTAAGGTAAGCTACACGGTGTCTTATGTTGATTTGCCAGAAGGGGCAGCCGGGATGCCTCCAGCGCTGTTATTAGAGGCGATCGCCAGCGGGTTGACAGGCGATGAGCGGGTCAAAGTACTGAGTGAAAAAGTAATCAGCCTGGACAGTCACCCTGGACGAGAATTTAAACTTGAAAGCCCAACCAAATCCATCGTGCGGCATCGAGCCTATCTGGTGAAGCAGCGTGTATATCAGGTGGTTGCCGAGGTGCCTGTGGCGGAAGAGTCGGCGTTTGGCAAAGATATAGAGCGGTTTTTGGAATCGTTCAAGTTGCAGTAGCGGTTTAGCAACGCTAAGCCCGTAGTGGAAGATGCTAAACCCGCCGTACCGGGAATATTCAAATCTATTTGTTTTAGAGGTTCAGCCTTGCCTATTGTTCGTGTTCGAGAACACGTCAACCCCCTGAGCAAAAAGTATCAAGTTGCCATCGCCCCGCCCGATTGGCAAACCATTTATGCTGACCTGACTCGCCCGCTGCATCTGGACATTGGCTGCGGCAAGGGGCGGTTTTTGCTGGAGATGGCGCAGCAGCAGCCCAATTGGAATTATTTGGGACTGGAAATTCGCGAGCCGCTGGTGGAGCAAGCAAACGACTGGCGCAGGGAATTAAGCCTGACCAATTTGCATTACTTGTTCTGCAACGCGAATAACTCTTTGCGTCCGCTGCTGAGTTCCCTGCCTCAAAGCGTTTTGCATACCGTGACGATTCAGTTTCCTGATCCCTGGTTTAAGCGACGGCATCAGAAACGGCGAGTAGTGCAGCCAGAATTGGTGACAGACCTGGCAACGTTTTTGGTCGATGGCGGCACGGTGTTTGTGCAGTCCGATGTGGAAGAGGTGGCGCTGGAAATGCGCGATCGCTTCGATGAACATCCTGCCTTTGTTCGTCAACATGCTGATTGGCTTCCCAACAATCCCATGCCTGTCCAAACAGAGCGTGAGTTACTAGTTTTGTCGTTTCATGACCCGGTGTATCGTGCCATTTACACCCATGAACGCAGCCAGATGCGGAGTTGAAATTCTGCAGGTGGCAGCGGCAAACCCAGGTAGATTGGTAACCAAAAAATAAACGCCACGCCTGCCAGCAGGATAACGACAATGCTCGTGTAGCGCAGGTAAGTGCGATCGCTCCTCAACCAACGGTCTACCAACCACGCCAGTGCCATACTCGCAAACACCGATGCGCCCATGTAGTGATACAAAAAGATGCAGCGGGTCACCCGTACCCAGGGCAGCAAATTCGCCAGATAATTCATTGCCAGAAACAATACTAACCATTGCTCAATGGGAACTAAGCCCCAGGTAACCCCCGAAAACAAGCTGTAATTCCCATCAGTTACAGGTTGACGCTGTTGCATCACCAGGCGAACAACCAGTCCCAGTGCCAGTACCAGAACAATCGCGATCGTGATCGTCGAAAACCACCAAAGAAAGGGATTGCCCGTTGCATGAACGTCATAAATTACTTTCTCTGCGCTGGTCGGCGGCAACACTTGCTCAGACGGAATTGGGTCGTCTTTGCCTGTAACCCGGTAAAAGTACGCCACAGGTCGCCACATCACCAGCCAGCTATACCAGTTTGAGCAGTAGGGATGAACATCAGGTCCACTCCCCACGCGGTTGTGGTAGCTCAAAATTTCGCCCTGCAATGCCCAAAAGTCCTGCCAAAACCCATTCTTAGCGTTCAAGCGCAGATGGGGAACCCAGGTAATGGCATAGGTGAGAAAGGGCATGACTCCCAAATAACCGCCCATCTGCCACCAGCGCAACTGAAACAGCTTTTGTAGAGGGCTTGGCAACTCAGAACTATCTTGCTCTGCCAGTAGAAAATCTTGATGCAGGCGGCGATCGCGGCGCTGAAGCCAATGAATCCCCTGCGCCACAACCCACAGCCCGTAAGCACCCAACAAAAACCACAGCCCGTTCCACTTAATCGCAACGGAAGCACCAAAGCCCATCCCCGATAACATTAACCAGGCAGCGCGATTTACTCCCCGGCTACCTAGCGCCAGCAGCAAGCACCACCAGCCCAGCAACCCCAAAATTACCAGATATACGTTGTTCAAGGCGTAGCGCGATTCCACCAAAAACAACCCATCTAGCGCTGCAAACACTCCCGCCATCAGGGCATAGCTCCGCCGCTGCAACAGTTGGTAAGCGATGCCTGCCGTCACCAACGGAATGAACCCGCCCACCAGTGCATTGACCCACCGATAACTCCAGGGAGCGTACAGCCCACCTGTTAGCCCGTTCTTGGCTTCTTGCCCAAATGGCATCTGGTTTCCCAACCACATCCCGACAGCAATGATGTATTTGCTCAACGGTGGGTGCCCATCAAAGAATGGCGTTTGGCTTAGGTAGTTATGGGCAAATTTGGCGTAGTACACCTCATCAAACACCAGGGTGTTGAAGCGATCAAGTCCCCAAAATCGCAGCCCCAGCGAGAAGAGTAGCAGTCCGATTAGGCTGACTCTAAACCAGGTAGAGGGGTGTTTCAATGGCTTGGGGAACGAGGTCATGGCGGTTATTTTGCGATCGCAGCCGTTGCATTCAAACCCATACGCTTGCGAGAATAGAGCCTATGACTTCTGAAAAAACTTCTGAACAATCAGTTAGCACGGCAACCTCCGCTGTCAAATCTCCCGCCCAAATTTGGTGGGATAACTTTCAAATTCTATTCATTGCGCTGATTCTAGCGCTGCTGATTCGGTTATTTGTAGCAGAACCGCGATTTATTCCATCAGATTCGATGGTGCCAACGCTGGAAATTGGCGATCGCCTCGTGGTTGAAAAAGTCTCCTATCGGCTCCATTCACCAGAGTTTGGCGATATTGTCGTATTTGACCCACCACCCCAACTGCAACAGTTTGGCTTTAAGAAAGACCAGGCATTCATTAAGCGAATTATCGGTAAACCTGGGCAGACAGTTCAAGTATCCGGTGGCAAGGTGTATGTGGACGATCGCCCCCTGTTAGAGCCATACATCGCCGCTCCCCCAGACTATGTGCTGCCACCCGTTCAAGTTCCTGCCGGGCAATTTTTTGTCATGGGTGACAACCGCCCCAACAGCAACGACTCTCACGTGTGGGGCTTTTTGCCTGCCAGCAATATCATTGGACGTGCCTGTTTTCGCTTCTACCCGTTTGAGCGGATCGGCATTGTGCGTTAAGGGAGAATTGTTTGCCAATGCTTTGATGAAAAGGGTATGGGGTGTAGGGGGTTTCTCTCTAAAACTTCAGGTAATGCATCAGTTGGGCTGTGAGTTCGTTAGATAGGGATAGTTTGCGCTGGAGATGGGGAAGGTTGCGATATGGGCGATTTTGCATGATTAACCGCGCCAGATATAAATCTACGGGGGGGATGCGGGTAAGTGCCTCTACCGAAGCAGTATTGGCATCAATGGGTTGGATGGTGTGCAGACTCGCCTGGTCGTAGTAGCAAAACAATAGGGCGGGCAACAAAGGCTGGAGGCGTTGCAACGGCAGGTTGAGGGCGGCGGCGATGTCTTCTAGCGAATGCAAGTGTACACCTGCCTGGGTTAGCTCTGTGAGGGTGCGTGCTTGGTGAATAGAGAGTCCGGGTAGGCGCAGCCAATCATCTACCCCCGCTTTGTTCACATCAATTTGAATGCCCAGGCTGGCAGCAAGCTGAAGTTCCTCAATCGACTGAAAGCGATAATAAGGGTCATTCAATATGCGCGACTTAACGGTTTGAGTTTGAGCCACTTTTGCTAGCCAGTTGAGGAGGGACATGCACGAAAGGTAATGGCGAAAGGGGCGTTGGCTATTAGGCGATGAGATCAAGTAGAGTGCGGCGCTTTTGCTCAAATTCGTATTCCGAAATCAACCCATCTGCCCGGAGTTGATCGAGTTTGCGGAGGGCATCGGCGATCGCGCCAATTTTGTCGGGGTCTATATCAGGCACGGTGGCGACGGGTCCGGTCATGGCGGCGGGTAAGCCTGCGTTAAACCGACGGTCAAATTCGTGGGAGTCTTGAAACAAATACCAGATAGCTTCAATGCCGCTGGCAACACGGGGAATGGGAGTCCAGGAGAGCAGCACGTACAACACGCCCCAAACCGGCTGCTTCAAGTAAAACTTATGAAATCCCGAAATAGGAGCCACTGCTCCTGCGATCGCCAGAAGGGAGGCGATCTTGCGGTCTTTCGGTTGACTCAACAATCCATTCCAATCTGGCACGTTCCAAACTCCACTCAAAGAACTCGCAGATTCACTCAACCGTGTGATTGATCGTCCTTATTCTATCCTTCACACTCTGTATCGTGAGATAGAAAATGTAAACCCGCCGCAAGACTGTCCTGTTGGGATCGAAATTGCACAGTACAGTGGAGAGTAGGGTGTTTCAGCAGGTTGCGCGGTTCATTAACTGTGTCGTAAGAGGCAGACATGGCTCCACCTTGCTACTGTAGATAGATGTTATTTACTTGATAAAAAATTTATCGTTCACTGTTAGTAGGGCTGCTGATTAATGTCGCAAAGTTTGCTCGTATCAAGTTGGGTCGATAAGTTTACAGATCCATTTGCGGTGCTGGGTGTATCGGTTACAGCAGATGACCGCCGTGTGCAAAAGCGGTATCGTAGCGTGGCAATGCGACTGCATCCTGATCGATTTGTGGATGCCGATGAAACCACCAAAGACGTGACTGGAAAGCTCTTGGCTCGCTTAATTAACCCAGCTTACGAGAAATTGCAACAAGAAAAAGGACGTAAAGAGCATCTGGCATTGCTGCGGTTGAAAGTGCGACGGTTGACGCGGGAAGGTCCTTTATCACCCCAGAGCCAAATTGCCCGTGAGTTGATGGAACGCCCAGTGAGTGATGTGGATGTGTTCTATGAACAAGCGATCGCCAAACTGGCAGATGCTCAATTTGATCCGTATGACCAGTTCAGCACCACCACTGAGCAACTGCTGGAGCTGAATTTGGTTTATCTCCAGCTCAAAATGGGTGATTTGGGGGTGCAAGAAAAGCGCACTGGGCTGGTTGCGGCTAAAGAAGCTAAACCCATCCAATTTGCCCCTGCCCCTGCCAACCCAGAAGTTGTTACCGAAAGCTACGACCAGCGCCACTATCGCCGAGCACAGGAATACGCCAAGAAACGCGCGTGGTCTCAAGTAGTGCAAGAACTGCGGGATGCAATCAAAATCAAAGCAGATAAAAGCGAATAC
Source organism: Leptolyngbyaceae cyanobacterium C42_A2020_001 (assembly GCA_015272515.1). GTDB lineage: Bacteria > Cyanobacteriota > Cyanobacteriia > Leptolyngbyales > Leptolyngbyaceae > JSC-12. The sequence goes on along the minus strand of JACYLN010000063.1, from coordinate 32,011 downwards.
CACTCGTTGCTGGGGGTTGCCTATCTAAATTTGGAGAAACCAATTCCAGGTATGGCAAAAGTTCACCTGAAGCGGGCATTGGAGTTGAACCCCAACGATCTTTGTGCCCAAAGATTTGCACCAAAATTAGGGCTGACAGTTTCACCCCCACCAACCCATCAAAACAACGGTAAACAAACAAACAACGGCACCAAAGCAAACAGCCAACCTGCAAAACGAGGCGGCTTGTTTGGGCTGTTTGGCAAAAAATAGTCCTGTATCAATGTAGTGAAACCCCTACTTAACCCAGGCAGACGGCTACATTAAAATAGCGGGTACAGCCACATGCAAAAGCGCTGTTTCAAGGTCGTTAACATCTAAACTTTAAGGCGATGGGATTTTTTGATTCTGAGATTGTTCAGCAGGAAGCCAAGCAACTCTTTGAGGATTACCACTCTCTGATTCAGCTTGGTGGTAGCTATGGCAAGTTTGATCGTGAAGGCAAAAAAATCTTTATTGAGCAGATGGAAGCCATCATGGATCGCTACCGTATTTTCATGAAGCGGTTTGAACTCTCTGAAGATTTCATGGCGCAAATGACGGTGGAGCAGCTTAAAACGCAGTTGGGGCAATTTGGCATGACTCCGCAACAAATGTTTGACCAGATGAATATGACTCTCAACCGCATGAAGTCTGAGATTGAAAAGCCGCTGTAGCAAAGGACTGCTGCGACGTTCATGGTACACCTGGCACTCCAACAAATTAGCGTTCCACCGGGGCAACATGTACTGCTGCGCGATGTCTCCTGGCAAGAATTTGAAGCCATTTTGCAGGAGTTGGGCGATCGCCGTGGTTCACGCGTTGCCTACGAAAAGGGTGTTTTGGAGATCTGGATGCCTCTACCCGAACATGAGTTTGACAAAGAGATCATTGGCGATCTACTGAAGGCACTGCTCGAAGAACTAGATATTGAGTTTCTAACGCTGGGTTCGACGACCTTTAAAAATAAAGAACTGAGCGTTGGCTTAGAACCCGATCAATGCTTTTACATCCAAAACGAACCTCGAATTCGGGGCAAAAAACGGCTAGACTTAGCCGTTGATCCGCCACCCGATCTGGCTCTGGAAATTGATATAACCTCTCGTACTCATCCCACCATTTATCGAGCACTGGGCGTACCGGAACTGTGGCGCTTTGAGCGGGGGCAACTACAAATTAATATCCTGCAAAATGGCGAATATGTGGAAGTCAGTGATAGCCCAACCTTTCCCGATTTACCTCTAAACTCGATTCTGCTGCAATATCTGGAAGAAAGCCGCACTGTTGGACGAAATACTGTGATGAAAGCATTTCGCCGTTGGGTGAGAGAGTCTATAAAATCAGATGGATGATTCCGGCGATCGCTCCTTGCTTTGAAATGCCAAATGTTCTAACGACTGACGAGTTTCTCAACGCCCCTGGAGTCATGCTGGATGTGCGGAGTCCGGCGGAGTACAACCACGCTCACATTCCCGGAGCCGTGAGTTTTCCTCTGTTTAGCAATGAAGAGCGGGCACAAGTCGGGACTTGCTACAAGCAACGGGGGCGGGATGCCGCCGTAGAACTGGGCTTGCAACTTGTCGGTCCTAAACTGGCCGCTTTCGTGCAACAGGCAAAACAACTTGCCCGCGATCGCGTCTTGAGAATTCACTGCTGGCGCGGCGGAATGCGAAGTGGCAGCATGGCGTGGCTGATGCAAACGGCTGGATTTCGCGTCTCTGTGCTAGATAAAGGCTACAAAGGCTTTCGGCAATGGGTAAGAGACACGTTGGCAGTGGAAAAACCAGTGCTGATATTGGGCGGTATGACTGGGAGTGGCAAAACCGCTGTGCTGCATAAACTCGCCCAGCAGGGAGCGCAAATTTTAGACCTGGAAGCTTTGGCCAACCATCGAGGCAGCAGCTATGGCGCATTGGGTTTACCACCCCAACCCAGCACCGAACAGTTTGAGAATTTAATTGCAATGGAATGGGCGGCGTTCGATGCAACACATCCCGTTTGGATTGAGGCAGAAAGCCGCATGATTGGTACTTGCCGGATTCCCGATGAACTCTTTCACCAGATGATGCAGGCACCGGTATTGCAACTGGAGCGATCGCGGGCAGAACGAGTTGCCATCTTACTGAACGAATACGGCGTAGCAAATCGAGAAGACTTGATTAACGCCACCAATCGCATTGCTCGCCGCATTGGTGGGCAACACGCCAATGCAGCAATTGAGTATATTCGGCAGGGCAATCTTGTACCTGCGATTGAAATCGTGTTGGATTATTACGACAAAACCTACCGCTACGATTTGCAAAAGCGTTCAGTTACGATTCATCCCGTTGATGCGGTGAACTCAACCGATGCAGAAGCTGCACGGCGGCTGAAACAACGGGCGCTTGAACTAACGCTGACACGGCTGGCAATCGCCCAGAAACCGATCAAGGTGTGAGGATGGGGGAAGCATCCAGGCTACTGGTCAAACTGAGTCAGCGCTTGTTTCAGGATGAAATGAAACGGGCGGAATTTTGCGATCGTCTGATTCATCCCCAACCGTTGCATCCCTGCATTCTTTGGTGTCAGTCGCTACCTGAACTATCACCCTTTGCCGTAGAACCACCCTTACCCTGGCAACCAAACTGGTGCGATCGCCTTGCCTTTGGGCAACAACCTGGTAAGCATCCCCTGCATGACCAGGGCGCATTCTACTGTTTGGATTTTTCCTCCATTTTTGCCGTCTCCACCCTGTTGACCATTCCTGCCCCTGTCAAGCTTGTTGTGGATGTGTGCGCGGCTCCTGGTGGCAAAAGCATCTTCGCCTGGAGAGAATTGCAACCAGACTTGCTAATTAGTAATGAAGTCATCGGCAAGCGCATCGGTGCTCTACTTTCCAACCTCAAACGCTGTCAGATTGACTCAGCACGAGTCACCAATTTAGACCCGCAAGTGCTGGCAGAAAACATGCCGCAAACGGCGCAAGTGGTTTTGGTAGATGCACCCTGTACTGGGCAATCGCTGATCGCCAAAGGTGGTAAAGCTCCTGGTTGCTTTCATCCCGTGACCATTAACAACAATGCCAATCGGCAGAAGCGCATTTTGGCAAACTCAGCCCAACTCGTCGCCGGGCAGGGCTACCTCGCTTATATGACCTGCACCTACTCCCCAGAAGAAAATGAGCAGGTTGCAGAGTGGTTTCTAACTCGCTTTCCGCAATTTCAGCCTGTAGCAGTTCCCCATTTGCAGGCTTATCAGTCTCACCTAACGGATTTGCCCTGCTATCGCCTGTTTCCCCAATCTGGCTTGGGTGCTGGAGCCTTTACCCTTTTGTTGCAAAACACATTGCTGGATGAATCTCAGGCTTTACCTCCCGATTTTTTGTTGCAAACACGGGCGATCGCGCCAAACTCATCAGCCCCAAAGCCTGACCCTACAATGTAACTAGCGAATTGATGGAGATTCATTATATAGCCGTAGCCATCTGTAACGTGGCTATGGCGAGTCAGAACGCCTACCCAGCATTGGCTTTGCCACTTTTTCCTGTCCTAAGCGTTCTGACCAAAGCTAGAATATCCGAGCTTGGCACACCATCAGGCAAAACTTACAACCTGTACAAATGAGTGACTATAGCCGTTGCCATCTTTGATAGAGCAACGGCTGTCAGTCAGCCTCCCCAAATCAGTTGAGACGGCAGGTATTGTCCTAAGCTGACTGACCATCGCTACATTACAGCCCGAGGTCTTACAAAACTGAGAGTTGATAATCCTCTATATCACCTATAAAAGTTACTTTTTTAGAGTCCAGAAGGGAACTTTTTGGGTAGCTTGCAGGCTTGCACCTTGAATACTTTGTTGAGCAAAGAGGAAGTCTTTATTTTGCCAAAGCGGAATGAAGGGTACGTCTTGAACCAGCATTGTTTGTAAGTCGTTAAAGAGTTGTTTACGTTTAGCGAAATTGAGTTCTTTGCGAGATTGCTCGATTAGTTGATTGACGCGATCGCTGGAGTAAAAGGAGCCTTGCAAGAAGCTGGAGCCTTCTTCGCAGTGGTTGGGGGCTGCGCCTTTGGAGCACTCCATAAAGGGTTGAATATAGTTGTCTGCATCAAGAAAATCAGGAGTCCAATCGAGCAAAAAGATCGGATAGGCTCCTTTGTCCAGGTTTTTGTAAGCGGTGGTAGATTCAATCCCTTTCAGATCCAATTGCAACAGGTTGCCGAGTTTCTTTTTGGCGATCGCTTTCAGGGTAATAGCGGTTAATTGATCATTGACTAAATTTGAGCGATACCAGAACTCCAGCTTCAGCGGATTGTCATTTGAGTATCCAGCCTGGGCAAGTAATTGTTTGGCTTTTTCGGCATTGCCATCTCCCAATTCCGCTTTGAACACGGGATTTTGTACGTCTAGCGTGTTGGGAATCAGGCTGTACAGTGGTTCAATTTGTCCAGCGAAGACCCGATCTTGCAAAATGGGACGATCTACCATTGCCGCGATCGCCTGTCGCACTTCCAATTTGTCTAATGGAGGCGATTGCATGTTGAGGGTGAGATAATCGATGCCGCTGCCTGCCTCCTCAATCACTTGCCAGCCGTGGGTGGCGGCTCCTTCCTGCAAATTGCGAATCTGATCAATCGCAAGATTTTGATATGCCAGGTCAACGGCTCCGGTGCGAAAGGCGTTGTAGAGGTTTGCCGGACTGGAGAAAAACTGCACATCCACGCCTCTGTTGGCAGGCTTGGAGCCCCAGTAGCGATCGAATGCTTCCAGCCGAATCTGGTCGGTGCCATACCCCACAAGTTTGTAGGGTCCTGTGCCAACAAACGTTTCAGAATTGAAGGACCCTTCTTGAATTTGGTAAGCGTTGGGTGAAACGGCACACAAGCCCGAAAACGCCAGCAGGGAAGGGAAAGCAGCGAAGGGCTTTTTCAATTTGATTGTGAGTTCGTATTCGCCTGTTGGCTTGATCGAATCTACGTCTGCCAGCAGAAATGATGGTGATCCCGCGTTTTGGATGAAGCGTTGCAGGGAGAACGCCATCGCTTTGGCGTTGAAGGCGGTACCGTCATGGAACACTACGCCCTGCCGCAGCGGCATCGTGTAAGTCAAGCCATCCGGGCTGACGGTGGGTAAAGCCGTTGCTAGTTGAGGTTCCAGGTTGGGGCTATCGGTGGCGTAGGTGTAGAGACGATCGCCCAAGTTATAGAGCAAGTTTCCGGTGAAAATGCTATATGCATCGGCTGGGTCGAGGGTACTGATGATTGCCGTGGTGCCAATCACGACGCGATCGCGATTGTTGGAACTGGTGTCTGGGGTAGAACGGCTACAACTAACGGTTAGCAGTACGCACAGCAATACCAGCGACAAAAATCGCATTGGCAAAGACACCCTGTTTCGCATCCAGCCTTGCCAGCCACGAATTCCCATGCAGACCTGCCTGTTATCGAGAATTTAGGTGACCAGTCTATCGCGATCGCGCCAGATATTAGCCAGATATCAACCGTTTGATTTGCTGCCCTGAATACCCGTAGATTTCAGCTTCTCTTCATAGAAACGGCAGGCAAGATAGCCCATGCCATACACCAGTCCAGCACTGCTACTCGTGCCCACCAGCGTTCCCACACCTGGCAGAAGTTCCACGATGCTCAAGCCAATTTTCATCACTTCAGAGCTACCCGTAAACAAGCCCCACAGGGTCAACACTTCACCCCGGCGAGCGGGTTCGTTCGGTGAAAAACCGTAAATGACAGCAATGCGATAGATCATTTCAGCTTGCAGCGCCGAAATTGCTCCCAAATCGATCGCAAATAGGGTCAGCGCTAGAGGCGGAATAAAGTTTGTCGCCAAACCAATCCCGGCAGCCTTCCAGGCTGTATCTACCATAATCCGGTGCGCTAGCTGCTCCGGTGTATCAGTCGGATACTTGCGTTGCAATTCCGCCACATCTTTTTGGACGGCGTTGACGTTAACCTGCCCCAACGCTGCAAACAGCCAGCGAATTACTGGAATGGTTGTGGCAAATTTAACAAACGGGTTTTCTGCGATCGGGGTGATAACTCTACCAACCGATTCTGTTCCCTGTTCAACAAACTCATACAGGGCCGGACCAATGCTTTCGCCTGTGGTGGTTGCAGCGGCTGTAATTTTGTCAGTTAATGCCTGAGAGGTGCGGATGGCGGACGCGATCGCGTCGCTAATGGAAAAGCCAGGAGAAGATGACATCGCTAGATCAGTAAAAGTGACATTCCCCTCCAATCTAGAGAATGCAGAGTCAAATGGGGTCTATCCAGCGGTAGCAAGAACCGCCCTATCTACGGTGAGAATTCCGGCTTAGATGGGAAGGCAGAAGGAAAGAAGATAGGAGACAGAAGGGGAAAAGACAGAATGATTTTGCTTTTTATCTTCTGACTCCTGACTCCTGGCTTCTACCACCTTATTCTGCGTCTTCTTCCGCTGCTTCTGCCTCAACCTCATCGATCGCTGCCAAATCTTCCAGCAAAGACGTTGCTCCACCACCATCACTAGCAACGGTCGTCATGACAACGGTTGTTTCTTCGCCTTCACCTTCGTTGCCGTTCTCCTCTGATGCTGTTTCTTCTTCATTTGAGACCGGAATCACCGTTGCTGCTACGATTTCATCATCCTCATCCAACCGTTGCAAGCGCACCCCCGATGCTGCCCGCGATTGGCAGGAAATTGCATTGACGGATTGACGAATAATAATGCCTCGGTTGGTGATCATCATCAGTTCGTCGCCTTCGTTGACGATGCGTAGTGCCGACATGCGATCGCCCGCTCTCCGGAACTTGGTTGCTACGATTCCCATGCCTGCTCGGTTTTGCAAACGGAATTGGGACATGGGCACTCGCTTGCCGTAACCGCCCGCCGTCACGATCAAAATCCAGGGACCTTGTGGAGCCGTGGTTTCCACCACCTCTTCCCCAATTGTAGAAACTTCTTCCTCACCGGATTCAGTTTCCAGAGCAGCTCCCAAATCTGCCACCACATCGCTCGGCAAAATATCCAATCCAACCAGACTATCGCCCGTTCGCAGGTTCATTGCCCGCACGCCGCGAGTTGCCCGCCCCAGAGGTCGCAGTTGTTCATGGCTGGCCCGAAAATGAATCGATTTGCCCTGGCTGGAGCCAATAATGATGGTATCTTCTGCCCGCGCCCGCCGTACCCAACGCAGTTGGTCACCGTCTTCCAGCGAAATCGCAATCAAGCCGTTAGTGCGAATGTTACTGAAAGCCGATAGTGCCGTTTTCTTGATGTAGCCGTTGCAGGTTAGCATCACCAAATATTCATCTTCGCTGAACTCGGTCACCGAGACGATAGAGGTGATTTTTTCATCCACGGGGATTGGCAACAATTGCACAATCGGCGTGCCCCGTGCCACACGTGACCCGGTCGGAATTTGGTAAGCTCTGACGCAGTAAACAACGCCGCGATCGCTAAACAAAAGTACACTGTCGTGATCGCGGCAGGCGAGGAAGTGTTGTACGGTGTCATCTTCCTTCATCCGCGTACCCGACTTGCCCCGAGTCGCCCGATTTTGGGATTCAAACGTGTTCACAGGCATCCGCTTGATGTAGCCCTGCTCCGTCACCAGAATTACAGCCCGCTCGTTAGCAATCAAATCAGCATCGGCAATCTCATCTTCCGACTGTTCAATCACCGTGCGGCGCGGCGTGGCATAGGCAGCTTTGACTTCATTCAGTTCCGTTTCGATGATGCTGAGAATGCGTTCGCGACGCGCTAAGATGTCTTGCAAATCAGCAATTTGGCGTTGCAGGTCGTCGTGTTCCTGCTGAATCTTTTCTGCTTCCAACGCGGTAAGGCGACGCAACTGCATTTGCAAAATCGCATCTGCCTGAGCATCCGACAATTCGTAGCGCTCGATCAACTGTTGACGCGCCGTAGGAGCATCGGCGGCATGACGAATCAGTTCAATAATGGCATCCAGGTTTGCTAGCGCAATCAGCAAACCTTGCAGAATGTGATCCCGATCCTGCGCTTTACGAAGTTGATACTGCGTTCGGCGAGTAATGGTCTCTATCCGGAAATCCAGGAAGACGTGGAGAAACTGGCTCAGGGTGAGTAACTGCGGTTCGCCGTTGACCAACGCCAACATATTCGCGCCAAAGTTTGCCTGGAGCGGTGTTTGCTTGTAAAGGTTATTCAGTACCACACGGGGATAGGCATCGCGCTTCAGTTCGATCACGATTCGCATCCCGTCGCGATCGCTCTCATCCCGAATATCGGAAATCCCTTCTAAGCGACGCTCATTCACCATTTCAGCGATTTTTTCAATTAGCGCCGCTTTGTTGGTTTGGTAGGGCAATTCGGTAACGATGATTGCCTCACGATCGGGTCGTCCGCGCTGCTCCAGGGTTTCAATGTTGGCAACACCCCGCATGATGATAGAACCACGCCCGGTGCGGTAAGCCTCGCGGATGGCGGAGGTGCCAAGAATTTGCCCACCCGTTGGAAAGTCAGGTCCGGGAATGTACTGCATCAGTTCCATATCAGTCATTTCCGGGTTACGAATCAAGGCAATCAGCCCGTCGATTAGTTCTCCCAGGTTGTGGGGCGGAATGTTGGTTGCCATCCCAACGGCAATTCCAGAGGAGCCATTTAGCAAAAGTTGGGGAAAGCGCGCCGGAAGCACGATTGGCTCTTGCTGCGAACCGTCAAAGTTATCAACGAAGTCCACCGTTTCCGCTTCGATGTCTTGCAGCATCGCGTTGGTCGTCAACGGACGCAGACGGGACTCGGTGTATCGCATGGCAGCGGGGGGATCATTATCCACTGAGCCAAAGTTGCCGTGCCCATCAATCAGCGGCGATCGCATCGAAAAATCCTGCGCCATTCGCACCAGCGCATCGTAAACCGCTGTATCACCGTGGGGGTGGTATTTACCCAGCACTTCCCCCACCACACGGGCGCATTTCCGGAAAGGGCGATCGGGGGTTAAACCCAGTTCATGCATGGCGTAGAGAATGCGGCGATGCACGGGTTTCAATCCGTCACGTGCGTCGGGGAGTGCTCGTCCCACGATCACGCTCATCGCGTATTCCAGGTAAGACCTCTGCATCTCGTTCCGCAAATCTGTAGGGACAATCCGGTCTGGAGACGGTGGTTCCTGGGAAAACGTCATACCCGAAAAAGCTCCGAAATAAGTAGCATTTGACTGCAAATGAGTATAGGGTTTGGCGCGTGTCAATTAAACGCCCAAACGCCTTACATTAAGGCACTCATTAACCCATAAATTGTATCATAAAGCGCTATTTTGTGCGGGCGATCGCGCCGTTTTAGCATTCCTAAAATCGCCCCTCGAATCAGTTGCAAGTTTTCCACAAAAAATAATTTTTTTGCTGTTGATTTCAGGTTTAATGACAGATTTGGAATTATTGCTAATAAATAGGGGATTTTTTAGCAAATTCGATGTTGTCAATTAGGCGACATCGCAGTTTATTTGAGTGAGATATAACTGATGATCAGAAGGTAGAAAATGGGAAAAAGGATACAGCTCTTCCATAGAAGAATCACCCTATTTGCTAATATTGAAATTCTGATTTATGCTGCATTGTTTTCATTGCCAATGCCTTTTTCACTGCTAGAAGCAGGAATTCAACAACACTGTTGAGAGGAGAAAGAAATTGTAGAGAAGCAGTTTTTTGGGAAGGCAAAACTGATTGTTCAACTGTATTGATATTGGTTTTTCTATCCTCTTGCTTCATGCCTCTGAAACAGGAGAGACCCTCTACTCACAATGACAATTCTTATGTCCATAGCCTAATTCCTGCCCCTAATCCCCAACCCCCGCTTTGTTCCCTTCCCCACTTCATCGCTATAATTCCGGGAATATAAGCGTTTTGACCTGATAAGGATTTGCCATGCTGCCAGTCATTTACTCCGATGAGTTTTTGATGCATGAAACCGGCTACTTCCATCCTGAAAGACCTGCCAGATTAACCGCGATTAAAGATGCTTTAAAGACTGCGTCGTGGGCAGATCGATTGGAATGGAAAATCCCCACGCCTATAGCACAGCGCTCTGTGATGGCAGCGATTGAGCGAGTTCATTCAGCACGATACATCGAAGCGGTGCGGCAGTTGGCAAATCGGGGCGGTGGTTACTTAGATGCGGATACCCCCGTTTCTCCCCGCACGTTTGAAGTGGCACAACTGGCAGTCAGCGCCTGGCTGGATGGGGTGGACTGTGTATTGCAAACGGGTAGACCAACTTTTGTGCTGGCGCGGCCCCCCGGTCACCATGCCGTGAGCGATCGCGGCATGGGGTTTTGCATCTTCTCAAACGCGGCGATCGCGGCATTCTATGCGCTGGAACAACCGAACGTGAACCGAGTCGCGATTTTGGATTGGGATGTGCATCATGGCAACGGTACTCAGGCGATCGTGGAACTCAACCCCAACATTGCCTATTGCTCCTTGCACGAATCACCCCAGTATCCCGGTACCGGAGCTGCCAGCGAACGAGGATTTCACAACAATGTGCTAAATGTGCCGATGCGATCGGGTAGCACGATCGCCCAGTATCAACCCGCGTTTGAACAAGCGATTTTGCCATTTTTGGCAGCGTTTCAACCCGATTTGTTAATTATCAGTGCAGGCTACGATGCTAATCAGGATGATCCCCTCGCTAGTGTTTGCCTGCAACCTGACGATTACCGTTTTTTCACTCAGCAATGTCTGCAACTGACACGCACCATTGTCTTTGGGTTAGAAGGCGGCTACGACCTGGAAGCGCTAGCACAATCCGTTGCCGCCACCATCCAACCCTGTTTGAGTTAAGTGCTTTGGAATACAGGATCTGAGTGTTTCTCCCGAAAGATTCCTCCGGCTTGAAGACCTTTTAAGTTGTAAGAACCTTTCGGAGTCTGTGGTTGTGGCTTCTCATTCAACAATTTTGGTAACGGGTGGCGCTGGCTACATTGGTTCTCACACGGTTCTGGCGTTGCAACGGGCGGGATACTCCGTCATTGTGCTGGATAATTTGGTGTTTGGGCATCGGGAACTGGTGGAGCGGGTCTTAAAAGTGAAGCTGGTGGTGGGAGATATTGGCGATCGCACCCTGCTAGATCAGCTTTTTGCTCAGTATGAGATCAGCGCTGTACTGCATTTTGCCGCCTATGCCTGTGTGGGAGAATCGGTCATCGATCCAGCAAAATACTATCTCAACAATGTGGTAGGCAGCTTGACATTGATAGAGGCGATGCGGGCAGCGGCGATTGACAAGTTAGTCTTCTCATCCACCTGTGCCACCTACGGCAATCCAGACACCTCCCCCATTCCCGAAACCCATTCTCAACGCCCAATCAATCCTTACGGCAGCAGTAAACTCACCGTAGAGAGAATCCTGGCAGACTTTGACCAGGCTTACAATCTGCGATCGCTGAGTTTGCGTTACTTCAACGCCGCAGGAGCAGACCCAAGTGGGCGATTAGGCGAAGATCACACGCCCGAAACCCATCTGATCCCGTTGGTGTTGCTGACTGCATTGGGCAAACGAGCATCGGTTTCCGTTTTTGGCAGCGATTATCCCACCCCGGATGGCACCTGCATTCGAGATTACATTCACGTCTCAGACTTAGCCCAGGCGCATGTGCTGGGCTTGGAGTATCTATTGCAGGGCGGCACCACAACTGTTTGCAATTTGGGCAATGGCAACGGCTTCTCGGTAAATCAGGTGATCCAGACAGCGCGGGAAGTGACGGGGCAAGCGATTTCCGTTGTAGACTGTCCTCGTCGGCTGGGTGACCCACCCGTGCTAGTGGGCAGCAGCGATCGCGCTAAAGAGTTACTGGGCTGGGTTCCCCAATACTCAAGTTTGCGGCAAATTCTCACTCATGCCTGGAACTGGCACTAACAGCGTCATGGATCGGCTACTTTACCTGGGTTACTCGCCAACTCAATTTCAGGTTGATCCAGAAGTTCCAGAAGGTGACGAGCGCGATCGCCAGCAAGTTAGCAACATAAGCGTTCAGATGCAACCCGTTAAAGAACAGGTTCAACAGCAGAATTTTCAGAATCAACCCCATCAAGCACACAATATTGAACTTGAGAAAGCGCTTAAGCATCAACTGCCAACCGCGCTGCTGTTTTGCCAGATCACCAAACGTCCATACGTCATTCCAATAAAAGTTGTTGATGATCGCCAATTCGGCGGCAAAGATGGCGCTGCGAGTCAGTCCTACATTCAGCACATCGAAGAACAGGTAAAGCGCTGCCATATCTACCACCAACCCGCTCAACCCAACTAACCCAAAGCGCAAAAACCTGGCAACTGGAAAGTTGAATTTGCGGCTCAATTTACCCAAACGACCCGAAGAAATTCGCAGTTTGAGCAGATGTTGCAAATAATCGCTGTACTGCTTCCAGGTCACCTTGCTTTCGCCTGTTTCCCGTTCGTGGAAGACATAGCCTACTTCAGCGATCGCTTGAATTGAGCCGCGTCCCAGGACTTCAATCAAAATTTTGTACCCAACTGGGCTGAGGGAGACATCAGCGATCGCGTTTCGCCGCACCATGAAGTAGCCACTCATGGGATCAGATACCCGGCTCACAACTTGCGGCAACAGCACCAATCCTAATAGCTGTGCCCCGCGCGACAGAAATCGCCGGGTTGCGCTCCACGTGCTCACTCCACCCCCCTCAACATGGCGACTGGCAACTGCTAAATCAGCTCCATCATCCATTCTGGTCAACAATGTCAGCAGGGTTTCGGGTGGGTGCTGCAAATCCCCATCAATGACTCCCAAAATTTCGCCCCGCGCTGCCTGCCAACCACGAATCACAGCGGTAGAAAGTCCGCGCTCGTGCTGACGGCGCATCACCCGTAGATGAGGGTAGTCTGACATTAATGCCTGAGCGTAACTCCAGGTCTGGTCTGGGCTATTGTCATCAACAATGATCAGCTCGTAATCATTCGGCAATGCTTGGTCTAAAAGCTGACTGAGCAAGCAAATAATACGTTCAATATTGCCAGCTTCGTTGTAGGTGGGTACTACCAACGAAAACTTCACGGGATGGGTAACCGCCGCTTCGGATGGGTGTTGTTCTCTGGTGTGCCAGGAGTTGAGCAACCTGGGGATTTGCAGTTCACCAGATGGAACGGGGAGTAGATTGTGTCCTGTTATCAGCATTGATAGCCTCCTGCAAAACCTCAACACGCCAGATGGCAAAGAAATCATTCAAGTTGAAAGCATCCAGCTTTGTCAGAATGAATTTCAACCCAGATTGCCTCGCGACCCATGCGACAACCATACCTGTTGCAGTCTACAACAAGACCAGGAATTTGTTGGGGCGCGATCGCATTTCCAACTTCAAGATCTAACCTGCAACAGGAGACACAAAAAGTTCTTTAGCATTGTGACCCCTTCATGGGAATTTGTGCACTCCTCCTAAAAGGGGATTTTGCAGCCGCATGAACAGTGACTAGTCGTGGATTGTGCCATCGGGCAAAGTGGCTCCTTGCAGATTCGCCCCGTTTAAATTCGCGCTACTCAACTCCGCTTTTGCCAGATTTGCGTCTTTCAAGTTAGCGTTTCTGAGGTCGGCTCTACCCAGGTAAGCTTCGATAAAGGTGGTTTCAGTTAAATCAACTCCCCGCAAATCTGCGCGGCTTAGATCAGCTCGGTTGAAGCGCGATCGCATCATTTTTGCCTGGTGGCATCGCACCTTTGCCAGGGTGGCGGCTGTTAAATTGGCATCACTGAGATCACAGTGAGTTAAATCTGCCTCAGTTAAATTGGCGCGTTCTAACTTGGCGTTGGTCAGGGTTGCCTGTTTGAAAATGGCTTCAATCGCGATCGCATCCGTCAAAAAGGTGCTCCGGAGTTCTGCCTCCGCCAGAATGGCCCCCGATAAATTGACTTCTCGCAGACTCGCTTCACTGAGATTGGCATACGTCAAATCCGCTTTGCCCAGGTCTGCCCCAGTTAAATTCGCTCCACGCAAATCCGCATTTCGCAGATCCGCACCCCGCAAATTCGCCCCATCATAGCAGCGTTTCTCGTAGCGCATATTGGCACCCCGCAGGCAGGCACCCCGTAAATTTGCCCCGCTCAAATTTACATTCCGCAAATCGGCACTAATCAAGTTGGCATCGAGCAAATTTGCCAGGGTAATGTCTGCCCCGCGTAAATCGGCAGCATATAAAATGGCTCCATGCAAATCGGCATCTTGGAGGTTGGCGCAGAGAAGGTCTGCCTGACTCAAGTTTGCTCCGCTAAGATGTGCTCCCATCAAATTCGCCCGACTCAAATTTGCGCGGTTGAGGTATGCCAATACAAGATTGGCACCTCGCAAATCACATCCAGTGAAATCAACACCAATCAGGTCAGCACCACTTAAATCGATTCCGTACAGATTTTCACCTTGAAAGTCTGTCTCCCCGGCATCGTAGCGCTTTAATAACTCACTTGCATTCATGGGCGTTCAGCTTCAATGTCTGGCAAACCCAGCGTAGATGACGCATCGAACAAAGCCGTTTCGTTTTGCACGTTATCCCCCAGACACGGGATCTTGTTCTGCAGATGGAAGGAGGCAGGTGCTACTGCCTGAATCTGTTGGTTGATTCAGGATGGTATTTAATCCCGACGATGGCGATACTAATTGACACGTATGATCAAATTCATCATCCAGGTTGGCAAATCCTCGGGTTGCTTCCTCAAAATCATCCAAGCTGATCTTAGTCTCATCTGGGGGAAGGCTAACTAGTAAAGAGGGGCTTCCGTGTACATAAAAGATGCGGAGAAATTTTGTGACGGTATCAGCCGCCTGAATCAAATCTTCGGGATCTCTAAGTCGTCTGGCTGTGGAGTAGAGCAAATGCTCCAGATCAGTGTAACTACGGCAGGCTTTTAACAAGCCTCGAAGCAGTGCATCTAACTCGTACATCTTCAGGTTGAACCAATCCTGTTCACTAAAGTGAAATTCTGAATGAAGGGCAGAAAATGCCAGAATTTTAGCTCTTAGAGGGTTTGTGTATTTTTGGATGGCAAGTCGAACATCAAATAGATTGATTGGTTGGCGATCGCTGTGGCTGAGCTTATCAATATCTGCTTCTAACCGAGATTCTGTGCCTGCATCGATTGGGTCAGTTTGAGCCGCATCTTGGTTGGGTTGAGACGATGGATTGGCTGTAGGAAGGGGCGCAGGCGGGTAAGCTTGGGCAGTAGCGGGGCGGGATGCCGATGCAATTTGATACAAGGGGCGGAGTTTTTGAATCAGCAAATTCGCGATCGCGTGATACTCCGCTTGCTTGCTTAAACTCTTGACCAGAGCACTGAGGGCTTGCTGAAGCTGTTCAATCGTGGGGGCAAGCGTATGCAGTTCTTCAACTAAAATTGCCGTACTAAAACTGGCGAGCTGGGTTGGGTCGCTTGTCCACTGAGATTTACACACGAAAATCAACAGCTTTTTGATTCGTAAAATCTGGGGATCTTGCTCCAAACGGGCGGCGATCGCGTGGTAAATGTTTGCTCTTTCTGGCGGGTGCGATGGTGTTGAAGTTGCAACCTCAGGGGTAGTGAAAGCAATTCTAGAAGTGACTGCATTGGGCACTGCCGTACTCACCTCAGACAAAGACTCCCCATAAAGTGCCCCAACTTGCCCAACAAGTGTCACCGCTACCAGAGAATATTCCGCTCGCTTATTCAGTGTTTGAACAAACTTATCAATCAATTGGCGAAGCTGTTCGCTGTCGGGAGCAAGCCCGTGGATTGTTTGCACCAAGCTTTCGGTACTAATGCCGTTGAGTTGAGCAACATTACTTGCCCAAGTACGTTTGCAGATGTAGTACAGCAGTTTCTTGATTCGTAAGGCATCGCTGTGGTGATCAAGCTTCTGGGCAATCTGGCGGTAAAGCTGCTGCTGTTCTGGCGTAGTGGATGATGACGAATTTGCTGGAGCGATCGCTGGATTTTCTGGCTGAGCAGATGCCCCAACTGGGAGGGGCTGATCGCCCATATAGAAGGAGGCAACCGCTGACAAAATTTCGTTGGCAACCAGAGAATACTCTACTTGCTTGCTTAAATTACCAACCGCAGAGTTCAACAGTCCTCTTAACTGTTCATAACTGGATGCCATTCCCAGAAATTCTTGAACAATGCCTCTCAGGTGTAGCCGCATCAACTTAGTTTCATCCGCTTCCCAGCGATGTTTGCAAACATAGAACATCAGCTTCCGAATGCGGGAGAGGTTGGGGCTTTGTTCTAAATGGTGAGCTGCTTCCAGATAAGGATCGTTCTCAAAAATTTCCTGATCCAACAGCACTTTGTACGCTGGAACCACTTCTCGAATATTCTTCAGATCCCTGGGTCCGAGATATTCTGTAACCAGTTGCAACCCGTGCTTTGCAACATCGTAAACGGTTTGAGAAATGCAAATCCCGCCGGGATCAGCTTCGGTTTGTAGGCGGGCAGCAATGTTTACCCCATTGCCCATGACATCGGTTTCCGTGATGTACATATCCGCCAAGTGAATTCCGATTCGATGGAGCAGTGCATCACTGGGGGGCAGGGTTGTGATCGCTTCCGCGATCTCCCGCTGAATCTCGATCGCGCATTCCACCGCCTTCACAGCGCTCGAAAAACACATCAGCAAGCCATCACCTGTCGTCTTCAGAACTCGCCCCTCAAACCGTTCACACACCTTCTTCATTAACTTCAGATCCCGCCGAATCAAGTCGAGCGTATGCTCTTCATTGACTGACATCCGGGCACTAAACCCCACACAGTCTGTAAACACAACAGTGGCGAGTGTGCGTTGTCCCTTTAATTCTGACGTCAGCATCTCGTTATCCATGAGGAGCATTACCGGCAAACAGGGGTGAGGTTACGATGAACGTGGGGCAGACAATACAATCAAAAAACGTTAAACCGAATCGTTGACAAGGTGTTGGTAGGTTTGCCTGAGAACGTTTCTCTCGTATCAAGAATGCTAAGTAACCAAACAATTCTGCGTGTGATTTAATACATTACTTGAGAAGGATTGCATTGTTGAGAGTGAATCAGGAGGCAGGTTTAGGCTAACTCAGATCGGTCGTTAATTCAAATCCAACTCCCCAAGCGCCAATTTCAACCTTGCTTATAGAGTGCCCCAATCTCTGAAGGTTTACACGAGATCGATAAAATTCACACTTCACTCGCGTCAATGGTAGCAGCATGAATATGCCTCCGTAGAAATTGAGGTATAGAGAAGCACAAATTTGTGCCGTAATTCGAGGGACTGGGTGATCTGGACTCCCAGAAAACTGAGAGAGTTGCCGGGTGGCTGTAAATCTGTCATGTTTTCCGAAAAAGTTTATGCGAATTTAATAAAACGCCTACAGTGTGACATGAGCAGTTGTTTCATACAACCGATCTCTCACCACTAACCCAATTGGGTATGCTTAATGTAGAAAATAAGCGCTCTACGATAGAAAATGCTCTATGTTGAGTGGTCGTGGAGGTGTTGTTATTCATCTGAAATAGAGGAAACTTTTTCTGCTTGCAACTGGGAAAACGTAATTTGTAAGCTAGCTATAGCTTCAATGAACTGATTGGGTCGAAGTCGGGCGATCGCAACAGAGAACTGCAAGCTTCGAGAGTGCATCACCAAGCTGAGTTATGCTTTTTTAACTTCTTGATTATCTTCCTGGAAAGGATCGTCAGAGTGTGTAGCTAGTGAAGGGACGGATGTGCCAATCTATCTAAAGCTCCTCCACCAACTAATCTCTAATCAAAAAAAACTATCTAGCACGATCTTTTTGATATGTCTGCGACGATAGAAATCTTATACCTTATTGGAGTCATGCCCCGAATATTGAGGTTGGGCTGCTGAACGTCGATGGATGCTTCAATTTTGTTGGTCGGAGGTGATGACTTTCTCTCAACACTTCTGGATCGAATTCACAACTTAGTGAACTGTACAACTGAGGTTGCATATAGCCCCAGTGAAGCAGTGCCGCTCATCCAGGCACAACAACCTGACTTGATTATTCTGCAAGGGAATCAACCTGGAGGTTTAGAACTCTGCTGCGAACTCAAAGATCAGGCAAAGCTCGCTTGGATTTACTGTATTTTGTTGGATATTCCCAGCCAAAAGCTCGAAGAAGTTTGGCAAGAATACGACTGGGAAGTCGAGTCTAGAATCGAAGCTCTGGAAGGTGGGGCAGATGCTTATCTGTGGCTACCCAGGCATGACCCACATGGTAAGGAACTGGGAAAAGAAGTGCTGGCAAAACAGGATCGGCTCCTGCGATCGCAGATTTTTGCTGGGTTACGCACCGTCAAAAACCATCGCGAACTGATGCGAACAAATGACATTTTGTCTGCGATCGCTTTATCTGACCCGCTTACAGAACTGAACAACCGACGAGCACTAGACTGGGAACTGCCGCGCCAGCTTCAAAATGCCCGCAACCGCTCCGAGACATTAAGCCTGGTGATGCTGGATGTGGACTATTTCAAGCGCATCAACGATACCTATGGGCATCCCGTAGGCGATCGCGCCCTGCAACTTGTTTCCAGCCGTCTACGACACAATTTGCGCTTCCGGGATACGTTGTTTCGCTATGGCGGCGAAGAGTTTGTGATCATTCTGAGCAACACCGATCAAAACGAAGCCCTTTTGGTATCACGTCGGCTGTGTCGTCTAATTAGTGAACAAGCATTCAGTATCGAAGAAGGGTTAGAACTGAACATTACCATCAGTGCTGGAACTGCAACCCTGGAGTCAAGCGATGATCCCAAAGGTATGAGCTTACTACGCCGCGCCGACCAGAATCTGCTGCGCGCCAAATCATCAGGACGAAACCGAGTAGTGGGCGGAGCAGAAATGAATCAGGATATTGATGGGGGATTGGGACAGTAAGTTAGGAGTCAAAGTCAGAAGGGAATGCTCCTATCTCCACCCCTGGTTCTCACCGTCCCTGTCTTTCCCATCCTCTATCCCCTATCGCCATCCTCCTCAACCTGTCGCTGAACCTTTACGCCGCGCTCTGTTAGGGTTTGTTCAAATAGAGGAGTGGGTACGGCTTGTTCAACGACCCAGACCCCTGGTTTGCGAAGTTGTCCAGATAGCAGGAGTTGGGCGACGCTGCCAGTTCCGTATCCTGCGGCGATCGCCGTATTTTCGTGAACCAGGGTTGAGCAAGACCGAGCGGGCTGTCCATTTTTGTGACCTGTGACTTCGGAGCGAATCGCCACGCCAATGCCGCTAAAGTGGTCGGTTACATCGGTCATGAAATGGCTAACGCGAGACAAAAACTCAATCACGGGCTTTTGTTTTAGAAGCCAGGGGTGCCACCAACGGGCAACACTCCAGGTCAGGTAGTTGTAGAAATCGGGAACAGTACCAAATTTGGTAATGACGGTTTTGACGGGGAAGGTGTTGGGCAGAGTGAAGGTTTCGGGCATATCAAACCAATACACGCCAGGACGCCCATAGGGTGCCGGAAACTCAATCGTTTCGCGATCGCTATAGGGTTGCATCGTTTGCCACTCACCCTTGATCCAGGCTTGAAAGGGTTTTTGTAGCCCTAAAAAGGTGGTTCGCATGACGGTAATGCCCGCCCCGCCAGAACCTGCTACCACATAGCTCAGGTGAATTTGTTCAGCGGCATCCAGTTGTTCAACGTCTTGCAAGACCATGCTATTGGAAATGCCTGGAAAGATGCCTGTGTTGATCACAGCGGTGACACCTGCATTGGTTGCCAATTCGGCATATGCCATGGCTTTGCGGGTAAAAGAGGGATGGTCGCTGACATCGACATAGTTCACTCCATTCTCAATGCAGATTTTGAGGACGGTAGCATCTCGGTAGTGAAACGGCCCCGCACAGTGAATCACCAGGTCTGAGCCGGAGATGGCAGCGGTCAAATTTTCGCGATCGCTCAGGTCTAAACCCAAAAATTGCACCCGCTCACCGAGGCGATCGCGAACTTGCACCCCAGCCAACGTATTTCTACCTGTGATCACAATTTCTGCCTGAGTATGGGTTAGCAGATCTGCGGCAACACTGCTGCCAATCCGTCCGCTTCCCCCCAAAATCAAAACGTGTTTTGCCATTAGAAATCTCAAACCGTATTAATAATTGACCTTGCACTGAAGACAGTCATTCAAGCCTAAATCCCAAAAATTCTTAACACCTTTCTACTTAATAAAGGAGTGCTGGCTTTACCGATTTAAGTAGTTTTTTTAAGTAGCCATACTTCATCAATTGCATTGGGAATGCTAGAAGCAAGAGATTGAGTTTGATTTGGACACAGCCTCCGATCTCAATCTTAAAATTCCCTGGAAGATGATTTATTTGTTCGCTTGATAAGCATCTTTTTGCAGAATATGAAGTAGGAAGGTGCAATCATTTTTAGGATGGGTTAGCGTAGCGCAACCCGTGCGGGCGTTGGGTTTCATGTCTCAACCCGATCTACGTTGTTTCATATTTAATTTCGCCCAGCTACTTAGGACTGATGGAGATGTCATTAAATGAGTTATCCAACAACAATCCGCTACAGGTGGCACCGTCGAATGAGTTAGGTCAGTCTCTCCTGCCGTCATCTGGTGCGGATAGACCGTCGTATTTTATTGAAGATTTCCTCAGTACTCTATCTCACGAGTTGCGAACGCCTCTATCAATTATGCGGATGTCACTGCGGATTGTGGAGTTAGCGTTGCAGCAAGAGGGCGTTTTAACGCCGGAGAATTTAGCATCTAATGCCGAATTTGCAAAGGTTGATCAGTACTTGAAGCTGCTCAACCAGGAGTGCGATCGCGAAATTAGGTTAATTAATGATCTGCTGCTGCTGCAAGAACTGGCGATCGCACCGCCACCCCTCCTGCCCATCACAATTGATATACAAACCTGGTTGCCCCAGATGATAGACCCCTTTCTCAAACAGGCAACCCAAAAACAACATCACATCCAGCTAAATATTGCGGCTGATCTACCTAAACTGCACATCGACATTCGCTTTTTAGAGCGCATCTGTGTTGAACTTTTCGACAACGCCTGCAAATTTACCAAAAAGGGTGGCACCATTTCGGTGACAGCATCCTCGCAAGGTGGATTTTTGCAAATAAAAATTTGCAACACAGTCGATCCAATGCCACCACAACAGCTAGAGCGAATTTTTGATGCTTTTTATCGTGTTCCCAGCAATGATCCTTGGCAGTACGCTGGCACAGGGTTGGGGTTGGCATTGGTGAAGAAACTGGCTGAACACCTGAATAGTCCTTTTTGGGTTGAGAGCAGTGTAGAACAGACGTGTTTTGTGTTGGAGTTGCCGTGTCTAGACGACTTACCCCTAAGTCACGATGACTGGTTGATGAGTTATGTTGCCTATTATCTGAGTCGGGGCAAAGCTGTAGTGAGTCCACGGGATGGCGAATTTGCTTTTGCTGGACGGGTGTACGACTACTGGGGGTATCATCGAGACTTTTTGCTTTACTGGCAGCATCTCCGCCAGCGACAAGATTTTGCAGATCTGTATCTTAAATTTGACATTCATACGTTTGGCTCGTTTTTATCCCAATCCTGCCAGTTAACTGAATGTGCTCTTTGCCTCCTGCCTAAGGCGATCGCGGAAGGCGTTGTTACGGATGCCCACTGCCCCTGTCATCCCTCGGTGTTTGAGGGGGCTAAGGCTGGGGCAAGTCAAATCGAGGCAGAACTAGACCGAGAGGGTGAACCGATGACGGTGTTGATTGTGGGAACCGGAACCTGCGATCGCAGCACCTTAACCACCTGGCTCACGATCAATGGATTTACTGCGAGCGTTGTTGCAGAGCCTTCGTTGTTGATGACTCAGCCACCACCCGCGATCGTTCACCTCATCGTGCTAGATGCTGACCTTTCTAAAACCGAAGCCGAAACCTGGGCAATGCAACTTCATCGCCACCCCAGTTTACGCAAGGTGCCGATTATTGCCTTGAGTCCTAAAAACCCGTTTTTATCCCCCTGGACTGTTCGCCCCCTGAATGCAGCGGATTATGTGTTGCCGCCCTTAAATGGTAGGGAATTGATGGAACATTTAAGGAGTTTGTCCCCCCAGAATGGAACTGATTTACCGGATGAACTCTTCTGGTTTCCCCGCTGAGAATTCATCAGTAGGTTTGCTTATGGGTTGCGGAGCGATTTCAACGCTGATTTGATTGAAGCGCTAGCATCTTGCCAGCGATGAGTAAGTGGGTGTTGAGTTTGCAAAAAGACACGAGCACAGTTGCGACCGGGCATTCCAGAAATGGAACCGCCAGGATGGGTTCCGGCTCCGGTCAAAAATAAGCCATCGATGGGAGTTTTATAGTTGGCAATTTCTGGTAAGGGGCGGAAAAACACCATTTGTTCCAGGGTCATATCGATGTGGTAATAGTTGCCCTTGAGTGCACCCAGGCGTTCACCCAACTCGGCTGGGCTTTCTACCCGACGGGCAATGGTGGCAGTTTTGACGTTGGGCGCGTACTCTGCCAGTTTGTCGATGATGCGATCGCCGACTTTGTGCTTTAGCTCATCCGTCCAGCCGGTGCCGTTATGCCCGGTTCCTTCTAATCCAGCAATCTGGTAAGGGGCGAAGAATTCAATCCAGACTGTATGCATTCCATCGGGAGCCATTGTGGGGTCAAGCATCGTGGGCTGCACTACATACAGGGATGGATCAGCATCGGGAACCCGTCCCAACATTGGATCGGCGTGGGCAATCTCCACATGGCGCACCGAATCGGCAATCAGCACGGAGCCAATCAAATACTCATCCCGGTGATTGTGATGCACAAAGCGCAACGGTTCCGACATCGCCAGATCCATTTTCAGAATCGTTTCGTTGTTGTTGACAATGCGACGCTCCAAGCGATCGCGCAGGTTAGGATCAGCATCCTGCACATCCGCCGCATCCATTAAGTGGAGAAATAACCGTTGCGCGTCGATGTTGGAAATTACGCCTTTGGTCGCCCGATATTCAGTACCGTTCGCAACTGCCACCCCGACTGCCCGCCCGTTGTCAATTAACACCTGCTTCACGGGCTGATCCGTCAAAATCGTGCCCCCCTTTGCCTGCACCAAATTCACCAGTGCTTGAGTCAGGGCACCTGTTCCACCTTTGGGACGTGCCATTCCCGGTTCGTGGCGCAGCGCCATCATAATCGTGCCAATGCCCAGGTTCTTTTGAGAGGGAGGAACACCCATTTCGGCGGCGAGCCGTGCCAACGGTGCTTTCAAAATTTCCGAGTCAAACCACTCGTTGAGCAAGTCCTCAGCACTGGAAAGCATGGTGCGAACGAAGTCCATTGCTTTGTTGGTGCCGCCCACTACAGATACCAAATCCTTGAGTTTAGAAGGATTAAAGTTTCCGGCAATATCCAGCAGCGATCGCGGCGGCGCATTAAACATCGGACTCATGGCCCGAATGGTTCGCAGCCAGTAGTCAGTGAATTCGGCGTACTTTTGGGCATCACGAGGACTGAATTGGGCAATCTCGGCGCAGGTCTGCTCCAGCGATCGGTGTCCCAAAAAGTAGCGCCCATCGGGATGGGGACAAAACACCACCGGATCGCAAAACAGATACTCCAGCCCGTATTTCGTAAGTTCCAATTCTTCCACAACAGGTCCCAAATGGATAAATTCGTGGTCGATCGCACACAAATTAAACTTGAATCCCGGAGCATCTTCAGGCAACACTTCTTCTGTGGTTGCAGCTCCACCTGGCACCGGGCGCTTCTCCAGCAGTAACACGCTGTATCCCGCTTTCAACAAATAGGCAGCACATACTAGCCCATTGTGTCCGGCTCCAATCATGACCACATCGTAACGTTCCATCCAGACGGCTCCAGCCAACGCTCTCTCTCCCTTCACCATAGACCAGATTAGGAATGGGAGTGATGGGGTGATGGAGTGATGGGATGTTAATAAGAAAAGTGTCTCGTCCGGATATCTCTTTTCTCCGTGAGAATACAGACGGAGTTAGACAGGTTGCTCAGAATATAGCTGTTGCCACATGTATGGCAACGGCGAGTCAGAAAGCCTCCCCAGATTCGGCGATCGCCCGATTCATTGTGCTTCAAGCTTTCTGACCAAAGCTATTTCCTGGGAGAACACTGTACATCCTCTCTACGTTGCGGGAAAGTACGGACTTGTCCCGCTTTTCTTTAAGCAGCGATCGCTTCATTCGCCATTCGGAAAGCAAGAGCAATCGCGTGAAGCAAGGATTAACAGCACCAGACTGCGAACCAATGACCTCGACCTTTTAGAATGGATTAGACAAACTGTTTGCAGGAGTTCGTCCGTGGAATCTCGATACAATCCGGCAGCAATTGAAGCAAAGTGGCAAACGACTTGGGCAGAGCAAGGGCTATCCCAAACCTCAGAAGATAGCAGCAAGCCGAAGTTCTATGCGCTGTCGATGTTTCCTTATCCATCGGGCAACCTGCACATGGGGCATGTTCGCGTCTACACGATCGCTGATGTAATTGCACGAGTTCGTCGGATGCAGGGTTTTCGAGTATTGAACCCGATGGGCTGGGATGCCTTTGGGTTGCCCGCAGAGAACGCCGCGATCGAACGGGGCATCCATCCCGCTAAATGGACGTATCAAAACATCGCCCAGATGCGGCAACAGCTCGATCAGTTGGGGATTTCCTTTGACTGGGAGCGGGAGGTGACCACCTGTGCGCCGCACTATTACCAGTGGACGCAGTGGATTTTCTTGCAGTTCTTTCAGGCAGGATTAGCCTATCAAAAAGAAGCCACCGTCAACTGGGATCCAATTGACCAGACCGTACTGGCAAACGAACAGGTGGATAGTGAAGGGCGATCGTGGCGATCGGGCGCAAAGGTAGAACGCAAACAGTTGCGCCAATGGTTCCTCAAAATCACCGACTACGCCGAACAGTTACTCAACGATTTGGACAAATTGAGCGGGTGGCCCGAAAAAGTGCGGTTGATGCAGGCAAACTGGATTGGCAAATCGACCGGAGCGCAAGTCACCTTCAAGACTGAGGTCGGCGATGACATTGTTGTCTTCACCACGCGTCCCGATACGTTGTGGGGTGCAACTTTTATGGTGTTGTCGCCAGAGCACCCGTTGGTGGAGAAGTTAACGACGAAGGAACAGGTAACGGCTATCAAAACCTACCAGGAAGCCGCCGCTGCCAAGAGCGAGATCGATCGCACCGCTGAGGGACGCGAAAAAACCGGAGTGTGGACGGGTAGCTATGCGATCAATCCGGTCAATGACGAAAAAATCCCGATCTGGATTGCCGACTACGTACTGATGGACTACGGCACCGGAGCAATCATGGCGGTTCCGGCTCACGATCAGCGCGACTTTGAATTTGCTCGGCAATTCAACTTGCCTGTGAAAGTGGTGGTGCAGCCAGAGGGCGAGAATCTGGATGGCGATACCATGATTGCTGCCCACGCCGGGGATGGCGTGATGGTCAACTCTGGTGCATTGAATGGCATTCCTGCTGGCAAAGAGAAAGGTCAGAGCGTGGAAGCGGCTGTGCAATGGCTGGAGCAACACGGCAAAGGTAAAGGCACGGCAAACTATCGGTTGCGCGATTGGTTGATTTCGCGCCAACGCTACTGGGGTGCGCCGATTCCCATCATTCACTGTCCCAAGTGTGGTGCAGTTCCCGTTCCAGATGCAGACTTGCCCGTACAGTTGCCAGAAGATGTGGAATTTAGCGGTCGGGGAGCCTCTCCGTTGGCAAAATTAGAGTCCTGGATCAATGCTCCTTGCCCCACCTGCGGCACTCCAGCCAAGCGGGAGACAGACACGATGGATACCTTCATTGATTCGTCCTGGTATTTCTTGCGCTACCCCGATGCGAAAAACGATCGCCAGGTGTTTGACCCTAGCAAGGTTAATTCCTGGATGCCCGTAGATCAGTATGTGGGCGGGATTGAGCACGCCATTTTGCACTTACTGTACTCGCGGTTCTTTACAAAGGTGTTGCGCGATCGCGGCTTGTTGAACTGCGACGAACCCTTCCAGCGCTTGCTGACTCAGGGCATGGTGCAGGGCAAAACTTATAAGAATCCCCGCACGGGCAAATACGTCTTCCCCATGAACATTGCCGATTTAAGCAATCCCGTTGACCCCGAAACCGGCGATGCATTGGAAGTCGTGTACGAAAAGATGTCCAAATCCAAGTACAACGGCGTAGCACCGGGAGACGTGGTGAACAAGTACGGAGCCGACACTGCCCGCATGTTCATTCTGTTCAAAGCGCCGCCCGAAAAAGACCTGGAATGGGAGGATGCGGACGTAGAAGGGCAGTTCCGCTTCTTAAACCGCGTCTGGCGTTTAGTCACTGATTTTGCCAGTCAGAAGCATACCTCAGCACTCAACACTCAGCACTCAGCACTGTCTAAACCCGAAAAAGACTTGCGTCGCGCCATCCATACAGCTATCAAGGAAGTCACTGAAGACTTAGAAGGAGACTATCAATTCAACACAGCCGTTTCTGAATTGATGAAACTCAGTAATGCATTGACCGATGCCCCGTGCAAAGAGTCACCTGTGTATGCAGAAGGAATACAAACCTTGCTGATTTTGCTGGCTCCCTTCGCCCCTCATATTGCCGATGAATTATGGCAAAGCTTGGGTAACACCGCCTCCATCCACACCCAGCCCTGGTTGAAGGCTGATCCTGAAGCGTTGGTTGCGGATGAGATCAACCTGGTGATTCAAATTTTGGGTAAAACGCGAGGAGCGATTCCTGTTCCGGCGCAATCCACCAACGAGGAATTGGAGCAGTACGCCCGTGAATCGGAAATTGGTAAGCGCTATCTGGAAGGGAAAGAAGTTAAAAAAGTGATTGTAGTGCCGGGTAAATTAGTCAATTTTGTCGTGGTTTAGTGCGGAATTTACGGAAGCCTTTCCAAAAACCTCACACATTCACCCGAAGGTTTTACGGTAAATTCACCTAAGAAATTAGGTGGCACTGTAATCTTAGGGTGTTCTTTTATGGGTGCGTAAGTCTACCACTTCGTAATGTTTACCTGCGTTCAGGAGGTGTTTGATGAGGGTGGTTGTACTTCGTTCTGCGCTGGCATTGAGCGCGATCGCTGCATCGTTATCAGCTTTGCCCGCTCATGCTCAGTATCTGGCAATTCCAGTTTCAAACGGTAGCTTTGCCCTGTCGGGAAATGGTGGAGGCACAGAGTACTCCGCACCACTGACCTTACTGAGTCCCGCTGGCACGATTAATTTAACGAACTATCCTTTGCCGGGTGCGGCGATTAGTCCAACTATTACCACCAACACTCCGATTGGGCTTTACTTCAGCAACGTCTCCGGCTCTGCAACCCTCACGGATGGGCGATCGGCAACCTTTCCAGCAGGGGAAGGATATCTCAAACTGGAAAGTCTGGCAACGGCGACGGGGGCACCCTCTTCTGATTATTTGCCAACTGCCGCTGGAGTCACCGTCTCGTTTAGTGTGCAGGCGGGTAGTTTAGTGGTGCCCTCTTCCACGGTGAGCGCCTACCCTACGCCTCAGTTTTCTATCCCAATTACGGGCGGTTCCCTCAGCATTAATGCGGGTTCAGCGGCTCAGCCCGATACGGTGACGATCGCGTCTGTCCTAACGCCTCTGGGAACCGCTAATCTGACGCTCACGTTTCCAGACATTACCCAAACCAACAGCTCCGATGCTTTTGTTACATCAACGGGGCAGGCATGGCTTATCCACGGTGTGGCAAATGGCTCAGTGGCGTTGAGTGATGGCAGTGTGGCAACGGTGAGCGATCGCATAGTCACCCTCACCGCAACTGGACGATTAACCCAGGGAGCCAGTATCTGGTATGGCGAAGAGATTCCTAGCCTCCCAACCATCTTTGAGGCAAGTATCACCAGCGGCTCCCTCAGCGTTCCCGCCTCAGCCGTTGCCCTGCCAACTGCATCCACTCCACCTGTTCAGCCCCCCCTCGCAGGCGAACCGCCAACGCCTCCCATTACGCCACCTTCTCCCCCAACGGCGGTGATTCGTCCAGAGCCAGTTCTGGTCAACACCCAACCCCAACCCCAGACCACGCCAATATCCCTAACCCCAACCCCAACCCAACCCGAGTTACAACTAGGGTTTGCTACCAGCGTCAACCTGGGTGGAGAGCCGAATGAATTTACCACAACACGCAGCGAACCAGTGGTGGCAGTCGAAATCTCGGAGGTCGATCGCTCATCGTTGGAATCGAGCCGGATTCATCCTGCCGTAAATATGTTTAGCCAGTAGCTCAAAGCTCAGAATCAGGTGCGATTGGTAGGATGGAAGGACTGTTTGCTGTGTGTAACCTATGTGTGACGCTGAACAATCAAGCCTTTCAGCCTCCAATCCCCTTTTGACGTGTCAATACGAGCCAGTTTTAGAGTTATTAGGCGACGACTATTACGATATCGTCTCTGCAGCTGAGTTTCCGATGCAGCAGTTGCGGTTTCGCAACGATGAGCTGCTGCCAATTTTAGGGCTTGATCCTAAACAAGTTAGCGACGAGCATTTCGTTGAAGCATTCGGCGCATTTCAAAATCCTCCCCATGCTTTTTTGGCGTTGCGTTACCACGGCTATCAATTCGGCGAATACAACCGATTTCTGGGCGACGGCAGAGGCTTTCTCTACGGGCAGGTGCGCGGCACGGATGGCAATTTATATGACTTTGGCACCAAAGGCTCTGGAACTACGCCATACTCACGGGGCGGCGATGGTCGCTTGACGCTAAAGGGTGGTGTGCGCGAAGTGATTGCAGCAGAAGCACTCCATCGCATGGGCGTTCGTACCTCTCGTTGTTTGAGTTTGGTGGAAACGGGAGAGCAACTGTGGCGCGGAGATGAACCCTCGCCCACTCGCTCATCGGTGATGGTCCGAATGCAGCGATCGCACATTCGGTTTGGCACCTTTGAACGGTTGCACGCCCTGGAACGTAAAGACTTGATTGCGATTCTGCTGGATCATGTGATTGAGCAGTACTATCCTCATTTGCAGCAAGAGGGCGATCGCTATGCCCAGTTTTATGCTGAACTCGTGCAGCGAGTCGCAGAACTGGTGGCGCAATGGATGGCGGCAGGTTTTTGTCATGCTGTTTTGAATACTGACAATATGGCGATTACGGGTGAAAGTTTTGATTATGGTCCCTTTGCCTTCATTCCTGTGTATGACCCCACCTTCACCGCTGCCTACTTTGACTACTTTGGCCGCTATAGCTACGCGAATCAACCAGGCATCTGTCGCTGGAATTTAGAGATGCTGCAAGCACCCTTGAGTCGAGTCATTTCTCCAACAGACATGGAGCAGGGCTTGGCGACGTTTGGCGAGGTGTACGATCGCGTTTATCGGCAACTAATGTTGAACAAACTGGGGTTTGGCGAAACGACCGTATCTGAAGCCGATGAACTGCTAGACCTCACATTCCGCTTTTTGAAAGAATCCCAAATTGGTTATCACAGCTTCTTTGCTGAACTGCGTCAACAATTTCATTCAGGCTGGCGAGATGATGTGGCTGCAATTTTCCCTGATGTGCACATTGTGGATGATGATTTGCAACCAACTTGGGAGCAATGGAAGATTACCTATTTCAATCTGCTGTTGAGCTTGCCAGAAAACGAACTGGATGCGATCGCGACGCGTCTTAAAGCCTGTAATCCATTGACAGTACCTGTGCGTCCTGAGATTGAAGCCGTCTGGGAAAAAATTACAGAGGACGATGATTGGACTGACTTTTATCAGCTCCTGAATAAAATCAAACTCTAAATGATACGTGATTTTTTCAAACTTTATACCACTCAATTATGAGCTTTTCAACGCATCTCCTTAGGGCAATGGATAATTCAAAATTAAAAGTGGCAAAGCCTGACTGAGAACCATTTTGAATTTTTAACTTTTCATTTTTAATTGATTCTTATTCCTTAGAGGAATCATCTGTGTATCTAAATCCCCCCACTCTTGAAAGCGATCGCCTCATTTTGAGAATGGCAACCCGGAGCGAAGCGGTTGCGGTTGTCAACTATTATTTGGAAAATAAAGACTTCCTCACTGCTGTTGAACCCACTCGTAGTCCAGGATTTTATACATTAGAGTTTTGGCAAGAACAAATTGATAAAGCCTTATTTGAATACAGTTACGAACAAAGTTTGAAATTATGCTTGTTCAAACAAGATAACCCCAAAAAAATTATTGGCAAAGTGAACTTTCATCAAATTCAACGGGGCGTTTCTCATTCTTGCGTATTGGGCTATAGCCTTTCTGAAGTGGAACAGGGCAAAGGCTATATGACCGAAGCCCTTGAAACTGCGATCGCCTATCTATTTAACGACCAGCAGTTTCATCGCATCAGCGCCAACTATATGCCCCGCAATCAACGCAGCGCCAACGTGTTACGCCGCTTAGGTTTTGTCATAGAAGGCTATGCCCGCGACTATCTATTAATTAATGGCAAATGGGAAGATCACATTCTCGCCAGCCTCACAAATCCTCACTGGAAAAATCCAGAATTGCTTCAGTAACTCTCCCGCCTTACTCCATCAACCAGCCAAACAAATCTGTAACTGTCAAGCGTAATTCACTGGCAAATAGCGGCACTGGCAGCACCTCATCTGACTTATCAAATACATCCGTTTCTTGTTTAGACTGCTAGACGAACACCGTTTGCTCATGTGGGTCGATCAACCAACCCTTTAAGTTCCATACTTTATGCAATGAATTGGTAAAGTTCATCTCAATAAGATGAGCGATCGCATCAACCAACTGCAAAGAACTCAATTTAGCCAAACGTAAGCAACTCCTCAACGACTGACAAACAATGCTGGTTCAAGACGTATCTTTATTCTCCTCCGGTAAAGTAAACTTTCGCTTTGCTCAAAAAGTATTCAATGTGCAAGCCTCCAAACGACTCAAAAAGTGCCTTTCTGGACTTTGAAGAAGACATTGTCTTAGAAGACAAGAAATCTATTAATTTTCCAACTTTTTCGATGAGTTTAGTTCGACAATCTTCTGCCAAACAATTCGCCCTTCTAGATCACAAAACTTCTGTATAAACTCCAGAGTAAACTTGTTAATAACTTTGCCGTATTCTTGCTCAAACTGCTCATTGTTTTCTTTTGCTTTGAAACCAAGAGGTTCAATTATATCTGTGTATAGAGTTTCGCTGTCTGAAATAAACTCCCAGAAACGCTGACCACATAGCTTTAGATAGTCGCCTTTATCTGGTTGATCATCTTTTCCATAACAACATCCATTCACAGCAATAATATTTGTAGACAAAAATGTGTTGGTTCTTAGTGTTCTTTTTGCTCTATTAAAGTTATCAATCATTCTCTTGATTTGCGAACTGTTTCCCCAATTAGGTCCTGATTTTACAGAAACAATATATTTTGCTTGTTCTTTTTCAAATTCTAAATCTATTCCCTCAGATGCCGATTTCCTTCCGCCAAAAGCTCTTTCACAAATAAAAATTGCAAATCCTTCTAGGAATGTTCCGAACATCCCCTCATCTGAGGATGAAAGGTGAGCATCCAGAAGGGTTTTAACAAGTTCACTCGCAGTAATAATATTCTTTGCTTTAAATAAATAGGGATTTTTTCTCTTTAAAATTGTTTTTAATTTAAGATTTTTCAGCCCGTTTAGCCGACTTGCGTGAAATTGAGGAATGTTTTCTTCGACATATCTAACTATTTCTAGATGTGAGACAGTCGTCATATTTTGCAGCCTCCTCAAGAAGCTTATACTGTAGTGGTTTGATGTTTTGAAGAGCTAGCTCATAATGCTCCTTATGAATTTCGATTCCAACAGAATTCCTGTACATGCTTTGTGCAACTTGACATGTTGTTCCTGAGCCTAAAAATGGATCTAAAACCCAGTCTCCTTCTTGGGTAAACAATTTGATAAACCATTCAGGTAACGCTTTAGGAAAAGCTGCACTATGATTTTTGTTCCCGCATTCAGTTGATAGGTGAATAACATTTGTTGGATATACTTTGTCTCTTCCTAACCAATTTGAAACATTTTTTCCAAAGCCACTGCCAA
>JACYLN010000080.1 GCA_015272515.1 Leptolyngbyaceae cyanobacterium C42_A2020_001 | reverse complement strand
GCGGAACCACAATCCGCTGCCTTAACCACTTGGCTACGCTCGCCATTGCGTTTCTCATTATAGCAGTTATTGACAAGAAGAAAATAGCGAAAAAATTCTCTATGAATTATTTCCTAAATGTGGTTCATCCGTAAAACTTCGTGCTTAAATCTACCTCAAGAGTGTCTGTTGGTCAAAAGACAATGATGGATTCGAGTTGGGCTGAGCAGCACGGCGTTGGAATTACCCCCCGAAATATGGTAATTGGGCTAGGAATTGCCTCTATTACATCTTTAGGAATAGTGATGGCAGTTACCAACCCCAGCCAAGCCGCCTACGAAACTTATGCAACTCAAAAAATCGTCACTCTGCTGGATCGCAACGTGTGCGCGGAGGCTCCCACAGCTTTTGGATTGCGTAACGATTGTAAGAATTTGCTCAAAACGAACCGCTCGAAAATTCGAGAATTTGTTGCAGATAGCACGGAGCGGCGCGATTTTCTTTTCTTTAGCGTGTATACAACCCGCCTATCGGTTGCTTCTTTTCTGCCAACCTACCGAGTTGAAACGATTGGTGCATTCCATCAGTTTCAGATCTACGAAACGATTCAGGAGAATTGAACTTTTTTAGAGGGTCATTTGTCTAACGGTATACAACTCATTCCTGAGTTGAGTGTCAACAACTTTAGACAGGTTTACTCCAAGCTATGAACATTAAGACCCTTTTGCTAGTACCAGGCGCGATCGCGCTTAGTCTCTCCTTCTTACCTGTTACTCCAGTAGTTGCTCAAGTTGAAACTGCTCCTGCTGTTCAAAAGCAGCGCGGCATGAACAAACTCAACCTGACAGATGCCCAAAAAGCGCAAATGAAGCAGATGCGCGAGCAAACCCAAGCGCAAATCGAACAAATCCTCACTGCTGAGCAAAAGGCTCAATTGCAATCGCTCAAACAAAGCGGCGGGAAAATGCGCGGCGGGTGGCAATCCTTGAACCTTTCAGAGGCGCAAAAACAGCAGATTCGCCAAATTCGCGAAAATGCTCAGCAATCGATGCAGTCAATCCTTACCGCTGAGCAACGTGCCCTACTTGAGCAACAGCGTCAAGGCATGAAGGAGCGTCGCCAGCAGTTTCGCCAGCAACGTCAGGCACAACCTGTTCAGCCTCAATAAGCACAATCAACGCTCGACTCATTAAGTGGGGATGAATAATAGAGTAGGTTAGGTATAGGTTCAGCATCTACCCAACCATAGCGATGGTCAGTCAGCTTAGGACACGATTAGTTTGCTAAACCGTAGTCCAGGAAGGCTGACTGACAGCCATTGTCCTATTAAAGATGACAACGGCTACAGCTAGTTTTTGTTAGTGGCACCTACGTCTGTTATTCATTCCCGGTCAACTATGGCGACTCTTCCCGACGTTGTCAGACAAAACGAATTACTCAACCAATTAGTCCTCAACCGTAGCACGATGGAGGAATTAGGGCGGATTGAGGTGTTGTGGATGTATCCACCCGCCCATCGGGTGTTGGGCTTTGTATGTAAGACGGGTTTTTTGGGACGCAAGAAACTGGCATTTAAGCTGTCGCA
This sequence comes from Leptolyngbyaceae cyanobacterium C42_A2020_001, assembly GCA_015272515.1. Taxonomy (GTDB): domain Bacteria; phylum Cyanobacteriota; class Cyanobacteriia; order Leptolyngbyales; family Leptolyngbyaceae; genus JSC-12. The sequence goes on along the minus strand of JACYLN010000080.1, from coordinate 45,664 downwards.
GGTGGAAGCGATTGGGGCGAACGGTGTTTTGACCCATTCCCAACCGGATGAAACCGATGCTGAACGGGTGAGTCAGCTAGAGTCGCTGATCCAGTGCGAAGTTTGGAGCAACGCCGGGCAAAAACTCGGTAAGATTGTTGACTGCCTGTTTAATTTGCGGAGCGGGGCGATCGCGGATTATCTCGTAGTGGGCGATCGGCTCAGTTCACTCACGGGCAGCATTTATCGCCTACCTCCCAGCAAAATTGTCAGTCTGGGGCGAGAGCGAGTACTGGTAGCAGAGACCTCAATTCATCAGCTTCCCGCCTACCGAGAAGGAATTCAGGAAAAGCTGACGAAAGCAACGACTGCTCTCAAAGATGAATACGAAGATGTGACGCAAGAGTTGCGATCGCTAGCAAAACGCGCCCAAGAAACAACTCAACAAACAACCTTCCAAATTAAAACACTGGCAGACCAGGCAAAAGAACGTGCTCAACTTTTGGCAGAGCAAGCCCGAGAAAAAGCCCAAGAATTGAACGAGCAACTGCTAGAGAATGCTCAAACTCTGGCAGAAAAAGCGCGGGAAACCAGTGAGACGCTGGTTGAGCGAGTGCAAGACACCACCCAAACGCTGACAGTTCAGGCGCGGGAAGTATTTGATTCAGACAACGAGGAGGATGAACGCGATTTCGATTGGGATGAGATAGACTTTCTATTTGATGATGATGAGGAAACTCAGCCAGTTTCCCCTGCAACGCCACCCTCCAATCCTCCCAATCCTCCCCCATCTACCAAACAACCCGTTCCACCGAAGCCAGTTCAGCAACCCGCTGCTACTCAAAACACCGCACCCCAAGTCAGCCAAGAGTCAGAGGAAGATGTTTGGTTTATCGACGATGACCTGACTCTAAAACAAGCAGGCTGGAACCCGCAAACCGTTTTTACCCCTCCTAATAACGAAAATGAATGGGATCTAGAGGACGATCCCTGGGATATTACAGAACCACCGATTCCCACTACTCCTGAGCTTGGAGCAGAGTCACCGCAATCCGTGAGCGATGAATCTGTAGATGATGAATTTGCAGAGAATGAACCTGTGGATGATGAATTTGCAGAGAATGAATTTGCAGACAGTGGCGATGAGGCAGCAGTTCACTCTATATCTGCAATAAACCCTCCCAAAGTTGATCGCTCGGAGCCAGATCCAGAACTAGATGAGGATGAGTCGTGGATTTAAGGCTGTATTTCGTGTCGTAACAACGGTAGATTAGTATCGCAGTTGTTTGTTGTTGTTGTGTGTCTGCCACTCCATCCATCACGTCGCGATCGCCCATCACCCCTAATATCGGTGGTGAAGTTAGAGAATTTCGTTGGAGTTGGAAAGGAACGCCGATTAATGTGGCGTATGAAGTGTTAGGTGAGGGAACTCCAGTGCTGCTATTGCCTGCTCTCAGCTCCATTTCCAGCCGCATGGAAATGCAGGGAGTTGCAGAACTTCTAGCAGATCGATTCCAGGTATTTGCCGTAGATTTGCCAGGGTTTGGTCAGTCTGATCGCCCCACGTTAGACTACCGTCCGCCGCTTTACCATGCCTTTCTGCGAGATTTTCTGCAATCTATTTTTTCAGAGCCAATTGTGGCGATCGCCGCTGGACACACGGCAACTTACCTAATGCAACTGGTGCAGCAACAGCCCAGTGCTTTTACCTATGTAGCTTTAGCAGCTCCCACTTGGCGGGGTCCTTTACCAACCATGATGGGCGAACGACGCTGGTTCTTCAAACTGGTTCGTCAGCTCGTGGGGCTACCGATTTTGGGGCAATTCCTCTATTGGCTCAACACGCTGCCCTGGTTTTTGCGTTGGATGTATGGTCGGCATGTATTTGGCGATCGCAAACACATTAGTCGTCAATTAATTAGCCAGAAACGGCGCACCACTCAACAACGACGAGCCAGATTCGCGTCGGTTGCATTTGTCACGGGGGCACTCGATCCAATTCGTAGCCGCAAAGAATTTATGGATTATTTCCAGCCTTTGCCGATTCCAACCGCGATCGTGATTGGGGAACAAACCCCACCCAAATCCCGTGAAGAAATGGAATTTGTGGTGCATTTCACCAGTGTTCAAATTTATCGAATGCCTGGTGCCCTCGGACTGCACGAAGAATATCCCACCGAGTTTATGAATGGGGTGCTGCCGTTTCTCAAAAAATTCCTGTCCTAGCGATCGCGTCCGCACACCCATGAAGGAGTTCTTGCTCATGAACCTCTCCCTGTCTGTCCTTTCTGTCACCACTATTGGGTTGGCCCTGCTTGCCAACCCCCTTGCGGCCAACCCCAACCCACTTCAGCAATTAATTAATCAGCGTCAGTGCGAAGGCTGCAATCTGGATGGAGCGACACTCTACAGTTATGACCTCGAAGGCGCAAACCTGAAAGGCGCAAGCCTGGTTTCTGCGGTATTACAAGGCTCCATGATGAACTATGCCAACCTCTCAAACAGCGTATTGGAAAAGGCAAATTTAGGACTGACTCAACTGAAGTTCGCAGACTTGCAAGGAGCAAACTTGGCTGGAGCAAATTTATTGGGGGCTGATCTAGAAGGCGCGAATCTGTCAGGAGCCAACCTGCAAGGCGCGATATTGGAAGGAGCCAACCTGCGGGGAGCTGATTTAACCAATGCTAACTTGCAAAAAGCGAACCTGCTAAAGGCAAAGATGCGAGGAGCCAAAATTGAAGGAGCTATCCTCAAAGGGGCACGTATGCCCGACGGAAGAGAAGCAAGGTAAAGTCAAAAGCTGCACAAATACTTGGTTCGTTTACTTCAGAGAAACCCCAGCAACGGGATGATTTTGATGGGTTAAAGAGTCCGCTTGGTTTCTATTACGAACTACTAACAGAAATAGCCAGGTGACGATCGCGCCTAGAACAAAAGTGCGCCAATGCAAAAACAGCACGGGTGGATCGAGTCGAGAAATTAGGCGATAGGGAATAAACAGCACAATCATTAAGCCTAATGCGATGAGTTGCGATAAAGGCCGCGATCGCAGATACCAGCAAAAAGATGCTACCAGAGGCACTAAAATCGCTAAATCATAATCGTGAGCATAAACAAAAAGAATTGGCAAAGCCAGCAACAATCCTAAGATGTCGCTCTTACCTGCCCATCTACGCTGACGAAACAGATAAAACGTTAATGGAAACGCCCCCAACACAGTCAGAGCAATGGTTAACTGCTTGGAAGTGTCTATCCCCAGCGCTTTTACCACGCTACTAATTCCAATAATGTAGCCTGTGCCAGGAGTCATACCGGGCGTTCCCTTATAATCCGACATCGCCCGCAGCCAACCAGAAAGCGTATCTGCTACACCAGTTGATACAAGGGGAACGAGAGAAAACAGCAGCGCACTCAAACCAACAACCGTTAACACGCGCCAGCGACGTTCAAACACCAGCCAAAGCACTATCAATACCGTGAGTTGAGGTTTGAATGTGGCGAATCCAATCAAAATTCCTCCGACTAGCCATAAACCCCGGTTGACTAATATCCAGCCTGCGATCGCAGCTACACCCACGAGCAAAGCTGTCTGTCCCGTCCAAAGCACATGAGACGTGAACGGGTTAGCAAACACAATGGTTGGAATCACCCACCCAGCACTCCGCGATCGCACAACCCCTGCTGCATCTTCACGCATCTGTACCAGGCGCACTCCCAGAACGGCGATCACAACCACGCACACCAGATTCAGGACTGCCATCAGCACCTTTGCAACTGAGTAGGGGAAAATGGACAAAAATCCTCCTAATACAAAACTGTGAGGCGGATAGGCAAAAGGAACAACATCGCTGCGCTCCAACGGTTGAGCCAGTTTTTGAAAAGTCTCGTAATCATAGGGATTCAAGCCACTTAACCAGGCTTTCGCAGACATGTAGAAATAGATAACATCGGCATTACTTGCTGCAAATCCGCCCTGTCGCCCCACTCCCAATAGCCCCGTCGCCAGCATTAACCCAAGAGAAAGGGTAAGAATCACAATTGGAACCAGCAAATCTCGCTTACGAACTTGGTGACTGCTAGACGATGCTTTGTGTCTTCGGTCAATCAGTGATTTCATAAAAATCTCCACCTGAGTCAAGGGGGACTTTAGGCAAGTAATTGACCGTATTCTTACTGGCTAAACAAAAACCTAAAATACTATCGTAAAAACTTTATAAAAAATTTATGAAGCTTCGCTTAAAATACCGTGACACTACAGAATAATTTATTCCCACTGCCAGAGTCTAATCGTGCGATCGAAGCTAGCGCTGATAATTTGGTGATCCGTTTGACCAAACAGGACAGCACAAACCGGATCAGTGTGTCCCGGTGCCAACGTGATTTTTTTTCCCGAAGGTACTGTCCAGAGTTGTAAGGTATCACTCGCGATCGCCAACTTTTTTCCGTCTGAGCTAAAAGCAATTCCGTTGATCCGTCCCGACTCTACTTCTAGTGTGCGGTGACGGCGCGTTTTGAGGTTCCAGAGCTTCACCGTTCCATCCCAACTGGCGCTAGCAAGGGTTGTACCATCTGGGTTAAACGCAAGGGCTGAAATTTGGTGGGTATGTCCCTCTAGTGTGCGGAGTTCCTCGCCACTATTGACGTTCCAAAGTTTGATCGTCAGGTCGCCGCTGCCACTGGCAAGAATGTTACCTGCTGGTTCCGTCTCCAACGCGGGATTGAAAGCGAGGGCATCAATTCGGGCGGAGTGCCCCATCAAGCCGTGCCGCTTATAGCCATCTTGCAAATCCCAAAGTGTAATGGGGTCATAAAAGCTACTACTAGCGAGAAATTGCCCGTTAGGAGATATTGCCAGTGCCAATACTGTATCGGAATGCAAAGCCAACTTTGCAAGCTGCCGTCCAGTGTTTAATTCCCACACTCCAATCGTTTTGTCGGCGCTACCACTAATCAAGTGTTGCCCATCGGGAGTGATGGTGATCGCGGGGATAATATCCAGATGCCCGGTGAGGGTGCGAATGGGTTTGAGTTGTTCAATATCCCACAGCCTGATTGTGTTGCCGCTCGTACTAGCGAGGATCGGTTCCGTGGGGCTGAGTGCTAGCGCATAAATTCGTGCAAGACTCTCAAACGTTTGAACACAGTGCCAACTTGGTTGCGATCGCCGCCGTGACTTCACTTCTGCCTCTGGCTCCTCTAGTTGAATGGTTGGTACCTTTTGCACGGCAGGAATTCCCACTCTGGGACGACGGGCAATCCGAAACGAAGGTTGGAGAGATGGACTGATGGGAGGCTGAGAAGGCATCCCCGGAAACTGCAATGCTAACTGATTAGGAGGTTGTAATGGTTTCGCAGGTTGCAGCGGCAGGGGTGGAGTTGGAATGGACTGTGGAATGGGCGCGATCGAGGAACCCTCTAGATCTTGCAAGACTTCTGCGGCTGATTGATACCGGCGCGCGATCGCCCGTTCCAACAAGCGATCCAGGATATAGCCCAACTTCTCACTAATTGGAGCAGTTAAATACTTCCGCCAGATCCAGGTATCCGTTGCCGGATCAAACAAGTCGTAGGGCGAAACCTTTGTTAACAGGTACACACCCGTCACTCCCAAACTATAGAGATCGCTGGAAAATACTGCTTTTCCCCGTGCCTGCTCTGGTGCAACATACTCCGGACTGCCAATCGTTGTTCCCGTTTGCATGGGTTCCAGTCCTTTGAGCGATTTTGCGGCCCCAAAATCCACCAACACCAGTCGCCCAATGGAGAGCGCTCCGCTGCGAGCTTCGTTTGCCTGCTGGATTTCGTACAAAACACGGCTGGCATCGGCAGCTAAGTACTGCCGTTGGGCGAGGGACAACCCTGGATAGCGAGCAAATTGCAGTGCCAATTGTTGACAGCGGGTGTAGAGAGCGGGCGGCAAATCTTTAGACGGTTGGGCAAGGCTGAATCCCAACAATTCATGAAAGCGGTAAGACGGACTGACGAAGTTCCGAAAGCCTTGATTAGACTCAATCGATAATGCCTGCTGCAAAAGCGTCCAGTCTAGTTGCCCCGATCGCGGCAGACTTATGCCCAATTGACTGCCCGTAATGATGATATTGCCGGGTTTAATATCGCGATGTATCACCTTGTGGGAATGGACAAAATCCAGCACTGGCAGCAGCTTTGCCAGCACTTCTCGCACCTGTGCTTCTCCAAACACTCCCTGTTCTACCAGGGCATCTGCCAGGTTTTTGCCGTGGATGAATTCTTGAATCAGGTATTGATTACCTTCCTGGTTGAAATACGCCATCAATTCCGGAATTTGGGGATGGTGCCCCAATTCTTCCAACCGTACCGCTTCTTGCTCAAATAGAGTCAGGGCTTTTTTGAGGTTCCGGGGATTTTGAGCAACTGGAAGAAATTGCTTGATAACGCACCGGGGCTTGGAAGGCTTATCTTCATCCACTGCCAAAAAGGTTCTGCCAAATCCACCCTGCCCAATCGTGGCGATCGCCCGATACCGATCTTTCAGGATCAACTTTGCCCCACAACTGCGACAGGTTTTTGCGCTGTCAGGATTGCGCGGCTTGGGGCAATCAGGATTAAGGCAATAGGTCATAGCCGAAGATGCGCCAGGTGAAACCTATAATAGCCGCAGCATCTTGCCATGCTCTATTTTGTCAGCAATAACGCGCAGAGCTAAAGCCTGAACATTTTTTATCGCCTCTTCTTTAGAGGGACCGTAGACCAAAACGCCCGATAACTCTAGCACCTCGGCAATCCAGCGACCGTCTTCTTCCTGCTCTACTTCAATTGTCAAATGGTTAGAAAGTTGCTGCGGCATCGTTGTTTTCCTCCCAAACCTCATTCTAAGGCATTGGTAAAGAGCGCCAACGCTTGATGGTTTTGTCGGTGCTACCGCTGAATAGGATATGACCATCGGGGTTGAAGACAATGGAGTTAACGCTATTTGTGTGTCCAGTCAGGATGGAGAGTTGATCGCCATTGATTGGATTCCATAGTTGAATTGTGCGATCGCTGCCAGCACTGGCTAAGATTCGACCATCTGGGCTAAAAGCAAGCGACTTTACTGCACCAGAATGCCCCGCCAGCGATCGCGCTGGTTTATCGGTGACAATTGCCGACTCTGCCCAAACTTGAATTGTGCCATCCGCTCCACCTGTGGCAAATAAGTGCCCATCGGGGCTGATCGCAATACTGTTAATTTCAGTCGCATGACCCAGCAACGATCGCAGCAATTCGCCCGTCCTTGCCTGGTACAAAGTCAAGATGTGGTTTTGGCTACCACTCATCGCAATTTGCCCATCTGGAGTTAGCGCTACTGCCAAAATCGGCGAGCCTTGCCGTTGAAAGGTCGGTGTAATGCGGCTGGTTGTCAAATTCCAGAAACCAACCTGTCCATCTTGCCCACCGCTGATCAGGATGCGATGATTAGGGCTGAATGCCAGCGCACTGATAGATCTGGAATGCCCTGTCAGAGCGCGCAGCAGGCTTCCCTGTTTCAAATCCCAAAGTTTAATGGTGTAATCTTCGCTGCCCGTTGCCAGCAATTGCCCATCCAGGCTCAGAGCGATCGCCGTAATTGGCAGGTCGTGCTTTGCCAGGGTATGAAACACCGCCCCCGTTCGCAAATTCCAAAATTTGACCGTGGCATCTCGGCTACCGCTGACCAAAAACTTGCCATCCCGACTGATCGCGATCGCGGTGATGCCATCGTGATGATCCTGAAACGTCTGGTCATAACTCCAGACCGTGGACGGGGGTGGTGGCGTTTGGGGGGAGGGTTTACGGGCAGATTTGCCCCAGCTCCAGTTCCAACCGTTTTTTGGAGCAGGATTGGCAGCGGGGCGATCGCCCTTAGAACGTACCGTTTCCGCTGCTTGTTGCCGTTCTCGTTCCAACACCTTTGCCTTGTTCAAATCCGACTCCGCACCCAGCTCAAACCCCAGCATGGAATAGGCAAACCCCCTGTAGCGGTAAGCTTCCACATAGGTTGGATTTAGCCGAATTGCCATACTGAAATCGTCCAGAGCGTCCTTATAGCGTCCCTGCTGGGCGTTTTCTGCTCCCCGGTTGTACCAAAACTCTGCATTCGTGGGTTTGGCAGACACGGTGGTACGAGTTGCAGCCTGAGAAGCCGCAGCCGGAGCAGGTTCTGGTGGCTTTGCGGCGGGGTGGTAATCTTTTAACTGACGATAAGCTTCATTGATGTCTTTGAGTTTTTCTTCTGCCTGTCGCTTTAGGGTGGGATCATGGCTAAATCGGTCGGGGTGCCAGGTTTTTGCCAAGGATCGGTAAGCTTGTTTCACTTCGGCTGGAGACGCTCCGGGCTGCAATCCCAGGATTTCGTAATACCGCTGCATGGAATTCATTGATTGGCGTGAGAGTGACTGGCTCAACTACTTCTAAGCTAGCTCTACAATCAGGGTTACCTCAAATTCGGCAAAAGGGAATGCTGCCGAATTTGTTCAAGTGGTGTAAATTATCGTTAATTCATCTGTCACTCATTAACCCCGCGTTAATCAAATCCTCCCCTGAACGCCTAAAAGGAGTCGCGAGTGAATGCAGCCGAGCAGGCAAAAAGCCTGGAAGCCGCCAGCAAAATTGCATCTGTTGTTAATCTGTTCAAGTCTGAGTTTCCAGATGCCAGGGCAGACCTAAAACCCTGGGCAAACGATCCAGACACGCGAGAATTGGTTGATCCCGATTCGATTGATATTGGGTTTCATTTGCCTGGATTTTCCCGCCTGTTTCAAAGCCGCAGCATTTTGCTCCAAATTCGGTTTCATGAAGATGCTTTAAGCGGCGATCGCCGTGCGATTGGTGCAGAAGTGGCAGGCTTCAACCATCGCGGCAAACAGTGGTGGCTCTCCACGGTTCATGAGTGGACGTTTGAAGGAGAAACCACTCCCGCCGAAGAAGTTGCAGACAGGTTAAAAGTGTTTTTGCAGCAAGCGCTGGCATTGTTCAATCAGGAATAGAGGGTTAATCAGCGGTGGCAAACGACAGTTTGACTGTACAAGCATTCGCTGTTATCGCCGCGTTTCAATAACCTCTGATGAGCGAGATTGTTGACGTTGGCGATCGCTGTAGTGTTCGTACCACTTCATCAACGGGGTTGCGGTTGAACCGTGCAACACCACTGAAAACGCGATCGTGATAAACGTAATCCAGGCAATTTGTTCCCCCTGGTCTCCCTTTAAGCCCGATCCCAGCGCATAAAACAGGTAGTAGAGCGACCCTACTCCCCGAATCCCAAACCAGCCAAACAAAATGCGTCGAATGGGGGTGTATTGCTCTCCCATCGTGCAGACCCACGCTCCCACCGGACGAATCACAAAAAACAGCAGAGCCGCAATTAGTAAGGCTTGAGGTAAATATTTGAGGATTGGCTCGATTCGCAGCAGGGAGCCAAGCAGCAAAATTGTGCCCACCTCCATCAACTTCTCAATGGTTTCCGTAAATTCCAATTGAGCTGATTTTTTGTCTGGATTGCGATAGCTAAATTGAGCCACCATACCCGCCACAAACACCGCTAAAAAGCCGTAGCCGTTTACCAACTCTGTCAACGAATACGTCAGCAGTACAATACTCAGCGCTACAAAATCTTCCATCAACGCATCAGCGGGGCGGAGGCGCTGAACTCGCTTATCAACCCAGACCACAGCTCTAGAGACGAGAATGCCCATGCCGATCCCGGTGGCGATCGCCCAGATTACATCCACCGCTACCCACTGAATTAGCCAGTTTTGCCAGCGATCGTCTTTCAGCCAAGACAGCCCAAAGTAGACAAAGGGAAACGCCAGCGCATCATTGAGTCCACCTTCGGAGGTTAAGCCAAACCGCAACTCGTCGCGATCATCGGGATGGGAAAGTTGCACTTCCGAGGCCAGAACCGGATCAGTGGGAGCGAGGATCGCTCCTAACAAAATTGCTGGGCCCCAACCAAACCCTAATACCCAGTGAGCAACGGCCGCGATCGCAAAGATGGTAATTGGCATCAACCCACCAATCAATCGCACCGTTGAGTTCCAAGCCCACATTTGCAGCGGACGGCTCATCTTTAAGCCACAGCTAAAGAGCGAAATGATCACAACAAATTCTGTCAACCGCTCTAAAAACTCGGCATCGGGGCGCACATCAATTAAGCCAAACCCATAGGGACTCAGAAGAATGCCGCATCCCAGATAGATCAACGCGTAGGAGAGCGGCAATCTGGCAATCCATCCCGATCCCAATGTCACAAATAACAGCAGAAAGCCAATAACCGCCAGACTTAAAATGTAATCATTCACGAACAGTTCCGACTCGAATTAAAACACCATTACCCTCTCAACTTAATGAGTCAAGCCTGTTTTGCCTAACCACCTGCGGCAGATCTTGGAACAAATGCTGTTTCTACGCAATTGCTCGGTTTCCCCCGTGCTATCTCTGCCACTAAGTTGGGTAGTAATCAGTGGGGCAATTTATCGTGAGTTAGTAGTCTCACGCTTTGTACAGTAAGTTTTAAGAAGTTTCTGCATAGTTTCTCTGTTTCCTAACGTAAAGACAGAGAGCAGTGATTGCAAACGAGGGTAGATATGCGCGTAGGCATCGTCGGTTATTCTGGTCAAGGGTTTGATCACGACCTGGGGCGAGTTTTAGTTCGTCAAGCATTTGATGCACTGCCCAAGCGTCAACCGATTGAAATTGTGTCGGGTTTAACCCGGTTGGGAATTCCGGCGATCGCCTATGAAGAAGCCGTAAAGCGTGGTTGGAAAACCGTCGGCATTGCCTGTGCTAAAGCGTTTGAGTATGAGTGTTTTCCTGTAGATGAAACAATTATTGTAGGAGATGAGTGGGGCGACGAAAGCCAAACCTTTATCAATTCCGTTGATTGGTTAATTCGCATCGGTGGCGGAAAACAGTCTCACGAAGAAGCCCGGCTAGCAAAATTACACGGTAAAAAACTTCTCGAATTTGATCTGACGACGCAACTTGTCAGCTAATCAGGCTGATAAAACCAACCCAAAAAAGGAAGCCAGGAGTAATTTCCTGGCTTTTTTAACCAATTCGATTTTAAGAAACTTAAAAACTAGAGCGCTCCAGTATTGGTCAAACCTAAGATGGCTCCTGCACCGAGGATATGACCAAAGGACGCAGCAGCAATCAGAGCGGGAACGCTCAATCCTAAACCGGGAACTTCCGGTCCAACGTTAGGGCGTTGAATGGTAAATTTGCTAATTGCGATCGCAATCACATTTGCCAAAATCATGACAACAGCAACCGAAGGACTCCAATCGGCTGCTCTGTAAGTGGCGGCTAATACGAGTGAATGAAGCAATTGACTTTCTCCTTAATCTCATACTTAACCCGACATTCTCTAAAGAGTTGCGACGCTTCACCTAGCGATCGCAGCAATAGTTTACATTTGCTGTCCTGAAACCAGGTAGTTCCAGAAACAAAATATTTACTGGTTGTCAAAAGTAGTTTATTTGTACTAACCTTTCAGGAGGTTCTGAATCATCACTTGCAAGCTTCCGAGGGGCGTGATGTCTTCGGAGGGATGATCCAGGACTGCGAAAGAAAAGTGAGGCGCGATCCCCATTGCGCTTTTTGTCACTGACAAACAAAAGGAACAGTAACCATGCCTCTTAAATTACTACACACTCTGTCATTGGGTGCGATCGCTCTCAGTACCTTCGTTCCAACCTTTATACAACCCGAAGCCACCGCTCTCCACGCTCAAACCAGGAGTCGCTCTGGCAATGGCACCCTCAAAATGGTGATGGTGGATCAATCCCAACTCTCCCCCACCCAACGCAGCGCCTTCCAGCAGTATCTGCAAACTGCAAACTTCCCTCGCACCAAAGTTGGCGATCGCTGCCAGTACTTCGGCAAGCCTCAAGTCTGGTGCCTATTGCTTGATCCCAACGTGGCTCAGCAGGTGTATCAAAACCTCAGGGGACAACCCGGTTTTGGTGCCGCCGCTGAAATTAAAGAAGTTCGCCGCCTGCGAGAACCAAGCCCCAAAACAACTGGCATCTAGAACATTGAGAGAGGCATTGCAATGCAATGCCTCTTCGGCCATATCCCTAACTGGATGCACTTGTGTAGAACCGCAGCGCAAATTGCCAAAACGCACTCGATGCCCAGAGCAAAAAACCTGCTAAAACCGCCGCTCCCGCCAACCATCCCACACTGCCTCGCCCCAAAATTACCTCCGCCGGAATCGTCGTTAAAAACGCCACCGGAACCACAAAGGTAAAAAAGATGCGATAACCCATTGGGTAAGCCACCATTGGGAACCGTCCCGCCTCTAGCAAACCCCTCAGCACTTCTGTCACGTTGTAAATTTTGACAAACCAGATGCTCATTGCCCCCAGCATAAACCACAGGCTGTAGAGCATCACAAATCCAAAGCCGATGGGCAGCAATCCCAGCAAGTAATTCTGAGCCTCCACCCCCAATCGATTTCCGGCATACACAATCATCACAGCACCAAACAGCAAATCTGGCATTCCCCACGGCGAGACAGTGTGAGTTGACAACCAAAACTGAGAATTGATCGGTTTGAGCAAAACAAAATCCAGCGTGCCCTGCTGAATATGCCGCACAATTCGGTTCAGGTTTGGAGCAAGAAATGTGGCTGAAAAGCCTTGCAGCAGCGTAAACATCCCCAGCACAATCAACGCTTGCTCCCAATTCCAGTTTTGGAAGGTGTAGCCCGTGCGGTAAAACAGAAACAACCCAAACAAACTACCTGCCAAGCCTCCAACACTGCTGAGTGTGGCAATCAAAAAGTTCACTCGATATTCCAATTCGGCAGCCAGGGCCGTTGCCCAGAAGAGTTTTAAGACATGCCAGTAGCGTTCCATGAAAGCAGTAAGCCAGGTGCGAGACTATTTCAGATTGTAGAAGGTGATGCGAGGAGCGATCGCTCTTCTTCAAAGTGCTGTTAGAACACGAAGTACGGAAGACTGTACTTTGCCTTTGGGCTGGTTTGAGATAATCTCTATAAGCGACCTTTAACCCTCTGGCTAACGGCAGTCTACAAAAGCCCATGTCACAGTTTGAGCATCCATCCGACTTCGAGAAAGTTCTCGTCAGCCTGTTTGAGCAAGAAGGCTGGACTGCAATGCTGGCTCCACCAGGAACACAAGGTTACGACATTGAATTGGAGCGAGACGGTGAATGTGTGGCCGTGCAAGTTCGCAACCAGCGAGCCAAAGTCCACGCAGGACAACTAGAGAAATTTATCGACTTTTTAGAACAGCCCATGTCTGCCCGATTTAACCGAGGTTTTTTGATCTCGGCATCGGGCTACACACCGTCTGTATTCACCTTCATGCGGACGGAAGAAGTGGTTGACATTGCTCTGGGCAGTTTTCGAGACAACCAAATTATTTGGGAAGATGGCGAAATACCAACCCCACCACCCCGTCCCAAGTTGACCTACATCGGCGTATTTACCTGCAAAGGTGGAGTGGGTAAGACTACGATCAGCGCCCATCTAGCAGGAGCCTTCGCCTTAAACGGCTACGATGTTGTGCTGATTGACCTGGATCGCCAGAGTAACTTACGAAAACTGTTGGGCGATGGGGTGTATCTGCCGGGACCCAAAGGGCAATTGGGCGCAACCATCACCGTTTTAAACTACAGCGAGTGGAATGAGGAAGAATATCCGGATGCGCGTGTCGTGATTTGTGACTGTAGCCCGGAATATGATGCCAATCCAGAAGACTTCTTGCGAAAGTTCCACTACTGCATCATTCCAACCACGTTGAACCCATTGGGCATTAACAAAAATGCCGACGTGATAAAGCGTACCTTCACGGCAATCCGGCGACTCAACGAAACGGCAGAACTATTCGTGCTGATTAACAACTACCACAGTGATGAAGACCGTCGAAACAACATCCTTAACAGCTTGTTAAAGACCGAGTTTGAGCTGATGATGGCGGACGATCCCCATTGTCACTATATTGATCCCGATGCGGTCGCGATTCGCTACAGCAAGCAGTTGCTCTACTGGGGCTACCACATTGTTGAAAATGGCAAGCCGCAGTTAGCGTTTCGCGAAATTGGTGGGCGATCGCTGCCCCGTACCGATTTCCTCAAACTGCTGGATTACCTGGAAGACCATACCAACATCGAAGGCATTAAGCGGCAGACGCAACCTGTTCCCAGCTAAGCCCCCATCCCAGAATATTGCCGTAACCCTTTGCGCCAAAGCCAGCGGTAAAGCACGTATAGTCCTACACTCCAGCCCAACATCACTAGTAAACCCCGCCCCACATCTACGGGTAACCCAACCAATAAGTTTGCTGGAAAGTAAATCAAATAGGGATAGGGAGTCCACAGGGCAATTTCTCGTACGACTGGTGGAAAAACCTCTAGCGGCGCAATAATTCCCGATAGAAATAGATAAAACAAAAAGCCAAATTGTTCCAGAGAACTGGCGCGTTCCGTCCAAAATGCCGCCATCGACAGGGTGTATTGAATCAAGAAGCGCAAGGCAAAGGCGAGAACAATGACGACCAGCGCCAGGATTAATTGACCAATATCGGGAATCCAAAAGGCCTGCGGGTATAGCCAGAAAAACAGCGCCACCAGGATAAAGGCAAACGGTAAACGGGCAAAGCGTTCGGCAAAGTGGGAAGCAAAGTGGTGCCAGATGGGGTTGAGGGGTTGCAGCAGCCGAAATGATAACTTGCCTTCCACCACCTCCCGTTCAAACTCCCAAATTACCCAAACCACCGTGAACTGGCGCACCAGAAAGACCGCTAAGAAGTAACGGGCAAATTCAACCGGAGTTAAGGTAAAGTCGCCTGTACGCGCTGCTTGAATCCAGATGCCCATGAGGATAATGGGCAAAGACCCAGACAGCACCCAAAATAACAACTCTGCCCGGTACTCCAGCATGTAGGCGTAGTAAACAGAGAGGAGGGTAGAGGCAATGCGCCATGCCTTTTTCAAAGGGTTTTGTTGATTCACACTACTGACCCAGATTGCAATACGCGCCCAATCACCTCTTCTATGGGTGGTTCGGTCACTGCTAAATCGACTACTTCCAGATCTGACAAGATTTTGGCAACGGTGCGGGTGAGGGATTCCTGTGGCACTAAAAATTTGGCAACGCGCCCATCGATCGCTTCTAAATCTCCATAGAGTGAAAGGCGATCGTGGGAGTAAGGCACTGCCAATTCCACCTCAACTTCCCGGCACGGGGCAAATCGATCCACCAATCCATCTAAACTACCGTCGTATATTAATTGCCCCTGGTGAATCACCAGAACTCGTTGACAGAGCGCTGTGATGTCTGCCATGTAGTGACTGGTGAGCAAAACCGTTGCCTGGTAGCGCTGATTGTATTCCCGTAAAAAATCTCGCACACTCACCTGGGCGTTTACGTCCAGTCCCAGCGTCGGTTCATCCAGAAACAACACTTGGGGTTGATGTACCAGAGCCGCCAGCAATTCGGCTTTCATCCGTTCACCCAGGGAAAGTTTGCGAACGGGTTGCGTCAGTTTTCCTTCCAAAGACAGCATTTCGGTTAACTCATCGACCTGGCGCTGAAAATCGCGATCGCCAATCCCATACACTGCCGCGTTGATCCGCAGCGAATCCAGGGCGGGCAAATCCCAAATGAGTTGTTGTTTCTGCCCCATCACCAGGGTAATTTTTCTCAAAAAGGCAGACTTGCGCTGAAATGGAACGTGTCCGGCAACATTGACTTTGCCCTCGGATGGATGGATTAACCCTGTGAGCATCTTGAGAGTTGTAGTTTTGCCAGCTCCGTTGGCTCCCAAGAAGCCGACAATCTCTCCTGGCTCAATTTGAAACGAAATGGCTTGCACCGCTTTGATATTGCGATAAGTGCGGCGAAAAAAATGTTGGAGAGTACCTTTTAGCCCCGGTTCCTTAACAGCGACAGGATAAAATTTGCTCAGGTTTTCAGCCAAAATTGCAGACATAGCGGGTTGAAATACGGATGAGGTTTGCAGTAGTCAAGTTGTTTGCCGTTGTCAGTATCCCTCACCCCGATATAGCACTTGATTATCCTGAATGATGAATAGCGATCGCATTCCCCGCACATCTTCTCGCGCCTGCACCGTTGCTTTGCCATCATGCCGATAAACCGTTGCGTCACTGATACTGGTTAGTGTGACTGCTGCCTGCTTCAAGTCAATTTTCTCGGTTTTGCGGTTATACAAATTCATCCACAGTTCGCCCTGCTGACGATACACCCGCACAGCATAGTCTTCTGTTTGAAACTCCAGCACGGTGCCATTTTGTTCGGGGATTTTGGCAGTGCTGGTTTTCTTCCGAGAGGTGGGTTTGGCGTATTCCTCTGTGATGCGTTTGCCTGCCAGCGCCACTGCGATCGCCCCTTCCCCTCCCGAACCCACGCGAACCACTGCCAGGTAATCACCAGATGCAGCCGTGTAGGTCGTCCAGCTATCCGCAACCCCTCGTGGCGGCAAGATCTTCGCAGGTGCATCGACCATGACGCGCCACCCGTTATTACTAACAGTCATGTAAGGTCTGCGCCCCCGCCAAACGATTTGTACTCCGTAGTGTTGGGTGCGGAAGAAAACATTGGGGTTTGCGTTGTTCAACTGGGCGATGCCCGGTTGAGTGGGTGGGGCGATCGCAATGGCACTGCTTAATACAACAAGACTGGCACTCAAAAGGGGGTAAATCTTCATCAAACTGTGAATGCAACAGCGGTATGTGGTTATGGTAACGCGCCTCTCCCGATGCTCATCACTCACGCAGCTTGAGTTTCCAAAATCGTAACCTGGCATTTATCGTTGCCTTTCAATGGCAGATTGGATACATCTTCATTGGTTAAGGAAATCTGAGAGTATGAATTCGTGGAAATTGTGGAGTGCGCTCGCGGTTGGTGCCTGTGTGCTGGGAATTAGTTTGGTTGCGCCAGCGATCGCTCAGGAGAAAACGCTGCGAACCCTGACGGTGAGCGGTCGTGGGAAAGAGCTTGTGCCAACCAGCCTGACTCAGGTGCGGTTGGGGGTAGAAGCCCAGGGGAAAACAGCCAACGAAGTTCAACAAGAAGTTGCCCGTCGCTCAAACTCGGTGGTAGCGCTGTTGCGATCGCGGAACGTCACTCGATTAGAAACAACCGGAATCAACCTGAGTCCCAACTATCGGTATGATAACGGCAACCAAACGCTGACAGGCTACAACGGCAGCAATATTGTTAGTTTCCGGATTGAGACCCAGAAAGCTGGAGACATTCTGGATGATGCTGTCAAAGCAGGAGCTAGCCGCATTGATGGAGTCAGCTTTGTGGCAACCGAAAGCGCGATCGCCAGCGCTCAAAAAGTTGCCCTGCGAGAAGCCACCCAAGATGCTCAGGGTCAAGCCGATGCGGTTCTCAGTGTATTAGGGTTAACTCGTCGAGAAGTAGTCAGTATCCGCATTGATGGAGCCTTTACGCCGCCACCTCGCCCCTTCAACATGAACAACGCCAAACTGGCAGACACCGCCGAAGCGGCTGCACTACCGTCTCCTGTAGTAGGCGGAGAACAAGAAGTGGAAGCCACCGTCACCCTACAAATCAGCTACTAATCTAGCTTGAGTTCGACAGACCTCTCCCTCCCAGTCTCCCTCTCCGCCGCGGAAAGGGAGGAGCAGCGAGAAAATCGGCATTTCAAGTCCCTCTCCTACGAGGAGAGGGATTTAGGGAGAGGTCTGCGAGGACAGTATCGAATTCACGTTAATCTGCATTCAAGTGGGAGATTGGGTCATCAACAGACCCACCCGATCTAGACGTGAAAGCAGTCTAAAACTCATCGTTATATCCGCCACCGGACATTTCGGCTTCGTTCTCCCGCTTCGAGCCTAACAGTTCCATCCGTTCTACCCGAATTACGGGCTTCGACCGACTTACGCCGGTGCTGCGGTCTTTCCAAGTATCCAGCTTCAGAGACCCGGTTACACCAATCAGGCTACCTTTTCGCACGTAGTTTGCCGCCACTTCCGCCGTCTGCCCCCACAGTTCCAGATTAAACCAATCGGGTTGGTCGTTGTTTCGGGATTGGCGCTTAACAGCCAGGGTCATGTTGCAAACCACACTACCAGATTCAAAATATTTAACGTCGGGATCGCCCCCAACCCGACCAACCAAAGTCACAACATTAAGGGTCATAAGTATCTATGATCAATATGGGTGAACCAAGAGTGAACCTATTCTACGCACCAATGCGAGAAATGAACTAAACCGCGTCCAGCTAGAAACCTCGAATTTTCTCTAAAAGAAACTACAGGTTTGGACGTGAAAGCTACTTAATACAAATGATCTTATCATCAGCCTCGCTTCTCATTGCATCGCGATGAAATGTTGATGCAATGAACAAATTTTGATGTAAAGTTGAAGCCTTAAGGTCATCTACCTGATCTTTAGGATCAAGCGAGCTTGGAGTTTGGGCAACGTTCTTTTAGTGGATTTCTACGCCCAAGAAATCGTCAAATTGCTAGAAGCCTGACTATCACGATGCTCTAGATTTGTCACTAGACTCGTGATTAAAAACGTAATAGAATCCAGTCTTGATTTCGATTTGTTACGCGTTAGTCGTTTAGAGGCATAGAGGCTAGTGGGTCTTTTTAGTCGTTTTTCTCTCTCACGGGATATGGGCATTGACCTGGGTACAGCAAATACCCTGGTATATGTGTCCGGTAAAGGAATTGTGCTTCAGGAGCCTTCTGTCGTTGCGATCGATCAGGATGAGAAGGTTCCTTTAGCAGTTGGAGAAGATGCAAAACGAATGTTGGGACGGACTCCCGGCAACGTGGTTGCGCTCCGCCCCTTACGCGATGGTGTGATTGCAGATTTTGATACTGCTGAACTGATGCTGAAGCACTTCATTACCCGCGTAAATGAAGGGAAGACGCTGGTCGCACCTCGCATCGTCATTGGAATTCCTAGTGGCGTTACAGGCGTTGAACGTCGGGCAGTGATGGATGCCGCCTCTCAGGCGGGTGCACGGGATGTGTACTTGATTGATGAACCTGTTGCAGCAGCGATCGGGGCTGGTTTGCCTGTTGCTGAGCCAACTGGAAACATGATTATCGACATTGGCGGCGGCACAACAGAAGTTGCTGTTCTCAGTTTGCAAGGAACGGTATTAAGCGAGTCAGTGCGCGTTGCGGGCGATGAACTCAGTGATTCAATTTCTCAATACATGAAGAAAGTTCACAACCTGGTGATTGGTGAACGCACGTCTGAAGAAATTAAAATCACCATCGGCTCGGCTTATCCCATCGACGATGATGCTGAGATGGAAGTACGCGGTTTACACCTGCTATCTGGCTTACCCCGTACCGTGAAAGTTAAGAGTGCCGAAATCCGCGAAAGCATGGCAGAACCCCTAGCGGTCATTGTAGATGCAGTTAAACGCACCCTGGAACGCACCCCTCCTGAACTTGCAGCAGACATTATTGACCGTGGAATTATGCTGGCGGGTGGGGGTGCATTGCTGAAGGGACTCGATACTCTGATTAGTCACGAGACAGGCATTGTGGTTCACGTCGCCGCCGATCCTTTAAGCTGTGTGGTTTTGGGTACAGGTCGTGTCCTAGAAAACTTCAAGCAGCTTGAACGGGTGTTTAGCGGTCGTTCTCGCAATTTCTAGTCTGGCACTATGCTGGCTCTGTTAAAGTGACCGTTTCTCCCAAGTATTGCCTCGCCAAGCTCGTTCAAGTTTCATCATTCCTATGTTTACGCTCCGTCGCTGGTGGGATCGTCATCGACTACAGGCTACTCTGATTGGTCTGGCAGTTGGTTCTGCCTTGTTTCTGCGGCAGACAGAAGGGGCTGTTCTTTACGAGGCCTATCAAATTCTGGTTCGCCCTTTCCAACCTAACTTAGAGCGCAAAACTGTTCTGGCAAATGCCCAGAATCAAGAGTTGCAACAGAGGCTAACAGAATTAGAGAGCCAAAATCAGCAGCTTCGGGCTCTCTTGGGATATATGGGAGAAACGAAAAAACCAGGAATTACAGCTCCCATTGTGGGAAGAAGCGCTGATCACTGGTGGCAGCATGTTTTGATGGGACGAGGCAGCCGGGATGGCGTGCAAGAAGGATATGTTGTGATGGCTCCAGGGGGAGTTGTTGGGCGAGTTATTAACGTCACACCCAGTACCAGCCGTGTGCTGCTATTGAGCGATCCTTCAAGTCGAGTGGGGGTAACCGTGAGTCGTAGCCGTTTTATGGGCTATATTCGGGGGCAATCCTCAAATCGAGCAGTAATGGAGTTTTTTGACAAGGTGCCAGATGTACGGCAGGGAGATGTAATTACAACATCTTCTCTAAGCCAGCTATTTCCGGCGGGTTTACCTGTTGGGCGAGTGGAATCGATCAACATGAGCAAGAGTCCTGCTCCAGAAGCGGTGATTGAGTTGACGGCACCTGTGAGCTTTTTAGAATGGGCGATTATTTATCCTCACACTCAACCAAAATCAGGTGAGGCAAAGAATTAGCGGTCTTCACTCAAGCTATGAAAAATGAATCGTTGACTGCTGTTTTACAAGAACGTCCGCTAACCCGTGTTGTTGCCAATTGTGCTGTCACCGCAGGCTCTGTTCTGCTATGCCTGTTGATCTCTCCCAGTCGTTTGCCAGGGATGGAACTGGCAGGGATTGGACCGAACTGGCTGCTGATTTGGGTGGTTTCGTGGAGTGTGAAGCGTACAGCTTTTCAAGGCGCATTAGCAGGGCTGATTTTGGGTTTGATCCAGGATGGGATGACTGCTTATTCTCCAACCCATGTTTTAAGTTTGATGTTAGTTGGTATATTGACAGCTCGACTTCGGAAGGAACGGTACTTAAAGGAGGATTTTATTTCGATCGCGCTGATTGTGTTTGCCATGGCAGTGATTGCTGAGACTGTGACGGCTATTCAGTATAGTTTTCAGGGCGATCGCACATTGGTTGAAATCTGGACTTACCATCAACTCATCGCGTTGGGATCAGCCGTATTAAGCAGTCTTTGGGCACCGATTGTGTACTATCCGCTCAACCGTTGGTGGCAGCATATTCAAACAATTGAGCAACAGTCATAGGATGACGGGGTTAAATACACAATTTCACCCGATCCGCTTGAAAACCTGATTCAACTCATCACGTCTACACTAGGCGCGATCGCGCAACCAACTGTATTGCAAGGAGCCATCCCCCATGACGAGCACGGACACAGTGGCAACGGAGCCTCGTACGTCGTTTGAACAACGGTTGGATGCATCCCCCATCACCCCTGCCATGTGGCTACTCTGGTTACTTGCTGCCGGGTTGATTGCCCTGGATGGTTTTGATTTTTTCATTATTGGGGTTGCCCTCCCCTTTCTCAAGCGCGACTTTAGTTTAGGTTCCACTGAAATTGGAGCCGTCGCCGTCGCAGCCGTCGTAGGGTCACTGGTTGGTTCTCTCACGTTGGGACCTATTACCGACAAAGTAGGGCGACAACGAATGCTGATGGTTGACGTTGCTCTCTTTATTGTTGCCACAGCAGGAACCGCCTTTGCCTGGGATGCCGTTTCGCTGATTGGGTTTCGCTTTCTGGTTGGAGTTGGCATTGGCGCAGACTACCCCATTAGTGTGGCTTACATCACTGAGAATGTGCCCTCCCGTTGGCGCGGACGAATGGTGATTGGAGCCTTTACATTTCAGGCCGTGGGAGCACTTTTAGGTGCGCTCACTGGATTGATTGTGATCCATTTGTTTCAAACGCTGTATCCCGATTCGGCACAGCCTGCGATCCAGTATGCCTGGCGCTGGATGTTAGGAGTGGGGTTGGTATTGGCGATCGCCGTTGGCATTATCCGCTCTAGTTTTTTGTTAGAAAGTCCGCGCTATTACATCGCCAAAGGAGATTACGATGCCGCCTCCAAAGCCGCCTCCTTATTGTTAGAAGAACCAATTACCATTACTCCCACAACCGACCCGCCCGAACGCGAACCCAATTTGACCTATACGGCATTATTTTCACCCCAATTTCGTCGCAATACTCTGTTTGCTTCCATTCCCTGGTTTCTGCAAGACATCGCCACTTACGGTATGGGCATTTTTACTCCTGCCATCATTGGAGCGCTCGCCTTTGCCAGTGAACCAGACTTTCTCACGCGAGAAATGGTATCGGCAAAAAGTGCTGCGCTAGTCGATTTGTTTTTGATTGCGGGATTTTTAGTTGCCGTGTGGTTGGTAGAAAAAGCAGGACGAGTACGCCTCCAGGTGGTAGGTTTTTTAGGCATGGCAGTGGGGTTAGTCATTTTGGCACTGTCCGATCGCCTCGCCTCCGACAATAATTCCCAACTAACCTGGGTATTGATTGGCTTCTTCATCTTCAACTTAATGATGAATGCTGGACCCAATTCCACAACGTTTCTACTCTCTGGTGAAGTCTTTCCCACGTCTATTCGTGCCAGTGGAGCCGGATTTGCCGCTGCCTTTGCCAAAGCGGGAGCGGTGTTGGGGACGTTTGCCTTACCCATTTTGCAAACAAACTGGGGAGTACCAACCTTATTACTGGGGTTGGTGGGTTGTTGTGTACTGGCAGCCGGATTGACCTATCTCTTTCGGGTTGAAACGACGGGGCGATCGCTAGAAGCGGTTAGTTTAGATGAAAATAGAAAATAGAGTATCAGGTAGCAGGTTGGCTTGAGTTCAACGAATGCTATTAGATTTGCACTAAAAAGCTTTGTGGTTAGTGATACCAAATTTTGAGGTATCAATGCCTTAAATTGAGGATGTATGACTTAACGTAACCCGTGTGGCTGAGCTAACTGCCCATTCTCTGGACTCAACGCGGCTCCTATTTGATTTACAGCGGGCAAGCGAGGTTGTTCAATGCTTTTCAGGATGTTTTGACCCTAATTTGATTGCTCGACACACCACCGATGGGCTGGTTGAGCGTTTCAACTGTGCGTTTGCTCGCATTTGGTTGGTGGAGCCAGGTTTGACAACCCTGCGTTTAGTTGCCTCGTCGGGTTTATACACTCGCACCGATGGTTCATTTGCCCAAGTGCCGATGGGGGCTTATAAGGTAGGGAAGATCGCCCAAAACCGGGTTTCATTTTTAAGCAATAATCTGGCAGAAGAATCCTGGGTAAAAGACCGAGAATGGGCGATCGCAAATCATATTCGCGGCTTTGCAGGCTTTCCTCTGGGTGCAGGCACTTCCCAAGACCAAGCCCAATCAGAACAAGTCATTGGAGTCCTGGCAATTTTTAGCCACACTGCGCTCTCACCTGAATTTCTTGAAGTGTTGCAAGCTCTTTGCACAATGGTTGCGGTTGCACTAGAAACTGCACTGCACCATCAACGAGAAAAACCCAGTCAGCTTTTAGCGTCCCCTTATGTCACCTGGAAACAGCTTGCCCTCTCTGACCAACTCGCAACCCTTTTAGGATCGGTTCGCTTGACTTTGATTGGCACAGAGCAGCCGCTCCCCCTATCCCACACCTATCTATTCCTTCAGGTGGCGGAGGTGTTAAGCCAATTAAGCTGTCGCTACTGTCGCTTAATCTACGACAACAGTGGAGTAACTCTAGAAGCGATCGCCGTTGCCGCTGAAACCGCACCCGACCTGCAACAGGAGGAGGTGCGATCGCGCTTTGGTCGGTTTGCCTGCATTGCAACATATTTGGGTGGGCACCTGCAAAGTGAAATAGTTGCCAGCCAAAAGGTACTACAAATTTCGTTGTATTTGCCGCACTCTCTTCCTCCGTTAGGTCCTCGGCTTCAAATCTGCTGCCGTCAACCCCTTTTGCAACTTGCATTCACCCAGCTTGCTTACACCGCCAATCTGCAAGTATGCGAGGATGACACCACCGATGCTCCCTTATTAACCGATGACGTGACTCAACTCCACCTGGCTGAACGAATTTTATGGATACAGCAAGACTCGAAACCCATTCCCCCTGGCGTAAAAGCCAGCCTTGATTTTTCCATCACCCCAGCGCAATTACGAGAAGCCGTAGAGACTGTTGCCCAGGGCCACATCTGGAGATTGACAACTTCTGCGACAGTTCCCCTCCTATCAGACCGGGAGCGAGAGATTTTAGGCTTACTGGCAGAAGGGTTGCGCGATCGCGACATTGCCAATCGTTTAATCATTAGCGAAAGCACCGTCAAATTCCACCTCACCAACGTTTTAACCAAGCTCAAAGCCCGCACTCGCTTCCAGGCACTGCACCAAGCCATTAAACAGGGTTGGATTTAGTCAGAGAAAGTATCCTATCGCTTTAAACAGGGTTTGATCATCCTTGAACTGCAATTCCAATCGCTTACCTCAGCCCATTTCTAATCCAACTAGCCTTACCGCTAGACCTGAACCCTCCGTAGCTAAAGATACAAAACTTCGCCTGCATCAACCCCTAATCTGACATCACATCCAGGCAGTTAAGCAGGCAATCACCCATGCAAACACACTACTCCGTTGCCATTGTTGGAGGGGGGCAAGCAGGCTTATCCATGAGCTACTGCTTGAAAGAAAAAGGCGTTGACCACATTATTTTTGAGAAGAACCAAATTGGTTATTCCTGGCGCGCCAAACGTTGGGATTCGTTTTGTTTAGTCACGCCCAACTGGCAATGCAAACTGCCGGGTTTTCCGTATCAGGGAAGTGATCCGTTTGGCTTCATGCAGAAAGATGAAATTGTGCAATACATCGAAGCCTACGCCGCGTCATTTGCGCCCCCCATTCGAGAAGGTGTGGAGGTGTTACAAGTTTGCCAAAGCACAACGCAGAGTGGATTTGAACTCACAACATCTATTGGTCACTACACGGCTGATCAAGTGGTGATTGCTGCTGGAAACTACCATCAACCCAAAATTCCTAAAATTGCTGAACGCTTACCTGAATACATCGTGCAGCTTCATTCGTCAGACTACAAAAATCCTCAGTCTTTGCCGAACAAAGCAGTGCTGGTTGTGGGAACGGGACAATCGGGTTGCCAAATTGCGGAAGATCTACACCGGGCAGGTAAATCGGTACATTTGTGTGTGGGAGGTGCGCCGCGATCGCCCCGAACTTACCGGGGTAAAGATGTGGTGGAGTGGCTGGAGCAAATGGGTTATTACGATCTCTCCATTGATCAACACCCCCAAAAAGAAAAAGTGCAAACCAAAGCCAACCACTACGTCAGCGGGCGCGATGGCGGGAAAGAAATTGATTTGCGACAGTTTGCCCTGGAAGGAATGCACTTACACGGTAGATTAAAAACAATCAGTGGCACCATCCTCGAATTTCACAACGACTTAAAGCAGAACCTTGATCAAGCAGATGCAATTGCTGAAAGCATCAAGAAAAGCATTGATGAATTTATCGCCAAAAATCATATCTCGGCTCCAATTGAACCTGCTTACATACCTGTTTGGCAACCAGAAAATGAAATACTCAAACTTAATTATGAAGCTGCCAATATTGGTGCCGTTATCTGGAGTATTGGCTACGAAACCAACTTCCGCTGGATTAATGTGCCCGTGTTTGATGGTAAAGGTTATCCCGGTCACGATCGCGGCATTACCGCTGTTCCAGGATTCTATTTCCTCGGCTTGCCCTGGCTCTACACCTGGGGTTCCGGCAGATTTTCAGGGATTGCTCGCGATGCGGCTTACCTGGCAGACGCGATCGTGTCTCGTCGCAAAGTTGCCCACCTCAGCGACTGGAGTGTGGTGAATGAGTACCTTTTAGGTTCGTAAGTCGCAACGTCTGCAAACACATAAAATTATAGCTTTGGTCAGAACGCTTAGGACAGGAAAAAGTGGCAAAGCCAATGCTGGGTAGGCGTTCTGACTCGCCATAGCCACGTTACAGATGGCTACGGCTATACATGTTTGCGCCAACCAAGCCGCCAAATCTGGCGATCAAATCTGGCGATTCTTAATACACTCAGCATTTATTGACATGAAGTGACAGAACACGATACATCATGGTTCAATCGATGTTTCGGTTTTTTACAATGCAACGTTTCTTAAACTTTTGGCTTTGTCTGCAT
Source organism: Leptolyngbyaceae cyanobacterium C42_A2020_001 (assembly GCA_015272515.1). Classification (GTDB taxonomy): domain Bacteria; phylum Cyanobacteriota; class Cyanobacteriia; order Leptolyngbyales; family Leptolyngbyaceae; genus JSC-12. The sequence goes on along the minus strand of JACYLN010000080.1, from coordinate 19,685 downwards.
CAAGGGGGATGGACATGGATGGCAGCTTGATCATGTCCAACATCCTGAATCCACCCATTCTATTTTTCTTTCTAGGGATGACGGCTGTTTTTGTCAAATCTGATCTAGAAATTCCTGCACCTGTACCAAAACTCTTCTCGCTGTATTTGCTGTTTGCGATCGGGTTTAAAGGAGGGGTAGAGCTAATCAAAAGCGGAGTCACTCAAGAAGTGGTTTTAACGCTCTTTGCAGCAATGCTGATGGCGTGCGTTGTTCCGCTGTACACCTTTTTTATTCTGAGGTTGAAACTAGATACTTATGATGCAGCCGCGATCGCTGCCACCTACGGCTCCATCAGCGCCGTCACTTTCATCACAGCCAGTGCCTTCCTCACCGAAATGGGCATTAACTTTGATGGCTACATGGTCGCGGCTCTGGCACTCATGGAGTCTCCAGCCATCATCGTGGGACTAATCCTGGTGAATCTCTTTACCGTAGACGAGACACGAGAATTTGTCTGGTCTGAAGTGCTGAAAGAAGCATTTCTCAACAGTTCCGTTTTCCTACTCGTAGGCAGTCTCTTCATTGGTGTATTGACAGGAGAGCACGGTTGGCAGGTGTTAGAACCCTTTACGCAAGGGTTGTTTTATGGGGTTCTAACCTTCTTTTTGCTCGATATGGGACTCGTTGCTGCCAGAAGAATTAAAGACTTACAAAAAACCGGCGTTTTTCTAATCTCGTTTGCCATACTGATTCCTATACTGAACGCGGGCATCGGGTTGCTAATTGCTCGATTCATTAATATGCCGCAAGGAAATGCACTCTTGTTTTCTGTTTTGTGTGCCAGTGCTTCCTACATTGCTGTTCCGGCAGCAATGCGGCTAACGGTGCCTGAAGCGAATCCTAGCCTGTACGTTTCAACGGCTCTAGCAGTGACGTTCCCATTTAACATCATCGTGGGAACTCCACTTTACCTGTATGGAATTCAACTGTTGTGGAGGTAACTTATGCATCTTGTTAAAAAAATAGAAATCATTGCAAATTCGTTTGAACTTGGCAAAATTTTAGATGGTTTAGATAAATCAGGGGTGCATGGACATGCTGTAATTCGGAATGTTGCGGGTAAAGGCTTACGTGATGGTAGCGAAGATTTAGATATGACGATGCTGGATAATGTTTATATCATTGCTTTTTGTATGCCTGAGCAGATTAAAGCAGTGATTGAAAATGTTCGACCGATACTCAATAAGTTTGGTGGAACTTGTTACATCTCAGATGTGATGGAGATTCGTTCGGTTAAATGTGTTGCATCCCTATGATGTGAAGAGAATTAAGAATTAAAGTTAAAGGCAAATACCGCGTTTGATTTTTAATTTTAGATTTTTAATTCTCCACACTATTTGGAGAGTTTGTATGAATTACAAAAATGGTTTTCTGAGTCGTCGTGATTTGCTAAAGCTTGGCTCGATCGCAGCGTTTGGTTTAGCAGCCAGACATTTACTGGAGCAGCAACAAGCGTATGCTGCCGAATTGCCTGCGCCTCCCAGCCCAGACGCAGCGCTGAAAAAACTCATGGCAGGCAATCAGCGTTTTGTGCAGCATCACCCCCAATATCCAGATCAATCAGAGTCTCGCTTGAAGGAGGTTGCTCAAGCCCAACATCCATTTGCAACTATTCTGAGTTGTGCCGATTCACGGGTTCCTGCGGAGATTGTTTTTGATCAAGGCATTGGCGATATCTTTGATGTCCGAATTGCAGGCAATATTGCCACGCCTGAAGCGATCGGTAGCATTGAGTACGCCGTTTCACTGCTAGAGACTCCTCTGTTGATGGTGCTGGGGCATGAGCGCTGTGGAGCTGTCACGGCAGCAGTTCAAAATAAACCTCTGCCAGGCGACATTAGCACGTTTGTAGCAGCCATTTTACCTGCCGTGAAACGGGTGCAGGAGCAGCCTGGTGATCTGGTGGATAATGCTGTGGCGGAGAATGTGCTTTACCAGATTGAACAGTTGCAGCGATCGCAACTCCTCGCGAAGCGGGTGCAGTCTGGCAAATTGCAGATTGTTGGAGGTCGATACGACCTGGATACTGGAACCGTGACACTTCTCGCTTAAAACGTTGTTCGTCTATCACTCATGCTGTAGTACAACTACAACCGAAATGTCAAGATTTTCTAACTAAATATTGCAACAACAAGGAGAATTCTGTAACACTGAATACAGAAATAATCGTTCATCTCTAGAGTGGATTGTTTGCCTGATCCATTTTAAGGAGACGGAAGTAGGGAATTAACCCGAAGGAACGCGCTTCATTTTTTGAATGTAATGGAGCGTCTTTTATGGAACTACATTGGCGGATATATCAAACTCTAGAATTAATTCCAAATACAGTTCATGAGCCAAATAAGGGCAATTCAGCCTTTGCAACCTGGATGAGCCAGAGCTTACAGTCACTGGTTGATCGATTTACAGAGGGTCTTGCGCCCAAACAACAGATCGACTATCTAGAGCGTTGTTGGTCTAAAAGTGAGTTTGAGGCTGATAAACCTGCAAGTGCCGATGTTTTAAGAGTCATTTGGAGCATTCTGCTTCAATCTCTCTACGCAAAATATCACTCCAGGTATTCTGAACCCAGAATTCACAGAGTAACTGGCAGCGAGGGAAATTTTTGGTATGCCTATGATCCACTGACTGGACAAACTACCTATTTGGAGTCTGAGCAGGATATTGATCGATGGCTTGAAGAACGGTTTTATCGTGAACTTTAAGGAGGGGGTAGGGCCCATCTGACATGGTTTGCCGCTTTCTCGAAGAGGGCATTCAAGGTCAAGTTTTCATAATTATCGACGAGCACAAAAAACAAGGGCATAATGCAGAAGAAGCTTCACTTCTGAAAGCTGAGTGAAGTTATGGATGTGCCCAGTATGGTTCCAAGTTGGAAATTCTTAGACAAGCGGGTTTTGAGATATTGTTGCCTTAGCATTTGCGCTGCATTGGCGGCTATAACTCTCAGTTTTGCTCCAGGTCAGAAAGCGTTATCCACGATCGCTACTGACCTAGAAGCTAGCAATGCTAACGTGCCGATCGCTCAAGCAACAACTGATCCGGTTCAGCTTACTCAGTCTGGTAAGGCACGCTTTCAGGCGGGGCAGTTTGCGTCAGCAGTGCGGATGTGGCAGCAGGCGACTCAAGAGTTCTCCAGGCGCGGCGATCGCTTAAATCAGGCGGCTGTGCTTAGCAATCTGGCGCTGGCGTATCAACAACTGGGGCAATGGGCGGAGGCGAATGCGGCGATTGCAGACAGTTTGAAAATTCTTAGAAGTCAGGATTCAGAACTCGGAAGTCAGAAGCAAGAAACGCAAAAACTGTTGGCACAAACCCTCAATATTCAGGGAGGTTTGCAGTTAGCGCAAGGGCAGACCGAACAGGCATTGACAACCTGGCAAGCGGCAACGAAGACGTATCAACAGATAGAAGAGGCGGCTGGTGTAACTCGCAGTTTGATCAACCAAACACAAGCCTATCGGGCGTTGGGTCTGTATCCCAGAGCAAAATCCACCCTGGCAGAAGTGAACCAGGTGCTTCAGCAACAGCCAGATTCACAGTTAAAAGCGGCAGGATTAGTCAATTACGGAGATGCGCTACGGCTAGTTGGAGAATTGGATGAATCGGAGAAGGTGTTGCAGCAAAGTTTGGCGATCGCGCAGCGGCTTCAGTCTCCCCCAGATATCACCCTGGCACTGCTGAGTTTGGGCAACACTGCCCGCGCTCAACAATCGCCCACAACGGCATTAGCTTACTATCAACAGGCGATCGCAGTTGCTGATACTCCTGCTAATGTCGTTCAAGCTCAACTCAACCAACTGCGGTTGCTGATCGAAACGCAGCAATTGCAAGCAGCCCAGTCTCTTGTTCCAACGATTCGCTCTCAGCTTGAAACACTGCCTCCTAGCCGAATTGCCGTCTATGCCCGTGTTAACTTTACTCAAAGCGTGATGCGGCTAGATTCCGCCATTTCATCAACTCAACTGGCTCAACTTTTGGCAGGGGGAGCGCAACTGGCAAAAGAGAGCGGTGACCAACGGGCAGAGTCTTATGCATTGGGTTATTTGGGTGAATTGTACGAACGCAATCAACAACTAACCGAAGCAAAAACCCTTACCGACAAAGCATTACTGCTCTCCCAACTGGGGAATGCTCCTGAAATTTCGTACCGCTGGCAATGGCAGCTTGGACGTATTTTGCGATCGCAAGGCCAGCTAGAATCGGCAGTTGCCGCCTACAGGCAAGCCGTCAAAACGCTGCAATCTATTCGCAATGAATTAGTTGCCAGCAGTCCGGATATTCAATTCTCCTTCCGCGAAAGTGTGGAGCCAGTCTATCGAGAATTTGTTGCCTTATTGCTAGAACCAAGCAACGGGCAGGAAGCGAGTCAGGCAAATTTGCGAGAGGCACGCGAGGTGATTGAGTCGTTGCAGTTGGCAGAGCTAGATAACTTCTTTAAGGAAGCGTGTTTAACCAGCAACCCTACTCCGCTCGATAAAGTCGATCCACAAAACACTAGCGCTGTCATCTACCCCATCATTCTCCCAAATCGCTTAGAAGTGGTCGTGTCGATTCCCAACCAACCTCTAAGCCACCATGCCAGTGCCATCTCCCAGCGCGACTTAGAGCAATTAGCTGATCAAATGCGGCGATCGCTCAGACGAACCTCCACCTCAAAAGAACGACTAGAGGTTGCCCAGAAACTCTACAGCCTACTGATTCGCCCCGCCGAAGCCGAACTAACCAGCAACAACATTCAAACTCTGGCGTTTGTATTGGATGGATCGCTCAAAAATCTGCCGATGGCCGCTTTACACGATGGCAGAAAATATCTGCTGGAGAAATATAGCATTGCCTTAACTCCAGGATTGCAATTGATTGATCCCCGTCCGCTTCAGCAGCAACAGCTTAAAGTACTTGTGGGTGCCTTGAGCGAAGAGCGACAAGGATTTTCTGCGCTGCCAGGCGTGGAAACAGAGATCCAGCAGATTAAAACAGAAGTTCCATCCCAGGTATTATTCAATCAAACCTTTACAACCTCTACCTTTCAGCAGCAAGTCAGCGCTACTCCGTATCGGGTTGTGCATTTAGCCACCCATGGGCAGTTCAGTTCCAATGCCGATGAAACCTTCATCCTGACGTGGGATCGCCGCATCGACGTGAAGCAACTGGGCGAACTGTTGCAAGCCCGTGAGCAAGAAGCTCGCATACCCATTGAATTGTTGGTTCTCAGCGCCTGCCAAACCGCCGAGGGAGACAAACGAGCCGCCTTAGGATTAGCAGGCGTGGCAGTCCGTTCAGGAGCACGGAGTACATTAGCAACATTGTGGGCGGTGGATGATCAATCAACCTCCCAACTGATGGTGCAGTTCTACCAGGAGTTGGCACGCTCCGGCACAACTAAAGCCGAAGCACTGCGACAATCTCAGATCAAGCTGTTGCAAACTCGCCAATTTCGTCATCCCTTTTATTGGGCACCGTTTGTATTGATCGGTAATTGGTTGTAAGTGTGAACAATAAGGGGGAATTCTTCGCCCTCATCGTCAAATCACACTGGCTTTACTATTTGATCACACGATCGCGTTTGCCCATCGCCGATAATCGTCCTAGACTGTCCGCTCTCAGGAGAAGTTTGTCATCGTGACTCAACCCACCTTTTCCCAACCCTTTGCACTTATTTTGTCCGTCTTGTTTGCTCCGCTGGTGCTTGTTGATTCACCCTCAACACACGCTCAGGCTAAACCTGCAATGGCACCTGCCCAGAGTGTTGCAGGAACGGCGATCGCGTTTGAGCCACTAATTCCCGCACCCAAAAATTCCCGGGGCGGAGGGCGACGGCTGTTTGAACCTCCCACAGGGCAGGATGCGCCCGGTACGTCTAGAGGGGGTGGACGAAGAACCGATGAACTATGCCCCAAAGATAGACCCAAGTATCCCAAAATTCAGACCCCGATTGAACGCAAGCCTAAAACCCTGGGAGAACGAGCAACTCCCCTATTGCCAACGAATCGCTGGGGATTGACCGTATCAGAACGTCCTACTTTTTTGTTGTACGTTCCCAAAACTTCAGCGAAAGCGATGGAATTCACCCTGGAAGATGATAAAGGTGAAGTGAACTTCCAGATGAATTTACCAGTCCCATCCTCTCCAGGGGTAGTTCGGATTAGTTTACCCAATACTGCTCCTGCATTGGAAGTGGACAAAGAGTACTCATGGAGAGTTGCCTTTGCCTGCCAAGCCAATATTCCTGCTCCAGAAGACCCATTGGTTCATGGTATGGTGCGACGGGTACAATCAACCGCTGTGTCTTCAAAGCCTGGAGCGATCGCCACACTAGAAACGGTCAAGCAGTATGCCAAAGCAGGAATTTGGTACGATGCCTCCGCCGGATTGGCTGCTCTAAAATACTCCAATCCTAAAGATGCAACCCTGCAATCAACCTGGCAGGATTTGCTGAGCGATATCCAACTTGAGGCATTGTCTTCTGCGCCTTTAAAGAATTAAACAATTTCTCTACTGTCAGGATCTGGTTGAGAACTGAGAGACCGCGATCGCCCTCAGTCCTGTCAAAAATTAAGTTACGGTGGGAAAGCCATCAGGTACGATTACCACATGACGATAGGAAAGCCCACAACCGAACTTAACGGTGTCATGATGCAGTATTTCCAGTGGTACCTCCCAGCAGATGGTACCCACTGGCATACGCTTCAAACCCAGGCACAAACACTTGCAGATGCCGGATTTACAGCGATTTGGTTGCCACCTGCTTACAAAGGTGCCGCAGGTAAAGACGACGTAGGCTACGCTGCTTACGATTTGTATGACTTGGGCGAGTTTTTTCAAAAGGGCAGCATTCGGACAAAATACGGCACACGTGAAGAGTATCTTGCAGCGGTTCAAACTTTACAGCAGACAGGATTACAGGTCTATGCAGATGCAGTACTAACTCATCGACATGGTGGTGACGAGGTGGAGGAGTGTAAAGCGATCGCGATCGCGCCCGACACCCGCAATCATCCCTCATCCGAGATTGAAGTCATCCAGGCTAAAACCTGCTTCACCTTTTCGGGGAGAAACAGTAAACACTCCAATTTCCAATGGCATCAACACCACTTTGATGCCGTCAACCACAACTTGCGAAACTCACACAGTAAAAACTTTTACCATTTGCAGGACAAACTATTTGAAACTGAAGTAGACCCCCGCTACTGGGATGAATCCTTTCAATTCGCCTGTGACGTAGATACAAACAACCCAGAAGTGCAGGCAGAACTCAAGCATTGGGGCGAGTGGATACTCGACACAACCAAAATCGATGGTTTTCGCCTGGATGCCGTTAAACACGCCCGCCCTACCTTCTTCAACGAATGGCTCGCCCATGTTCGGCGGCATGCTAAGAACAAATTATTTGCAGTGGGGGATTATTGGGCAGACGATGTTGAATCCCTGCATGGGTTCATCAGCCGCACAGGTGGGCAGTTGTCGCTGTTTGACGTGCCGCTCCACTACAACTTTCATCGTGCCAGCCGCGCTGGTGGGCATTTTGATATGCGGCGGCTCTTGTTTGGCACCCTCATGCGAGAACAGCCCGCCCTTGCCGTTACCTTTGTGGAAAACCACGACTCCCAACCCTTACAACAACTCGAATCAGTAGTGGAACCCTGGTTCAAACCGTTAGCTTATGCTTTGATTTTGCTCCGTCGTGAAGGGTATCCCTGCGTGTTCTATGGTGATTACTATGGGGGCCACTACTGGGGAACAGGGCGCGACGGTAAGACCTATGAAGTTTGGCTCGACTCGCATCGCTGGCTCATTGATCAGTTTCTCTACGCCCGCAAACACTACGCCCACGGTGAGCAATACGATTATTTTGACCATCCCGAATGCATCGGCTGGACACGGCTTGGAACACCTGAATTTCCTAAAGCAATGGCAGTAATGATGAGTGACGGTCCTCCAGGTAGCAAATGGATGGAGGTTGGCAGACCCAACACCACCTTCCATGACCTGACCCGTCATGTTAAAAGCCCTGTGATTACCAATGAGTTTGGCTGGGGCGATTTCTCTTGCAGTGGTGGCTCCGTTTCTGTGTGGGTGGAGGCTTAGAAGCATGAGCTTCTTCTAAACCAATGAGATCACTTGTTCTTGCTGAAGTTGATCTAAGGTTTGGCGCAGGTTCTCAGCATGGAGCCAGCCAACGAAGCCGCTATACAAACACTGTCCATGCGGACAAGCAACGAAGACATGATCAATTCCCATTAAATTTTTCCAGGTGCGGATGGTGACACCGTTGTCGTAGACGAGCACAATTTCGGCTTTCGCAAAATCACGTTCGTGGGCATCCGTCATGCCAGGTACAGATTGCAGACGGCGAATCAGAGTGCGGCTGAAATCGGGGGAGGATTCATCGGGCAGAGATGGAGGTGCAGCGATCGCCCAAAATTGTCGGATTGCTTCTGCTACAGCCGGATGATTTTTCAGGGCTGCATGGTGAATGCCCAATAGCCGCACAAATTCAGCGCCAAAAATCTTAGTGCATTGCACAGTAACAGTTCCATCACTGCCGTTATCGATATCGCCAGCGATGACCAGTGTGGGAATTTTAGCGGCGATCGCTTCAGCAATTTCTCGCCGATTTATGCCTAAATCACGTGCGATTCCAACACCCACCCCTAAAGGATCTAACGCACGGGCTAAATCGGCTCCGCCCACAGGCGACCCCACCAAAACCAGCGATTCCACGTTTGCCCACAATTCTGGATGGCGGGCTAACACTTCTAACCAGATCAACCCACCCATTGAATGTCCAACGATACGAATCACCGAGGTGGGGTATCGCTGCATATTTTCTAGTACGGAAACCTCTACCGCTTGAATCAACGGTTCGATGCGGAGCCAAGTTTTGAGGTATCCCAGATTAGGAGTGATTGCTATCGTGTTAGGTGTTGCTAAACTGGCGGCAAGCGACGCGATCGCTCGATGGTCATCAGCCCATCCGTGTTGAGCGTACAAAATTACATCTGGGGTCGCCGTCTTCACATCTAACACAGAAATTCTTTCCACACTCTACACGCTCACTCTAGAAATAGAAAGCCTGGTTAAACCAGTTGCTATGACAGTTTTTAGGACGGATCTTCTTGATTGATAAAACGCTTTGCTTGAGGCTGATACAACGGAATTTGGACAATAAATTCGGTGCCTTGCCCAACTTCAGAGACGCAGCGAAGCGTCCCACCATGTTTTTCTGCCACAATTTGATAGCTAATCGATAGCCCCATGCCTGTTCCTTTGCCAACAGGTTTGGTTGTAAAGAATGGATCAAACAAGCGCTGCTGAACTGGCTGAGAAATACCAATTCCATTATCTGCGATGCGGATGACTACATTAGAATTGGAATATTCTGTGCGAATAGAGATTGTTGGAGTGTAGTCATCCGCATCCGCGGCAGAGGGGTGATAAACATTCAACAAATAATCTTCTACTGCATCGATCGCGTTACTTAAAATATTCATAAATACCTGATTTAGTTGCCCGGCATAACACTCAACCATCGGCAAGTTTCCGTACTCCTTCACAACTTGAATCGCTACCCGATGTTCTTTTGCTTTGAGGCGGTTTTGCAGAATCATCAGAGTGCTATCAATTCCATCATGGATATTTACGGATTTTACTTCGGCTTCATCCATACGAGAAAATGTTCGCAGTGAGGCAACTATTTTTTGAATGCGATCAGCTCCAACTCTCATAGAGTTCAACAGTTTTGGCAAGTCTTCAACTAAAAATTCAACATCAATTTCCTCTGCTTTTTCTTGAATTTCAGGAACAGGTTTAGGGTAGTGTTGTTGATACAGAGTTACTAGACTCAGCAGGTTTTGAGTATAAGAATTTGCATGGCTTAGATTACCGTAAATAAAATTTACAGGGTTGTTAATTTCGTGAGCAACTCCAGCAACTAATTGCCCTAAACTTAACATTTTTTCATTTTGAACCAGTTGAGATTGGGTTCGCTGTAATTTCAAAAGAGCCTGTTCAAGTTGCTTGGCTTTTTGCCGCATTTGCATTTGAGTATTTTTAAGATCAGTAATATCAAAACCAGTTCCAACAATCCGATGAATTCTGCCTTCAAGATTTCGTAAGGGATTGAAAGTGGTCATTAACCAAACCTCGCGTCCCTTAAAAGTTAAGTGTTCTTCTTCGGTAAGTGATGCACCTCGTTCAAGGCAACGGTTGAAGGCTTCACGAACAACTTTGCCTTCTACTGCTCCAAACATTTCTTCTGGAGTTCTGCCTACAATTTGAGCGGTGGTTAACCCCGTCCACGCTGTTGCAATATGGTTATAGCTGTTGTACAGAAAATTATTATCTTCAGTAACATCAATAACAAAAATAGCGCAATCAACTCCATCAAAAATACTACGAAGAAATTGCTCGTTTTCTCGAAGTTGAATTTCAACAGCTTTACGCTCGGTGATGTCTTCAGTAATGGCAAGTAGATATTGAGGAGTTCCATCCATTCCTAAAATGGGAGTTTTGATAGTTCGTAAAACGCGATCGCAGCCCTCTGCATTGCGGATAATTTCTTCGGGAATTTCAACTGATTTACGTTGATGTAATACTGCTCGATCATCTGCAATCACGCGATCGGCTTGCTCTTGAGGAAACAGATCATAATCAGTTCTGCCCAGTACAGCGTCAGCAGAGTATCCTAGTACTTCTTGAGCTGCTGGATTCCATAGGGCAAAGCGTAAGTCTTCTGCCTCTTTCGCAATGACTGAAACAGGTAGATGGTTCAGTACAGATTCTAGGAAGTTGCGTGTTTGTCTCAATGTTGCCTCGATTTGCTGACGATTTGTAATATCGATCGCCATTGCGGCAACTCCAATCAATTCACCTTCTGAATTAACAAGTGGTGTGTCGTACCACTCACAAATAATAGCTCTACCATCCTTTGTTATATTTGCATTACTGCTGCTAATCCCCTCTTTTTGATTAAGCAAATTTTTGATCACTTCTCCAACTTCAGAGCGAGCGTCTTCAGGAATCAAGAGATCTATTGATTGTCCCAAAATCTCTTCTGAGCGATATCCAAATATTCGCTCTGCGGCGGGGTTCCATTGAACAATCTGGCGATCTTTATTCCACTCCATTAGTGCGATCGGCATTTGTTCAACCAGAAGTTCAAGACGTTTTTGAGATTGCTCAAAGGCGGCTTTTACTTGCTTTTGCTGATGTTGCGCTGCCACTTGCTCTGTAATATCACGAGACACGGCAACAGTCATGATAACTCGATTGTTTTTGTCTCGAATTGCTGATTTAATTGTGCTAAAAAGACGAACTTTTCCGTCATAACGTGCGATTGATTCTTCAAATCTTAGAGTTTTACCTGTGTTAAAAACAAATGCATCTTCTCTAAGATGTCGTTTAGTTTGCTCAAGATAGCACGCTGGTAAATTTACTTCATTTTTAAAGTCCTCTTCTGAAATGCCATAGTGATGATAAAAAGCGCGATTTGCCCAAATAATTCGCGATTTAGAACCTTTTACTACAACAATATCAGTAATGGAATTAAGAATTTGTTGGTACTGTTTCTCTCTAGCAAATAAGTAATCTTCTGACGATCGCAGCTTTTGTTCTAGCACTTTGCGATCGCAAATTTCTTGTTGTAAACTGGTCACAATTTGCTGTAACTCTGCTGTTCGCTCTTCAATTTGTTTTTCCAGGAGATGATCGAGTTGTCTTAGTTGGCTTTCTAAGTTTTCTTGTTCATTGACATCTTTGAATGCACCTAATAAACCCATTACATTTCCATCATCGTCCTTAATTGCATCAATAATCCCTTGCCAGAGAATCTCTTCGCCTTTGAAGTTGATTGTGGGATATTTTACTTGAGTCGATTGCCCTTGCTGTGCAGCTTGCAACGCTTCTTGGAGCAAAGAACGATATTCAAATGGAACAGTAGAAATAAAATCTTGACCATAAATCTGGCTAGCATCATCTAACTTGTTCAGATAAATTCCACTCTGATTAATATATTGATATTTCCCATCCAAACTAAGATGAAAAATATAATCTGAAGAATGCTCTAGCAAAGATTTGTAGATGATATTCGATTGATTTAAGTTTTGTTCTTTTTGTTTGTATTGACTAATATCTTCAACAACTACAATAACGCCTCCAATCGTTTCCATTTCTGGATGCCAGGGAGATACTTTCCATGCAAACCAGGTTGATTGTTTTTTTGAGTCAACAACTGTTTCTTCCCATCTTACTTCCTGGGCATTGTTCAAACATTGATGAATGGCATTTCTAAGTTGATCAGTTGGTTGAAATAAGGGACTGCAAGCAGCGTGAGACTCTGGATTGGAATTGTCTAACCCAAACAGTTCTCGCCATTGCTGGCTCATCGCGAGATAGTGCAGTTCTCGGTTTAGGAGAGCGATCGCAACTGGTATCGATGCGATGAATCCACGCATTTGATCCTCACTGAGTCGGGATGCTGAAGAAAAAGGATTCAACTCAGCAGGGGAGGGGGGCTGCATTGGATAGCTCCATGTAATTTTTATAAGTTAGCCTTCAGTATTCCCACCCTCTTTAGGGGGATAACATAAAAATTAATCTTTCTCTACAAGTGAAAGAACGTTTCATGACTTTCCTTTCAATGCTTGGCTGACTGATTTTGCAATTAATCTAGGATAGCAAGGGTAGCAGTGGCTAGGAATGATAAGGCACGGTTCATGGTTAGGGTTTGTTGAGTAAAAAGTTAGGGTATGCAGACTGAGAAGCTGAATCAACTGGCGCTATGGGATTACTTTGAATCAAACATTGAAACAGGCAGTGGCACAAACCCTGATGTGCTGCCGTTGCTAAATGCAGACGTAAGATTGTATCGGGCGTTTTTTAATACGGAAGACAGCGATCGCTGCTTTACCCTGCTGCTGACTCAAATCAACTGGCAACAGGAAACGGCACATCTGTTTAATCAGTCCATCCCGTTGCCACGTCTCACCGCCTGGTATGGAGATGCGGGTAAATCTTACACCTACTCTGGAATTGAGATGCAGCCCAACCCCTGGACAGAGCCACTTTTGGCAATCAAATCTGCGGTTGAAACCGTGGCAAACGTTCAGTTCAATAGCGTGTTGCTGAATCTGTACCGAAATGGCAGTGATAGTGTTGGTTGGCATAGTGATGCAGAACCTACGTTAGGACACAATCCGGTGATTGCGTCGGTGAGTTTTGGTGCAACTCGTCGGTTTAGCTTCAAACCCAAACATCGAAAAGGCGAAAAACCAGTTCATCTAGACCTGACTCACGGTAGTTTACTGCTAATGCAAGGGTCTACTCAACACCACTGGCTACATCAAGTGCCCAAAACCACAAAGCCTGTGGGAACACGAATTAACTTAACGTTTCGGGTTGTACATCATCCTTAATTGATTGAACAAGTGCTAAAAACTGATGTAGTACGGGTAGTGTGTTGTCTTGTCGCTATAACACTGAAATGGAGCGTGCCAAGTCAACTCCCTGAATGGCTTGATAAATTACCCCTGGCCGTTGCAAATTGAGCACGTTACTTGGCAAAATTGCCAGTCCTACCCTCGCTGCTACCAAACTTAAGATCCAAGAGTGTGTCTGCTTCGGCTGCGTGTATTTGGTCAACTGAACGGTTACTTATAACGAAAATGGAGAAGGCTGTAACTATGACGAGCAGTGAAGCAAACTCAGACCAGCGCTGGCAATTCTGGATTGATCGGGGTGGCACCTTCACAGACATCGTGGCGCGTCAGCCGGATGGCACTTTAAAGATTCACAAGTTGCTGTCAGAAAATCCCGAACGATACCGGGATGCGGCCATTCAAGGCATTCGGGAACTGTTGGGGGTTTCAGCAGATGCACCACTTCCGGCTGAACAAATTGCCGCTGTGAAAATGGGCACTACCGTTGCCACCAATGCCCTGCTGGAACGCAAGGGCGATCGCACCGTTTTTATTACCACTAAAGGCTTCCGGGATGTGTTGCGTATTGGCTACCAAAATCGCCCCAACATTTTTGCCCGACAGATTGTTCTGCCGGAAATGCTGTACGAGCAAGTGATTGAAATCAACGAACGTTACAGCGCTCACGGCGAAGAACTGGTTGCGATTACACCTGATGAAGAAGGTCGAATTGCTACAGTTCTGCAATCTGCTTATGACAGTGGCATTCGTTCCTGCGCGATCGCCTTTCTGCACGGCTACCGCTATCCCAATCATGAAACACAGATTGCTGCCATTGCCCACGCGATCGGTTTCTCGCAAATCTCCGTGTCTCACCGGGTCAGCCCCCTGATGAAACTCGTCAGTCGTGGCGATACCACCGTTGTCGATGCCTATCTTTCGCCTATCTTGCGGCGCTACGTCGAGCAAGTTTCGGGAGAGTTGGGAGGAGAAGGCAGAAAGGGGAATGTAGGAGAGGAAGGGGAGGGAGATAGGGAAGATGAAGATAGGGGAATCGAGGAGCTAAAGAATCCAGAAGCAGAAGAAAACACGATACCCGAACTCCATCACGCTGCTACCCCCTTTTCTTCTTCCCCCTCTCCCCCACCCCACCAACCTCGTCTCATGTTCATGCAATCCAATGGCGGACTAACAGATGCCCGCTCGTTTCAGGGGAAAGACAGCATTTTGTCCGGTCCGGCGGGTGGCATTGTGGGTGCAGTGCAAACCAGCAAAATAGCAGGATTTAACACGATCATCACCTTTGATATGGGTGGCACTTCTACCGATGTGGCACATTATGCGGGCGAATATGAACGCACCTTTGAAACGGAAGTGGCGGGGGTGCGGTTGCGGGCACCGATGATGTCGATTCATACGGTGGCAGCGGGGGGTGGTTCTATTCTGTTTTTTGATGGGGCGCGCTATCGTGTGGGGCCGGAGTCGGCTGGGGCGAATCCTGGTCCTGCGTGTTATCGGCGGGGTGGACCGTTGACTGTGACTGACTGCAATGTGATGTTGGGCAAAATTCAGCCAGACTTTTTTCCATCTGTGTTTGGTGCGAATGGTAATTTGCCACTGGATCGCGCCATTGTACAAACCAAATTTGCTGAACTTGCTGCTGAAATTCAAACGCAAACAGGTGATTCTCGCACACCGGAACAGGTGGCGGAGGGCTTTCTAGCGATCGCGATAGAGAAAATGGCAAACGCGATCAAAAAAATCTCCGTTCAGCGGGGCTACGACGTGACGGAATACACGCTGTGTTGCTTTGGTGGGGCAGGGGGACAACACGCCTGCGCGATCGCTAATTCCCTCGGCATGCAGCAAGTCTTGATTCATCCCTACGCGGGAGTGCTTTCAGCCTATGGTATGGGCTTAGCCAACCAGAGCGTAATGCGAGAACGGGCTGTGGAAATCCAGCTCAGCGAAACTGCCATGCCTGAATTAGCTCGTGTCGTGGCAGAACTAGAAACTGACGGCAAAATTGAACTCTCGCAGCAGATTGATAGCGCGGCGCAAATCCAAACACTTCCACAAGTGCATCTGCGCTACGAAGGCACCGATTCTGCCCTGATTGTGGAATTTGGCACCATCCCTGAAATGACGAGCCGCTTTGAACGCGCTCACTTTCAGCGCTACGGCTTTATTGCCAGCAACAAGCCTCTCATCGTCGAAGCTGTTTCTGTGGAAGTCGTCAGCGAATCTGCTCACCTGAACGAGCCTGTTAACACCGCTTATCGCCATGAACCATTAACTCCCGTGGCAACTCGCTCCATGTACGGGTCTGGTTCCTGGCAAACCGTGCCTCTGTACCAGCGCGATGCCCTCTTCCCTGGCGATCGCATTCCCGGTCCCGCCATCATTTTAGAAGCCACAGGGACAAACGTGATTGAACCCGGATGGCAAGCAACCTTGAGCGATCGCGGACATTTGATCCTGAAAAAGACAGGAGATAGGAGTCAAGAGTCAGAAGAAGAAGGTAAGGAAGGTAGGGAAGGTGAAGGAGATTTAACTCCCCCATCTTCCCTATCTACCCTCTCTCCCCCATCCTCCCATCCCTCTTCCCCCGATCCCGTTCTGCTCGAAATTTTTAACCACCTGTTCATGGCGATCGCGGAGCAAATGGGCTTGACGCTGCAAAATACGAGTTACTCCGTCAACATCAAAGAGCGCTTAGATTTCTCCTGTGCCATTTTTGATCAATATGGTCAACTGGTGGCGAATGCGCCTCACATTCCCGTGCACCTGGGGTCGATGGGCGAAACTGTGCAGAGCTTAATCCGCGATCGCCACCATTCCTTTCAACCGGGGGATGTTTACGTCCTCAACAATCCCTACAACGGCGGCACTCACCTGCCAGACATCACGGTAATTACGCCGGTATTTGCAGAAGGGCGGAAGTCAGGAGGTGGGGAAGGTGGGGAAGGAGAGGGAGATAGGGAAGATGAAGATAAGGGAGTCAAGGAGCTAGAGAATCAAGAAACAGCAGAAAACACGATACCCAAACTCCATCACACTGCTACCCCCTTTTCTTCTTCCTCCCCTCCCCTCTTCTTCGTTGCTTCCCGTGGGCACCATGCCGACATTGGCGGAATTACCCCCGGTTCCATGCCGCCGAACAGTACCAACATCGACCAGGAGGGTGTTTTAATTAACAACTTTCAACTGGTGGAACGGGGGCAATTTCGTGAAGCGGAACTATTGGAATTATTGACGACGGGTGCCTATCCAGTTCGCAATCCAACTCAAAATCTGGCAGATCTGAAGGCGCAGGTGGCGGCGAATGCCAAAGGCGTTCAAGAACTGCAAAAGATGGTGCAGCACTTTGGGTTGGAAATGGTGCAGGCGTATATGCAGCACGTGCAAGACAATGCGGAAGCCTCAGTGCGGCAGGTAATTGAACGCTTACAAGATGGCGGCTTTACCTACGAGATGGATGATGGATGCCAGATTCAGGTAACGGTGAGCTGCGATCGCGCCAATCGCACTGCCAAAATCGATTTTACGGGCACCTCCCCACAGCAGGAAACGAATTTCAATGCGCCGCTAGCGGTGTGTAAGGCAGCAGTTCTCTACGTCTTTCGTACCCTGGTAGATGATGACATTCCCCTCAATGCTGGGTGCTTGAAGCCGTTGGAAATTATCGTGCCGGAAGGGTGTATGCTCAATCCTCGCTATCCAGCGGCAGTGGTGGCAGGCAATGTGGAAACCTCTCAAGCGGTGACTGATGCCCTTTATGGAGCGTTGGGCGTACTGGCAGCCTCCCAGGGCACGATTAACAATTTCACCTTTGGCAACCAGCGTTATCAGTACTACGAAACGATTTGTGGCGGTTCTGGGGCAGGCGAAAGCTTTAATGGCACCGATGCGGTTCACACCCACATGACTAACTCTCGTCTTACTGATCCGGAGGTGCTGGAATGGCGCTTTCCAGTGCGGTTACAGGAATTCTCGATTCGCCCCAACAGTGGCGGAACTGGCAAACATTGGGGTGGCAATGGGGTGATTCGTCGCATCCAGTTTCAAGAAGCGATGACGGCAGCGATTTTATCGAATCATCGTCGGGTTGCACCATTCGGTTTGCGGGGAGGCAACGCAGGCGCGACGGGACGCAATTGGGTAGAACGGAGCGATGGCACAGTGGAGGAGTTGGGCAGTAAGGCGGAAGTTACGATGCAACCCGGAGATATGTTTGTGATTGAAACGCCTGGCGGCGGTGGCTTTGGCGCATCTAATTAGTTATTGCCCTGCCGTTAAAATTTGCGTTGCAGTGAGATGCAAACTGGGGAGAACAGCAGACGAGATCGCCGCTTCTTCTCGAAAGATTGCTTCTTCGTATAAGCCATCAATCAACGACAAAACAGTCACTTTGCTGCTAACTGGATCAACAATCCAATATTCGAGAATTCCTCGCGCTGCATACTCTGAGCGTTTGTAGCGGTAGTCTCGATCTTCGTTGGACTTACCGGGTGAAACGACTTCTACCACCAGCAGAGGAGCAGGCATTTCGGGGGTAATGGTGCTGCGTTGAGCAGGTTGCAGAATGGTCGCCAGTTCTTCGCCCAAAACGAGCAAATCAGGAACGCGAACCCTCGCTCCCACAATGATTTCCGTATCTTTATGGCGAATTTATTGAATCGGCACAACTTGCAAAAACTGCACCAGTAAAAATAGAGAAATCAGCACGGTCAACGAACTTTCTGGCGGCATTTCAATCACATCTCCATCCACAAATTCAACCCTGCGATCGCGCTCATCCTTCTGCTGCAAAAAGGCTTCAAGAGTGATGCGTTGAATGCCAGGAATCATAATAGTTTCACCGCTTTTTCTGTCTTGATTATAGAGTTGCAGTCAGAAAAACTGTTTCATTTCAGCGATTGGCGTGGATAATGCACATGACCTGTTTCAATAGGGCTTATGCGGTTTACGCGCCGACGGCAAGTTATTGCGTCCCTGCTGATTGGTTCAACCAGTGCTTTGATCTGGGCGATCGCAGCAGTTGCCACCACCACCCACCTCTCTAGAACCCGCTTAGGCAGAAGTGCCGCTACCTTTCAATTCTTCAATTTGTCGCAGCGCGAACTCTGGCTCCAGGTGAATAGTTTTGGCAACGCGACCCGCGCCACGCCGCTGAACCTCTGGGCAACGTATTATCACATTCATCATGCTCAGACAGCCTCCAGCGGAGAACCCCTGCTCGACAAACATGGACAGCGTTTAGGACCGATGTTGTCCCACGAAGATTGGTGTCGAGCGGCGATTCAGGGTACCGTGCGAGTCTCCCATGCCCGTGGTGAAACCGTGTACACCTTCTCTGGACGCGGAGACTCTCCCCAAACAAACTGCGCTGCCTACTTCACCAGCCTTGCACCCGATGTTCTCAACAAAGTCAACCGGGCACGGTTCACCGTTAGCCCTACCCTGTATGGCGAAGGCACCCGCAAGTATAAACTTGTTCCCTACCGGACGATCGCCGTTGATCGCAGCCAAATTCCCCTCGGTTCCGTGCTCTACATCCCCGCCGCCCGTGGACAGTTAATTACTCTTCCTTCCGGCGATCGCGTTTATCATGATGGCTTCTTCTACGCCGCCGATGTGGGCAGTGGCATTCAGGGCAATCACATTGATGTATTTCTCGGCATCAGTTCCCAGAATCCCTTTCTCTTTATTACCAGTCGATCTAGCGGCACCTTCCAGGCATATCTCATTCAAGATCCCGATATCTCCGGAGCACTGTATGCCTTGCATCGATCGAGGTAGGAAATAGGTGGTGAAGGAGATGAGGGAGGTGAGGAGTAGAAGAAACTATGATACTGTCACTTCAACGCTCTCCTATCCCATCTTCCTCCTCTTCCCCACCCTCCCTATCCCCTATTACCCCTTCTCCCAATCCCAATCCCCAATGCCCTCTCGTGCTCCTCACAACCGAACGCTTGAACTCAGTGAGAACGATCGCACTCGATTGGGCGATCGCATTCGGCATTTCTCGCATTCAGGTGAACTGGATAGCTTTCAGGGGACGCTGTGTGGGGATTGTCTGGCGTGGGCTACTCTATTGCCTCATAAATTTGTCGATCTGCTGATTCTCGACCCGCCTTACAACCTGGACAAAAATTTTCATGGGCACAAGTTCACCCGCCAAACGATTGAAGCTTATACCGTGTGGTTGGATGATGCGATCGC
>JACYLN010000137.1 GCA_015272515.1 Leptolyngbyaceae cyanobacterium C42_A2020_001 | reverse complement strand
GCGTCTAATCAGTCCGACTTTTTGCAATCCCTACAACTTTTGTCCCGTACTTAGATCTTTCACAAACATAAAAAAGCCAGGAGCAAACTTGCGTTCAAATCCTGGCTCTTGCCAATTGCTTTTTTACGAAGGAGGGATATTGGAAGCTTATTCAACAACGAATAAAGCTAATTTAGTTTAGTAAGCAAGGGTTTCTAGCGTTTCCCGGAGGTAACGACGAATAAGATGATCTAAACTCAGGCTGTTCTCAGGCTGAGAACCTTGCTCAACTTGCCAGCGCTGGAAACCAGAGCTTGCTGAGATGGCATATTTCAAGCTCTCCCAAATTTCAGAATCACCGGGCAAGTTCAAGAAGTCTTGTGAAATATTTTCGATTGCGGCAGTATTCTCAAACGAAGAGGAGGAGTTCGGAGTAGGCATAGCGTCCCTATAAAGAGTAGCGGTTCCAGAGTGATAAACCAACGCTGGTTAGACAGTTATATCTGCCACTTTATGAAGCATAACGTAAACATCTTTTACAAGGTTGTGTGTTATGACACCGTTATGAATTGTCAGCTTTTCTTATTTATCCTAGCGCCTGTAATTTGATGCGAATACTCTGTCTACAGGTTGTTTTAATGAGCGATCGCGGTAGGTTCAAATCCCGTCAATGGCTGCTGAAAGCTGGAAGTAGCAGTTTTGAGATGTTTGACGAGAGTTGGGAGTGGGAGTGGACCTTGTAAGTGGCTCCAGGGTAAGGTTTGTTCCAGGTTCCAATGCTCGTGTACGTAATAATCGAGGGGAGGCAATGTGCCGCGTAAGTCTTTGAAGGCACGCCGATAACTGCCTAACGAATCTCCATAGTGGCGGGTGAGTTCTAGCAGGTGAGAGAGGCGGCGATCGCCGCGTGATAAAAGTGCTTGAATGACTGACCAGTTATAGCTTTCGGGGCGAAAATCAATGCCTTGCGATCGTAATTGTTTCTGCAAAAACTGGAGCCGTTTTTCCGCCTGCCGATTGACCCCAAACCACTGGAAGGGGGTATGAGCTTTGGGGACGAAGGTGCTGCATCCTAATGTCAACCGTAAACCGGGAGCAGCTTGTTTGAGAATGGTCATCATCTCAACGGTTTGTTCCAGGTCATCCATTTCTTCGCCGGGGATGCCTGCCATGCCGTATAGCTTCATGCTGCTTAACCCGCCTGCTTTAGCGTTGAGGGCTGCCAGCACAATTTCGTTGTTGGTTAACTTTTTGTTGATGATTTGGCGAACGCGATCGGAGCCACTTTCTACGGCGATGGTGATGGAGCGAGAATCATGTTTGACGAGGGTTTCTGCGAGTTTTGGTGTGACGGTGTTGGTGCGAACGGAGGAAATGCTTAACCGGATGTGATCGAATTCGGGACGATTTAGGTAGTCTAGCAGGGTGTCAAATTCGGGATGTTGAGTAACGGATGCGCCGAGCAATCCCAGGCGATCGGTGACTTGCAAACCACGGGCGATCGCTGGAATGAGGGAAGCTTCTACGTCTGCAATCCGAAACGGCAGGGTAAGATAGCTGGCAAGGCAGAAGCGGCACATTTCTGGACAACTTCTCACAACCTCAACCATGTAAATGTTTTCCCAGGCGGCTTTGGCGGTAACAACGGTTGAGGCGGAAAGGGTGTTGCCGCGGTAGGTTTGCTTTTGAATTTGAGCCGGAATATCGGATGCGATCGCCTCAATGGCTGCGATGCCCCCATCATTGCCGTCATATGTCACTTCATACAGGCTGGGGACGTAAATGCCCGGAATCGTTGCCAGATGCCGCAACTGGGTTTTGCGATCGCTGTGGCGGACAGCTTTGTAAGCTGTAATAAACTCGCCCAGCAGTAGTTCTCCATCTCCCAGCAAAATTACATCGAAGAAATCGGCGAAGGGTTCGGGGTTTGCAGTTAAGACGGGACCACCGCCAAACACGAGAGGATGAACAGCGGAGCGAGCTTCTGCCCGAATCGGAATATCCAACGACTCCAACAAACTCAAAATGTTGACGTAATCTAACTCCCAAGACATGGAGAAGCCTAGCAGTTCTGGCTCAGACGGCAATGCCTCGTGCACATCTGTGAACAGTCGGCTGACATCTAAATCGTTACGGGATGCCAGAGTTGCCCATACAACTTGATACCCCAGGCTGGTAATGCCAACACTGTACTCGTTGGGAAAGGCAAAGATAGCAGGAATAGCATCGGCTGTGGGGGCTGCCGGAGTAAACAACAAACGTTCGGAGACGAAGGGGGAGGCGTTCATGGGCGATCGCAATCACTAAACCCAATCTAACGCAAAGCGCTAGAAGACTTGTCCATTTTCAAATAAAGCGCCGTCCCTGTGTTCCAGGCTCTAACCCCCTGATTGACCCAGGTACGCTAGAACGAACAAGGCTTAAGACGATGAATAATTCAAAATGTAGAATTCAAAATGGCCAAGCCTGACGGAAAGCATTTTGAACTTTTAACTTTTCATTTTTAATGAATTCTCGTTCCTTACAACTCTTTCTCATCAAACTCTGAGTCTTCGTCTGGTTTGCTGACTTCTTCTTTGAAGCCCCGCAGGGTTTTGCCCAGTGTACTGCCTAGTTCAGGAATTTTTTTAGGACCGAAAATGAGAATTGCTACAACACCGATGATAATGACTTCAGGCCATCCTAATCCAAACATAATCACCCTCCTGCGATCGCGGATCTCACTTTCAAGATAGGTTCTAGCGTAGCATCGCATGGGAAAATGGCAGGCATGGTGAAAGAGGAGGTTCAATGTCATTTTCTGATTTAGCCAGTGGCGTGGCTTCGCAGCGCCCTTCAGCCTGGACAGAGCGCTTACTGATTGAATACCTGCCAGATTCAGCGCCAAAAACCAGAGATGAAACAACCGGGGCAGATGTGGTTCAAGGGTTGAGCCAAGTGCAGAAAACATTGCCACCCAAATACTTTTATGACGATCGCGGCTCCCAGTTGTTTGAACAAATTTGTAGCCTGCCAGAGTACTACCTGACTCGCACGGAAACTGCCATTCTGCAAACTTACGCAAACGACCTGACTCGATTGACAGGAGAATGTGAACTGGTCGAACTGGGCAGCGGTAGTTCTACCAAAACACGTTTGCTCTTAAACGCTTACCAGGATCTCAACTATCCATTGCACTATCGCCCGATTGATGTGAGTGCTGGAATTTTAGAAAGCAGTGCTCATCGCCTATTGGAAGACTATCCTGGGCTAAATGTTCATGCGTTGGTGGGTACTTACGAACTGGGTTTGAAACACTTATCGGATAGTTATTTATCCAAACGTATGATTAGCTTTCTGGGTAGTTCTTTGGGTAATTTAACGTCAGAGGAGTGCGATCGCTTTTTCACCCAAATTGCGGCTGCTTTACATCCCGGCGATTATTTTTTGCTAGGAGTGGATCTGCATAAAGCAACTGCTCAACTCGAAGCTGCTTACAACGATAAGCAGGGCATTACCGCTGAATTTAATCTCAATATTTTGCGTCATTTAAATCAACGATTTAATGGCAACTTTGACCTGACTCAGTTTCAACACGTGGCATTCTATAACGAAGCGCTGCATCAAATTGAGATGCATCTTAGAAGTCTCAAAAATCAGGTGGCGACATTGGCAGGACTCGATTTTGTAGTTGAACTGGAGGCAGGAGAAACGATTCAAAGTGAAATCTCACGCAAATTTGACTTGCCCACGCTGCAACATCAACTTCAGAACAGCGGGTTAAATTACGTGCGAAGTTGGATGGATGCAAATCAATGGTTTGCTCTAGCTGTGTTTGAGCGTAGAAATAGCTAAGATGTAGCGCTTTAGTTAGTACACTCACGACAGGACAAACTGCTAAAGTCTCGAGTTTTGACAGGTTTGTTAATAGTCCTCATGCAACTCAGCGCTGAGGCTGGAGTTTGCCATATTTTGCGTGGAACTACAAAAGCCTATCTTGTGGACGATGTAGCTAATTTTTATGGATGCTAACTTTTTGAGGAAGTGATTACAATTTGTAACAAAATAGGGTGGCCGTCTGTGGCGCTTAAGGTAACCAACTTTTTTGTTGTGGGTTTTGAACCTTTGCTTAAGTTCCAATGTCCAACCAATACAGCTTGTTTGCTCCCCAATTTACTTGAAAGCATATGTCACAGTTTGCACTGCGGTTCACACCAAAAGGCGCGATCGCCAGTTGGCTCTTGATGGCAGGGTTTTTCGTAGCGTTAGCTGGCTGCGGATCTTTACCCAAAAATGAGGCAGGAGCACAGCAGCCCCGATCAGGACAGCAAGACGATGGACCGGCAGCAGTTGATATTGCTGTTGCTCGCACAGCACTGCTGCAACAAGATCAGGAATATACGGGCACAACCCAACCCTATCGTCAGGTTTCGTTACGAGCACAGGTAGAAGGTCAAATTGTTGACTTAGCTGCTGATGTGGGCGATCGCGTCAGTCAGGGGCAAGTGCTAGGACGGTTGGATGACGGAGTTTTGACGGCAGCCGTTGTTGAAGCTGGAGCAGAGGTTGCTGCACGACAGTCGGAAGTGGCACAAGCGCAGGCAGAAGTCAGCAATGCCCGCACGCAAGTAGTGGATGCTCAACTGAGACTGCAACAGGCACAATCTGACCTAGCTCGTTTGGAGCAACTGTTCCGTGAGGGGGCAATTCCTGAGCAGCAGGTTGAGAATGCTCGCACCACTGTGGCAACTGCTCGACAAACGGTTAGGTCAGCGCAGGAGCAAGTGCGGACCCGGCAGCAGGCAGCGGCGGCAGCACAGAAACGAGTGGCGGCGCAGCAGGCGATCGTGGCGCAAGAGCGAGAACGGCAGTCTTTTAGCGTGTTAACTTCACCTGTTACCGGAGCAGTATTAGAACGGGTTTTGGAACCTGGCAACCTGGCCCAACCGGGTAGCGAAATTTTGAAGTTGGGAGATTTCAGTCAGGTCAAAGTGGTAGTGCAGGTGTCTGAGCGGGAACTTGGAACCCTTGAGGTAGGGCAAGCGGTGCAAGTGCGCCTGGATGCCTTTCCCAATCAACAAATGACCGGGCAGGTGAGCCGCATTTCGCCTGCTGCCGACCCAACGGCGAGGCTAATTCCGATTGAGGTCATTATTCCCAACGCTAATGGACGCATTGGTAGTGGCTTACTGGCACGAGTGAACTTCACCCAACAAGCAGTGCAACGAGTCGTTGTGCCAGAATCTGCTTTGCAAACGAATCAAGATCGCCGTGCTCGTCAGCAAGCTGGAAACGCGGCGGGAGCAGGACAAACTGGAGCGAGTCGAGGTGGTGAAAATTCAGCTTCAGAAGGCAGGGCAACTCGTTCTCAACCTGAGCGGCAATCAGGCACAGTGTTTGTGGTTAACCGCGATGACGACAAACCAACTGTGGAAGCCCGCCAGGTTGCACTTGGCAAGCGGCAAAATGGTCAAGTTGAAATTTTGTCAGGATTGCAAGTGGGCGATCGCTACGTTACCCGCAGCAGCGAAGCTTTGAAAGACGGTACACCTGTCAAACTCAGTATCTTGTCTGAAGGTAGGCAAGAGGCAAGAAACAGAAATTAGGGTATGGGGTTTCGGGTGTTGGGGAAAAATTTTTAGATTGCAGATTGCAGCTTAGCTCAGATACAAACGCGTTAATCTCTAATCTTTAATCTTCAATTCCTCCCCATCTCCTATCCCCTATCCCCTCTCTCTATTCCCTATTCCCTATCCCTTTTCTCTCTATGCAAGATCGTCCTACTGGCTTTAGCCTGAGCGCGCTTTCAATTCGCCGCCACATTGGCACGTTGATGCTAACCCTGGCGGTGATTGTGGTGGGCGTGTTCTACATTACAACGTTGCAAGTTGATTTGTTACCGTCAATTACCTATCCCCGAATTGGGGTACGACTGAATGCGCCTGGGGTTTCTCCGGAGGTGGCAGTTGACGAAATTACACGCCCGCTGGAGGAAGCGCTCTCTGCAACGGAGGGAGTGATTCAGGTTTATTCTCAAACCCGCGAAGGACAGGTGAGTTTAGACCTGTATTTTCAACCTGGTGGCAATATTGACCAGGCACTGAATGATGCAACTGCAACTTTCAACCGAGCACGCGGGCAGTTACCAGACACGATTGAAGAACCCCGTTTGTTTAAGGTCGATCCATCTCAATTGCCCGTTTATGAAATGGCAGTAACGTCTCCGTCACTGCTACCTGTGGATTTACGCGTGTTTGCTGATGAAGAGTTGGCGCGCGAGTTAGGGGTTGTATCGGGCGTAGCAGCCGTGGATGTGTCGGGGGGTGTGGCAGAAGAAGTAGGGATCACGATTGATCTTGATCGCCTGCAAGCTGTGGGCGTGGGCTTAAATGATGTGCTGACAGAATTGAGCGATCGCAACCAGGATATCTCTGGTGGGCGCATTTATGGTGAAAATTCGGAGCCGTTGACGCGGGCGGTTGGCAGATTCAAGAATGCTGATGAACTAAGAGATTTGTCATTTGAGGTAAATAGCCAGAGCGCACAAGGGTCAGAGGGAAATCAAGCGGATAATCAAAGTGGCGCTGGGGTGCTTCGTCGTCGAGTCTATTTGCGAGACTTTGCCGATGTGAATGATGGCACGGAAGAGCAGCGAGTGTTTGTAGCTCTGAATGGACAACCAGCCGTCAAGGTGAGTGTTCAGAAGCAACCCGATGCCAACACGATTACTGTTGTAGAGGGCATAAAGCAACGAATTGAGGAGTTGCGGCAATCAGGGGTGATTCCTGAAGATATGCAGCTACTACCAACCTTAGACGAATCGGTCTTCATTCAAAATGCCATCTCTAACGTGACGAGTTCGGGCATCACGGGAGCAGCACTGGCAGCGATCGCGGTGCTGCTCTTTCTCGGCTCCATCCGCCAAACGCTGATCATTGTTCTATCGATTCCCCTGGCAGTCTTAGCGGCTGTGATTCTGATGGGGGTTTTTAAGCTGTCTCTCAACATTTTTAGTTTGGGCGGATTAGCACTAGGCGTAGGTATTGTGGTCGATAACTCGATCGTTATGCTCGAAAATATTGCTGAAGGTGCAGGCATGACCCCCGGTCAAGATGTCACCACGCGACTATCTCCTCGACAACTCATTCGGCAATCGATTAACAGTAGTCAAGAAGTGGAATCGGCATTGCTTGCTTCGACCAGCACAAACCTGGTTGCAGTCTTACCTTTCTTATTGATTGGTGGTTTTATTGCGCTGCTGTTCAATGAATTAATCTTGACCATTAGCTTCTCGGTTGCTGCATCTATTTTGATTGCAGTCACTGTTGTACCAATGATGGCATCACGACTGTTGGCAATTCACAAAACAAGTGGTGTGAGCAATTTTTGGTTGTTGCGTCAGTTTAACCGTCGATTTGAGGATGCCACTCGCGGTTATGCATCTGCGCTCAACTGGGTATTGGCAAAACGCTTTTTGATTATCGGGTTGACGGTGTTGCTATTTGGCGGTGGGAGTTTGTTCATGGTCGGGCAAATTCCTCAAGAAATCCTTCCTCGTATCAATACCGGACAAGCCAACCTGAATGCCCAATTTCCTCCAGGCACGCCGTTAGATACGAGTCGTAAGTTGATGGAGGAAGTCGATCGCATTTTGCTGGAGCAGCCTGAAACAGAGTATGTATTTAGTACAGTTGGGGGCGCATTGTTTGGCAACAACACCAGCGAAAACCCTTTACGCAGTTCCAGCAACATCACTCTCAAACCTGGAACGGACGCAGAAGCATTTGTCACCAGGGTGACCCAGCAATTTCGCAAATTAAATTTGGTGGATATTCGGCTGCGGGTCAGTCCAGGGCAGGTGCGAGGTTTGATTACAAGCAACTCCCCTGTACGAGGAGCAGAAGTGGATGTGATTCTCCAGGGAGCGGATGAAGAAACTTTAAACCAAGCTGGGCAAGAAGTATTGCAGGCATTGGAACAAAAAGCAACACTTACGACCTTCCGCCCAGATGCGGATGAACGCCAGCCGGAACTGCAAATTCGCCCCGATTTAGAGCGGTTGTCGGCATTGAACTTGAATATTCAAGATATTGGGGAGTCGCTGCAAACAGCGATCGAAGGAACGATCGCAACTCAAATTCAGCGCGGCAACCGTTTGGTGGATGTGCGCGTGCGGCTAGATCGGGACAATATTCGCCAGCCTTCGCAGCTCGTGCAAATCCCATTGTTCACCCCAAATAACCAATTGGTGAGACTGGGTGATGTTGCTCAAATTGAGGAAAGTCGTGCACCCGGAGAAGTACGGCGAATTAACCAGCGGCAAGTGTTTTTGATTGCTGGAAACCTGAATGAGGGAGCCAGTTTGGGGGAAGCCATTCAGCAAGTAAATGCCGTGTTGCGGGAAATTAAACTGCCAGAAGGAGTAAGTATTTTACCCAGTGCGGCGGCAGAAAGTAACCGTCAATTACAATCGACCCTGCCGATCCTGGGCGGACTGGCAGCCTTCTTGGTGTTTGTGGTAATGGCAGTGCAGTACAACTCGCTGGTCGATCCACTGGTGATTATGTTTACGATTCCGCTGGCGTTGGCGGGTGGTATTTTTGGGCTGTTTATTACAAAAACCGCGATTGGCGCAACGGTGATTGTGGGCGCGGTGTTGCTGGTGGGGATTGTGGTGAACAATGCCATTATCATGGTGGAACTGGCAAACCAAATTCGTGACCGAGAGGAGTGCGATCGCCAAACTGCCATTCTTAAAGCGGCTCCTCAACGCCTACGCCCAGTCTTAATGACAACGATCACTACCGTTCTAGGGATGTTTCCGCTGGCATTGGGGTTGGGTCAGGGGGGGGAATTCCTGCAACCCCTCGGTATCGTTGTGTTCTCTGGACTGTCTCTAGCAACCGTGTTGACGCTGTTTATCATTCCCTGCTTCTATATCATGTTGCATGACCTGTTTGGCGGACGACGGAAGAAGAAACAGTCTGAGGTTGTGGAACCTGCAACAAAGCAAAATGTTTTAACGAGTGTTAATCGCAAGTCATGAGTTGATTAACAGGTAGAAGAGGAAGTTTTAAGGAGATTGACGATCGCTTCTATAAATTCATCAGGCTCAACAGGCTTGGAACAGTGTAAGTTGAATCCTGCGGATAAAGCTTGCTGCTTATCCTGCTCTCCAGCGTAGGCAGTTAGGGCAATTGCCGGAATTTGACGATTGCCCAGAAGCTGCGATCGCACGTGCTGAATAAACATATATCCATCCGTATTCGGCATCGCTATGTCACTAATCAATAAATCAGGCTGGATATGATTCAACACCACCAACGCCTCACTTGCGGAAGAAACTGCCGTAACAACTCCACCCGCCTGCTTAATAAGAAACGAGAAAAATTCGCGGACATCGGCTCCATCATCTACCAGCAGAATGTGAGTTCCCCTTAAGCGATGGGCATCGATTGGCACTGCTGACACACACTCTTCGCTAACAGGATGTTTGTATTTATCTTGATCTTTAAGCAGCGGAAGCCGCACTGCAAAAGTTGCACCCTCCCCTTTTCCAGGACTGGAAACAAACACGTTACCGCCGTGCATCTCGGTTAAATAACGGACGATCGCAAGTCCAAGTCCTAAACCACCAAATTTGCGAGTGGTTGTTCCATCTTCCTGACGAAAGTAATCAAACACGTAGGGTAAAAATTCTGGATCGATGCCTTTGCCAGTGTCCGTAACCGTAATTTGGGCATAGGGGTGGACAGGTGGGTGACGGAGGAAGTGGGTAGGTAGGGTTTCATCTACTCGCTCACTCATCCACTCATCCACTCGTTTATCTTCTACCCGTTCCAGTCGCACCTCAACCCATCCACCTTCAGAGGTAAACTTGACAGCGTTTGACAACAAATTCCACATTACTTGCTGAAGGCGGCCAGGATCTCCTAATACCAAAAATTTCGGCTGACTTTTTAAGTTGGACGGGTGGAATCGCTCATCCAGTTCCAGGCGCAGGTTGATTGATTTTGCCTCTGCTGCTAAACGCACAGTTTCGATTGCGGCTTGAATAACAGAAACTAAATCAACCGCTGTCATGGTGAGGCTAAGTTTTGCCTGAAGAATCCGAGATACGTCTAGAAGATCATCAATGAGTTGAACCTGAAGTTTGGCATTCCGCTCGATGGTATTTAATGCTTGAATAAAGGTTTTGTCATCGTATTTTCGCTTCTGTAATAGTTGAGACCAGCCCAGGATAGGATTGAGGGGTGTTCGCAACTCGTGCGACAACACCGCTAAAAACTCATCCTTTAAACGATTGGCAGTTTCTGCTTCTTCGCGGGCGGCTCGTTCACGGGTTAAGAGTCGTTCTCGTTCATTTTCAGCCTGTTTGCGTTCGGTAATGTCGGCAGTAAACCCAACAACGCGAGTGAGTTTCCTGGCTTTATCTCGGATCAAATAGCCCCGATCCCAAACATTCACCCAACGCCCATCTTCATGCCGTACACGATACTCCAAACTGTAGCGGTCAGCTTCTCCATTGAGAATTTGCTCCATGATCGCATAGAGGTAAATTTGATCCTCAGGATGAATGCGTTCTACCCACCATTCCCGATGTTGGGGAGCGTCTTCTGGTTTCAAGCCAATAAGTTGCTCTAACCCTTCAGATCGGTAAACTTCTTCGGTTGCAATATTCCAGTCGTACACAATTCCCACAACTGCACGAGCCGCAAACCGAAATCGCTCTTCACTCGCTTGCAGGGCTTCTTCTACACGAATGCGATCGCTAATATCGCGAAAGTAAATTGTGATGCCGTGAGGAGATGGATAGGCATTGATTTCCAGGTGGCAATTCAACACAGAAGAGAATTCTTCCAGGGTTAAGGGCATCTGGTCTGCCATTGCTCGCCGGAGTTCTTTAGACGTTGTAGTGCCTGCAATTTCTACAAATACATCTTCCCACAGGATTTTGCCAACTAATTCTTGTTGAGAACGTTGTAGTAAACGAGCGGCTTCTTGATTAACGTAGGTGAACCGCCATTGAGCATCGAGCGCGACAAAAGCATCGGTGATTCGTTCCAAAATGTCATTTACAACGAATTGGTTGGAATCTAGGGATCCGAGATAGGAGCGATCGCTTTGCGCGGTTAAAAAATTAGCGATGGGTTGATGAGTTGCTAGCTGGGAATCAGATTGGGAACTTTGACTAATAGTGACAAAAACACCACCAACGGCTCCTGTAGTTTCTAAAATTGGGCTAAGGAACCAGTTCAAACAAAACACCTCTGAGCAGCCATTACTCCAGAAAATATTAGCTTGTTGGGTGGCTTGACTGGTCGCTAAAACAAACTTGATTTGAGGATTAATTTGCTTCCATATCGTTGACCAACACTCGGAGGCTCGTTGTCCAAAGGTTGGTAAATTCTTAGTATTTTTTAAGAACGGATGACAAGCATCATTATGAAATTGGATCTGATCTATTCCCCAAATAATCAGCATGGGGTAAGGAGCGTTTAATAAGAGGCTAATTGCAGTTTTAAGACTTGGAGACCAGTTTTCAATCGGTCCCAAACTTGTTTGTGACCAATCGAGCGATCGCAGGTGTCGTCCGGTCTCCCCTCCATGAGCAAATAACTGATCAAACGACGGTAGCTGAACCACAAACTCCTCTCTTCCTGCCTGTAGATTTCTCGCTGATTTGTATACAGAGCATCACTTTTAATATCAAAATTAGGCTGTTCGTTGACTATTTTTTAACTGAGTACGCACCTCTTCAAAAACCTCGCTGGTTTCTACTAGTTCACCGTTGGAGTAGTTTTTTAGCTCCTTTAAACGCGTTTCAAGTAGGTTTAGTGCCATTGGAGAAGGAACTGAATGACCATTTTCCCAACGGTTGATAGTTCGTGTGGAGACTCGCAGATGGGCGGCGAGCCGTGCTTGAGTTAGGTTTAATTGTTGTCGCAGTTCTCGAACTAAATCTGCGATCGCACTGGGTTGAGGAGTTGCCATTGATTTAGCATCAAAAATTCAACTCAACTATAGAGTGACCCAAAGGACAGGTGTCTCTTTCTATAGATAGAGTCCACAGAAGTTTCTTAAAACTTTCATACGGATTGCCAGCAACTGAGGTTGTATTCAGATAAATAAGCAACCTAATACCTATTTCTCAGCCCGTATTTCTCAAAAGCCAACCTTGAGAAATACGACATTTCCTACTCAGGAATGAAACAATTCTCAAGGCGAAAGCTTAAATTGGGAGTATGAATTTGAAGCTACTCTAGTCAGTTTTATCGAGGTACTTACTATGAACCCCGAAGCATTTGAGTTATCTCTAGAACAACAATTCAGTATGCGTTTGTTTGAGCAGTCTGCTCAAGAATTGAGCTACGAACAAGCGGTGGAGCTTTTAGTGCAGGCTTCTCGTTTGCTTATGTTGAAGGACAATGTGATTCGTAGCCTTTTGAAGCAAGCATAATCCAATTAGACCGATAAGTGCATTGCGCTACTATCACTAGGATTTGCTGCGATATAGTTCCGAGTCGTATTGAGCGATTCGTGCCCCAATGTTTCTTGAAGCAAGGTAAGAGGAACTTTCCGCTGAACGCTATGTCCTGCGTGGCTGTGTCGGAGCCAGTGAGGAGAGGTCTCTGGGGCGTTTACCCTCAGTCCTGCTTCTTTAACAATGTTTCTAACCTGGTTGGGTTTGAGCCCCCCCCCCTGGCGTGAAGCAAAAATGTGATCCTCCGGCTTTGCTGCTCCGCGGAGATTTTGCAACTCTTTCCAGGTTTCGCAAGAAAATTTCACCCAACGGTTTTTTCTGCCTTTGCCGAAGATGTGAACAGTTGCGGTTCCATCTGGGTTTTCGGTAATGTTCTGCCAACGTAGAGAACATAGCTCGCTGACGCGACAGCCAACGGCATACATAAAGCGGAGTAAAGTGCGATCGCGCTGATCAGGTGTCATAGCAATCATCATCAGCACCTGGCTTTCGGTCAAGGTTCGCTGAGAAAAATTCCTGGGCATCTCTTTCAGTCTCACAGCTTTGCCCACATTGACGCGAAGCAGCCCGATGGAATTACCAAAGGTCAACAAACTTTTTACAACCGCTAGCCGACGGTTAATAGTTGATTCGGCCCACCCCTGCGCTTCCATTGCTGCCAGATAATCATGGACATCATTAAGCATCATTTGCTCTAAAGGCTTATCCCCTAGAAACACTAGAAAGTACTGGATGTCTTTGCGGTATGCTCGCTGACTATTCGGTGATTTGCCTTTTAGCCACAGGTCGATAAACTGCTCAAGGCTGTTAACCCTTGCTATTGTGGCGTTTGAGCTGATTGAAGAGGGGGCAAGATCCATGAGTTGGTGATAATTATCGTTATCACCAACTACTATATCGCGACAAATGGCTCTTAAACTCTGAACTTTCCGAATGTCTTTTCAATCATTCTGAAGCAGATCTCAACTAAGTCTCTTTATCTTACTTGAGTCTTTTAGTGAGTCCAAGTTCGAGTCCTAAATTAAGAAAATAAGACTAAGATTTGAAGTTGAGATTTTTTAGCATCCTTAATCGGTGTTTCTCAGTCAACATAAATAATGCAAATTCAGTCTTATTTAAGAGCGCTAGACTCAGATGTAGTCTAATCAAAAGTCTTAATCAAGAAAATAAGACAGTGCTTACAGCAAAAAGGCGATCGCGCGATCGCCTTTTTGCTGTAAGCACTGCACCAGATAAATCGGATTATCTATTACCAGCAGACATAGAAGCATCTAGCGCAAACCAGTACCCAACCCTTCACCATTTGTTCCGGTATTAATGGTTCCAGGCGTAACCGTGTTTCCAGATCCAGTGCTGGTAGTTCCAGGCGCAACCGTTCTAAAAGTCTCCGTGTTGGCAGTTCCGGTAGTACCAGTTCTAGGCGCAGGAGTCGTTATCCCAGTCACTCCAGGAGTAACGGTTGTTCCAGGAGTAATCGTTCCAGGGGTAACGGTCGTTCCAGTTCCATTAATTCCAGGCGTAACGGTTGTTCCAGTTGTAGTTGTCCCTGCTCCTGTATTGGTTGAGTTGGATGGAGGAACCACAATGGTTGTGTTGGGAGTGGTGGTAATCACACTTCCCAGAGGAGCAGTGGTGCTACCGGGAGTAGACTGAATCTGGGTGAAACCTGGAGTGATTAGCATTGTGACACCTGTGACCCCAGCAAAACCAGCCAACGTTGTGTAAAAAATCTTTCTCAAATTCATGATCAGTCGCTATCTCTACCCTTTTCACGGTAGAAGCCAACCCCAGAATTGACACCCTTCATAAGGAAGACCGCGATCGCGCCATGATTGTGCCAAAACGTAGAAATCAGGCGATGAGCAGCCATTCAAAAGAAAGAGCAACCCCTAATGAGGATGAATGGGTTATTGCTTGTTCAACAGAGATAAACATTTATTCAATATCCATCTCAATTCGACCAATCCCCGTTCCAGCATAATAAGCGCTCAAGATTTGTCGGTAATTTTGCCCTTGTTCCGCTAAGCCCAGTGCCCCGATCTGACTCATCCCCCGACCCTGAAACGCCTCCATCACGATATCATCCGTTGCTGCATAGAGAGATTCCACCACACCACCTCGGTAACTAACAAACTCTCCACTCGTAGTATTAACCGCTCGACGAGTGCTATTTGCCTCAGTAGAAATCCCTTTGTAAACCTGGTAATACTCATCTGAGCCTAGATCGTATAGATCTTTTTTGACTGGTTTGAGGTGATAAGTGAGGGCATAGGAACGTGCCGCAACAGCTTGTGCCTTCAATGCTTCCATGGGCCAACTGGGAGACACTTCACTGCCAACCACACTATATAGATACTGCTGTAAGTTCACATAATTCACGACCCAAATGCGATTTTCGCTCGTTGCTACTAGAATCCGTCCGCGATAGCCGCGATCGCCAACGAATGTCACCCCTGTAGGAGACGGGTCAATCCAAATTAGGGAAGGAAGTTTAAGCGCCCCTAGCAAGATAGTGTTTCCATCTGCTTGCATCTCATAGCTAGAATTAGCCGGAAGCTCATACAGCACTCGGTTTGACTGTACATCAAATACAGCGCCACCTGTGGACGTTCCAACTGACAACCGACTCGCCGCTTCGTGAATGAGAACTCGCATTTGAATGGCTGCATCAACCGACAAATTGATAGCAGATTGTACCGCTTGAACGTTGCCTACTTGAGCAGGTTGAGCAGACTTTTGAGCTGGTTGAGGAGAGGCTTTAGGCGACGGCTGAGGTGTGGAAAGAGGCGATTGGGCGATTGTAGGTAGGGTAATACTGGCTGTAGGCAGCAAGGGAGAAGGGGAAACGGTTGCCGTCTCTGGCGTTGACGAAGTTTGATTAATTAACGGAATGCCAATCAAAGGAACTATCCCTAGCACAGGCACAATCAACCAGGGACGTTGCTTTAGCCAGTTAAACACTGCTTGCCTGTTCATTTGCTTCCAGTGAACTCTGATTTTTCACAGCCATCAATCTTCAATGTATTTTAACTGCGTGGAGCAATCTTGACCGGGAATGTCAGACCTATCGTGATCATCGATTAAAAATCAATCTCTCGGCCTCATTTAAGACTTGTGTTAGGACTAAAAAAGAGACCCACATAAGACTTTGAGACCAAGTGATGGGTGCTACCCTTGTTCCCAATCTTCAAAAAAGTATCGACCTCAATTCTCTTAATCTCTTTTGAGACTACGAGATAGACTAAAATTGAGACTTTAATGAGACCGCGAGAATTTTTTAAGACTTAGGACTGTTTCAAAGCTTTTGAGCCAGGTAAAAGTTGAAGCGATCGCGCAATTGGTCGGCTGTGAGATTTTGAGTCCAATATTCTGTAATGGCATGACCAAACGCCCAAGCATTACGATCCGGGGATGCGGGATTTTCTAGCAAAACTGACCACAACGCTAGCAAGTCGAAATTGCGGCGATCGCTTTCCCCCTCATTTAACAGGTTGAATAACTCATAAGCCATTTGCAACTTCCCGATTACCATCGGAGCTTGCTCAACTGGAAGTTTCTCTGCCAGGAGGTAGGCAAGCGTGGGGCTACCCGTCGTCAGCGTAGAAAGAAAGGCAAGCACTGGACTTTTGAGAAGAGTTGCCAATCCTTGGGTGGTGGTCATCAAAAATGTGTAGTGATCAATGATTTTGGCAGCGGCAACTGTTCGAGCTTGCTGGTTACGCAGGAAGCGTGCCAGTCTCAACTGTTTCACTGGATCAATCGACTCCACCAAACTCAGAGATAACTCTTCCACATTCCAGCTTGCCCGCCCCGTTTTGGCATCGGTGGTAACGATCGGCAAAACAAACTCGCACCACTCATCCAGCAAATTGGCGCGGTATTGAGTTGCTTCTCGAATCGCAATTTCCTTCGGGCGATCGCCCCATTCCCAATCGTAAGGCGGCGACCATTCACGGATGGGACGCAACTTATCCACCTGCGTCACCATCGCGATCGCGGGTAAGTCGCTCACCTCTGCCTTCGCATCCTTGAGAAAATCCACATCCATTTGCAAGGCTGGATCCAGAGCAGGTGTTACCAATAACAACAGATCCGCCTCGGTTGCCCGCTCCAATACCTGCTCTCGAAACTCTGCTCGGTCTACTTGTTCATAGCCAGGCGAATCCCACAGCGTTAGAACATCTCCACTCTCCGTCTGCCAACGATAATTCCGAATCGAATCCGTACTGGGTAACACATCGACCTCAGCTTTTTCCGTCAAAAACAACGTATTGATCAAGCTGCTTTTACCCGCACCAGTCCGCCCTACTAATAGGATGTTGACAGGCTTTTGCTCCACCGCTTCCGGTGGTTCTGCTTTCTCCAAAATCTCTTGCAACGTTTCGGTTTGTGCTTTTACTGGGGCTGGAGATGTCGGAATTTCCAATGATGGAATTTTGCCGCTGTAGAGCGCGATCGCCTGCCGACTCAAATTTCTCAAGGCCGCTTCCTTCAATAACTGACTGAGATTCATCAGCAATTGTTGATTTGCCTGATTGCTATATTTTTGCGTTGCCTGTCGTGCTACGGCTGCCGCCGGATTCAGCACCCACTGCGCCCAATTCCATACTTGCCATACCTTGCGGGCAGAAGGTTCTAGCTTTTGATACACTTCATACGCCTGAACCGCTTGCCCCACCGTTACCTGATTCAGCACTGGAGCCAACTTATCCATCCACTGATCCAGGTCATCCACCGTGCCCCGGATTAGTGTATAAGCTTGCGGCACATAAATATTTAGCAACGGACGCTCCACCTCTGGATGAAAAGCGTGGGCAGTATCCACTACAAGTTGCTGACAGCGACTCCAAAAAACGCCCCAATTTTCCCAAACTGGAGGATCGTTTTTGGCGGCATCTAGCACCTGCTGCAAAGCTGCTTCTGCCTGTTGCATCGTGGAATTTCCAACCGAAGATTGCGCCATCACAGCAGTTGCTTCTAACTCCTCGGTGACTTCCGCGATCGCTGCCTCCACCTGCTGCAACACCGGACGTGTCCACTTCACCAGCAAGAACCGCCAACCCACAAATACCACCGTAAACACCGCCCAGATCCAACTCAATCCCCAGGTATGAATCTGAACTCCCGCCGCCGCCAGCAAAAAGCTCAAGATCGCCCCAACAGGCAGCACTAACACAATCCATTGCCACACCTTCAGTCGCACCATCTATCCCTGCCCAACGCTCTTTTTTCTAGTCTAGGCAGGATTTTTTTGTGCGAGGCAGAAGAAAACCGAACCAGGAGTACTGCCACTTTCTAACTTCTAACGATGCACCAAACCCTTTTGCAGCAACGAGTTTAAATGAGCCAGTGGTGTAAGATTAAGCGGCAAATAGCCAGAAATTATAGCTAAAGCGATAGTAATTGCGATCGCGTTAATCACAATCACGGGTTTGGTAGAAATAGAATCGGACATAGCACTACGACTTCAGGAATAGAGTGGTTCTACCAGTCTCTTTCCCCCATCTCATAGGTGAGGTGATTTGCCGATTTTTTTCGTGTGATTGTCGTCACAAGCAATATCAATAATCGCTGTAACCCTGAATATTCTCAGGTTTAAATCGTCGTAAGATTCCAGACGCTTTTAAATTTTGCACTTCATTTCCTTGAACGATAATTAGATACTTACCCAAACTGAGGCGATTACGATAAGGAAGCGCATCTCCACTGCCACTCGTCAATCCAACTCCACCCCCCACAAAAAAGCTACCCATTGCGCCAGAAGCTGCACCCAACAATCCTCCAATAATGTGATTGCCGATTTCTCCTGCCCAGGCAAACGTGTTGAGATCGGTGATCAGGCTAAAGGTGAACCCAGCAGCAAACCCAAACGGAACTAACCAAAAAGACATTAGTTTTGCCAAACGCCCTGCCCGTTCTTTCGGGTCAATTAGACCAAATTCATCGGCTGACTTGTAGCCTTTACCCAGAATTGAAATGCAATCCATTGGCAAGCCTTCTTTTTCAAGTTCGGAGTAAGCGGCTTCTGCCTGGATGCGATCGCTCAAAACGGCAACAACATAGCTCATGGATCAAAGGTTTTAATCAACAAGGAATCCCAGAACCTTCAGTTTACTACACCAAAATTCGGCGATTGCAGACTTGCATCAACCTGCGCTGGTTTGCTTACTGAAGAAATTGAATACTCATTACCAAGCCAACATTCGGCTTGTCTAAAGGGTACTGCAACCGCGAAATTTATTCCTTCGTGGCAGATAATAACCCAAAGCGAATCAAGCCTCGTTCGTAGCCAGTTTTCATCAAGTTAAGAGATAAGGCTGCTTCAATTGTTTTCCAACCAGAAAATAACAATCCCACGATCGCCATTGGGTTAAAGGCAGAATCAATCACCACCTCCCAAAAGGGAGCAACCGCTTTAGACCAATCGGCAGTGCGAATGTTTTGGAGAGGGAGCGATCGCGCAATTTGCTCATACTCTGGCAGCGAAATGACATGGGGTAAGCAATACACCCGATAAATCTCTTCTAAATGCGCCTGTTCATCTTCCGTTAGAGGTTGCTGATCGATTGGACGGTGGCACCAGGTCACCATCAATAACTTGCCACCCGGTTTCAGCACCCGACACAGCTCTTGCATGAACTTCATCTTGTCTGGCATGTGTTCACCACTTTCCAGGGACCAGACAAAGTCAAACGAATGATCGGCAAAGGGCATGTTCTGGGCATCTGCCACCAAAAACTGAGTGGACTGAGATAAGCCTGCGAATTTGGCGCGATCGCTGGCTCGTTGCGCCTGTACCGGACTCAATGTAATCCCCGTTACCGAAGCTTTAAACCTGGCAGCCAGATAAAGACTACTGCCCCCAATTCCACAGCCCACATCTAAAATTTCAGTCGCCTGCTGCACATCCGCCCAAGTCAGCAATTCTTCAATCAAATCAATCTGTGCCTCTCGCCGCTCCTTCTTCAAGGTGCCATCCACCCCGTAATAGCCATGGTGCATGTGTTCACCCCAAATCTGCTCCCACAGCCCCGAAGAGGCATCATAAAACTGTTGAATTTGCTGATTTAGCCCCTGCATTTCCCGTTCTCCTCCCACTGAAACATCACCCTTTTGTCTTTCACCGCCGCCGTAGACAAGCACACGGCATTGCTCTTACAGTTTCCATCCCCTATCCCCTACTCCCCAACTCACAACCTCCACGTCACATTCCCTTGCTCGTCATCCACTCGAACTGTCACAGGTTTGGTTTGTCCCCGGCTATCTGTGACTTTACATTGAAACGTCTCACCGGGTTTGGCAACGCGCACCTTCCCCCCACAGTTTGCCTTCACATCCAGACGAAACTGCTTTTGAATCCCCTGTTGGATAGTTTGTTCTAATTTCGGCAAAACGAGCAATCCTTTTGTGCTCCAGCGGAGTTCACTTTTGTCGGTGGTGGTATTGCTTTTGGGGTTAATAACAACGGTAAAAGTTTTTCCCTCCGTGGTGGCTTCGCAGAAAAATGGGGCTTGTGTCTTCACATCCACTTGTGCAGGGCAACTTACCGTTTGAATCGGAATTCCTGCCTTTTTAATCAAGTGTCCTCGTAGTCGTTTTTCAAAGGTTTTGACGGTTGCCGATTTGGCGGGTGGAGTGGGGAAGGGTGAAACGACTGGATTGGCTGAAGCCTGCACACTGGGAGAAGGAGTTGGGGAAGGAGGAGTTGCCTGACAACCTGCCGCTAAGATGACTAGGCAGCAAGCACCGGATTTGAGAGCATAGGAAAGGTTCATGGGTGACATCTTGAAAAGATTCGGTTCGGTGGAACTCTTCACTGAGAAAGTCTATGACGATCGCGGATAGCATGTGGCACGCCAATCAGGATTTGGCGATCGCCTGCTTGTACACTCCATTTGTTCAGGGGCTTGCTGATGGCAGTTTGGCGAAAGCGAAATTTGCCTACTACGTGGGGCAAGATGCTTTTTTTCTGACGGGGTTTGCCCGTGCCTACAGCATTGCCGCTGCCAAATCCGCAGACCTCAGTGGCTTTGAAGTGTTTCATTGCCTGGCAAGTGGTGTGTTGGAAGAATTGCGCCTGCATCGTAAATACGCATTGGAGTGGGGTGTAGACTTACAGCAAATAGAACCGGGAGCGGCAACCCGCCGCTATACTGATTTTTTATTAGCCACTGCATGGAGCCAGGATATCGGCATGACGGCAGTGGCAATGGCACCCTGTATGCGGCTGTATTTGTTCCTGGGAAAGGAGTTAGCGAAAGCGGGTATCCCGGATCATTCCTACGCAGATTGGATTCGGACGTACAGTAGCGAGGGGTTTACAGACCTGACATTGCAATTAGAAAACCTGATTGAACGATACGCGAACCCGATACCAACTGCCTATTCTAGCTATCGCTATGCGATGTTGTGTGAATGTGACTTTTTCCAGGCCGCGTGGGACGTAGAGAACGGATAGAAAATGCAACAATAGATTGCTCATACTTTTGCAGGCGATCGCCGCATGACTGTCTCTCGTACTATCTGTCTTGGATTCTTGGCAGTAATTGCCGTCGGTACGCTGTTGTTGTCAATGCCCTTCTCCACAACCGCAGGCATTTTCTCCTGGGACAGCGTTATTGTCGGATTGTTTACCGCTACTTCCGCTGTCTGCGTAACGGGGCATGTAGTTGTTGATACCGCCAAATATTTTTCTACCTGGGGTCATATCTTTATCGTCGCCCTGATTCAGATTGGTGGGCTGGGATACATGACGGCAACCACCTTCCTGCTGCTGCTGCTGGGGCGCAAGATGGGTTTGAGGCAAAAAGTCGCCATGCAGCAAGCCCTTGATCGCAGCGAACTGAATGGAATCAGTATGCTGCTGCGATCGATTATTGCCACCACCCTAATTTTTGAAATTACGGGTGCATTTCTGCTACTAATTGTGTTTACTCCCAAACATGGATTAGATTACTCACTCTGGTTAGCCGTGTTTCACAGCATCAGTGCCTGGAACAACGCAGGTTTCAGTTTATTTTCCGACAACTTAATGAGCTATCAAGCCTCGCCTCTGATTAATTTAGTCATTCCGGGACTCATTATTTTTGGTGGTATTGGGTACGAAGTGATTTTTGAAATGTATCTTTGGCTGAATGAACGGATTTTCAGAAAACCTCACCAGATCATCTTGTCGCTGAACTTCAAGGTTGCCGTTAGTACTACTCTCATTCTGCTGACAGTGGGAACGATTGCATTCCTTCTAGTAGAAGCTCAAAACCCGGCCACATTGGCACCAATGAACTTTCCTACTCAACTGATGGCGGCCTGGTTTCAATCAGTCACGTCTAGAACCGCAGGCTTTAACTCCATTGATGTCGGCAAAATGACTGCAACAGGGTTATTCATCACAATCGGTTTGATGTTTATCGGTGGTAGCCCCGGTGGTACGGCAGGCGGCATCAAAACCACAACGCTGCGGATATTAACCAGTTGCACCAAAGCAATTTTGTACGGTAAAGAAGAGGTCTACCTCTATGAGCGACAAATTCCGGTGCCGCTGATCTTAAAAGCTGTAGGGGTTGTGGTAGGGTCACTGGCAGCCGTGATGCTTGGAACGATGCTAATCTCCTTTTCAGATCCAGAATTTGCGTTTATTCAAATTCTGTTTGAAGTTGTGTCTGCCTTTGGTACGGTGGGGCTTTCAACCGGGATTACCCTCAATGCAGATTTTTCAGTGTTCGCTAAGCTAGTATTAGTCGCCATGATGTACGTTGGGCGGGTAGGAGTGTTGCTCCTGATGGCTGCGGTGATTGGAGATCCGAAACCTAGTTTTGTTCGTTACCCAGAGGAAAATCTTTTGGTAGGGTAAAAACTACTGGGGTAAAAACGATTTTGTGAAGAAGCGCGATCGCACCCTTGCAGTCTGTTAAGTTAGATAACTAAGCTTTGAACTTGGTTAACCCTTTTTTTGTCGTCTTTGGAGGCGGCACTTCTCCCGTTGGGAGACCCCGGTGCCGAAATGGTATTGGTCAACCTTTCATCCCTGAGCTTTTTTCACAGTTTGCGGACTCACAGCAAAAATAAGCAGTTTGCCGTTATCGGGTTAGGGCGATTTGGGCGTGCCGTTGCCTCAACACTGAATCGACAGGGATACGATGTTTTGTGTGTGGATTCAGACGAAAGTCGGGTGGCCCAAGTGTTAGCAGATAACATCGCCGCTCATGCCCGCCAGCTCGACTCAACCCAACCCGCTGCCCTCCGAGAAGCGGGAGTGTTTGAGCAAGATACTGTGATTGTCGCGATCGGTAATTTCGTCCAGGAAAGCATCATCACCACGCTGAATGTCAAAGAAGGTGGAGTTCCCCACATCGTCGCTAAAGCCTCTTCCGAAGTGCACATGAAGTTGCTCAAGAAGGTGGGAGCTGATCATGTGGTCTTTCCAGAGCATGAATGCGGCTGCGCTCTGGCGCAATCCCTCACCCGTCCCGGCATTCTCGATCGCTTTGAACTTGACCCCGATAACAGCATCGTTGAAGTTATCGTGCCCGATCAATTTGACGGCAAAACCATTTCCGACCTGCGTTTGCGTAGTTCTTACGGTTTAAACCTGCTAGCAGTCAGCCAGGATGGCAAATTCGAGATCAATCCTCCACCCAACAAGCGGCTAGAACGCGGTTCGGCGATGGTTGTAATTGGCTCCAACCAAAATATCAATCGCCTGCCAGTTTAAAAAGCTGTCAGCTCTACATACGCCTCAACAAACGGAAGGAGCATGGATTCAATAGGGCGGAAAATGGTCTCGGATATGCATGATAGGTATCTTGCCCATCCCATAAAATTGATCGCCTAATTGAATTCCCATGTCTAAGCGGTTTGCTCTACCGCTGAAAACAGCGCGCAATAATCGTCTTCCGCCAAGCCCAAATCCATTGCCCGCTCCAAAATAGTTTGAACGGCTGTTGGAATTTCAGGATTCAGCCTCGCTGCTTCCGCTTCTTGCAAAAACAGGTTTGTGTCTTTCAGCAAATGTTTGGTTGGGAAGTTGGGATTGGCATAATTTCGTTCCAGCATCCGTTGAAGCTTCTTATCAAAAGTCGGCGCGTACAATGCACTGCCCCGCAAAATTTGCATGAATATCTCAACATCGGCTCCTTGCTGCTGCACAAAACCCAGACTGGTGGCAAAGGCAGCGGTTAACGAACCAATTAGTTGATTCAATGCCAGTTTGATCGCCGCGGCGGTTCCCACATCTCCCACTCGTCGCGGTTCAGCTCCAAAGCAACACAAAACGGGTTGCCACTGTTCAAACTGTTCTGGTGTACTACCCACCATCACAATCAACTTTCCA
Source organism: Leptolyngbyaceae cyanobacterium C42_A2020_001 (assembly GCA_015272515.1). GTDB lineage: Bacteria > Cyanobacteriota > Cyanobacteriia > Leptolyngbyales > Leptolyngbyaceae > JSC-12. Next base: position 24,416 of record JACYLN010000137.1, on the reverse strand, counting down.
GCTTTGGCTTCGGGAATGCTGCCCAGCACCGGAGCCTCTAAATAGGCACCTCCTGCTGTAGTCACGTCTTTACACAGAGCACGGCTTTCCATTGGAGCGATCGTCCCCATTTGAATCACCGTTTTTCCTGCCAATGCAATTCGGCTGGTTTCAGATAGCACCATTGCTCGAATTGCCTCGGCATTCGTCAACATCAGCACAATGCAATCCACGGCGCGAATCAATGCTTCTGGCGAGAGAGCAAGTTCGGCTCCAGCTTGCTGCAATGGTTTTAACTTCTCTGGGGTGCGATTGTAAGCAATCAGCGGGAGTTGGGCGTTCAATACTCGCTCTGCCATTGGCAACCCCATCAAACCTGTACCGATAAAGCCAACTTTCATGCGTCTGTCTCCTGCGATCGCGCTGCACCGATACCATACCGAATTTTCAATAATCTTGTGAGTTCTGGCAGGATTGCCTAATCCGAATCAACAGGAAGCCACACACAAGCGAGATTCATGACCCATCAGCCATCGCTTTTGCTACGAACGAATGGAAGAACATCACGGTTGAATACGGGCTGTTGGATGCCATAGGCGAGTTTGGATTTTAGGACATTGATAATTTCATCCCGTTCTGTTAACCCACCTTTACCCATTAAAAATCCCATTCATTCTTCCCAGCGTTCTTCCGTGGTCGTTGTTGCTACTGCTGGGAAAAGGTTGCACTGCCCAGGGTTTTCTGGAAATGGTTTGCCACGGCTTCAACCGCAGTAGAAACCTGGGGATCGCGATCGTAGAAGTCCAGGTGTTGCCCTTCTGCCCAGACCAGTTGCTTTTGTCCACCGAGTTGGCTATAAAATTTGCGGGCATTGTCGGGCAAGGCAGAGCCATCACTATGCACTATCAGGGTGGGTGCTTGAATTTTGGCGGCAATTTCCATGCCGTTAAAGTTTTGCCATTCGTGCCAGGACATTACAGCAAAGCGGTTTGTCCATTGCGGAATCACGCCCCGCTCCCGACTACCGTAGTAGCTGAGGTCGCCTGACATGGCCGCATTTGAATCTGTTTGGGCATAGGCTGGCACGTACTCCACTTTGCCCGTGCGATCGAATTTTTGTCGGGCCGCTTTCCCCAGTGCATCCCGGCGTTGCACCGTTTCTACCCCAAATAAAGCACTGAGCGATCGCGGATCGTGTAACCAGGCAGCAACCGTAGCAAAAGATTTGAAGTTAGCATCTTCGGCAACTGCTTTTGCCATGTAGCCTGCACTAGCACAAATGCCCAAGCCGCCAATGCGATCGCTATCTACCACCGGAAGCGTCTTGAGATAGGCAACTGCGTTCTTAATATCCTGCACTTTTGCTGCTGGAGATTCATACTGGCGAGTCCCACCACCACTTTCTCTCCAGTAGCGAAAATCAAATGCTAATGCGGCAAAACCTTTAGCTGCCAACCGTTGAGCATAGACAGCGGGCATCTGCTCTTTCACAGTTGTCCAGGCACCTGTCACCACCACACCAGGGAGTTTGTCGCCAGGTTTATAGGAGGCAGGCAAATAGAGATTGCCAACCATCTTCTCGCCTTCACTTTGAAATGTGATGCGATTGACTCCAGGTTTGAACGTTGCCGATGGTTGAAATGTCATTTGGGTTGCCTCGCTAGCATTGGCAGGAAGAATCATGCTTGCACCAGTGGGAAAATTCATCAACGAAACCAGAGCGATCGCGCCAATTGGGAGTAGCATTTGGAATTTCATCGTGTATCTCCTGTGGTTTGAGTCATTGCGAGCTGAGTTCTATTGCTCGATGACTCTAGATTAAAAAAAGTCTCTCAATTCCTGAAGCCCGATTCTTGCCCTGTTTTATCGAAATCTTGCGCTCTCCCAATTCAATGGATTTTTGCAAGCACCGTGCCATGACTCGAAATTCCAGCAGATAATGCAATCCAGCGCCTAAACTAGACACAGCAGATTAAAGAGTAATGAGGGTATGGCTGAACGAGCAGGCAAAGTCTACTTAGTCGGCTCCGGTCCCGGAGATATTGTTTACCTGACCGTGCAGGCGCAGGAAATTTTGGCACAGGCAGAAGTGCTGGTGTACGACGCGCTGGTGGATGGCGAACTAATCGAACTGGTGCCCAAAACCTGCTTGAAACTGGATGTAGGCAAGCGTGGCGGGCAGCCCAGTACTCCTCAGGCAGAGATTAATCGTCTCATTGTCGAGCATTGCCAGCAAGGCAAGTTAGTGGTGCGGCTGAAAAATGGTGACCCGTTTATTTTTGGACGGGCACAGTCTGAAATTGGCGCATTGAAACAGGCAGATTGTGAGTTTGAGATTATTCCAGGACTCTCATCCGCGCTAGTTGCGCCGCTCATGGCAGGCATTCCCCTCACCGACCCGCAGTTGAGCCAGAGTTTTACCGTAGTCACTGCCCATGCTCCGGATGCTTTAAATTGGGTATCTCTAACCAAGCTCGATACGCTGGTGTTTCTCATGGGTGGGCGCACCCTCCCCGAACTTGTGCGTCGCTTGCGCGGTCATGGGCGATCGCCCTACACCCCCATCGCCATCATTCGCTACGCCGGACGTGAACAACAGCAAATTTGGGACGGCACCCTCAACACCATTTTGGATAAAACAGCCGGAATTTCGCTATCTCCCTGTGTGATTGTGGTTGGCGAAGTTGTAAAACTGCGGGCATACGTTGGAGAGCAAGGCAAAAGACAGAAGGCAGAAGGCAAAAGGCAGGAGCCAGAAGCTAGAACGCAGAAGGATTTGAGACTGCCGACTGGAGATTCTAGATTGGAGGAGTTAGGAGTCGGGAGTCAGGAGTCAGAAGAGATCAATCAAGAGATCAATCAGGGTATCGAATATCGGGGATCGGGTATGGATTTACCTCACCCCCCCAACTCCCCCCTCCCAGCCCCTATCCCCCAACCCCCATCTCCTAGCCTTCTTCCCCTCGCCGACAAAACTATTCTTGTGACTCGTGCTGCCAGCCAATCCAGCCAGTTCACCTTGTTGTTGCAGGAACAGGGCGCGCAAGTGATTGAAATGCCAACGCTGGAGATTGGTCCACCGTCTAGCTGGCGCGATCTGGATCGAGCGATCGCCCACATCGACGACTTCGATTGGTTGATCTTGACTTCCACCAATGGCGTAGATTACTTCTTCCAACGATTAGAGGAAGTGACCGGAGAGCGTACTTTCTCAACCAATATCAAAATTGCGGTGGTGGGTGAAAAAACGGCGCAACGCCTGCTCAAGTTGGGGATACAGCCAGATTTTGTGCCGCCCAACTTTGTTGCCGATTCGCTTGTGGCAAACTTTCCTGAACCGCTGTCTGGCTTGCGGGTGCTGTTTCCCCGTGTGGAAAGTGGCGGGCGTGAAGTGTTAGTGAAAGGATTTACCAGCCAGGGCGCAAAAGTGCGGGAGGTGGCGGCGTATGAATCGCGTTGCCCGGAGGCGATCGCTCCGCAAACTTTGAGAGCGTTACAGAAGCGCAAAGTCGATGTCGTTACCTTCGCCAGTTCCAAAACGGTGCAGCATTTTTGCCAGCTTCTGCAATCAGTTACCGCCGATTGGCAAACCTGGCTACAGAATGTTGGGATTGCCTCGATTGGTCCGCAAACCAGTGCCAGTTGTCAGACATTGCTAGGACGGGTGGACATTGAGGCGGAGGAATACACCCTGGAAGGGCTGACGGCTGCGATCGTCAACTGGGCAACCCCAGAACTCGTCCAAGAAACCGCGATCTCTGAGAATGCGGAGGCTATCTCGCTTGAGGAGTCTTCTCCTAAAGGGGAGACCCAAACACCTGAGCAGATGGCTGAACCTGCAAGCAATATAGACGATTCAGTAGCGAATACCGCAGAATCAAGGGCCGTTGCAGATTCCCTTATCGCAGAATCCGCTCAGCCAGACGAAAATGCGCCCGCAGCAACCAGTTCAACGCCAGAGACGTTGCTTACAGAGGCATCCCCTGAAGCTGATAACAACCCAGAAGTTGGTGAATCAGAGTCCTTGGCAGAGACCGCGATCGCTAATCAGGTCATCGAAGTTGAACTGGTTGCTGAATCAGAATCTTCTGACAGATTAGACACGTTCCAGGCAGAGCTAGACTCCAAAACCCAAGAACTTTTGACAGCCGAAGCCCGCCTAATTGCCGAAATTCAGGCAGTGATTGAGCAGAGTGATCATGAACCTCATGAGAGCGATCGCCCCACCCCCTCTTGAATTTATAAAACCTTGACGAACCTGATAGGGTTTTAGCTAGGCTAACCCGTCAGGATTTGATAGGGTTTTAGACAGTTTTGAAAAGGATGTAATCCAATGGGGGCATTGATTGGACGGGATCTACTCAGCATGTCCGACCTCACAACGGACGAGCTGCACGGGTTGTTGAATCTGGCGGCCGAACTAAAGTCGGGGAAGATTCACCTCAAGTGTCAAAAAATTCTGGGCTTATTATTCTATAAAGCTTCAACCAGAACTCGTGTCAGTTTCTCTGCTGCCATGTATCGCCTGGGTGGGCAAGTGCTTGACCTCAACCCCAGCGTGACTCAGGTTAGCCGAGGCGAACCCCTAATTGATACCGCTCGTGTTTTAGATCGATACCTGGATATCGTCGCCATCCGCACCTTTGATCAGCGCGATTTAGAAACCTTTGCTAGCTACACCGATATTCCGGTGATCAATGCTCTGACTGATTTAGAGCACCCCTGCCAGGTGTTAGCCGACCTGCAAACAATTCAAGAATCCTTCAACACGCTGGCTGGCACGACTCTAACCTACGTAGGAGACGGTAGCAACAACATGGCGCACTCCCTGCTGCTAGGCGGGGCTTTGGCAGGTATGAATGTGAGAATTGCCGCCCCCAGCGGCTACCAACCATTGGACGAGATTGTGCAAAAAGCCAAAGTGCTTGGCAGCGATCGCAGCGAAATTACCATCACCACAGACCCCATTGCGGCAGTCGAAGGTGCCCAGGTCATCTACACCGATGTGTGGGCAAGCATGGGACAGGAAAATACCGCAGAGTCTCGCATTCCGGTGTTTCAGCCCTACCAGGTGAACGAAGATCTGATGAGCCATGCCGACCAATCGGCGATCGTGCTGCATTGCCTGCCTGCTCATCGGGGTGAAGAAATTACCGATGGCGTGATCGAAGGTCGCCAATCCCGTGTATGGGATCAGGCAGAAAATCGAATGCACGCGCAACAAGCACTCATCGCCAGTCTTTTAGGAGTGGAATAGGAAAACCTTCACTAAGATTCACACAACAAATTGAATAAAGGGTAGACAGGTGGGAGTTTTACGTGGTACAAGTGTATCAAAGTACCCATATTCTGGTCAGACCCCTATGGAATCCCTTACCGATGCCCAACAGGAACTCTACGATTGGCTGGTGGAATACATTCAAAACAATCAGTATCCGCCTTCGATTCGGCAGATGATGAAAGCGATGGGGTTGCGATCGCCAGCTCCGGTTCAGAGTCGGTTGGAGCATTTGCGGACAAAGGGATATATCGAATGGACAGAGGGTAAGGCACGAACCATTCGCTTGACTCAAGAAGCGAAACGAGGTGTGCCAATTCTCGGTGCGATCGCGGCAGGTAGCCTGGTAGATGCCTTCCCTGACAGCGATGTTGAATACCTGGATCTGGCAGGGCTATCGCTGAGACCCACCTACTTTGCTCTGCGAGTCCGAGGAGACAGCATGATCGATGCCATGATTGACAGTGGCGACATCGTCATCCTCAAGCCGGTAGCCGATCCAAAAACTCTCAAGAACGGCACCATCGTCGCTGCGAGAGTTCAAGATCAAACTACGCTGAAATACTTCCATCGCAAAGGCAACAAAGTTACCCTACAGCCTGCAAACAAAACTTATCAACCAATCGAAGTGCCTGCGTCTCAAGTGGATGTACAGGGAGCATTGGTTCATGTTTGGCGCGACTACAACTAAACCAAACAACTAACAGGACTATGGCATGATTGACTGAACATCCGTTCCGTCGAGGGTTGTCACTCAGTCGTGAAAGCAATTCAATCCCTGATCAAAGTTTTTGAAAGTCCCAAAATGGCGGCGATTCTGCTGCTGGGTTTTGCATCCGGTTTGCCATTTGCGCTGACAGACGATGCCTTTCGCGCCTGGATGACCAAAGCGCAAATTGACCTCCGTACCATTGGTTGGTTTAGCTGGGTGAGTTTGCCTTACTCACTAAAATTTCTTTGGTCGCCGTTTCTCGATCGCTTTGTGCCGCCGTTTCTAGGACGTAGACGCGGTTGGATTGTCATTGCTCAGGTATGGCTGGTGGTTGCAATTCTGGCGATCGCAGCTCAAATGGCGCTAATTACGACCCTTTCTTCAGAGCAACGTGCCTTTAATTTACAATTTCTAGCGTTTACTGCGCTGGTTCTAGCCTTCCTCAGTGCCAGTCAAGACATTGCGATCGACGCTTACCGCGCAGATGTTTTAGAAGAGCAAGAAACTGGCGCGGGCGCATCCCTCACAATTCTGGGCTACCGGGCGGCACTGCTTCTAACAGGATGGGTTGCTTTCAACCTGGCAGACCGCATCACCTGGCAGTGGGTGTACGTGGTGATGGCAATCCTCATGGTGATTGGGATATCCACTGCTTTTTGGGCACCAGAACCATCTCGCCGCGATCGCCCCCCCGAAACCTTGCAACAAGCAGTGGTTTCCCCATTTCGCGAGTTCATTCAGCGGTTGGGCTGGCAACAGTCCCTATTTACTCTAATTTTCATCATCCTGTTTAAGTTAGGTGATGCAATGGTTGCCAAAATGGCAGTTCCATTTTTGGGTGGCAAAGGGCTGGGTTTCTCAGATTCCGACATTGGCAATATTCGGCAAGGCATGGGATTGGTTGCCACTATCGTGGGCACGTTAGCCGGTGGAGCCGTTCTCAGTCGGATCGGCATTAACCGTTCCCTCTGGGTATTTGGGGCGTTACAAGCTGTGAGCAATTTAGGTTATTACATTCTGGCGGTTGTGGGCAAAAACTTTTCCGTTATGGTGCTGGCAATCAATGTCGAAAATTTTTGTGGCGGGCTGGGCACAGCCGGATTTTTGGGATTTTTAATGAGTCTGTGTAATCCTCGGTTTTCAGCGACTCAGTTTGCTTTGTTGTCTAGCTTAATGGCAGTGGGTAGAGACTTGATGGCCGGTCCTGCGAGTGGTGAACTGGCGCAACGCCTGCCAAGTCTGATACAACCAGACTCTTCAGTGTTGCTGGCTGGGGCAACAGGACAGGGTTGGGCATTATTTTTCCTAATTACGCTAGCGGCATCCTTGCCTGGCTTGTCTCTATTGCCGTTGTTCGCTCCCTGGAACGGAAGATCGCTGTGGGTTTACAGTCATTCCTCTGAGAATTCTGAGAATTCTGAGAATTCGCGATAGGATGAGGTGAGAGCGCTTTACAAATCTTGAGTGAAGTCTCAGAATAGTCAGTATTTCGACATAATAAAACTCCTAAGTTTTCTCCTATGGCGATTTTCAGGCAATACGTTGCTCCCCTGTTGATTGTTTTAGTGTTCCTGGTAGCGTTGGTCGCTGTTAGTTCTCGCATTTTCTTAGTCGAGGATATGGCTGCCCCCGCACCCATTGAAGATACGGCTTCTCAGAAAGCTCAACTTTCTGTATCAGATAAGGTTTCTAGCCTACCTCCATCGCTGTCTGCCTTAATCACTGGTTTTACAGAGGATGCTGCTCTCTAAGGAGCACAACCGACCATGAGCGATCGCCTCGTTCGCGTGGCTCTACCTGCTGGCTATTCGATGCTTCCAGGTTCCACTCTAGATCGGGCATTGCTTCTCAAGTTTATGCACAAAACTTATCTGGAATTAACTCCAGATAACTCGTTAACTCACCTATCCAACACAGTTGAGCAGTATTTTTCAAGCGAAACTCCTATTTGGTGGGTCGCATGGGAAGACATGGTTATCGCTTGTCTCTGGTTGGGTACCGCAATCGACCAACTTCAGGGCGATCGCCACGCTCACATTTTTCTGCTCTACGTTGCTCCAGCACACCGCCGCAAAGGTATTGGTTCCGCCCTAATGCATCAGGCGGAGGCATGGGCACAGGCAAGAGGCGATCGCCAGATTGGGTTGCAAGTATTTCAGTCCAACCAACCTGCTCTTAGTCTTTATCAACAACTTGGATACGAACCCCAATCCTTGTGGATGGTTAAGCCGCTAAACCAATCGACGCTCTAACCACCCCCACCTTCCCCATCTCCTCGCTCATCCTCTAGCACTCCGCTTCCATCCCCTGCTTCTACTCCAATTTTCCTTAACCCTGCTAGCAACGATTCCTGCACAACTTGAGTCATCGCGATCGCCGTTTGTTTTTCATTCCCTTGCCAAACGTCCTTTGAGTAAAGAGGAGGCGAAATATGAATAGCGACCTTGGCCCGCCACACTGCATCAGGTTGATATCGGATGGCAATTGGCACAACTGGAATTGATACGTCCTCCCCCAATGCTGATTCTGCCTGCAACACTAGCCTTGCAAACCCAGATTTAAGCGGACGCAACGGTTGATTGCGGACTATCCCACCTTCCGGGAACAGTATCAGTTTTTTCCCCGCTTCCAGAAGCGCGATCGCATCCCGAAAACTTGAAACCTTTGGACGCGCCAAATCTACCGGAAAAGCTCCCAGGCGGCGAATAAACCACCCCTGGATACCGCCAAACTGGTTTGCATTCGTCATAAACCACAGCGGCTCCAAACTGAGCACTAGCAGCACCACTGGATCCCAACGGCTGTAATGTTTAGGAGCAAACACCGCTGGACCGTTTATCGGTAGATGCTCAAACCCTTGAATAATAATCTGGCTAAAGTAAACGCTCAACAACAGCCGATGAAGCGGCAATAAAGACCAGTAAAGCCAAAAAGCGATCGATAAACGATTTGGAGAGTCGCGGCTCATTGCACGCCCACCCTACCGAGAGATTGATGTACTAGTGGGAGAAGTAGTTGCCCCCACCGTCTGCTCCAGCGTTTGTACAGTCAATACTTGAGGTGGCGTGGAGTCGGGTGGATATAGCAAATCAACCTGCACCAGCCGCCGTGCCCCTCCCGGCAAAGTTAACGTTAGCAACGGTTCGCCTTGTTGACCACGATATTGAGTTACGTGAATGAAACGAGTTTGAGTTGAGCCACTATCATCGGTGTAACGGATCCGAACGGGACCTCGGAAAAAGACTCGATTTTCTGGAGGATTGTAGAACAAAAGCCCTCCCTTATTTCGGTCATCCTTCAACGGGGTTTGAATCGCCACCGTAATCGTTTGAGATTGTTTGGCAGGGTTGTGTAAGGGTAAGGTCAAACTGTACTGAATACCATAGTTCCCGTGGGCTTGATACGCCGTATCAGGGTAGCGTGCCAGCAGTTTCGCACTTTGAATTTGCCCAGTACCCAACGTCCCTCGGTAGAGCGTGCTCAATCCATAGGAAAATGCCCGTCCCCGTTTTGGAATAGTTAACACCTCACTCTTCGGTGAATCAGTTAACTTTGCCTCCCACTGAGAACCAACGGCTACCCCTGCCACACGGCCGTAGAAAACTTTAACCACATTAGAGCCAGGGGGAGTGGGAGGAATATCTCGCGGACCTGCCAATCCCCCTCTAAACAACATCGTTTGCCATTCTTCTAAGGTCGGTGGGCGCTCTCTCCCATCTTTCACTGGAGCATACATCGCCAGACTGGCGGCATAAACAGACCCCGTACTGCGGAGTCGTAACAGCGTAGAACGCCCATTAGAACCAGGCGCGCCTGCAACAGGAATGGGCAGGTTATACAACATTTGATTTTCACCCGGTTGCAGAATGATTTCCCGTGGTAAAAAGCCCTGGCGACGACCCCGTAAAAGGTCATTAACAACTCGGCTACCAGGTCCCGCATAAACCCTGCCCTGCGGGTCTTCAACATAAGATGGCAGAGACACAAATAGGGCATCTGGGCGGGTTGTGTAGCTGGCACCCTGGAGCACCTCAACTCGAATCGGTTGAGAAGTAGGGTTGTTCAACAAAATGCCATGAAACAGAGTTCGAGGCTGACCAGAACTAACTCTGGCAATGTGGTGAGAAAAGATGTCAAAGCGTCCCTGAAAGGCGTAGTTCAAGTGAGCCGACGGCACATCCTTGCCAGTGGGCGGAAACGTAGAGATCAGGATGCCTTCACTTTGAACAATTTCTGGGCTGTTGCTGTTTAAGACCGGAACAGTATCTAATTGCCCAGGAAGAGGACGAACCTCTTGCGGTTGAAAAATTTCTTGAACTTGTAAGGTTTCCTGTGTTGGTAAGGTTTCACGGGGTAAAACCAGTTCTTGCGATGGAACCCTGGTTGGTGCTGGGTTTGAAGGTGGAAAAAGCGGGGGGGGAACAGCTTGAGCAAGCGTAACAAACGGGAAGAGCGATAGCATGAGTGGGTTTAGACGAGTCGTTTGAATGAAACTAGTGCGAACTGATTCGTTAGGCATCTTGCATAGAAGTCACTGGCAGGGCAGTTGTCAACTTGTCAGTTTGAGCCAAAGCAGTTATGCAAGATGATTGGAAAACGGTAGAAGAAACCCTGCTACCCTGGACACTTGACAAACATCTAATCTCAAAGAGATTTAGGTGGATCATGAACTAGGTCACAAAACGAAACAAAAACCAAGAGTCATCGTAAATTGAAATGGACAGTGGAGAACATTCAATTTTCTACTCGTCCAGAAATGTGAGAAGGATAGAAAATTATGCATCCATAGGGATGACCTCAAGATGCTTAATTGTCATTAAACTAATGGTGCTTAATGCTGAAGTAAGGCTTCTGGCACAAACTACCACACTACAAGCAAAATCCTTCCAAACCAAGCATTTTACCTGACACCTCCGAAAAGATCACGGTCTCATGCATCACTTTTTACATCTACAACAAGTAACTACTGAGTCCACTCGTTTAAGGGTTAGCCCATCTCGCGCTTTGAAAAGCGGCTTTGTTCGAGTGTTTGGCAGTTTGACTGGGTTGGGCGCGATCGTCTTAGCTAGTGTACCCACATCTGCTCAAGCAAACGCAACCTTTATCCTTGCCAGTGATTACTGCGAAGGTAGGACACGGGATGGGATGATCCAGGGGAAAGCCAAATGTCAATTTCCCAGCGGTAATCGTTACGAGGGAGAAGTGCGAAATGGCATGAGAAGTGGGAAAGGCACCTTTGTTTTTGCGGACGGAACACGGTGCGAAGGAACATTCCAGAATGACTTGTTGAATGGGCGTGGAACTTGCCTGTTTCCTGGCGGAAATCGCTACGAAGGGGAGTTTCGGAACGGGCAGCGTGAAGGACAGGGCACTTTCATCTTTGTAGGTGGGACTCGCTGTCAGGGAACTTTTCAAAACAATGAATTAGAAGGGTTTGGTGTGTGTACCTACTCCAGCGGCAATCGATATGAAGGGTTGTTTAAGGACAACAAGAAGCAGGGAAAAGGAACACTAACACTAGCAAACGGCATCCGTTGTGAAGGAACTTTCCAGAACGACTGGATTGATGGATTTGCTATCTGTACTTACCCTTCAGGAATGCGCTACGAGGGCGAGTTTCGGACTGGTAAGCAAAGCGGAAGGGGTGCGTTTGTGATGGCAAACGGGTCGCGAATTGAGGGAACCTGGAGAAACGGACGCTTTATTGAAACAAAAAACAATAAACTCAACACTATTCAAATCACAGCTCCGCTGCGGTTTGTTCCAACCCCAAAGAACTAATTTTTTAGTTTCGTTACAAAACACCCATTAAATATTGCTCTTTGTAAGGATTTCTGACGCTCAATAGGATTCATCCCTTAGACTGATTTAACTCAATAAGGTATTCTTCAAAACGTCTTACTGACATGGTGAATCTCTCGTTGCACAACTCTATAATCATCCTTTCTTTCTTTGCGTCGATCGCGGGTGTTGCACTCCTAACTTTAGATAAAAGACCCGCCAAAGATGAAATGGAAGCGGCAGACAATACATTAATGTTAATGACTTTTGCCTACTGGCTGGTTTACTGCGTCTCCTTTGGTTTGCAAAAACTGATCTCGCCTGAATGGGAGACAATGCTTTTGAGTGTAAAGCTAACAGGAGTTATTGCTTACCTGCTGACGGCAAGTTGTGTTTTAAGTTTGCCGCTGAATCGAGTATCGGTGCGACAGGTTGAATAATTGTCGCCTGAGGGAGGTGCTCAAACACCAACCTCTGCGCGATCGCCCACTTTGGTTAGTGGGTCAACTGTTTGTAGCATGATTGGCTCTTTTGGTTAGGCTGCTTCCAGAGGAGCCATCGTTAAACCTTCGCGATCAAGCTGCATATGGTACAGCTCGGCTTGTTCTTGAGGTCCAACCCAAACAATCGCCTGCCCCTCAAAATGAACTTGGTTGGTAAGTTCCCAAGCGCGATCCGGGGTCATGCCAGGAATGTACTTTACCAGGCAGCTTGCCACATGTTCAAAGGTGTTGAAGTCGTCGTTTAAGACGATTACCTTGTAATTGGGATACTGCTGTTTAATCGTTTGGCTAGAACGAGTTGGAGCTGTTGTAGGTGCAACCGCAAGAGTGGGGCTTTTAGTCATAAAACGCATTGCTACAGGTTAAATCTGTAGAAGAATTCACATAGGGCAACGTGACTTAATGGTTATCCTATCGCGACTCTGAGATCTTGATACTTAGATCTTGCGGAATCGCTGAATGACACCACGCAGTGTTGCGACCCCAATTAATAAAGGTGTTAGCCAATCGCCCCAACGAACGTAGGGGGTATGGGTTTGGCGACGATAGATGGCAGCAGCGTGAATTTGGTAGGTGTAAGGTTGCGATCGCCATACAACATTGCCATGCGGATCGATGATCCCAGAGTAGCCTGTATTCGTTGCCCGGGCTGCCCAGCGATCCGTCTCAACTGCTCGCATCAGATCTTGAGCCTGGTGTTGTGCCATCAATACTTCGCTGTAAGGATCAAGATTGGAAGCAGTGAGAATAAATTCTCCGCCTGCGGCAGCTTGCGCCCGGAACAGTTCAGGAAATACCGATTCGTAGCAAATACTGGCGATCGCTCGTCCAAAAGGCGTTTCAAACCGTTGATCTGCCCGCCCTGGCACCATGCTAGATTTAATCGGAGAAAGCCGACCAATCAGCGCTCCCAGCGTTTCTTGAAACGGGATGTATTCCCCTAGGGGTACTAACTTAATTTTGTTATAACGCCCAACGACCTCACCGTTTTTGTCAATTGCCAGCAGACTTTGGGAAATTCTGCCATCCTCCGGAAAGAAGCTCCCCAACCAAGCTGCCACACCCTTTTCTATAACCGCTTGCCGCAAAGGATTACGAGCAGGATCCCACAGAAACGGCAATGCTCCTTCCGGAGTCAACACCGCATCTGCCCCCTGATCGGCTAACGCTTCATAACCACCGACATAGCCTCGAATTGCCCGCTGCACACCCCTCTCAGACAATTTTTCTCGTGTTGGAATATTACCCTGCACAATCCCGATTTTGAACGCATTGCTTGCCGAATCATTCAGCGGCTGACTGTAAAAACTGAAACCGATCAAGTGTGCGGTTAGACCAATCAGCAATGCTGCGATCAAAGCTCCCCCAATCGAGCGACTTTGGCTACTTGTTCTCAAACTCTTGCGGTCTGTGTGCTGGTAACTGCGCCATGCCTCAGCCAGAAAACCGTTAACTGCAACGATCGCCGCCGTCACCATCAATGGGCCCGAAAGCCGCCCCAGATGCAAAATCACTAAATTGCCTGGACTTTGCGTAAAAGAGAGCGATGTCCAACTCAACGGTGTTAGACTCAGCACAAACTCCAGCCCACACCAGAGTGCAGTTCCAACCAACACCCCACCCCATCTCGCCATTACCCAAACCCATAAAACTGTGGTTGTGGTTCCCCACAAGGTAATAAACGCCCAGCAAAAAAGCGCGATCGCCACACTCGCTAACCACGGCACACCCAGCCACATCAATGGATGTAGCCCCAAAATCCACCACAGCGTCAGCCCGTGATAGCCCACTCCCCAAGCCACAGCGCACACGAGTTTACTCCTCTTCAGCCGCCGTCCTGGCTCCCCCGGCTCTCTTGCAATGACCCACAACGGAGCCAAAGCAAACCACGCCAGCCACCACCCATTCAGCGGAGCCGCCGCTAGACTCATTAAAATACCGCTTACAAATGACACCAGCAGCGGCAAACCTGACTGAAGCATCAAGAGACCGACTTTTTGAAAAAAAGTTGTTCGGGCATCTAACATTGTGACCCACACTCACACTCTAAATTGAGTAGTAGAGCGGAAACGCCCGTGCCTCCTTTGGTCTCACAAACACGCGCTGTTGGGGTTGCAGGTTCAATTCATCAAAGCGTTCGCGAGTTAAATGAGCCGTTACCACCTGACCATCATCTAGCGTCAACTCTGCCTGAACTTCCCAACCCAAGTGAATAATCCGGCTCACTCTGGCAGATACAGAAGATTCTTCGGCACTGGTTTCCACCAAAATATCTTGAGGGCGTAGAAAAACTTCAGGATGAGGGGTATCAAACCCATTTGCCTGAAAAATCCGGGAACTGCTAGGCAACACGTTGACCGGACCAATAAAGCTCATCACAAACGGACTGGCGGGATGATCATAAATTTGAGCTGGCGTACCGATTTGCTCCACTTTACCTTTGTTCATCACCACAATTTCATCTGCGACTTCCATCGCTTCTTCCTGGTCGTGGGTGACAAATACAGTAGTCACATGAACTTCGTCATGGAGGCGGCGCAACCATGCTCGCAAGTCTTTTCGAACTTTGGCATCCAATGCGCCAAAGGGTTCATCCAACAACAGCACTTTTGGTTCAACCGCTAACGCTCTAGCAAGGGCGACTCGTTGCCGCTGCCCTCCAGAGAGCTGAGACGGGTAGCGATCGCCCAACCCCTGCAATTGGATTAACTCCAGCAATTCTTCAACCCGAGCTTTGACCTTTGCGGAAGGCGTTTTACGCAGCTCCAGTGAAAAAGCGATATTTTTGCGAACCGTTAAATGTTTAAACAGAGCATAATGCTGAAATACAAACCCAATGTTGCGGTCTTGAACACTACGATGGGTGGCATCCTCGCCTGTTAGCCAAATTCGCCCAGAGTCAGGAGCTTCTAATCCTGCAATTAGGCGCAACAGAGTTGATTTTCCCGAACCCGAAGGTCCTAACAAAGCGACGAGCGATCCACTCTCAATCTTCAAATCAACATGGCTTACCGCCTCAAAGCTGCCAAACTGCTTTGACACGTCTTCAACTATGATGCCCACAGCAAATTACCCTCTTGTTTAGTCAATGTAAGTGCCAGCTTGAGGAATTTAGAAACCACAGTTCTTTTGTAGGATTTTCGTAGTTTACCTTACAAGCATGATTTGATGTCGAGTATCGCGGTTTCTCGCCGGTTTTTCCAGGGCTTTCAATACTTCCAAACATCAACTTTCCAACATTAATGTATTCCTGCTAAACGCTTCTTAGTCTAAAATAGGAGGGTTGTGAAGAATTTGTCCGGCAATGGCTGTTCCTAAGAAGAAAACATCGAAGTCCAAGCGTGATAAGCGTCGCGCAACCTGGAAGCAAAAAGCGGCGAGTCAGGCTCAAAAAGCGCTATCTATTGGCAAGTCTATTTTGACTGGACGGGCAGAAGGCTTTGTTTATCCGCAGAATGAAGACGAAGACGACGAGGAAGCCTAAATGCTGCGATTTGCGTGCCAAGCTGCGTGGGCCACAGGAGTTTTTCTGATCCTGAGTAGCCTCAGACATAGCTGGTTCTAACTTCGACTGAAACACCGCAACATTTTTCGGCAACAACAGCATAGGAGAAAGAGTCATGCTGGGAAAGTTCTTCCAAAAGCCTGGACCGGAGCACAGCGATCGCGTTCCGCCCGGTCAACATTTGGCCAAAGGGTTTCCCGTCCTTACCTATGGTGAAACGCCCACCGTTGCCGTTGAAAACTGGCAGTTTAAGATTTGGGGGCTTGCCAAAGAACTTACCCTTAGCTGGGATGATTTAATGGCAATGCCTCAAAGTAATTTCACGGCTGATTTTCACTGTGTTACAACCTGGTCGAAACTGGATGTGCAGTGGCTAGGGGTGAAGGTAACTGATTTTATGCGCTATGTGGAAGTAGACACCAGAGCGAAGCATGTCATGCAACATTGCTACGGGGATTACACTACCAATGTTTCAATGGATGACTTTCTTCGAGCAGAAAACTTCTTTGCCCACACCCTTTTTGGTGAACCGCTGCCTGTAGAGCACGGTGGTCCCCTTCGTCTGGTCATCCCTCACCTATACGCCTGGAAAAGTGCCAAGTGGTTGAATGGGTTAGAATTTTTAGAGCAGATGGAGCTTGGCTTTTGGGAACGAAACGGCTACCATTATCGGGGTGAACCCTGGGCAGAAGAGCGGTATAGCATCCTTTAGAGTTCAAATTGTTTGGTGAACATTCTATTTATTTTCGTCGCTTAAATTAGTTCCTATACGACTCGAGCCATCGATAAAGGCCCTGCTGGTAGGTTGTAAGTGCACCCCAATGTTGATGTCCCGGCTGACTCCGAAAGCTCTCCAGACTCAACGCTGGATCAGCACTTGTTAGATCTATCTATATCTCCCAATTCCCTGTCCTCTGCCCAATTGCAGCGTTTGTCTCCAGTTGCACTTGCCTACTTGGGAGACGCAGTTTACGAACTATATGTTCGTCGGTTTTATCTCACTCCACCAAAACGAATTCAAATTTACCACCAACAGGTAGTTGCTCAAGTTAGGGCAGAAGCGCAGGTTCGCCATCTGCAAACGCTAATTCCCCAATTGACCCAAACCGAAATAGATTGGCTCAAGCGAGGACGAAATTCCACCACAGGGAGATCGCGGCGAGTTGAACCCGAAATTTATCAACAAGCGACGAGTTTCGAGACGTTGGTTGGTTATCTCTACCTAACAGATCCAGAGCGGTTGTTTTCTTTGCTAGATTCACTGGATTTAACGCTGACTGAAAATACGTGATGGTTGGGATCATTCAACGAGAGTTGTTTTCACGAATTGATCGATCGCTCTTGGCGCTTCACATTTGTGCCTTTTATCCTTTACTTTTGCCAACTTCCCCACAAAGTTATGAATGATAAGAAATCCAAATCCAATTTCCATAAAAGTGCTCCCAAGCGCGCCTCCGGCTCAGCTCGACCTGAGCGCAAGGGCGACGGCAAACCAGGACACCATCCCCGATCTCGACAATTTTCTAAACCTGTCACAGTTGATCGCGATCACAAACCTGTTCCCAAAGTAAAACCTAAATCCGCAATCACACCCGAAGCCCCAGTCGTTGAGACAGTGGAACCGCAGGAAGAAGCTGAATTGATCTATGGTCGCCATCCTGTACAAACGGCGTTGGAAGGACAGCGCACCCTCAACCGCATTTGGGTTACATCTCGCCTCCGGTATGATCCTCGCTTTCATTCATTGCTGGCAGAGGCAAAAGCGCATGGTAGCGTGATTGATGAAGTAGATCCCCGCAGGCTTGATCAACTTACAGATGGTGCGAACCATCAGGGGATTGCGGCTCAGGTTGCGCCCTATGAGTACCATGAACTGGCAGATGTGATTGAAAAAGCCAAAGCTACGGAAGAACAGCCCGTCTTAATTGTTGCGGATGGGATCACCGATCCCCACAACCTCGGAGCCATTATCCGGACAGCGGAGGCAATGGGTGCTCAGGGATTGGTGATCCCGCAACGACGAGCGGTTGGGATCACGGCAACAGTGGCAAAGGTGGCAGCAGGTGCTCTGGAGTCGTTTGCGGTTGCCCGTGTGGTGAACTTAACTCGTGCCCTGGAAGAGTTGAAAGCCGCGGGATTCTGGATTTACGGGCTGGCATCTGAGGCGAACCAACTCCTGCAAAAGACCGAGTTTTCGGGGGCGATCGCGCTGGTGGTGGGTGCAGAAGGGGAGGGACTGAGTTTATTGATTCAGCGATCGTGCGATCATCTGGTTTCCATTGCGCTTGCTGGGAAAACGCCGAGCCTGAACGCATCCGTTGCAACAGGGATGGCTATTTACGAAATTTATCGCCAACGCCAATCTAAAACGCTTTATCTCACAGGATTCAATTCAGCGCAGTTGAAAAAAGCAGAGGTGCCAGAGTATAACAAATCATGAAGTGAATGCTATAGCGATGCTGCTTTGGGTATCACGCCTTACAATCAGCCATTAACAAAATTTGCAGGAATACAATGCAGGAATCGTTGACAAGTCTGTTGGACTTTTTAGGTCTTGCTTGGTGGGTTGAAATTAAAACACAGTCTCCCCAATGTACTTACTACTTTGGTCCTTTCTCATCAGCTAACGAAGCGGAAACTGCCAAGCCTGGATATGTTGAGGATTTGCAGGGAGAAGGTGCTCAGGGAATTGTGACTGAAGTGAAACGATGTAAGCCAACTCAGTTGACCATCGTGCATGAGGGGGGGGAGTTTCGGGGTAACCCGTCTCCTTCGTTCAGCAGCTAGGTGCCTTAATGGCAGCAATAATTTTCAGGGAACTGGTTGAATTGCAGTCATCAAAACCCAGTTTCCTGAACGGTTGATGCGTCCTGCTACCTGTATAGCTTGATTGTCTGGCAATTCTAATAACGTTTGATGGATGAATGGACAGAGCGTAACCAGGCTCATCTCTTGTTTCATCAAGTGGACGGGTTCCGTGATTTCCAAACGGTAATTTTGTTCGCTTGAGTGTCTAAATCGTCCTTCCAATGTTTGTGCCAGGCGATCGCTAGAATTCAACCCTTCTTCATTACTTGTGCAATGTTGAGTTGGGCAGTTACCGCTACATGGATAGTTTTCGGGATTGTCTAGATAATACCGTTGCCAAAAAAGCCATTGGGGATCGGTGGGAACCAAATTGAATAAAGGAATCACAGCCGCTGGAGCCGTTGGCTCAGTCAGTAGTGCCTCTTGTAGCGATCGCACATTTAACGCTCGCGGTTGACACTGTTGCTCCACACATAGAACCGCTGCCATTCCCGCCGCTTGTCCCACACCTAAAATCACAGGCTGTAGTCGCGTGGCTCCGTTTGCCATGTGGGAAACTGAAAAGTTTTTCTCACAAACTAGAAAACTATCCACACTTTCAGAAACCAGGGATCGGTAAGGAATGGTGAAAGGAGTCCCCGTCCAGCGCCCGCCCCAGCGAATTGATTTGGGTGCCAACTCAATATCGCCACTGGGGTAGTGATGATCATTGGCGTAGTTGCCGATCGCGATCGCGTCACAAACATTTTCAGTATTCAGGCATCCTTCCGCCGAAACTGCGATCGGCAATTGTGCCACACAGCCTTTGGGGACTGGAAGCAAATCTTGTTCGCGAATAGTCGTGAGACCTTTCAGCCGACGGCTTTCTCGGAAGTAGGGATGTAGGGCGTAGGCTCCCCCGCCGATGGAACGCTGATTGGTAGGAAAACTATCTGCGGCAAGACCGTATCGCCGACCAAGACGAGTTTGAATGTATCGAGCAAAGCTTTGAGTGTGCCAGAGACTTTCTTGCAAAAAGGCTTGACGTTCAGACTCGCTGCCGACCAAGCGTTCAACCCCTTCGCCATAATCGTTGCCGTGAATCGGCCAATTGATCATGAAGCGATCGCCCGGTAGCCGCCCGTAGTTCAGAAATTTCTCGCCGCCGTAGTTTTGCCAGGCATTTGCAAAGCGATCGCTGGGCGTTTCTACAGGTGGGGGTGGAATTTCTGGTGCTTCATTACCTGCACCAAAATCCTGCATCACCACGACCCAGGTAGGAACCTGAACAGGATAGGTTTGGGTTAATTGGTTCGGTTCCGTTGGGGCACTGGGTTCACCAAATTCAGACTGCAATTCCCACCCCCAACGATGGGGAATATTACCAAGTGCGAGTAAATCTCCCAGTTCCGTTCCATCCAATGTAATTTGGGCACGAATGATGTAGTCTGCAAATCGCACTCCAATGACGCGATCGCGATCATTATTGGAGTCACCCGCTCTCAACACCTCCAGCGGCACCTGACCTGAGATCCATTTCAGGTTGGGCAACTCAGCAACCCAATCGGCAAAAATCTCTGCGCCAACTTGAGCTTGATACGTGAAAAAACTCACCCAACCATGATCTAATCCTTCTGGCTGGCGCTTTGCCAATTCTTGTAAAAATGCGCCCCAGATTCCCGTTTGCAAAGCTGCCAATTCATTGCCGTCTGGTGCAGTGACTCCAGCACTGGTTAACATCCCTCCCAGCCAGGGAAACTCACTGACCAGAATGACATTGGCTCCCCGTCGTGCCGCCTGAATTGCAGCGGCAGTTCCCCCGGTTCCTCCACCCACTACCAGAATATCGGTTGTTAATTCCTGCATAATTCACACCACTTACTAACTCCCCTATTGTCTATCTCTACGATGCAACTGATGTTTTGGAAAATCCTCCCATAACGCCACCTGTGTAAACCGTTCAAACGCCATTACTCCGCCCCCTGGATACAACGTAATGAATTGCGTTAGGAGGCTGGCAGGATGACAATCTCCACTGAGAAGAGGATTTGGACGGATGAGGAATTTATGGCGCTTTATCCATTACCTAACGATCGCCATTCTGGTTTTGCACCTGAAAGCCGGGAGACTTGTAATCTGATGAGAGATAATCGTTGGGGATGGTGGAATGATTGCCATCCCGCAGGGCAAAGTAATTGGGAGACATAATCTCAATCCCAACCTCATTACAGTAATCCTGAATATTTTGGTGCAACTTGGTAAAAGTAATTGGCATCACTTCAGGACAATCTGTAAAGGCATTAATTTGATAACTCACATGGAAATCATTCAATCCAGTTTGCAACACAAATGGACTGGGATCAACCAAGATTCCAGGAGTGGCGATCGCCGCTTTAATCATCGTTTCTTCGACCTTTTTCCAGGGTACGTCATACCCCAAAGTGACGGTCGTGTGAATGATTAGAGGACTCCCAATGGTACGTGGTACGGAACTAAAGTTCGTGACATTACCGCTTAACACAGTTGCATTGGGAATCACCACAATTTCTTGGGGAAATCTAACAATGCGGGTAACAAACAGGGATTTATCGATCACTTTGCCAATGACATCGCCAATCCGAATGACATCCCCAATGCGAAATGCTCGTGTGTAAATCAAAATTACGCCTGCGATCGCGTTTGAAATTGCAGAGGATGACCCCAGAGTGAATAATGCCCCCAAAAAGATTGAAACACCCTGAAATGCAGGAGAGCCAAACCCTGGCAGATAAGGTGCACCAATTACACAAGCGATCGCAATGATACACATACCCACTAAGCGATTGGTGGGTTGGATCCACTCCGCATAGAACCAGGTATAAGCGTCATCTCGTCCTAATTCGCTAATCACTAATTTGGCAAACTCAATCACATAGTGAGTAATAAAAGCAATAATGATGAGCGTGATCAGGTTAGGAAGATAACCAACAAAAGCATCAATTATGACCTGTAATTGGTAAGCAACGTTTCCTAAAAGTCCTTTGCCGAAGGGTCTAGTTGCCGGAAACTGACTGAGTAGAAAAGGTAAATAAATTGAAAGCGCACCTAGAACTAGGGCTAAACGACTGAGACGAACACCTCCCCCTAATAAATAACTGGTGGCATCAGAACCCAGTAAGCGATAGTTTTGAAATCGCAAATTTAAAACATTGGCTTGACGAGCCGCCCGAATCCGAATGAGAAAGTAGTTTGTAATCCGTTGCAGCACTTTCCAAAAAATCAACATGGCGATCGTGCTCAACCCAGCAAAAACTATCCCTTCAATTGTCTTGCGTACACTCCGCTGTTCACGATACTCAGACACTTGAGTTTTGGATAATTTCACTGCTCTATCTGCCAATTCTTGCCGAGTTTCTCCGAGTGCTTTCGCGTCAGTTTCCCGGATCGTAAATAAAACTACATCCCCTGCTTTGATCAATGATTCTGTATCAGCGTTTTGCACGCGAAAGTCTTCGATGGGAATCGCCAGATCGTTCGCAACCTGCACAACTCGTTGCTGAATAATTTGTGCCCGTTCTTTAGGCGAAACTACCCCTGGAACCCCTTGTCTAATCTGAAATAGTGTTTGTCCATCCAGCATAACTGGGAACCCATCGACGGCATTACCAGAGGGTTCTAATTGTTGTGCCAGGCTTGGAGGCATCCCAATCGCCAAACTAATCACGATCGCAATCACCAGAATCCATCGCCTCAGGGAAGCTAGCCAGGAAGGGTAGCTGTTGCGAATCGCGTACATGAGAACTTAAGGGTTGATAGGAATGCCCTTTATTCTATCTGGAAGCAATTCTCTCCAAGAAATTCTTTGACAAAGTTAAGGTTGTATTGACTCCAGCGCGATCGCGCCAGAATGACATTGGCTCCCCGTCGTGCCGCCTGAATTGCAGCGGCAGTTCCCCTGGTTCCTCCACCCACGACCAGAATATCGGTTGTTAATTCCTGCATAATTCACGCCACTTGCTAACCCCACTATTGTCGATCTCAATGGTGTATATGGTGATGGTGTGTAGCGCGATCGCAGATTGGCTCAACTCCACTCCTCATATCCGATGAGGACAGCCACTGGCTGTATTGATTCGTCTACAGGAATATGACTATACTTCAGCCGGAATGTATTTCATCACAATCTGCGTATATCAACGGCAGTGGTTATTGGGTCACATTGTCGATGGCAAAATGCAATTTAGTGACTTTGGGCAAGTTGTGCGATCGCACTGGTTGAAATTACCTGAATATCATCACGTTTTCTGCCCGCCGTATTAATCAAATCCACAGGGTGAAGGGGATTCCGGTGTGGCAACGCAATTATTATGAACACGTCATCCGCAACGAAACATCCTTAAAACGCATCCAAGACTATATCCGCAACAATTCCCTTTCCTGGCAACAAGACCCATTGCATCCTAATTGACTTACACCGCGATCTCGTGCTGATAAATTTCTGGTTCAATCTGAGATTTTCGCTTGATCACCTTAACTAGCTTTCGGTTCCTTAGCTCTTCCAGGTATGGTTGAATTTCCTCTGGCAACATACACAATAGACAGTCCGGCTTCACCAGAGTTTGAAGTAATCTAACGTTCCCAATCACCCGCCGCAGATAACCTTGGATACTTACAGATAACCTCTCGGCAGTTGGTGAGCATTGGGGTTGTTAGCTGGCGGGCTGCATCGAACTCACTCGCCCTAGCTCAACACTTACAGCGTCAAAGCGGTCGTCTCCAGGATGATAAGACAGTACTTCTAAACCGATCGGCTCTCCACTCACCCCATCCTTGATCAAAATCACCCCATCTCCAAGTTCAGTGGCAATTTGGCTTTTTCGTGGCACTTGCCAAAATACACTTAAAAGCTCTGTTTCCGGGTCATAAAACACTTTTATTTGAGCCACAAGGTTTCCCCCTCCTTGATTGCGTCAGTTTGGTAGGCGGTGATTAGAAAACCATCTCCGTTTAAGCGTCGTGCTACTGCAACAACCCAACGTTCTTCTTGCCATGCCCGATAAAACAATAATACTCCTGCATCCCGGCTACTGCGTCGAACCTCATCTGGAGCAGAAAGAGTTAACTGAACAAAATCCTCCAACTCCCCAATATCAGGGTGTTTGAGGATCAATCGTTACCAATATTCTTCGGATGTTCTAACCGCAAATCCAAGCGGTGTAGAAATTTCAAATCTCATAGAACTGCCATAGATGCTCGGTCAACAGCTTAGCCAAATGTTGATGCCGATTCAAGCATGGCTGCTGCTTTGTGAATCCCCAAAACAAGCATCGACATGATATTGAACTCTAACAAGTAAGTGTTGTGTACGTCACAGCTTATGGGCAGAGCCAGCTAACGGCTAAAGTGAGCGGCGGCAGATAAGCTTGAACTCTCACCGATAACCTCTGTTCCGTCCGCACCAACGCATTGTTGGGCTGCGCTGCTACATGACATTGACTGAGTAGGCACGGATTGCTGTATCCACTGTCGCAATTGTCAGACCATTCTATAAGGCTTGACAAATAAGCATTCTATCAAATGGGTCACGATGTAATGGTGGTAGTTTAGCCAATTGAACTACACTACTCTCATCAAGAGCAAGGCTACCAATTTAATGAAGCTCGCGCTGCTTGGGTAAATACGTTTCGGGAGACTCTGGCAGAGGCAGCTTGCCCAACTGGTATTTGACAATTACTTCCCAAACTGAAACCGAACTCAGATAAACTTCATTGTCTGGATCACGAATCGCATCCCGAACGTCTGTTGATAACTGGGCGGCACCACTGATGAACCATAAAAAAATATGCGTATCTAGCAAAATCCTCATTTGCCCTCGAATGCGTTGAGTAGATC
>JACYLN010000058.1 GCA_015272515.1 Leptolyngbyaceae cyanobacterium C42_A2020_001 | reverse complement strand
CTTGCTCTTTTTTGATTCTGATACCCCGTCCGCTTGCGGCGGGGTAGTTCATTGTCAGTAGCTGCGCGAAATTAAATATAAAACAACGGAGATTGGGTTGAGACACGAAACCCAACGCCCGCATGGGTTACGCTACGCTAGCCCATCCTACAAATGCTTGCACCTTCCTACTTACTTGCAATAACTGTGCTTCTCTTTCCAAAGAAGTAGAGACATAATCTGCCTTTAGAGTCTCAAGCGTTGGAGAGGGTGACTGTTAGTGTAAGCGTATACTAAACGGTTAAAGGAGACTTTTATGGCAAATCTGAAGGCAGATGCCCAGCCCGATTGGGAAAATACAGAAAATTTTGATGCAGAAGTTGTGAAAGAGGCAATTTCTGAGGGCGATCAGAAGGCTCCGGAGGTTGATGTTGCGGCTGACTACGACGCAGCAAAAGAAATGAGTGCCGGAATTGTGGATGCTAAAACCGCCGAAGAACTTGTGAAACCCCAGTTTGAGGTGGAATCGGCTGAATCGGTTGTGACGGGGGTTGAGTCTAACCAATCACCGGACTTTATGGAGATGGCAAAGGAAGTGAGCCAGGCTCCCGGTGGAGCATCTAACGTAACGGATGACTTGGTTGAGAAGGCGATCGCAAAAGGGAAACCGTCTGATAAGTAAAGGATGCAGAAGGCAATAGGCAGGGATGGCAGCGATTCATCCCTGCTTTTCCATGTTTTGCACTCAACCAAATTTATCTCTGTAACTTGTTTAACTTACCTGGGATGGTAGCAGGATTGGGTGACTGTGACTCTCGCCCAAGTAATAAAGGGATACTAAGAGTGCCGAGTGCCATCACAACTGCACTCATAATCCAAATGGCGAACGGACTGGGGCGAAAATTCTGGTGCTCTATTTGCCAGTAAACCTGGTTATAGCGCCAAGCTGCTGCTGCCATCGAGAAAATACCAAACACAACCAGAATCAATCCAAGATTCTCTGAATTAAATACTGGATGAACAGATACAGGCGCGTTAGCGATTGCAGCTTGCAACTGACGTGTAAACAACCCAAATCGAGCGATCGCAAACCCAAAGGCAATCAGGGCAACGGCAGTTCGTAACCAGGCAAGAAAGGTGCGTTCGTTTGCCTGATGATCTCGTTGGCGGTTGGGGTCAGTGTTTCTCGTCATAGCGGGTATAGTCCAGGGGCGATCGCAACCATTAACTCAGGTATCGTATCAACTAGTTCTGCGGAAATGAGATGATTTGTTTTGTTTCTGCTAGAGTCCTTTTTTCATCACCAAACTCAACAATGGTATGAACTCAAAAAACTTCAAGGTTGGTACGTTCAATGTCTACAATCTAGTGCTGCCAAACGTCGTTTACTACGATAATCGTCAGTACTCAACTGAAGTTTTTGCCAAGAAAAAAGCCTGGATTGCCCATCAGCTTAATTGCATGAATGCTGATATTGTTGGGTTTCAAGAAATTTTCCATGTGGAAGCTTTGCAACAGGCATTAGAAGAAAGCAAATTGTATCCCAATGCTAAAGTGGTGGCACCTGTTCGCACAGGTGAGGGTCCCATTGTGGCACTGGTGTCTCGCTTTCCAGTTTTGCGTCATCGAGTTTATGAAGTATTTCCGGCAGAGGCTAAGTTAACGATTGAGGGTGCAGCAATCCCTATTCACCAGTTTTCGAGAGCAGTGTTAGCGGTTGATGTGGCATTGACCAGTGAATTGGAATGCACCATCTTTGTCGTTCACCTCAAGTCAAAACACCCCATTTTTCCCGACGATGTGGATCGTAATGACCCAATAGAAAAAGCGAAAGGGCAAGCACGAGCACTGATTCAACGGGCTGGAGAAGCGATCGCTCTGCGAGTGATCCTGATGGAATTTCTCAAGAATCGCAACTACCCCGTGATTTTGATGGGCGACATTAACGATGGCGGTCTAGCCGTCACCTCCCAGATTATGTCAGGGGAACCACCGTTTCGCAAAATCTCGTTTGAACAGAAGCAAAAAAACTGGGATGTATTGCTGTACCACGTCAAAGACATTCAATCGCGACGGAGCTATGGCGATTATTACTACACTCACATTCACAACGGTCACTACGAAAGTCTGGATCACATCATGGTGAGTCAGGAGTTTGTCGCCGAAAACCCGCATCACATCGGCAGAGTCGGCTACGTGAGTGTTTTAAACGACCATTTACTAGACGATACCTTGAGCGACGATGATGTGAAGCTGTGGCAATCTGATCATGGGCAGGTCATTGCTGCCATTGAGCTAAAGCGGTAGGTGGGGGAAGGGGGGATAAGGAGCTAGGGGATAGGGGATGGGGAATGGGAGATAGGGAAGAAGATTTGAGCAAAAAAAAAGCTCCGGCATCACGCTGGAGCTAATGTAATGAGTAACCCATGTCAGAGCTACACTTACCGGATGGAGTTGTGACTTACGAAATCTTAGTTCGCCTAATAGGGACGCTTGGATGAACGCCCCTAATCTTTCATGCTTTAGCTGAGGGCTGCATGGCTGCGATCGTAGTCTGACCACAAAGCCGCATCGATTTCACCTTGAACTTGGTTCCAATAGTTGGCAACGTTGCCAGAGAAGCCTTGTTCTGCGGCTGTACGAGCTAGCATTACATGATGACGATTTCTTACAGCTTGATTGTGGCTGTAAGTCAACAAACGAGCCTTGTCTTCAACTGAAGAAGTTGAAGTTGGTGCAGCCACAGGTGCTACAGGAGTCGCAGGTGCCACAGCAGGAGCTTCAACCGTAGGCTGACTGTAAGCGGCTCCACGGTACTTAAAGATTGCACCTAACCGCTCTACCTTAGCGACTTCACCGCGACGGTAAGAAGCACCACGGAATTTCAGGTCAACACCGGGCTGATAGTATTCAGCCTTTACAGGATTAGCAGGATTGTAGTCGTATTTAACACCGCGATAAGAGAGTTGCATATTCGCCTCCAAGATCTGTTTCGAGTGATTTTGAGGCGCGTTCCTTCGGGATGTCTCCCTACTTCCGTCTCCCTTGACGACTTAATAGCCCTAAGGAGGAGATGAACGATTTCTTTCTGTATCTATTTTTACCGTTTTTTGCTCAAAATTCCAGATTCTCATAAAACTTTATATTTGCTTTGGGATCGAGATGAGGTTGGAAGTATTTTGCAATCAGGGAGTTAAGGGGCAGAAGACCTGGAAGATGAGCGAGGTGAGGGAGACGTGCAAAATGCAGAACTGTTCAACTCCCTCGGCCCCTATTCCCAGTTCTGCCCAATCTCCAATGTCTTCCCCCAGTCGCTATCTCCTCTTCTCCTACAAGTACTGTCCAATACTGTGTGAAGTTGTTTGCAGAATGAGGAAATCGGACCCATCACAATGCTGACACCTAATGATAGAGTCTACACGGAGGGTCTTATGGAAACGAGGTTATGAAAGCGCAGGTGTTTCGTGGGGTCAACCAGCTCAGCTATGAAGAACTTCCGGTGCCAGAAATTGCACCCGATGAGGTTCTGGTTCGGGTGAATGTGGTGGGGTTATGCCAATCGGATATTAAAAAGATTCGCTATCCGCTGTATGAACCTCCTCGCATTTTTGGGCACGAAACGGCGGGCACGATCGCAGCGGTTGGTGCTGAGGTGCAGGGCTGGGACGTGGGCGATCGCGTTGTTGTGCTGCATCATATTCCTTGTATGCACTGCGCCTATTGCCTTAACGAGAATTACTCCATGTGCGCGACGTACAAAAATATCACCACTACCGCCGGATTTGCGCCCAGCGGTGGCGGGTTTTCTGAGTATGTAAGAGTGCCAGGGCACATCGTGCGAAACGGTGGGCTGATTTCCATTCCAGATGATGTGACGTTTGAACAGGCAAGTTTTGTGGAACCAACTAACTGTTGCTTAAAGGCAGTTAAGAAAGCCCAAGTTCAACCTGGACAAACTGTATTAGTTACGGGTGCGGGTCCAATTGGGTTGATGTTCATTATGCTGGTGAAGTACTTTGGCGCACGGGCGATCGCCACCGATTTACTACCCTCCCGCATTGAGAAAGCCCTGAGCGTAGGAGCAGATGCGGCGTTTGATGCCCGCGATCAAGATCTGATAGCCAAAATTCATGCGATGACGGGCGACATGGGAGTGGATACCAGTTTGCTGGCGGTTCCCAGCGATAAAGCCTTCTTTCAAGCGTTAGACTGCACACGCAAAGGTGGAAAAATTCTCTTCTTTGCGGAATTTCCCGATGAGGTTGAAATTCCGATTAATCCTAATATTCTTTATCGTTGTGAAATTGACCTAATGGGTAGCTATAGCTCCTCTTACCGGGTGCAGCAGCTTGCCGCTGATATTGTGTTTAGTAAACGTATTGATGTGGATGCACTGGTTAGCGATCGCTATCCCCTGAGAGAGTTAGCTGCTGCCGTTGAACGGGCGATCGCGCCAACCCCCGACACTTACAAAATCCTGATTTACCCATAAGACGTGCGGAAACCTGCGCGATCGTTGTGAATCAATCTCTATTGAACGCTGCCGCACCCCTTATGGAAACCCATCTGCTTCTGAAACTTACTCCCCAGCCCATTACTCCAGAAGCATTCCAGCCCTTTGGGCAGGTGATTTTCGCCTCAGAAGATGGTGTGTCGTATGGAACAGCCGATGCCCAACTGCAACTGCAAAACGGCACCCCTCGCTTTTACATCATGCGGTTGCACCCTAGAGGCTTAAAATTCCGCACTATTACGCGCCATCGTCAGGTCACTCAGTGTTTGGGGTCGCTCAACGGTGAAGAGTGGTTTATGGCAGTGGCAAAACCGGGCGATAGTTCTATTCCAGATTGGGAAAGCATCAGCGCCTTTCGGATTCCGGGTAACTGTTTCATCAAGTTAGAAGTTGGCACCTGGCACGCGGGACCTTATTTTGAAGCACCAACGGTTGATTTTTACAACCTGGAACTTAGCGACACCAACATCGTGGATCACGACACTTGCAATCTATTAGAAGCTTATGGGGTTGAATATGAAATCGTGCCTTCTCTGCCAACAAACTAAGGAGAGTGAGTAATTAAAAAGACAAAATTAAAAATGGCAAAGCATTATCAAAAGCTAGTTTGAACTTTTCATTTTTAATTAGTTCTCATTTCTAAGCGGAAACGCGAAGGTGAAACAGTTATTCATATTCCATTAACTAAGTTCACCCTAAGTACGGGACAAAAGTTGTAGGGATTGCAAAAAGTCGGACTGATTAGAC
>JACYLN010000140.1 GCA_015272515.1 Leptolyngbyaceae cyanobacterium C42_A2020_001 | reverse complement strand
TGATCGAGTTACGATTCGAGTTGTATTCAATAGCGGTCAGTATGTGCAGTGGACTTGCCCTTGGGATAGTTTGGGGTTGCTGGAACGCTATCAAGATCGAGATGGTGGACAAAACTGGGCACACCTGTATCAGGATTGGGCGCATTTGAAGGCGCGACATGCGATTAGATTCCGAGATATCGGCAAAAGTTCTGTAGACCGAGACTTAGCACTAGCTATACTCGATCTGTATTTCAAGGGTTGGAAGCAGAATATTTCCGATTGGAGGACTATGGCAGGAGGCAATGATGATACTGCAGTTGTGCAATGGGTAGATGACTTAATTCAGGTAGGCTGGCAGCTATGTTCAAATATATAATTACGATTAAACCGCTGGGAATGCTTTACGGCAGCGCAGGTGCCTTTCTGTCGCCCGAAAACTTGGTAGGGAGATCGGGAGCAAAATTTCCACCGGATGCTGCGACCGTTTCAGGATTATTTTTTAGTGTTAACAAGCACCAAGAAGTTGCTGATCATGAGGTACTCAAATATCAGCTTCATGTAGCGGGACCATTCTGGGCAAGACAAGATGATCCAGAATCTTTTTATGTGCCTATTCCGCGCCATCGAATTATTGCCAAAGGTGACGAAGACGAGTGGCGGCTAGACGATCAGCGCAAATGGCAGCGCGACTCTGATCCCAAGAAGCAAGCATTGGAAGCAGAATATCGCTGGCAGCGCATTGATGCATGGACAAAAACCACTAGAAAAATTCGGACTGATCAAGAAGTTGAAGAGATTCCTTGGCAGTATGTTTCCTTCCTCCATCCTCACATGCAAGCTGAGCAGCGCCATGTTCTAGGAAAGGATGGGTTATTTCTAGAGAGTGCTGTGCAGATGAATGAGGATGCCTGTTTGATTTATCTGTCTACTCATGCTTTGCCAAACGGATGGTATCGGTTTGGTGGTGAAGGTCACGTGGTGGAAGTAGCTAGCCAGGAGATCCCTTCAGACAGCAAAATCTATCAACTCTTGAATACAAAAATTCAGCGAGCGTTTGCCTTGATCGTCCCAGGCGTTTGGGGATCGAAGAACCTGTCTTACCGCTATCCAAAGCATCCTGATTTTCCCAGGGAGGGCATCAAGATGCTGACTGACAAACCAGTGCCTTATCGCTATCGCATAGGGCATCGAGCCACAGAACGAGGACGATTGGGGCGAGGGCGATATGCTGTGCCTGCTGGAACTGTCTATGTGCTGAAGCGACCACTGGAGAAAACTTGGTGGGAGTTTCCTGACGAGTGGTTTCCCAAGGAAGGGTTTCCGCTGAAACACTTGGGCTGTGGTTTATGTCTTCCCGTTGAAGTTCAAGGCGTTGCGTAGTTTGATCTTCTAATCTGCTCCGAATCAGAATTCACAACTATCTAGGAGAACTGTGATGTACAAAAGAGGTTACGGAATTATCGAAGCATTGGCTCCTCTGCATGTAGGTGCAACAGCAGGCGAAGAAAGCGGCAACTTGAATTTAATTTTTCGTGATCAGTTTACCCAGACCGGGATTATTCCTGGTAGCTCAATTCGGGGACGGTTTCGCTCTGAGATGCGGCGGGATGAGGGAGCAGTGAATTATTGGTATGGCGCACCTGCCGAAACTGGCGAATCTGATGCCACCACGGAATCTGTCGTAAAGTTTGAGTATGCTTCGGTCGTGTGGCTACCTGTGTTCTGTCCGGGACAACCCGTTGTTTGGGTGAGTTCTCCTAAGCTGCTAAAGCGCTATCAAAGAATCGTTGGAGATGCCTTGAAGAATGAAAAAGTTCCTGAAAAATATGTCGGCTCTTCAACGCTAAAAACATTGAAAGTTGAAGGCAAAAATAAACTGTTCTTTAACTTTGGTTTCTTGGAGTTGAAGGAAACAAAGTCTCTGAGAGCCTGGTTTCCAGGCAGCGAGGAATTACCCGCTGTCGTGGTTGGTGATGACGAGATTGGCATGATTCACGATATGGCGCTGTATCGTCAGAGTCGGGTGAGGCTCAAGGATGATGAGAAGCGAGTGGATGGTGGTGGTTTCTTCAACACAGAAGCACTACCAGAAGGAACAATCATGGTGTTTCCAGTTGCCGTTCGGGAAACTAAAGACGCGAAGCCTTGGCAGCCGTTTGGTGAGGGGCATCAGAGCGGCGAGATTTATCTGGGCGGTTTGGAATCAATTGGATTCGGCAATTGCATGATTACCTTGAGCATGACTACATTGAATAATGAAGGAGGTGCAGCATGAGTTGGAAGATGTATGAGATCGACAAAGCAGCTCATGATCTGGTGCTGAAGTTTCGTGATCAAGACGTTCTGGGTGAGAGTCACAAAATGCGAGCTACCACAGCCTATGGGTTAGAGCGATTTTGGGGCGAACATTTACGACTTGCCCAGCGTGAACAAGATAAGTCCAAATTTTGGAAAGCTACTTGGGATGCTTTATGCAAAATTATGAAGCAAGCTGGAATTACTATTCCAAATGAGATAGTTAACCCCAGCGATACTCGCTCCATTCAGGCAATGTCAGAAAAACTGTGGGCTTTCGATATTGAGCAGCGCAAGATTGCCTTGGCAATTCTGATCGAGCTTTGCGATAGCCTGGTTTGGTGGACGCAACGATACAAAAAGCCAAACAACGGGAGATAAACACCATGCCAGATTGTGATTATGTGCCGTTGATGTTTCAGGCTCAAGTGGGAGGGCGATCGCAGATTCAGCGATTGATTCCTAGTCAAAGAGAGAAGCAGCAAGCCTATGACTGGGCTAAGCAGTGGCAGAAAGCCTGTGATACGCGCAAAGTTCCTAGTTTTGAGAGCCATGTACAAACCCGTGAATATCAGTTCACCTGGCGGATGGTGACGAATAGTGGACAGGATGCTGGAGTAATTCGTCCGGTAATTGGCGATCGTGGCTGGGCTTACTTTCCCGGTTCTAGCATGAAAGGTGCATTCTTGAGAGCCTGCAAGCGACATTGCCCTGCGGATGAAGTGAGATACTTCTGCGGTGGTAAAGGCAAGGATGGAGAACTGCACCCTGGCGTGTTGCGCTTTCACGGCGGCTATCCCAAAGATACTGAGTGGCTTGATGATTCGCTGGTAGATGTAGTGCATCCTCAAGAAGAATGGCAAACCAAAAATCAAGGAAATCACAGTGCATTTATCCAGATTTCTCTTTATCAACCAACTTTTGTATTTGGTATTTCCAGTACAGAAGACCTGACAGAGGATCAGTGGAAACTGGTTTGGGAGACATGGCAAGCTGCACTAGAGCAAGGCATTGGCTCACGAGTAAGTGCTGGCTATGGACAAATTGCCACTCATACAGGCAACAAACTCGTCGGCTTCGGGCTATCGGGGCAAGGAGCAACTTCTAAGCTAATCAACGGGGATGGCGAATTCAGAGCTAATCTGTTCAAGGCAGCACTGCGGGGACATACGCGCAGACTCTTCAACGGCATTACTGACGAAGAAACGGCTGACAGAATTACAAAGTTGCTCTGGGGCGGGATTGGCAAAAGAGATGCTGCTATTGTAGGAATGTTAGGGATCAGCTTTAGCGCACCGCAGTTAGAGCTAGATGAGTGGGTAGGGCAAAATCCTAATAACCGAGTGCCTGTATACGAAACAGGCGATGCGACATTAGATATTCTACTCATGCGAGCTGATCTGACTTCAGAGCAAAAAGATGAACTGAAGCAGTTCACGATTCGGCTCATGAAGTTTGCTATGTTATTGGGAGGATTTGGTAAATCTTGGCGACGAGCCTATCACCCTCGTTTCTTGCCTGACTATAAGCGACAAATGATCGGCTGTCACTGGGAGTTTACTAAGCGCTCCTACCCACTATACATTCCGTTCAACGAGGAGCTGACAGCGATCACTAAATTTTTAGACTCCTTTTATGAGAGAGGAAAAGAGTTTTCCTGGTTGCAGAATTTAAATCCTCCCAAAAATTTGACGCCTGGAATTCGAGAAGCATGGCATCAGGATAATGTACAGGTTTGGGGGCGAATTGCTGAAGATGAGGAGGATTGTCTGGCGATTCATTGGTTGCATCGACCCTACAAGCAAGGGCTATCGATCAAGCAGTCCGAACTCACTGGAAAAATGAGTCAAATTGGTCGGCTGTGGCATCGAATGTACCCTCGATTTCGCAAAACCCAAAATAGTGAAGGTAAAACAATCTGGAAACGAACTAAGCAGTATGCTGAATTGTTGACTGTTTTTCCGAACGTCACGGGAGACACGCAAGAACAAGAAAAGGTCGAAAACTTCCTCAAGTTCTTGGAACAAGAAACTGACTTTAAGCAGCTTTGGTAAGAAACTGATGACAGATATTTGGCTGATTACAACGGGCAGCAGCGATGTGCAGGTGAAGGATGCCAATGTTTGGTCAGATTGGTATCAGAAGATTAAGGGTTCATTGTATGACATCGATCGCAGACGGTTTACTCCCACTCGTACAGTAGATGATGCGGGTGTACCTTATCGAATGGCGGCCCGAGTACTGGGTCTTGTCTATGAAAAGCTAGATAAATCTATCATCGAGCAGCTAGAGTTTCCGCTGTTGCAGCAGTTTCAGCAGAAGCTCAAAAACAAACAGGTTTCAATTAGCCAAATCATGGTCTTGATTAGCGATCAGAGCCGTGTGTTTGAGGAGAAGGAACGAGACAGCCATTATTGCCCCTACTGGCAAGATACTTGCTTGCTTTATCCAATTTTGGCGGACTACTTACAGCAGCAGTTTCCGGCAGCAGAAATTATGCCTCTATTGCTAGAACCTGAATCTGCCACGGAGGGTCTGGACAATTGGAACGAGGTATTGGCTTTAGTACAGCGGAAAATCGGAGCTTTAACCGTTGAGCCTGAAACTGCATATGTCAGCCACCAGGCAGGTACTCCAGCGATTTCTTCTGCGGTGCAGTTTGCAAGCCTTGCTAAGTTTGGCGATCGGGTGAGGTTTTTGGTTAGTAATGAATATCGACCTGAACAAACTGGTTTTGTAGAAAGTTCTAGCTATCTGCGCGGGATTCAGATAGAACAGGCAAAAAAACTGCTGGAACGTCATGACTATTCAGGGGTTCAAGCACTGATTGGTTTCCACCTGAAAGATGAAGATAGCAAGGTCTTGCTGAACGCTGCGATTCAGTGGAATTTCGCTAAATTTGAGGAGTTTGCGAATGAAGTTGAAAAGCTATCAAGTCAAGATCTTCAGAGTTTGGTTCAGACAGCAAAAGATCGCAGAAAAAATTGGTGGTGGGAAGCTTATGAGGCGGCTTATTTGGGAGTTGTGCGGCTAAAGCAGGGCAACACTGTAGAAGCCATGTTTCACAGCTTCCGTGCTGTTGAAGGACTGCTAAAAACTTGGAGCGATAAGTGCCACCCTGGTGAACTCAAGAAGACAAAGCATCCCAAATGGCAGAAGAATGAAAGGTGGGATAGAAATCTTAATCCTTATGGGCAAGACTTATACTGGTTTTTGACTGCAAAAAAAGATGTTGATAAAAACACAGATATAAAGCAGAATAAAACTCCTGATATTTTTATTTTTGGAAGTCGAATTTTCGATCAAAGAAACGAATTATTCCATCAATTGAAAGGATTAAAAGGTGAAAAGGAAGTATTTGAAAATTGGCGATCGCCAAATGAACCGCAATGGAAACAAGATTCTGA
>JACYLN010000014.1 GCA_015272515.1 Leptolyngbyaceae cyanobacterium C42_A2020_001 | reverse complement strand
ATCTTAATGGACAATTCTCAAAGTGAGTCTTGCAAAACTGGGATGCACTCGAATCAGCTCTAACTGTGTGAAAGAGGCAATTTTAAGACTGGAGCAATCCAAACAACTGCTGGAAATTGCTAAAACAGAAGTAGAACAGGCGGTAGAGACCGATGAGATAACGGCAACGATTTGGATTAACGAGCTGCTAGAAGCCTTGGGGATCAATCTATCTAACTCAAATTAAACAAATGGAGGCACAATGTCTGAGATTACTCTAAACCCAGATCAACTCAAGGAAATTCTAAAAAGTGCAATCATCGAGTTACTTCGGGACAACCGTGAAGAAGTTTCTGAATTCTTGGCAGAGCTGATTGAAGATGTGGCAATGGAACGAGCGATCGCAGAGGGAGAAACAACCGAATTAACTAGCCGCAATTCTATCTTTCAACTGCTAGGGCCAAAAGTGTGAAAGCTGAGTTTAGAAAAAGCTTTGAAAAGGATCTTGGTAAAATTCGAGACGAAGAATTGCTTGCGAGAATCAAAGCCGTCATAGAAGAAGTTGAAAATGTTGACAGTCTCTTAGACATCAGCAATATCAAAAAATTGAAGGCCGATGGAGATTATTATCGTATCCGCGTTGGTGATTACCGGGTTGGCTTGACACAAGATGAAGGGGGATGATTACCTTTGTTCGTGTCTTACACCGTAAGGAAATGTATCGATACTTTCCGTGAGCAAATGTGATTGCTAGAAATTGCTAAAACAGAAGTAGAACAAACGATCGAAACCGATAAAGCGACGGCAACGGCTTGGATCAACGAGCTGCTAGAAGCCTTGAGGGTGGAACTGACATGACGATTGCGGCGATCGAATTACCTGGTGAGTTTAACCCCCCACGCTATTTTGTCTTTGCTTCCAGTGCTTCCAGGCGGCTTTTGAGTTCCTGATTTTCTTGTTTAATTTGATCCAATTCTTCTCGCAGTTGTTTGACGGCTTTGTCGGCTCCGGCATTTTTCTGCACTTTTTGAACGGCTTCTTCAGCAATGCGACGCACACGACCATCGGGGGTGTGGTTTGCCAGGGAGTTTAAGATAGCGATCGCTTTTGGCGTTTCCATCTGTCCCAATGCATTCACGACTGAAACCTGGGTTAAAAAGAAACTTTCGCGGGAGAGTTCTTTGAGGCGGTTGAGAATCCGTTCCAGATTAACGTTGGTTTGTCCTGTGGAGATGGCACCCAGGGCACGAATTGAGGCAAGGCGCAGGGGTTGGGGAACGCCAAGTTCGGTATATTCCAGAATCAGGTCGAGAGCAGCTTCTGAGGTTTTCATTTGACTCAGTGCCGCGATCGCCCCTGCCCGCACCACTTCATTCCAGCCCTGCCGCTCTTTTAGTACAGACCTGAGCAACTTCAAGGTTTTCTCTTCTTTCTCATTCAGCAAGTTGGAACCTGCTAAACTGCCCAATACTCTTAGTGCGGCAGCTTCCGTGTAGTAGCTGTCGTCTCCCTTTTCTGCCAGTGGTTTAATTGCTTTGTAGCTCTCAGTTTTCTTGATGGCAGCCAATGATTCGATAGCGGCGCGTCGGACTCGTGCATCGGTGTCTTTTAATCCAGTCAGGATTCCATCAAATGCTTGATCTAACTTGATGCTTGCTAGATTGCGAACAATCTCCACTCGCACTCCCCAAAATGAGTCTTTAGTCAGTGCCTCAGAAAGAATTTTAACGCTTTCTAATCCACCTTTTTTCGCCAATGCTTCCGCCGCATAAATCTGCGCCAATGGGTCTGAATCATGTTGCAATTGAGCTTTAAGTTCAGGAATGGGATATTCCAGAACTACAGTTTTTAGAGTATGGTTTCCTATATCAAACCGCACAAAATCAGGTTTCTTCTCAAGTGGAAAGTAGAAGGACTGTTCACGCTCTCGCACTCTTACATTCAAGGGTTTTGATTCTGGCTCCCCAATGTATCCAAACCCGATGGGAATTTTTAGATCAAACAAGTTAGCGCGATCGCTGTTGTCTTTTGCCTGGGTTTGGGTGACGGTGAGTTTTACCAGGTTGCTGTCGCCATCCCAGGAGTAGGCAACAGTGTAGTCGGGATGTCCGCCGCGAAACACAAATTGGTCGAACAAGAAGAGGAGATTGCGCCCAGAGGCTTTCTTGATCGCCCGCAACAAATCCACAGTTTCCACAGTTCTATGGGCATTGTCATTGACGAAGGTAGCGATCGCCTGCCAGAACAGGTCGTCTCCCAACTCTGCCCGAATCATGTGATAAACGCAGGCTCCCTTCTCGTACAGGTGGCGATCGTACAGTTCAATCGCTTCCCGATACACATGAGACACAATCGGGCGGCGATAACGAGATGCATCCTCATCCAGATAGCTACGGGCTTCTCCCAGTCGGTAATAGGCGGCTTCTTCTGCACCGTATTCGTGATCCATCCACATCACTTCTGAGTAAGAAGCCATGCCCTCTTTAATCCAGGCGTGGGACCAGTGTTTGATCACCACCAGATCGCCAAACCACTGATGGGCGAGTTCGTGGGCAACCAGACTTTCGGTACTGCGGTTGTCGATCGCCGCCCGTTCGTCTATCAAGCAGCGATCGGTCAAAAGTGTGGTGGACGTATTCTCCATACCGCCGAAAATGAAGTCATCGACGCACACCTGCGCGTATTTGGGGAACGCGTAGGGGTAGCCGTATTTCTCGCTGAAAAACTCGATCATTTGGAGCGTTTTGCCCATGCTGAGGCGGGCTTCTGTTTCTTTGCCCTTCTGCACGTAGTAAGTAACAGGTTTGCCGTTCCACTCATCTCGAATTTCGGCAAAATCCCCCACTCACAGGCTTGTGGGGATAGTGCTGATCGGGCGCAATAAAGTAAAGTCCGCGTTGGGGCTGTTTAACACGGTAAGCGATCGCCAGGGTGATCGTCTTTCCGGCTGTGGTGGGCTGCTGAAGTTGAATGTGCAATTGTTCGCCATCATAATCAAAGTGCTGAGTTATCTCATCTACCACAACCGATTCGATGGTCAAATTCACAGCATCCAGAGTCAGGCGATCGATGCCCGTGCGAACGGGATTCAGCCGAATCTGGCAGGTGCCGCTGTAGCGTTGCTTGGGAATATCGAGATCCAAATCGAGAAAGATATGCTCAACCTGTCCGGGGCGATCGGGCGTGTAGTGAGGACGTGCACCGGGCAATTCAAAGGAGCGATGACCGTTATTGTTATCAAAACCGAACAAATGCTGGGGCATGATTGAGCCACGAGAATAAACGATAGGCAAACTCTCATTTTAGTCGGTTGTTCCAGTTCAAATCTATAAAGCAGGCTTCAGAAATCGCGGTGGCTTTTCACTTATCCAATTGTTGCTATCGTTAGAATATTGTCTGAGTTTTCCACAGGTGAATGCATGTCCACTGAACTCCAGGATGAATTGCAAGCAGCGGTTGAGCGTCGTCGCAACTTTGCGATCATTTCCCACCCGGATGCGGGGAAAACGACCCTGACCGAAAAGCTGCTGCTGTATGGGGGTGCGATTCACCAGGCAGGAGCTGTGAAAGCTCGACGGGCACAGCGTCATGCCACTTCAGACTGGATGGAAATGGAACAGCAACGAGGAATTTCCATTACCTCCACCGTGTTGCAGTTTGACTATCAGGGTTGCCAGATCAACCTGCTGGACACCCCTGGACACCAGGACTTTAGTGAAGACACCTATCGCACCTTAGCCGCTGCCGACAATGCCGTGATGTTGATCGACGCGGCAAAAGGTCTGGAGCCGCAAACCCGCAAATTGTTTGAAGTCTGCCGGATGCGGGGACTGCCGATTTTCACCTTTGTCAACAAGCTCGATCGCCCCGGACGAGAGCCGCTGGAACTGCTGGACGAAATTGAGCAGGAACTCGGCTTGCAGACCTACGCGGCAAATTGGCCCATCGGCATGGGCGATCGCTTCAAAGGGGTGTTTGAGCGGCGCAGTCGCCAAATTCATCTGTTTGAACGCAGTGCCCACGGGCAGCGAGAAGCCCTCGACACCATTGTGGATTTGGGCGATCCGCACATTGAGGACTTGCTGGAGCAAGATTTGTATTACCAGTTCAAAGACGACTTGGAACTGCTGGAAGAATTGGGAGCCGAACTGGATCTGGAAGCGGTTCACGCCGGACTGATGACTCCTGTCTTCTTTGGCAGCGCTATGACCAACTTTGGTGTAGAACCCTTCTTGAATGCCTTTCTGGACTATGCCTTGAAGCCTGCGCCCCACGCCAGCACGAAGGGTGAAATTCTCCCCACCTATCCTGAGTTTTCTGGTTTTGTGTTCAAGCTTCAGGCAAACATGGACCCGAAACACCGCGATCGCGTCGCCTTTGTGCGGGTGTGTTCTGGCAAGTTTGAGAAAGACATGACCGTGAACCACGCTCGTTCTGGCAAAATCGTGCGCCTCTCCCGTCCTCAAAAACTGTTTGCCCAAGATCGGGAAGTGATTGAGGAAGCCTACCCCGGTGATGTGATTGGGTTGAATAATCCGGGTGTGTTTGCGATCGGCGACACGATTTATGTTGGGCAAAAACTGGAATACGAGGGGATTCCCTCCTTCTCACCCGAACTCTTTGCCTACCTGCGAAACCCCAACCCCTCCAAGTTCAAGCAGTTTCAGAAAGGCGTATCTGAGCTGCGGGAAGAGGGCGCAGTGCAAATTATGTATTCCGTCGATGCTTCGCGCCGCGACCCAATCCTGGCAGCCGTGGGGCAACTGCAATTTGAAGTGGTACAGTTCCGGATGCAGGGTGAATACGGGGTTGAAACTCTGCTGGAACCGTTATCTTACAGCGTTGCTCGCTGGGTCGTGGGCGGCTGGGATGCCCTAGAAAAAGTGGGACGGTTGTTCAATACCATTACTGTTAAAGATAGCTACGATCGCCCGGTGCTGCTGTTTAAGAACGAGTGGAACCTGAACCAAATTCAGGCTGATCACCCGGAGTTAGAATTGAACGCGATCGCCCCCGTAGTTTCTGGGAGAGAGCCAGCCTCTTTGTAAAGTATCCTGGAAGGGTTCTGCGTAGGACTGTATCCTATGACGGCCACTCCTGAGTCATCGTCTTCCCAAAAACAATCTCGCATCTCCCAATCTGGGTACCTTTCCGATCTGCAAGCTGGCATCACCGCCTTTAAGCAAGGTGACTATGCCACAGCCAGTATCCTGCTAGAACCTGCCCTCGCCGAAAATCCTGAGCATCCCCAGGTTGCCCGCGCCCAGATGGCAATGGCGATCGCTTACGAAAAGCTGGGAGAAATTGAGCGATCTGCCCAGTTATGTCAGGTATTGCAACAAAACTCGAACCCACAAGTGCAAGATTGGGCAATTAAAACGCTTTCTTCGCTCGTTCAGCGCCATCCGGAGCTTGTGACTCTGCTCGAAACGAGTCTGCCTGAATCGGCTCCTGCACCATCCGAGCCGACCTCCACTAACGAGAGTAGCGATTTAACCGGATTTACGCCTCTGGATGCGAATGCGCCGCTGCCTTCCACCACGGAGCAAGACCTCACTCAATTGACCCCGCTGCACCAAGTTGATGTGGAGAATTTTGCCCCTACCCAACCAGCCAGCGAACCAGTCGCAACACCTGTGAGATCCCCCCAACCGGTGACTCAACCCTCCAGCAAACGCTCGACTGGTGTCAGCAATGCCACCGTTACCACGCCACCCTCGTTGTATCAACCCATCTGGCGGCAGGCAGGACGATCGCCCCAGTGGAAACCGCTCGGCAAAGTCAACCTGGTGAAGTTGGTGTTAGCGCAAGTGGCAACCGCGATCGCCCTTTACTTCGCCGTTCAGCAGTTGCTCTACTGGATTTTTGCCAGCTACGGTAACGCTGTCCTCAAAGTGTTGCCTCGCCTCGGCTTCCGCATTGCCTATCCTTCGCCGCCCAACTGGACTTTTCCATTGGTGGGGATTGTGTTTCTGTTGCTGTTCGTGGGTTCTCGCTGGATTCTAGATTGGCTACTCACCGTACTGCATGGGCTACAACCGTTATCTGTAAATACCCTCGCAGCACACAGCCCAGAAACTGCGCGATCGCTCAACCGCTTCTGCCAGAAATATCACATCTCGGCTCCAGCGCTGGGCGTTATTCCCACCAAAGCCCCTCTAGCGTTTAGCTACGGTATCCTGCCCAATCTCAGCCGCATTGTCGTTAGCCAGGGGCTTCTAGACCAGTTAGCCGACGATGAAATTGCCACTGTTTATGCCCATGAAATTGGTCATCTGGCACACTGGACAGTTCCACTAATGTCCCTGGCTGCCGTGATTCTGCAACTGCCCTACACGATTTACTGGCTGGTGGCAGAATGGGGCAACCGTAAAGATGCCACGATTACAAAAATTTCTGCCACGATGCTTTCAGTCATTAGCTATGGCGTGTTTTGGCTGTGGCGCTGGGTGCCGTTGTGGTTGTCACGCCAGCGGACTTACTACAGCGATCGCGTTGCCGTAGATTTGACGGGTAACCCCAATGGCTATGCCCGCGCCCTCCTCAAAATCGCGATCGGCACAGCGAACGATGTACAGCAACAGAAGCAAACCAGCTACCTGCTTGAAGGTTTGGAAATTCTCACGCCACTGGGACACCGAATCGCCACGCCAATTGGTAGCCTCTATCCCCACGCTCCATTAGAAAAGGTTCTAGAGTGGGAACGCACTAATCCGTATCGCCACTGGTTAGCAATTAACAATTCCCACCCGCCCACGGGGGAACGCCTGAACCTGCTGATGCTCTATGCGCGGCACTGGGCACTGGACACGGAACTCGATTGGCAAGAATCACAACCTCGACGTTCTACGCGAACTGCTTTGTCTGGTCGGCAATGGCGCACCCTGTTGCTGCAAGGCGCACCCTACTTTGGACTAGTCTTTGGGATTGCGATCGCTGTTCTCCTATCGTGGATTGGCTGGATTGGGCTGCGTGCCCAGTGGGATGCAGTTTCCTGGATGGCACGCGATCGCACGATTTTGCGGGGTCTGCCACTGATTGGCTTCTGCGTCGGCACGTTGATCCGCCTCAACCCCTTCTTTCCCGACATCAAGCCGCAACCGATTGCCGGTGTCAGCCATGAGCCGACCCTGCCGGTTTTGCTTACCGACTCCACCAAAATCCCCGTCCATAGCCAGCCCGTTCGCCTGGAAGGAACCTTGCTGGGGCGACCCGGAATTGGCAACGCTCTGAATCAAGATCTGTGGCTCCACACACCTAAAGGCATGGTTCAACTGCACCACACCGCCCGCCTGGGACCTCTGGCTAGCCTGTTTCCCCGTCCCAATCAACCCGCTGATTTTGTCCAAAACCCCGTAGCCACCTCCGGTTGGTTCCGACGCGGCACCACCCCCTGGCTAGACCTTGACACCTTACGCACATCCGGTGGACGAACCAGCCGCAGCTATCATCCCATCTGGTCGTTCATTGCCAGCGCGATCGCTGCGTCTCTAGGCATCCTCGCCATCTTGAACTTTTAATCCTTTTCTACAGGGCGTAATACGGATAGCCCCAGCCCTGTAGAAGCGATGTTTGCACTTGTAGAGTTGTGTTATTTAGATCTAGATACCAGTAGATCTAGATACCAGCTTGACGTTTTGCTAATAGGCTTTCTCTTAATCCTCGTGAGGGGAAGCGCTGTTCAATTTCTTGACGAACTACCTCAGCTTGTTGGTCTTGATTTTGTAAGTAGAGTTTGACCTCATCTTGATGACGTAAGTAGTAAGTAATGACTGCGTAAACATTTGCTAAGTCCAACACTTCAAATTGGTAAGCGATTTCTTCAGCCGTCAAGCCCTGCTCAAACTCATGCACGATGGTATCCAGCGTAATTCGTGTTCCACTAATCCTCACTACACCGTGAGCATCAGTTTGTAAGGGGACTGATTCAACTATGTTGGCTAAATTCATTGGGTATTCAACGGTGCCTTACTCGTCAGTATAGTTCAACCTCCAGCGGCAAAAGCTATTTCAACTTTGATCTGAAAAAGTTTAGGTTTCCGAGAAACTTTGACAAAAGCAATATTGTTTGTAGGGATTCCAATAGTTTTAACCCTGGACTTCAAAGGTAAGTGACTGTGTCTATCAAATTTCTCGCTGACGAAAACCTGAAACGGGCATTTATCCACGCATGATGTTGGCAGAATTTCCAGAGGAGTGTGAAGGGCAGGTTCACTACGTTCCCTTCTGAGGAGTAGCGATCGCTTCCTTCCTAACCCACCCGATTCAAAGCAGAGTCAGTGGGAATGCAAATTAAATTATCGCCCTGAGTTTTAATCATGCCGCGCTGACGCAGTTTACCCATGAGACGGGTCACTGTTACGCGGGTAGAACCGATCGCACTACCAATTTGGGCGTGGGTTAACGGGAAGGGTAAGCAATACCCCTGTTCAGACGGTTCGCCAAATTCTTCAATGAGTAAGGTGAGAAATCCTAACAGGCGATCGATCGTGCGGCGCTGCCCCAACGTGCTCAACCATAACAATTTACGCTGGTGCTGATAGCGAAATGCATCCAATACTTCTCGGCGAAAATGGGGCCAATTATCTAGATCATGCCAGTACATCCACAGCACCGAGGTTTGATCCACGTGAGCATAACTTTGGAGCGTAAACGGCGATTGCGCCACAATTTCAAACGGTTGACCCGCTCCCACAAAACCTAAAAATGCTTCTTCCGGTGTAATTTGGGCAATCCGAGACGCACTACTACTAGTCGCGTTGACCTGAGCACTTCCAACCAGGCGAACAGCGCCCCGTTGTACTAGATATAAAAGCCCTGGACGCGCCGGAATTTTCTCATCTTTGGTAAAGGTACGAACGCGATAGTGTTCTTGAGACCAATCAATGATGCGCTGCCAGGTCAGGAATGGACGAGACGACTCTGAAGTATTGGAAGATACTGAGTACATAAGGCAGGAGGCTTAAAGGTCAAGAGAATGTTCTGAAGGGTTGA
This sequence comes from Leptolyngbyaceae cyanobacterium C42_A2020_001, assembly GCA_015272515.1. Lineage (GTDB taxonomy): Bacteria > Cyanobacteriota > Cyanobacteriia > Leptolyngbyales > Leptolyngbyaceae > JSC-12. The sequence goes on along the minus strand of JACYLN010000014.1, from coordinate 44,017 downwards.
AATCAGAACTAATGGCTAGGAAGGTAGACTTAATGTTAATTCGACGCTTTCAGGTTATTACCAGTGTAACTTTACATCTTTTTCATAAATTTAGTGTTTACATTCAGACGCTCTGTGTAAAGCTCAAAAATCTGATTCCAACCTGAGACAAAATCCGCTGCTTACAAAAGTGAGCGTTTTAACGGGTGTTACTTCAGAACAAAAGTTACTTTACTAAGTTGTTGGCGTGATGGGTGCCCTGCTAATGGGGCAAGTAGTCAACTTCTGTGTCATCCAGGATGAGTTGTTCACCGAAAGTTGCTAGCAAAACATGATTGAAGCACCCGTACAGTTGTTACGGATTATACTATACGAAATTGTACGTACAGAAGAAAACCATTTCGAGTTTATAGCATTGTTAGATTCTGATGGGGACACTCCAACGGGTGATAAACTACCATTTGTACCAGTAAAAATACGGTTTAAGCGTCTTTCTACCTCGCCTCGGGTTATTTACTTATCAGCACTCCCTCACTTGCTGACTTATCAGAGCCAGCGTAAGACTACGCAAATTGCGTCTGAGATAGTGACTCTGTTGTGTACCTACATTACTGGTTACGGTACTGAATTCGTGTATCCAGAGTTACCAAGAGAAGTGGTTCGGAACTTAGCGGTTGAAGCGCTGCCCTCTGGTTTAATTGCGTTTGAGTTGCGGGATGGCGCGATCGCCTATTGGCTCAACCTGATACTTCATCACACCTTTATAAGAGCTTCTTCCGTTAGTCTACCTTCTATCCCTGCTCTCTCTTCACGATTGTTTGCAATTCAACATTCCCATGCGCGTTGTTGTTCTCTCCTCCGACTTGCCCACCGAGAACAGTTAATCATTCTAAATCAGCCCGATGCAGAACCCAATCAATGGAGGTTTATTTCACCTGCAACCATATCCTGGCTGGATGCCAGTTCGCAGCTTCACTTAAAGTCCTCATCTGAGCGGGATTTGGTCAGTTGGCTACTCCGTGCCCTTGATGCGATCGTCGAGCCTTCACCGCTGAGAGCAAAACAAATTTTACTCTTGGCGGAGGAAGGGAGCCGACTGTTTCAGGTGTTACATCAAACTCATCCATTATTTGGGGATTTCCGTACCCAGCCTCGCGATCGCATCCATGCCCATCTTGCGTTAGTTCTGGCAACCCAGCGAATGCTTTCCCAGCTTTTACACCAACTCAGTGCCTCAGCTCCCAAAGAGCTATAAGTATTTTTGATGATGTAAAACAGGCAATTTAAGCTGAGTTAAGCAAAAATCCGTCTGAAGTGAACTTATTCTTCTATCTGCGGCTAGAGCCATAAAAAACCACTTCATCAGACAATCTTATAAGCTCAGTTCGGAAATCCCTACATGACAAATGCGGGGTGGATCTTCGAAGATTTTGATAAATTTTTACGTTTTGATATGAAATCTCGCCCTAAATCTACTCGCAACAATTTGCATGTTGCCACCTGCGTTTAGGGCTTTTACTAGGAGGATTACCATGCGGATTGCTCAGATTGCCCCTCTTTGGGAGAGAGTTCCTCCCACAACCTATGGAGGGACGGAACTAGTTGTTAGCTTATTGACCGAGGAACTGGTTCGCCGAGGACATGAAGTTACTCTGTTTGCGTCGGGCGATTCGATTACGGCTGCAACCCTAGAGTCTGTTCACGCTCAGGCTTTACGGTTAGACCCAACCGTTAAAGAGGCAAGTATTTACGAAATGCTGCAATTGAGCCAGGTTTACCAACGAGCCAACGAGTTTGACGTGATTCATTCTCATATGGGATGTGCAGCATTGCCGTATGCCAGCCTGGTCAAAACGCCAACCGTGCACACGCTGCATGGGGTGTTTACAAAGGATAACGAAAAGATGTTTATGCACGCCCGTCGTCAACCGTTTATCAGCATCTCGAACTCGCAGCGGGAGCCACGGTTAGGGCTGAATTGTGTTGCTACGGTTTATAACGGGGTGAACACATCTGCTTACAAGTTCTATCCAAAACCCAGCGATCCCCCGTATTTGGCATTTTTGGGTCGGCTTTCTCCTGAGAAGGGAACCCACCTGGCGATCGAGGTTGCTAAACGCACTGGCTGGACGCTCAAGATGGCGGGCAAAATTGATCCTGTCGATGTGGAGTACTACGAGAAGGAAATCAAACCCCACATTGATGGTGAGCAGATTCAATTTTTAGGTGAAGCCAACCATGTGCAGAAAAATATTTTGATGGGGAATGCAGTTGCGACGCTGTTCCCAATTACCTGGCGCGAACCGTTTGGGCTGGTGATGATTGAATCGATGGCGTCTGGTACGCCTGTAATCGCGATGGAGTTAGGCTCAACTCGCGAAGTAATTGCTGACGGAAAGACTGGATTTCTTTGCAATAGTGTTGAGGAATTTATCGACTCTTTGGCTAAAATCTACACCATTGATCGTCAAGTCTGCCGTCAACACGTGGAGGTGAACTTTAGTGCTGAACGAATGACGGATGGGTACGAGGCGGTTTACCAGAAAGTTGTGGCAGAGCGCTTCGGCCAAAACGGTCGTGCTTTAACTCAATCGATTCAGTAGTTCAAGGTTTGAGTCAAGTTCTGCATCAATGCAAGAAGCGGCAAGTCAATTGGCTCGCCGCTTCTTCATTTCTCAAAACTGAATCAAATTCGATGGGGTGCGATCGCAAACCCTATACCTGCTCTGCAACCGGATAAACGCTCACTTTCTTGCGGCTTCTACCCAGTCGTTCAAACGTCACTACGCCTGCAACTAAGGCAAACAGGGTATCATCATTGCCGCGCCCTACATTATTGCCAGGATGAATTTTGGTGCCTCGTTGGCGAACCAGAATGTTGCCTGCTTTCACAACCTGGCCACCGTAGCGCTTTACTCCCAAACACTGAGCGTTAGAATCGCGCCCGTTTCGTGTACTACCTGTCCCTTTCTTATGAGCCATTAGAATTCCAACCTATGTTGACTTTCAAAGTAAGATTGAGTGAGCAAGAAAATCTTGAACAGTGCGGTTATTCAGTGTCTGTTTCAGCTTCGACTTCAGATTCGGTTGCCGCCGTTGGGGCTACCTTTGAAGACTGAGCACTTGCCTTTTGCTGGCTTGAGCGACCTCCCACGCTGATCGCGTCGATCATGATGCGAGTTAACTCCTGACGATGCCCTTGCTTTTTGCGCGTCTTTTTCTTGGGGCGCATCTTATAAACGATGATCTTGCGACCCCGTAAATGACGCATGACAGTGGCTTCGACGATCGCTCCCTCTACCAGAGGCTGCCCGATATGAATCCCGTCATCATCTTGGACAAACAACACCTTGTCGATGTTGAATGTTGCATCCTGTTCTACAGCTAAACGCTCCACATCGTAGAACCGACCTGGTTCCACCCGAAGCTGCTTGCCACCTGTTTCAATAATTGCGTACATTTTTTGCCTTTTGGTGCCGTACAGGTAGCTGGAAGGATTGAAAACTTTCAACCTCATATCCAACTTTGATTGCCAACTTTGTTGAACTAAACCTGATCCGAGCAAAATAGTTAACAGTCTACTATTATTGCTCACAAGAACGGATGCGGTCAAACTTTTTTGTCAGGGGCAACCCATCTCTGGCAGCAATTCTCAAAGCCTTGACGCGATCGCAGCAGATTTCGCATGATGATGTCCTACAAGTAACGCGGAAGCCCCTATGACCACTGAGACAGAAACCGAGTCGCTAAAGCGAGTGTTTGGACTGACAACGCTAGTCATTTATGGAGTTGGTGACATTTTAGGGGCAGGAATTTACGCGGTGGTTGGCAAAATCGCAGGAGTTTCCGGCTCATGGGTCTGGGCTTCGTTCCTAATTGCCATGCTGGTTGCAGCATTGACAGCACTGAGCTATGCGGAGTTGGGCAGTCGGTTGCCAAAAAGTGGTGGTGTTGCCTACTTTATTCACGAGGCATTCCGCACAAACTGGCTCTCGATGCTGGTTGGCTGGCTAATGTTTTGTACCTGCCTGGTATCGATGGCAACGCTCTCGATCGCATTTGCAGGTTATCTCAATGCGTTTGCACCCATGATTCCTACCTGGGCGATCGTGCTAGCGTTGTTTGCTGGGTTGACCTTCGTCAACTTTAGAGGGATGGAAGAGTCATCTGCGCTTAACATCTTCTGCACCACGCTGGAAGTATCTGGACTGCTGATTGTGATTCTGGTTTCAACAGCATTTTTGCTAGGGGGTGGTGTAGTTCCTGCCGCGAGCAATCCTGCGGTTAACGCAGCTCCTGCTGGGTGGGTAGCGGTTTTGCAGGGGGCAGCCCTTGCCTTCTATGCCTTCATCGGATTTGAGGATATTGTGAACGTGGCTGAGGAGGTTAAGGACCCAGAGAAAAACGTTCCCAGAGCGATTTTGATGGCATTGAGCATTGCTGGAGTTATCTATATTTTAGTTTCCTGGCTAGCAACTCAGGTGCTTAGTCCAGCCGAACTAAGTGCATCTAAAGCACCGTTGCTGGAGGTGGTGCGGCGGGCACAACCCGCTTTCCCAGAAGTGATATTTGCAGTGATTGCGCTGTTTGCCGTGTTGAATACAGCGCTTCTGAATTTTGTCACCGCTTCCCGCTTGCTGTATGGCATGTCTCGCGAAGGATTGCTGCCAGCGTGGCTGAACAAACTCCATCCCCAACGCCGCACGCCCTACCGTACATTTCTCGTGATCGTGCCGATTGTGATTGTGCTGGCGCTATCGGGAACGCTGCAGTTTTTGGCGGGTACTACGGCAACGTTGATCATGGCGATGTTTTGTTTGGTCAATGTGTCGTTGTTAATCATTAAACGGCGAGAACCTCGCAATCAGGGGTTTCAGGTTCCCTGGCTGGTTCCGGCACTGGCGTTGGTGTCGAATCTGATTCTGATTGCTTTTGCTGAGGAATCCAGCCACATTTTGGCACTGGCGTTTACAGCGATCGGGCTAGTACTAATCTGGATTCATGGGGCGATTGAGAGCAGTCCGCGATCGCAGGGATGATGGGCCGCAATTGTCGCAGTGCCCGCACCGAAACTGGTTGGCTTCCGCCTCAAACCCAAAGGCAGAGAGCAGAAATTGCCAGCGGCAACGGCGTGTGTTGAGGTATTGCTTCATAGCAGATGCCGCCTGTATATTGGAATGCACCAGCTTGGAGGGCGATCGCCCGGTGATGATGTAGCGAAAGGGGTCTTCCCACTCTAAGCATCCTTGACTGTGCAGGAGTGAGAGCGCGATTGCCCCCTCTGGAAACTGGCGGCTGACAGTCATTACATCTCCTTGCCGCGGTAATTTGGGAATAAGCATCTTAGCGGCACGAACTTGTTTTTGAGACTGTGCCTCAAAGTAACGCCAGCGTTGGCGATCGTCTGGATCTAGCCAGCCCGTCCGCTCGCTCACCAGCATCAAAGCAGCGGCAGGGTTGCCGTCTCTTCCAGCTCTTCCCACTTCTTGCACATACTCAGACAGCAACACAGGTGCTTGAAAATGCACAATCCAACGACAACTAGCTTGATTGATGCCCATCCCAAAAGCGTTGGTGCAAACGACAAATTGCAGCCGACCGTTGAGCCAACCCTGCTCAATGACGCGACGCTCATTGGGGCTGAGTCCGGCATGATAAGCCGCAGTCTCATAGCCTTGTTGCGTCAGCCAGGTTGCCAATTCTTCACTGGCACGTCGCGTGCGAACGTACACCAATCCCACCTGCTCCGACCAGGCTTGCAAGAATTTCAGCAACCGCTGTCGTCGCTGATGCGGAGTCCAGACGGTTTGCACTGTTAAATCCAGATTTGCCCGGTGGGGGTTGAGCCGAAATACACGAGGTTGCTCAAGCTGGAGACTGTGCTGAATCGTTTGCTGAGTTTGAGTGTCAGCCGTTGCAGTGAAGGCTGCGACGGCAATGGCGGGATGGTTAGGCTTGTGTTGCAATAGCGATCGCCGCACGGCTCCCAAGCGGCAATAGTCCGGACGGAAGGTTTCGCCCCATTGAGTCAGGCAATGCGCTTCATCCAAAACAATCGCCTGAATCGTCAAATTTGGCTGACACAAAACTCGCCAAACATTGGCACTTAGTAGCGTTTCGGGAGATAAATACAGAAGGCGTAGCTGTTGCTGCTCCACGGCCCACAGTGTTCGTCGGTATTGGTTTTTGGGCAATTCACTATGGAGCAACGCTGCTGGAAGATTCCGCTGCCGTAATTCCTGGACTTGATTCTCCATTAGAGCGACGAGCGGCGACACTACCAGCATCAATCCGGGCTGCATCAACGCTGGAAGCTGAAAACAAACCGATTTGCCCGCTCCTGTTGGCAAAACAATCAGAGCATCGTGCTGTTGCAGTAAACACTCTACAATTTCTGCTTGCGGCGATCGCAGGTTGGAGTAGCCAAAGAACCGTTGAAGTTCTGATTGAATAAGCGCAGGAGTTGCTTGCCTGCTGGTTGAAGTTGATTGCATAAACTCGGTACACCCTGGACACTTTTAGTTTGCCCAGACAAATCCCGCTTCTGTACAAACGGCGTGCAGCGGTTGATCCCAAGCGTCGCGCGGTAGTTGGGGCAGGCGCGCAAACTCAAACACAATACCAATTGTAGGCTTGGCTGACCAAAGGGGAGAACTGAGTAAGCGATCATAGAAGCCGCCGCCGTATCCCAACCGATACCCCTGAGCATCACAGGCGATCGCAGGCACCAGAATCAAATCCACAGTTTCTGGTGGAATGCGTGGTGAATTAGGGCAGGGTTCTGGAATGCCCAATGCTCCTGTTTGCAGCGGCAAAGCATTAGGCGACCAACAGTGCCAGATAAGCTCCTTACCCACACAGCGCGAAAAACCCCAAGTTTTGTTGAGGTGAAACAGTGCACTCAGGTCAGGTTCTTGCCGAATACTGAAATATGCCAGAATTGTTTGAGCCTGGGTAAACAAAGGCGACGATCGCAAATGTTCACACAGTTGCAGGCTCTTAGTTTGCCACTCTTGAATTGAGATCGATTGACGAGTTTGAAGCAGTGTTTTGCGGAGTGCGGCTTTGTTCATTACCAGGCGCGATCGCGTTCATTATTGATTCAGGTAAAGTTCCTGAACTAATTGCATATCCCAGTAGGATGCTTCAATTTTGTGTCCATCGGGATCCCGAACAAAACCGCCGTAATAAGGTTCGCCATAGGCTTGGCGAGGACCAGGAGCACCATCATCAGTCCCTCCTGCTGCCAGAGCTGCTTCATAAAATGCGTGAACGGCTTCTTTCGTGGGGGCGATAAAGCCGATGTGAGTACCATTTCCAACTGTTGCAGACTGCCCATCAAGGGGCGTTTGTACCCAAAATTCAGGATACTTTTTACCATACGCCACCGCATCGGGGTGCTCCATGATTCGCTTGCAACCCAAAGTTGGTAGCACCCGGTCATAAAACGCGATCGCTCGCTCAAAGTTATTAGTACCAAGAGAGACATGCGAGAGAATACTCGGATTGTTGTCCATTGATTCAACCCTTTATCTGCCAGGTGAAACAGCAGTTCACGTTCAACTGCATTCACTGAGTGATTACATCGCCATTGATTGTAACAGTACAAATGCACTTGGTCAATTTAGAAGCAAGACTGCGAAACGGGGCAAAACCCTCAACATTTTTCGGCGATTCGGAGTTTTGCCGATCGCGCCCTCACATTTTTCTGTACTTCCTCTGCGGTCGCCTCAATTGGTTTCTTCGTAATAACCTTGAGTAATTCAGATTCCTTAAGTCGATGTTTCACAATACGGTCTTCCAAACTGTGGAAGCTAATAATCGCCAATCGCCCGCCCGGTTTTAGCCAGCCAGAGACGTGTTGTAGAAGAGTTTCAAGTACTTCCAGTTCACGGTTGACTGCAATCCGCAACGCCTGAAATGTTCGAGTTGCCGGATGGATGCGTCCGTAGCGGTAGGATTTGGGCACTGAGTAGAAAATCGTTTCAGCTAACTCAGTGGTGGTAACAAGCGGACGTTTTTCCACAATGCGGCGAGCAATCTGACGCGACAATCGTTCTTCGCCGTAGGTATAAATTAGGTTTGCCAACTTTACTTCCTCCCAGGTATTGACGATATCCGCCGCAGTCAGATCTTGTTGCTGGTTCATTCGCATATCGAGCGGCGCTTCTTGCCGAAAGCTGAAGCCGCGATCGCCCCGATCAAATTGCGCCGAACTCACGCCTAAATCTGCCAAAACGCCATCAAACTGAGTATCGCCTGGAGCAAAGTTGGCAAAGTTGGCGTGGTGAAACTGAACACGATCGCCGAACTCTGCTAAACCTTGCCTTGCCGCCGCGATCGCCTGTTCATCTTGGTCAAGCGCCGTAACTCGGACATCGGGAGCCGTTTCTAAAATCAAACGACTGTGCCCGCCACCCCCCACCGTGACATCCAAGTAGTGTCCACCCGCACGCACAGCTAACCCTGCCATCACCTCCCTGGGTAATACAGGAATGTGAGCAAACGCGATCGCGTCATCGTTCGAGGTAAATTCAGCTTCCAAAGCAACTCACTAAACGTATTGAACCAAACTTATGATCGTCCTTTTCAGCCCGAATGATCGCAACACCCTGCGATCGCCTTTTCTTTAGACAAACGATCTTTATAATTAAGAGAGTGTAACGGAAACAGTACCTTTCTCGTTCTGCCGTAAAAAGGAGCAACGCACTGTTTCCCCACTGCCGAACCTGACATAGCCCGCCTACCGATCTCAAGGGGAACTGATTGCCTATGGCAATGATTGAAACCAAAACCGAACCCATGGTTCTCAACATGGGTCCTCACCATCCGTCTATGCACGGGGTGTTGAGGTTAATTGTGACCCTGGATGGAGAAAACGTCATCGACTGTGAACCTGTCATTGGCTACCTGCACCGGGGAATGGAGAAAATTGCCGAGAACCGTACAACCGTCATGTATGTGCCCTACGTCAGCCGTTGGGATTACGCAGCCGGAATGTTCAACGAGGCAATCACCGTCAACGCACCGGAAAAGCTTGCAGGCATCCCCGTTCCCAAACGCGCCAGCTATATCCGCGTCATCATGTTGGAACTGAATCGGATTGCCAACCACTTGCTATGGTTCGGTCCCTTTCTGGCAGACGTGGGCGCGCAAACGCCCTTTTTCTACCAGTTCCGCGAACGCGAATTGATTTACGACCTGTGGGAAGCTGCAACAGGTTACCGCATGGTAAACAACAACTATTGGCGGGTTGGCGGTGTTGCCGCAGATTTACCTTATGGTTGGGTAGAGAAGTGCCTCGACTTTTGTGACTATTTCGTGCCAAAAATTGATGAGTACGAGAAACTGGTCACCGATAACCCTATCTTCCGCCGTCGCGTTGAGGGCATCGGCACTATTAGCCGCGAAGATGCAATTAACTGGGGCTTGTCCGGTCCTATGCTGCGTGGCTCTGGCGTAAAGTGGGACTTGCGGAAAGTCGATCACTACGAGTGCTACGACGATTTTGACTGGGAGATTCAGTGGGAAACTGCTGGAGATGCATTTGCTCGCTATGTAGTGCGGATGCGAGAAATGCGGGAATCCGTCAAAATTATTCGTCAAGCCTGCAAAGGCTTACCCGGCGGACCTTACGAGAACTTGGAAGCGAAGCGTATGGCAGAAGGTCCCAAGTCTCAGTGGAATGATTTTGACTATCAATTCATCGGCAAAAAGCTAGCGCCCACCTGGAAGATTCCGGCTGGCGAACATTACGTTCGGCTAGAAAGCGGCAAAGGTGAATTGGGTGTCTTTATTATGGGCAATGACACCGTATTCCCCTGGCGATTCAAGGTGCGTCCAGCCGATTTCAATAACTTACAGATTTTGCCTCACTTGCTGCGCGGTATGAAGGTTGCAGACGTGGTGGCAATTCTGGGCAGTATTGATGTGATTATGGGTTCTGTCGATCGCTAAGGCTCGTGGATTAAATAACTCCGGAAACCTCACCCCGCCTACGGCACTCCTCTCCGAGCCGGAGAGGGGCAGGGGGAGTGAAAAATTCGATGTTATTAAATTCACGTTCCTAACAACCTTTCCTGAATTGAAAGTCCATCAACAAGGAACCATTTGGGGGCAACCATGCCCCTTTTTTATATTGCATAGTTGCTTAAAGCAAAAAGTTGAGAGCGGAAATGGGAATAGGGTAATTGGTAATCGGTAATTAGTGGTTGAGGAATTGAAAGATTTTGAATTGTGGCTTTCGGTGAGTCAGTCGGGCCAATTTTGAATTTTGAATTTCTCCCCATCTCCCCACTCCTGACTCCTACCCCCCTTCCTCCCGGTTTCTCAAATCATCCTGATAGATGATTCAAACTTCCGTATCAGAGAGTAGACGCTTTGATACAGAAATTTATGCACCTTCTCACCTCTACTCTACTTGCTGGCGTACTGCTAACATTTTCGGTGATGGTTCCTTCCGTAACCGCCCAATCGCCTTCCTCTAACCTCTCGATTTTGCAATTTGCTCCAACTTCTCAAGTTGCTCCCCTCCATGTTGTCAAACGTTCCCAGCCCAGACATCGCGGCAGCGGACGGCGTGAATTAGTAAGTTGTGTAGAAACCTGGCTAATCTAAACCAGCATTGCCAGAAGTGCATTCTGAACTTAGAAGCACGTTTGAGAGCAGATTCCTACTGAACAACATTGGCTTGCTGAAAATGGCTGAGAAAGTTAGGCAATCTTTGTGAAAGATTTTCGCAGGAAACAGCCAAAGTTGGGGAATAATACAGTAGTTAGTAGCGTACTGCTGCGGATAGATAGTTCAGTCAACTCGCGGTCAGGGTGTTTTCTGTGGTTGATGCACTATTGGTTATCTACCGCCAGGGCAGTTCATTTATCATTAAACACAATGGTAATTAGTAAGCTACTCGCTTGCATTTGTTCTGATGAGGTACTCACTTCACAATGACCAATGATCTCGATCTGATCAAACGCCTCGGTCCTAGCGCGATGGATCAGATCATGCTCTATTTGGCATTTAGTGCAATGCGAACCAGTGGGCATCGGCATGGCGCATTTTTGGATGCGGCGGCAACGGCTGCGAAGTGCGCGATTTACATGACTTACTTAGAGCAAGACCAGAACCTTCGCATGACCGGGCATCTTCACCACATTGAGCCGAAGCGGGTAAAGGCGATCGTGGAAGAAGTGAAGGAAGCTCTGACCGAAGGAAAACTGTTGAAGATGCTGGGTTCTCAAGAGCCGCGGTATCTGATTCAGTTTCCCTACGTGTGGATGGAGCAGTTTCCCTGGCAGCCGGGGCGATCGCGGATTGCAACCTCTAGCCTCACCTCTGAAGAAAAGCGGCAAATTGAACAAAAGTTGGCAATTGATACATTACCGGATGCCCAATTCATCAACTCATTCCAGTTTTTAGAGTTGATTGAGTTTTTGCATGGGCGATCGCAAGAAGACTTACCTCCAGAACGCCGAATGCCTATCAGCGAGGCACTGGCAGAACACATCAAGCGTCGCCTGCTCTACTCTGGCACTGTTACCCGGATTGATTCTCCCTGGGGGATGCCCTTTTATGCGTTGACCCGTGCCTCCTACTCTCCAGCGGCAGAGGAAGAACGCACCTACATCATGGTAGAAGATACTGCCCGCTATTTTCGTTTGATGAATGATTGGGCAAATCGCCATCCCAAAGCTATGCGAGTGCTGGAAGAATTGGACATTCCCCCGGATCGCATTGATGCTGCCATGCAAGAATTGGATGAAATTATTCGTGCCTGGGCAGACAAATATCACCAGGTTGGCGGAATTCCCTTCATCTTGCAGATGGCCATGGGCATCCGGGAAGGCTAGCTTTTCCGGAATCAAATTTTCTACGATTGAATTGAGAGATAAGTCGGTGATGGGGAATGCTAACAATAAGTTCCCATCAATCGCCTCATGCAACTTGTCAGTCAGGGGCAAAAGCCACGTTCAGCTAGAGACTCAGAGTTTTCTTAAGAGAAGCGATAGATCTGAGCGTGGAAGCAGTTGATCAGCGTTCACCTTGCTATCTCTCAATTATTGTTGTGACTTCTCATCAATCTCTCATGCAGGTGGGAGTCGAGGCGCTTAACCAAAAGCGCTACTCCGATGCCGTTCAAGCACTTACAGCTTTTTGTCAGCAAGTGACCCCAGGTTCTAAAGACCAGATTCAAGCCCAGATGTGGCTGGTACGAGCCTATCAAGAAAACGGGCAACCTTCAGAAGCCGTTGCCCTCTGCCAGCAAATGGCAACCCATCCCAACCCCCAAGTGCAGGCATGGGCGCAGCGAATCTTACCCCGGTTGCAACCGATGGCAACAACTTCAGAGCCAACCGCTCCGGCTGAAACGTCCCCCGCTCCTGCAACGCCAGCAGTTGCACGGCTTGCACCAGAAGAATCGACTGCTTGGCTGGAGAAGGGCAACAAAGCTTTGAAGATGCGTCGCTTTGCTGAAGCAGTGACGGCATTGGAAACTTATTGCGCTGGCACTGAGCCTACTCACAAAGATTACGCTCAGGCGCAAATGTGGCTGGTGAAGGCATACAAAGGGAACGAGCAAAACCAGGAGGCGATCGCGCTGTGTCAGCAGTTGATCAGTCACGAAAAGGAGTATGTGCAAACCTGGGCAAAGCAGTTTATCCAAACCCTCGCACCAGGAACTGTGATAGAAACGGCATCTGAAACTGCTACCTCGTCTGAACCAGAGCCACCTAAGCCCGCTTCAGGGCAATACGCCTATTCTGCGTCTGGCACTCGCAGCACCAGACGCAACAGCAATCGAGCACCGGGCAAAACGGAACCCTCAAACATTCCCAAAGCCGGACGCTCTCCCCAAGCCTGGGTGCGGTTGGGCATGAAAGGGGTTGCCGCCAACCTGGCAATGGCATCGAGCGTGACGATTTCCTTGTTGTTTGGCATGGTAATGGCGTTGTGTCTCAGCTTGCTGCTGATCTCAGGAAGCACCAATCCGACTCTAGGGTTAATCATCTCCGTGGCGATTACCCTTGCCTGGAACCTGCTTGTTTTCTTCCTGTCGCCCATCCTCATGGACTGGATGCAGAGCCACTTTGGCAGCACTCGCTGGACGACACTCTCGGAACTCGATCGCCTCAGCCCTGAAACCGGACGAGTGATTCGGGATGTGTGCAAAAAGAAGAATATTCCCGAACCGCGTTTGGGGATTGTGGAAGACGACAACCCCACAGCATTTACTTATGGTTCATTGCCTTCCAATGCGCGATTAGTCGTCAGTCGTGGGTTGTTTAAGTATCTGGATGATGATGAAGTGGCAACAGTGTATGCTCACGAGTTGGGGCACATTGTCCACTGGGATTTTGCCGTAATGACTCTGGCTTCGACTCTGGTGCAAATTGCTTACCTGATCTACAGCTACATTGAAGAGTTAGCTTTACACCTGGGTGATAACGAAATTGGTGAAAAGGCGAGACAAGTTTCCAAGTTTATGGCGCTGGCTGCCTACATGGTCTACATTGTGGGCGTTTACCTGGTACTGTATTTATCACGCACACGGGAGTATTACGCCGATCACTTTGCGGCAGAAGTGACGGGCAACCCCAACGGCTTGTCGCGGGCGCTGGTGAAGATTGCTTACGGCATTTTGGAAGTGGGAGAGCGCGATCGCCAACCCAGCAAATTACTGCAAAGTACCCGTTCTATGGGCATTGCCGATTCTAAAGTGGCAGGCTTCACGGGAACCGCCTATCGCGTTGCTTCCGAACCAATGAAAGTGGGTAGAGTTTTCCTGTGGGATTTGTTCAATCCCTGGGCGTGGTGGATGGAGCTGAATTCAACCCATCCCCTGACGGGCAAGCGAATTCGCGCCCTCAGTACCTATGCTGAGCAACTGGGATTAACGGCGGAATTTGAAATGGCAAAGGTGATTCGGGAAGGGCGATCGCTGAGCAAACGCCGACTCTATGGTGATTTTGTGCTGGATGTATTGATCTTCTGGGCAGACTGGCTGGGCTTGGGCTTGGGTTTGTTGGCAGGGATCGGCATTTTTATGGCCACTCGCCAATGGAAAGCTGTGATTACGCTGCCACTTCTGGGTTTTGGCATTGGCACTCTGTTTAAGACATTTGTCATGTACCCTGATTTCAATCGAGTCGCCGAAACCGATGTGCTGACGTTGATGTCCGATCCCTACGCCAGCCCGTTGCGGGGTCGTCCTGTGAAGCTGGCGGGTGAAGTGATTGGTCGCGGTGATGCCGGGTATCGCTTTGGCTCTGACCTAAAACTGCAAGACCCGACCGGGATGATTTATTTGTATTACGCATCCCGCTTTGGTCCGCTGGGCAACTTCTTGTTTGGTATGACCCAGGCAGAAAGTTTTGTGAATCAAGAAGTGCGGGTAAAGGGCTGGTTCCGGCGGGGGGTAATGCCGATTGTCGATCTGATGCGGATGGAGTGCGATCGCAAATGGACAGTCAATAGCTACCACCGCTTCTGGATGTTGCTGCTGGGTGTGGGCGCGATCGTTCTGGCATTCCTGCTGCCCGGATTGATTGAAAATCTACTCTTCGGGTTCAGTCAGAATTTCACTGATCCAGCACTCACCGATCCAACCCTGATCGATCCCAGTGCTAGCCCTTCTCCGGGCGATCTGCAACAAATGCCGTCTGAAGAGTTTTAATCTATAGAGTTTTAATCTATCCTGCTTCTTCTAACCCTCGGAAGTCTCTAAGATTTCCGAGGGTTGTTTCATTTCTACCACCTATGGATGGGCTGAATCTGTAAACTGCAACTCGTACACTAAAAGGTATGACGTTACCCTTTCTCCCTGCCGCAGCGGCTCAGTTAACCGAGCTAACCTCGATCGCGCTGATGCAACACCTTCAGCGTCAAGAGATTCCTACTCCGCTCAGCTCAAACGCGATCGCCACCGCCTTTGTTAAACAGGGCATTGGTTCGCCCATCTTGTTAATGCATGGATTTGATAGTTCCGTGCTGGAGTTTCGCCGTTTACAACCTCTCCTAGCAGACCATCACACCGTCTGGAATGTAGATCTCTTGGGGTTCGGCTTCACCGATCGCCCTGCCGACGTGCCATTCACACCGGGTGCCATCAAAACCCACCTGTACTACACCTGGAAAACGCTGATTGGTGAGCCTGTGGTGTTGGTGGGTGCCTCAATGGGTGGAGCAGCGGCGATCGACTTTGCCCTGACCTACCCGGATGCGGTGAAGCAACTGGTTTTGCTGGACAGTGCCGGATTCGCCAAAGGACCCGACATCAGCAAATTCATGCTGCCGGGACTGGGATACCTCGCTGCCGAATTTTTGCGCCGTCCCGGAGTGCGCCGCAAGGTGAGCCTGCAAGCCTACGCTGATTCCAGCTTTGTCACGCCCGATGCCGAACTGTGTGCCGCGCTCCATCTCACCCTACCTCGCTGGCGAGAGGCGATCATTGCCTTTACTAAGAGTGGCGGTTACAACTTTTTATTCAACCAAATTGCCCAGATCACCCAACCGACTTTGATTGTATGGGGCGATTCTGATCGCATTTTGGGAACGGCAGATGCTGAGAAGTTCAAAGCTGCGATCGCCCATAGCCAACTCCTGTGGATTCCCAACTGCGGTCATGTCCCCCATTTAGAGAAACCGGAGATTACCGCTGAGGCGATCCTGAGCTTCATAAACTAGAAGTGGGGTATGGGGAAGATGGGTGAGTGGGTGGATGAGTGGGTGAGTGGGTGAGTGAGCGAGTGAAATCCCACCTACCCACGAATCAATTACTTAAAGTAGATCAACAAATTCAAGCCAGGAATCGTGCGGGACAGCGTCCACAGAAACAGGGCGATGTAGAGAAAGCCGAGAGTCCACTGATACCAGACCAGCGTGGTGATCAGTCCGGGTAAATATTGATCTCGCAGGCGAATATCATTGAAGCCAAACTTTAGCAGGTTATTGAAACTGAAGTCGAAGTAGTTCAGCCAGCCCCAACGCCGATCCCAGAGAATCGGCATGTAGCGTTCGCGGAACATTTCATGGCTGGGGATGACGGGTAAACGCCCGATGAGAATGCGAATCTGGCGCAGGGAACCTTCTTCGGTGAAGTAACTCTCAGCCAGCTTGGGGTGATAGCGTCCCTGACGATAGAGCAAAATCAGCAAGACCAGCGGCACCGGAATGACGATCGCGGCAATGCTTGCCAGGGTCATCAGAGGATAGTCGGAATTGCGAAACACAGCGCTAAAGCCTGCCAGGGTTAGGACGCTGTAACCACTCATCACCCAGATAGTTTCGGTAGGGGTGGGCAGAATTGGCGTTGGAGTAATGCGTCGCCAGCGATCGACCAGCCAAAACAACACGCCAAAATACGCGCCTACTACCAATCCCACCCCAAAAATCAACCAGTTATTGGTGCCGTACCGACTCAACAACAGCAGTAATCCCAAGCCGATGTATGACAATCCCGTGGAAATGCGATTCCACACCTCCCTTCCTGAAGAAGTTGGATCTTTGGCAATGATGCGATCGCGCACGTTGATGAAGGTTGCCAGATCCACCGCGCCCAACGATAACAACTCAGTGGGATTGCGAAAGGGCACCTGATGCCGGCGCTGCACAATCTGTGCTGCCTGTTCTGCTGAAAAGCCCAAGCGACTGAGTTGCGCTACAGAAGCGGCGTTGATATTGGTGCCGAACACCTGCTGCCGCATTTCTCGCAATCGCAAACCTTCGCGGGTATAGTCCAATTGGTTGGCATCCGGAATTTGCTCCAACCGTCGAAAGTTGCGGATCAGTTCGCGCAGCAGATTCTCATTGCCTTGCAGGGTGGGCACGGAGATGTACTTGCCGATATGCCCCGGATTGCCCACAATCTTGGCGCGATCGGAATCGAAGCGCAACCCCGGCACGTTGAGATAGGCTCCTTTGGCAAAACTGGCATAACCAAACTCAGCTCGTTCTAAAATTGCCGCACCACGCAGATTCACGGGTTTATTAAAACGAACTTCCCGAAACAGGGCGGTTTTCTCAAACACGGCATCTGCCAGAAAGAATGATTCGCTAAAGGTACTGCGGCTGAACATTGCCTGCGCTAACCAGCGCGTTTGGGCAAAATCGGCGTTACCCTGCCACTGAATGCGTGAGAAGTTAGCGTTTTGCCGAAATACTGCTCGATTAAAATTTGCCGTGCTCTGAAATTCGCTGCTCTGGAAGGTGACTTCTTCAAACTGTGCTTGATCGAATCCTACTTTGCTAAAGAAAATACTGCTGCGAAACCGGGCATCTCTGCCAAAGATCGCACCTGCAAAGCTTGTAGCTTGGCTGAAGCGGGTTTGTGACCAATCTGAGGTTTGTGCGAACTGCACGCTTTGAGCTTCGATGCGATTGAGAAAGAAGGTGTTGGTGAAGTCTGCGTCTCCCGTGAACCGGGTTTGCATCAGCTTCAATGGTCCGCGAAAGGCAGTGATCTGCAAGCTTGTACTGGCTGAATCGTTGGGGGTTGCTAGCAGGGATTTGGAGAGTTTGCCCAGTTGGGACAGGCGGCGGCGATCGCGCTGGAGTTGCTCCTGCTCCGTTGGCGAAAAGATTGGCGACAATGCCTGTCCATACAACGGTGCCCGCAGCCCCAACAAACTAATTTGAAAATCACCCTGAATTTCTGAGTAGCTCAAATCTAGTCCTACGGGAGTGCCCGGTTTCTGGAGCTGTGCCTGCAATAGGGGATAAAACTGATCCCGAAACGCCTGGTTCTCTGGGCGCAAGTCGATCAGTAACCCATGCAAGTCAATTGTGGGTAAGCCATCACTCTGAATTGGGTTTCGCAACTTATCTTGCAGCAGGTCGAGAGTGAGGGGGATTTTGTCGGGTTGGGCGATCGCGGCGCTAGCAGGGGGAATGGGGATGGAGAAGAGGAGTAGAAAAAAGAGCAGCAGAGCAAGGAAACTGCTGATGAGGCGAGGAAATATGGCTAGAAGCGATCGCACGTTCAACGAAACAAGTATGAAATCAAGTGGTGCGATCGTACATGATTTTCCTATCTCCCATTCCCCATTCTCGGTTTGTCAACTCCGCATTTTGCTCCACAACTCCCGGTATTGCTGACGGGCGGTTGCAGATAGGGGGAGGAGAAACTCGCTGGCTTTGAGAGTGGCTGTATCCAGTAATAGGGCAGGGTAATCGCGAAATTCGGCGGGTAGTTGGTCGTTGGGTGTACCGATCAGTGAGGGGGAAACTGCCCAAGTTGCTAGGGAGAGTTGAGCGGCGGTTTGTGGTTGCCAGCAAAACTCAATCCAGCGTTTGGCGGCGGTAGGGAGCGAGGTGGAAGTCATGGCGGGGTGCACCCACAGATCGGCGGAGAGCGCAGTACCCGATTTAGGCGCGATCGCGGCAATTTGGCCACTGCGCTGGGTCAAAGGCAACACATCAGTGGACCAGCCCACCACGACCCACGCATCATCCAGCAGCAACGGTTGCAAATAGGAAGTAGAGCTGTAGTATTTTGCTTGCTTCTGAAGGGTTTGCAATTCTTGCTGGAGGTTGGGCACACTAGCCAGATCTTCTGTGTTGTAGGATTTGCCTAATTTCTTCAGGGTTAAGCCGATGATCTCACGGGGATTGTTGAGCAGGGCGATGCGTTGGCGCAAATCCTCCCGCCATAGATCGCCCCAATCGCGGGGAGGTTGTAGATTGCGCTGGGCAAAAATGTCTCGACGGTAGGCGATCACGGTGGTGCCAATGCGATAGGGCACTCCCCATATTTGCCCATTGGGATCAACCTGCCCCTGTTGATTGCGGGTTACTACTTGTTTAAGTTGGGGAATTTGAGCCAGTTTTGTCCAGGTTGGCAGCGAATTCACATCGATTGGGCTGATTAACCCCTGCGCGATCGCACGGTCTAACCAGAAATCGCCCAATGTCATCAAATTAGGGACTTTATTTTTCGAGGAGTTGCCCAAAAAGGGAACCCAACTGAGAATGCCATCCCACACGGAATCGGAAGAAGGTTCTGGCGGCGATTGCTTCCAGGTTTGCAGTTGAGAGAATAGCGTTTGAAGCTGGGGTTGCGAGTCAATGTTGAGATGCACGTCCTCTAACTTTTGCCGATTCAAGGCTTTACGAAATTCCCCCACAAACTGCGGCGGAATTGATTTTCGCAGAATTTGTAATTGCAGGGTTGAGGCAGGCTGGCCGCTGCAACTTGCCAGGAGTGAACCCAGGGCCAGGGAGCCAGAGCCAAGCAGCAGCGATCGCCGACTGATAGGGGGTTGCCACTTTTCGTCTGTCATGCTTAAACTGCCTGCCGATACTCAACGCCAAAGCCTACCAGATTAATCACTGTAGGGGGTTCACCAGATTCAGGACGCTGATAGGTGACAATCGTTCGCAGGCGCATATCAGGAGCTACCATCCGCATTTGATCGACGGCAACTGAGCGGCTGTAATAGGTCGTCATTTCCAGGGTTTGGCGAGTCGGCTGGTAGGTAAATCGTCCCGCGATCGCTCCCGCTTCGGAATAGCCTTCATCTCGCAAATACACTCCCTGAATCACCTCATCCGTAGCAAGCACCTGGGCAGCGGTAGGCGGTGCAGGCATAGTGGGGGGGGGAGTGGTGATGTATGCATCGGGTACGAACAGCGCTTTCAAGCTCATGGAGACTTCTTCTCCGGTTTCGGAGCGAGTATCGAAGGCGATCGCAAACCCAGGATAGCCATTGTCATCTGCTTGCAAACTGGCAGGCGCGATCGTCATCCCGCTTGCCCCAGTGCTTGTATACGGAGTCAATAGTTTTTGTTTATCGTCTGCGCTGAGAGGCGAAACCCGAAACTCGGTATAAGACCGTTCAATCTCGCTTTTTAATGTGTAGTGATAAATGCGCTCCGTTTTCCATAAACCCGAACAAACCGCGAAGAAATCTTGAAAGCTCAGCATGATGCAGTGTGAGTTGGAGAATGCTTTTATAGCGTGTGAACTGTAAACCAACACGCCTGGGGTCGTTGTCTAACCTATTCTGCCACTAACCAGCCAAATCCTGGGAAGCGGCGATCGCTCTCTTTAACCGAAGATAAGGACAAAAAGTCACCCTGATCCCAAATTGTCTACCCATTCTTGTTTGGTTGAACGTAATTTTCTTGTCGCTGAAGCTGGTTCTAAAGCACTCTCTCAGAAGGGACTTTATTAAAGTTAAACCGTACTGTACATAACAGCCCTCTAAGAAAAATCGCTTGAATTTATTAGATATCTTCCAATGATTGTTTGGTCGTCTATCTTTTGCTTGTGAAACAGAAAAGGAAGCTTCAGAATCCTATAGGGTGTGCTTTCCAAGATTTTTGGGAGATGGGTTTGAGGTATTTTTATTCTGTAAAGGTCTTCCAACCATCTAACTAGAAAAAGATTTGTTTAGCAAATGATGTAAAAATTTGGACAAGATGACAAACGTTAAATGATTCAGGAATAAGTGGGGATGACGGCGAACGGTCTTTAGAATGAGTTCCTAGAACTACTAGGGTAAGCGTGATAGTGAATGGACACTCTGCAAAAGCAACTTAATGCTTTAAGCGCCAAAGTTGATGCATTGCATCAGCTAATTGAGCAGCTCAGTATGCGAGTTTCTGATATCGTGACTGAGTGCAAAATGGGTGCGGAACAGCAGAATCAGCGGTCTGATTTAGACATTGCCATCGGCTATCGCTACAGCAGAAATGGACTGAATATAGACCACAGCATGGAACATAAGGATGTTTTGGTCGACAGCACGAATGTAGACCTGACCAATCAGAATTCTGAGAGGCAACTTTCTCCAGAAATTCAGATTCAACGGCTCACAGCACAGCTTACGGCGGCTTACAGCCGAATCGCCGCGCTGGAAGAACAACTAATTTCCAAACGCATTCATTCATAGCGCGAATATAGCGACGAAGGCTCGACGTGTATCGTTTGTAGTGAGAGCGATGGTCGGTAGCTTTTGCTCGGTATGCTGCTTGGTAAATAAACTTGCTAACGCTGTTGGATTTGCTGATAGCGTCTAGTTAGTGCTTCGATCGCCTGTAACAGCTTGTCTTGTGTTAACCCTTGATACAGGTGCGCCGCGATCGCACATCCGCCTGCACCCACTCCTTCTTTCACAAACCCTTGCTCATAAACCTGAAGTTGGGGGATGGATGACTGGGCAAAACTCAGTTGAGTCGCTAGCAGCGGCACTGTGCCAAGTTGTGCAGCCAATCCAACTGTATCGCCTGTGGGATCTTCCGCTACCCAGCGAGTGGTTCCTACAACAATTTGCTGGGGATTCCATTTGAGTTCGCGCTGATTGATCAGAGCTTGTG
Organism: Leptolyngbyaceae cyanobacterium C42_A2020_001; assembly: GCA_015272515.1. GTDB lineage: Bacteria > Cyanobacteriota > Cyanobacteriia > Leptolyngbyales > Leptolyngbyaceae > JSC-12. The sequence goes on along the minus strand of JACYLN010000014.1, from coordinate 22,723 downwards.
CCAGGGCATAAACCGCCAGCATCTGAGTACCGCCCGCTAGCAACACACCGCATTCAACACTTGCCGCGATCGCCATTCCTGCCACCACAATCTGCATCGGGTCACCCACCGCCGCCACAATTTCTGTCGGAAAGGCAACGGGCATCGCGATCGCCCCACGGCTCCATCCCCGTTGTTCAAGACCCCGCTGCACTAGTTCCCATTTTTGGGCGTGGTTGCAGGTGGGATGGCTGCTGTTGACTTTGCCTTGAGCCGGAATTCCCAACGCTGTCAGCAGGGCAAGCGCTGTAGTGGTACCGCCAACCACGCATTCCGCCAGGATCAGGTAGCTTGCCTCTGCTGCCAGTTTGTGTCCCCAGTGCAACCCTTGCTGCAATAGATGCTCAACCACCGCCAAATCCAGAGCGTTTCCGGTGCTGAGGCAATGGGCAGGCGCACCTCGCAGATCAATGGTGGGGATGGCGGGAGGAGTGGGCAAGCCGCTATTGAAAACGTAGACCGGAAACTGTTGGGCTTCTAAAACGGCACGGGAGATGAGCACGGGTGACGCACCCACATGCAGAGGCGGTAGTGGATAGCTGGGTTGGGGTTGTGGACCGTTTACCAAAAATTCGGCATCGGCGATCGCGGTATAGCGGCGATCGTGAGGGGTTGCTCCGGCAGCAGAAATACCGGGAACTAAACCTGTATCAGTAAATCCCAAAACACACGCCAAAACAGGCTGTTTCCCCTGGTAGCGGGCCAGCCACTGGTGCCCCTGTTGGGGTTGGGTGTAGCACCGAACCAGCGGAGTCGGTTCCATGCCGTTACTCTTCGTATTCCATCAATACCTGTACCCACCTGGGCGGACGCGGAATCGGGTTACGCAAGCGATCAAATAAAAACCAGGCAACCAGATGCACCACAAACAGGTAGATGAGATTGTTGACGACGACTCCCGCTGCCACGATCGCTTGAATTAACGGGAGGCTGGGCTGAAATAAGATACCAAACTTCACACAAAACCAATCAATAAAGTTCGTGACCTGAGTCGTGGTGTAAAGCCACAAGTCATCGCCCAGCAACAGCGACACCAGCCACACCCGGAAGAAAAAGCCGAAACTGCCCAAAATGGTTCCTAGAGCGATCGCCAATCCCCAACCCGCTTTGCGCCGCCACAACATCCCCAACAACACCCCCATGATGCCAAAAGGCATGATGTACAGCAGGCTGCGGGGTGGACCCATCAGCACACTCAGCAGTAACCCGGAAACTAGCGCTCCCATCCAGGCGGCTCGATGCCCCCAACGCATGTAAATCAGCGCGATCGGAATGGGGAAAAAAATGCGTAAAACCGGACCAATGGGGAAGTAGAAATTTACCAGCCAAATTAAACTGGCGGCACTCGCCAAAAATGCCGTTTCCACCATAATCAATGGGCTGGATGCGTCAAACGATCGCACTGTAGAGGAAGCCTGATCAACAGGAGCAGGCGTTGTCGTGGTTGTCTGACCAGCCGTTGAAGATGTGGGACGAGAAAGTTCCTGTTCAACTTCAGCCCAGGCGGCATCTAGCGAGTCGTGGGTGGGGGTTGGTGAGGGGAACGGGGACGGGTCACTGTCTGGTGATCTTCCTTTAGTGGAATCACTCATGATGCTTCAGTCCGTTGAACCATTGATTGAAAAGAGTTTCTGACGATTTGAACACACCTTTGTACCCCTCGATGGAGACTACGCGGATGCCAGAGTGCCCACCCATTCAAACTCAAGCAGCACGTTGCCAGCGTGAACAGGACAAAGGTTGGAATTTTCACCACACCTACGAGGAGCCAGGTCAGGACGTGCAGCAGCATGAGAACAGCGCCCGCGATCGCGAATCCGGTCGATCGCCGAACCTGAGGTGAAGGGCGATCCGTTCCTACTAGCAACAAGGTCAGCAGGGTTGTCAGCAAGTTAAACGGCACCAATACCGCACAGATGGCAATGCAGTAGGTATGGGAAAAGGCTAAAAGGCTATTCAAATCAAACATCTCAAACGATGGTTTCTAATTTCCTTGATCTGCAAAGCACCTCTAGTATGAACGGTTTTGTTGTGAAGCGGTATGCCCAAAGCGAATGTATACGATTCTGTGACAGCTCCTTTACGTGACAGTGACGCTCTTAAGGCAAGCGGCTAGGATGGAGGGTGAATCGGCGATGTGAGTTTTTTATGACTAGTGCGGTGCAGCAGCAGGAAAGCGGGAAGCGGCTCGCTCGATACCTTCAAGAGCAGTTAAAACCACAGGCACAGATAACACCGCTGCAAGTGCAGTGTGCTCAGAAAGAAACACTGATGATTTTGGTACAGCATCCGCCAGGAAACGCGCCCGATGCTCAACAGATTTTTCATACGTTAGAAATGGCGCTGTTTTCCCTGCCGCCGGAATTCGCTGCGCCGTTTTTGCCCAGCATGAACGGGGATACAGTGAAGCTGTTTTTGCGAGTGCTGGGACAACAGAAGCCTTATATCTCTCATACGGTAAAGCTGTCCAGGGGGGCGGCAACGTTTCGAGAAGCGGTACCTGGCGCAGATGCTTCGCTGCGGTTGGGAGTGGATGATGATCTGCAAACGCTGATTCAAGTTCCCGATGCTCCGGCTGTTCAAACTCCAACCTCCTCGGCTCAAGCTTCTGCTGCGTCGAATTTTGAGTCTGCAAGAGAGGGTGGACTTGTCCATCTGCCCGCTGTATCCGATTTACCAGCACCAGCACCAGCATCTTTGACGGGGTATACACCTCAAAGGGCGGTTAAAGGTACAAACGAAATTGCGCGATCGCGAGTAAAACCGCTGCTGCTGGCGGCAGGAGGCATAACAGCGGCGCTGCTGCTGGGTTTGATTGGGTATGGGTTGACGCGTCCCTGCGTAGTTGGTTCCTGCGCGGCATTAGACACAGCGCGATCGCTCAGTCAGCAATCGGTTCAGACGCTGCAACCCGATCAGTCAGGAGTTACTGCTCAGCAAGCAATTCAGCAGCTAACCGAAGCTAGACGGCTGGTGCTAGAAATTCCACCCTGGTCAGGACAATATGGCGACGCGCAGGCATTGCGGGAGCAGTTAGATCAGGTGTTGGCGGCTGAAGCAACGGCAACTTCTGCCAGCCAAAAGGGACAGGTAGTAGCGCAATCGGTGACTGATTGGCAAGCAGCGCAATCACTCTGGCAAACTGCGATCGCCCAACTGCAAGCGGTGCCCCAAACCAGCCCGCTGCAAGCCTTTGCCCAAGAACGATTGCTTGCCTATCGGGTAAATTTGGCGTTTGTGGAACAACGTATCGTCGCCGAACAAGCTGCCCAAAAGCGGTTGGTCGCTGCCCAAAAAACAGCAGGACTGGCGATCGCGCGGCAAAATGTTGCCCAAACCTTGCCAGACTGGCAGCAGGCTTACGCAACCTGGCAGGTTGCAGTCAACACACTCACTCAGATTCCCAATGGCACAATGGCTCACACCGAAGCCCAACAGCTTTTAGGGAATTACAAACCGAAGCTAACCGAAGCTCGCGATCGCGCTACCAAAGAGCAACTGGCTCGCAAGCTTTATACCCAGGCAACCAACCTGGAGAAACAAGCAAAAGCCTTTCAGCAGCGGAGCCAATGGTCGCAGGCAAGCGCTTCCTGGCAAAATGCCTTGAACCTTGCCAAACAAGTTCCCGAAGGTACATCCATTTCCAGTGATGCCCAAACTCGTGCCGCTACCTACGCTGGTTTTGTGCAGCAAGCACAAACTGTGGTGCGAATCCGTGGCGATCTCAACAGCGTATGTCTGGGAACAGGCAAAATTTGCGATTACACCATCACCAATGAAGTAATCCAGGTTAAATTCGTCCCTGCTTACGAACGCAAAGTTCGCACACTGGGCGGCATCAGCCAATTCTCCGGGGATTACGATACGATGGCTCAAATCAATACCCACCTGGCAACGTTGGGCAGAGCTTTACAGGCAATCAGCAACAACGCTGGAACTCCCATCCAGGTTTACAACTCCGACAATCAACTTCTGGGATCCTTTATCCCAGGAGGGTAACCCCAACCCGTCAAGCTTGATCTCAAAAGTTTGGAACTTCTATAGTGATGCTGCGTCTTACGAGGTGAACGTAGTCGCTGAAATCCTACAGGAGAAATCAATGCTGTGCCAGTTCGGGCGTTCCCTGCAAAACACGTTGGTTCATGGAGCTTTAGCAACGGTTGCTGCCACTGCGGCGGCCATTAGCGAAGCACCTTCTGTGCAGGCTGCTGCACTCAGGTTGGGTCCGCTGGTTTTTAGCGAGGCGGGGGGAGACTTTGTTCTTACAAATGGGCAAGTTGAGGCTGATCGATTTGTGCTTGAACAAGAGGTTTATGGTCCTAACATCAACTTGTTTATTGCCATTGATGGACTGCGATCTGCTTGCCCAAACCGTGGAGGATGCTACTTCACGGTTTTATCCTTAGTGACAAATCGCACCGGATCTCCCTGGATTTTCTTCGACCACGAACTACAAGAGATTTATGGGGTTCAAAGCCCCGAAGCAGATGGCTTATCGTTTGCTCAAGGAATTAACCAGGTGCGCCCGTTCAACTCCGATCGCTACGCCAGAGTGGATGAAGTAACTGACGTGCGAGATTTTGTCAACTTCTCCAGTGGCGTGGTTGCACCCGGAGAACGGGTTGCCTTCCGCTATGTCATTGCTGATACCACTCCCATTAATCGTTTTTACCTGCTCCAACGTCCCAACTTTCAAGCGGGTGGTGTGGGATTTGTTGAGCCACCGCCGCCCGTCGTGATTCCTGATCCAGTTATTCCCATTCCAGAGCTTCCCAATCCGATTGTTCCACCCGTTGAACCCGTTGTGGAGGTTGTGCCTCCTCCTGTGATTGATCCTGGTAATTCAGGTTTAGGCAATGAGCCGCCTCCTGCCCAATCCAGTGGTGAACCAAACAATTCAGCGGCAGTGCCAGAACCTGCGACAATCCTGGGAGTGTTGGTATTTGGGGCGATCGCAGGCGGTGCCCGGCTGAAGCACTCCCGTTGATGGAATGCCATTTAGCCGCTAGCATGGGAACGCTCATCAGAAAACGGCTTGCATGGATTTAACGGCTGGAAAAGCGCTGCATAACGGCAAGTACTTGATTCATCAGGTACTGAGTCAGGGTCCAGTGGGGCTAATACTGCAAGGGACTCTCACCCAGTCTCAACGTCCAGTCATCCTCAAAACTTTAAAGCCCCAACTGCAAGCGTCGCCGCAATTTTCGCAGTTAAAACAACGCTTTAACGAGCGGATGAATTGTCTCGCAGGCTCTCAACATCCAGGCTTAGAGCGGATGATTGATACGTTTGAAGAAGCGGGGTTACCCTTTGCAGTGATGGATTACACGGTTGGGCAAACCCTGGCTGAATTGGTTAAAACCAACGGACCGCTTTCAGAAGAACTTGCGATTCGCTACGTACAGCAGGTTGGTTCAGCCTTAGCCACGTTGCACCAGCACGACTTAATTCATCGCTGCGTCACACCTGCTAATGTTATTTGCCCTCCAGGGTCTACTGTGAGCGTGTTGGTTAATGTTGCTCTGGAGGAAGATATTTTGGCATCGGTAAAGCCAGGGGATAAAGCAACCCCATCAGCCAGAGAGTATGCAGCGATTGAGCAGTATCAGCTCCAACATCCACTCACCCCGGCGACCGATCTTTATTCCTTAGCAGGAACGCTCTATTTCTTGTTGACCGGACGTGCCCCGCTGGCGGCTCCTCTACGTCGGCAAGCGGCTCTTGTTGCTCCACGCCAGTTTCGCCCTGAACTTAGTACAACCGTTGAGACGGCAATTTTTCAGGGATTAGAACTGAACCCCAATAAACGTCCTGCGATCGCTACATGGTTATCCCTACTGAGTGGGGCGGGAACGGCACCAGTTGTTGCTGCTGCCAATTTACCTGCTTCAAACCAGCAGGTGAAGCCCAGCACTGCCCATGCTCCCGTGCTGAACGGCAAAACAGCCACTCCTTCTGCGCCCAGCAGTCCCAACGCTACCAGCCCAACTGTTCAACCCAAGCAACCGATTTTACCCATGCTGTCTCTATCCCCCTCCAAGCGTTTCTCAAAAGCCCTTCTAACAACGATCGTGGCGGCGGCAGCCATTGGCGTAGGGTCAGGATTGGCACTACGGTTTGCCGTCACCAGCACGGGACCTGGAGCTTCGTTTTTCCATTCTGAGCAATCTTTTCCAGCGTTGGAAAATTGGCCCGGTGAAGTTGTGCCAACAAATCCACCTTCGGTATATATTCCCCCTGCTGAATCGGCTACACCCCAGGAGACACGTCGGTTTGAATCGGCTGATCCAGTTCCGGCAGTGCGCCCGCGTCCGGCTGAGCCTGTCACTCCCCCACCCACAGATGCCACTTCCGAACCTGCCCCTGTGCCCAGTCCTGGGGAACCTGTGATTCCTGCGCCTGCGCCCGCTCCTAGCGCGATCGCCCCAGAGCCAGTTGCCCCTCCACCAATTAATCCGCCCGTAACAGAGCCTGAACCTCTACCACCACCTCAAAGTGCCCCTCCTTCACCCGTTCAAAATTAGTTCCAGGGAAGCAGTTTGTGGAATGTCACACCTTCTGTAAACCGCATTACCCGATGCGGCACGTTATAATTCAGGCGAAGAGGATGGAAAATTTCTATGAATAACCCTGTTGTGCACGCCTTCTTTGTTGGTAGGGCACTTGCCGAAACATTATATGAACAAGCGGAAACTTCACTGACAGACGCTTTGAGCGAACTTGGTAAGCTAGACGCAGAACTGCGTGAAAATCTGCGGCATTTTACTGAACGGGTTGCGGAACGAGCCGCCAGAGAAGAAGAGGCTGCCTTGCAAGGACGTAGCACCTCAGTTGTGACGCGACCTGATTTTCAGTCGGCTGATCTGCAAACTGTGATCGATGAACTGCGGGCTGAAATTGCTCGACTTCGTTCAGAACTAAAGCAATACCGCAGTCGTACCTCATAGCGCGACTCCCAGAACCTTTGATAGCATCAGTACATTGGCGCATAGAAAACGAGAATTCGAGTGTCTGTTTTGCCTCACGACTCCGATACTTCTTACCCATTAGCGGAGCCTGATTTGAGTCGGGTATCTGCTCGAAGTCGAGATTCTGTCTCTGGAGAACCTGTAGATGAAGGGCACGAGACGCGATCGCCTATCAAACGTCGATCGAAGCCCAAATCCTACAGTGACAACGCCTATCGTTGGAATCGGGAAAACTACTCCAGTCAACGTCGGTTCCTTGATATCTGGACGTTTGTGCTTGCTTTGCTGTACGCCCAATGGCTTTATAACAAGCCCTGGAGTTACCAGGGTGGCATGACAGAGGCAAAACGAGAACAACGGCGGCGATCGCAAGCAATTTGGATCCGTGACACTCTATTAGATCTGGGTCCGACCTTTATTAAAGTGGGTCAGCTTTTCTCCACTCGCTCAGACTTGTTCCCCATAGAATACGTTGAAGAACTTTCCAAATTGCAGGATAAAGTCCCTGCCTTTAGCTACGAGCAGGCTAAAGCCATCATTGAACAAGACTTAGGTAAACCCCTGCAAGAGCTTTACCGTAACTTTGACCCCATCCCCATTGCAGCAGCGAGCTTAGGGCAAGTTCACCGAGCACAACTCCACTCGGGCGAAGAAGTCGTTGTAAAAGTTCAACGTCCAGGCTTAGTAAAACTATTCAAGATTGACCTTTCTATCCTCAAAGGCATTACCCGCTACTTCCAGAACCATCCCGATTGGGGGCGCGGACGCGATTGGCTCGGCATTTACGACGAATGCTGCAAAATTCTTTACGAAGAAATCGATTACCTCAACGAAGGGCGCAATGCTGACACCTTTCGCCGTAACTTTCGGGGTGAAGACTGGGTCAAGGTACCTCGGGTTTATTGGCGGTATGCCTCACCTCGAGTGCTGACGCTGGAATATCTTCCTGGTATCAAAATTAGTCACTATGAAGCACTGGAAGCGGCTGGACTCGATCGCCGTCGCCTTGCTCAAATGGGTGCCGAAGCCTATCTGCATCAACTTCTGAATAATGGCTTTTTTCATGCAGATCCTCACCCCGGCAATATTGCTGTTAGCCCAGAAGGATCGCTGATCTTCTACGACTTCGGCATGATGGGACAGGTAAAACCTGTTACCCGCGAAAAGTTGATGCAAACCTTCTTTGGTATTGCCAATAAGAATGCTGATCAGGTCGTGGAGTCCTTGGTTGAGCTAGGGGCACTGGCTCCAACTGATGACATGGGTCCGGTACGCCGTTCAATTCAGTTCATGCTAGATAACTTCATGGATCAGCCCTTTGAGGCACAGTCCGTCACTGAGATTAGCGATGATTTGTATGAAATCGCCTACGGTCAACCATTTCGCTTTCCAGCCACGTTTACATTTGTAATGCGAGCTTTCTCAACCTTAGAAGGGGTTGGTAAAGGGCTCGATCCTCAGTTCAACTTTATGGAGGTTGCAAAACCATTTGCAATGCAGCTTATGACGAATGGAAATCCCACATCCGAAGCCGGTAGCCTTTTGGGTGAACTCAGCCGTCAGGCGGCGCAAGTGAGCAGTACGGCGTTTGGGCTGCCGCGCCGCATTGAAGACACGCTGGATAAACTTGAGCGGGGGGATATTCGAGTCCGAGTGCGCTCCACGGAAACCGATCGCATCTTGCGTCGGATGAATGGCGTGAATATGGGCACAAACTACACCTTACTAGTTTGCACGTTTACCTTGTCCGCTACGATCTTATTAGTCAATGGATACGCGTGGTTGGCAGCAGTATTCGGCTTGGCTGCACTGGTCACGAGCGTCGTTCTAATTCGTTTAATGATACGGATTGATCGGGCTGACCGTATGCCATAATTCACCTACCATTTGCGAATTAGCGAACGTCCCAACCATGAAACGTCTGTTCACGGGGCTTACCGATGTCGGACTCCTACGTACCGTTAATCAGGATGATTATTATACAGATCCTGAAGGGCGCTTTTTTATAGTGGCAGATGGCATGGGAGGTCATGCGGGTGGGCAGGAAGCCAGCCAGATTGCAACCAGAACTATTCAAGCCTATCTGGATGCTCACTGGCACTCGTCGGAAGCCTCTAGCATTATTTTGGAGCACGCGTTTTGGGAAGCAAATCGTGCCATTTTGTTGGATCAACGGCAGCATCCAGAACGCAGCGATATGGGCACTACCGCAGTGGTAGTGATGTTTCGAGATACCCATCCGATATGTGCCCATGTGGGTGATTCACGCCTCTACCGCTTACGGGGAGCAAAACTCGACCAGATTACAGAAGACCATACCTGGGTGGCGTTGGCAATGCGAATGGGAGAAATTACTCCTGATCAGGCGCGAGTTCACCCGTGGCGGCACGTACTGGCACAATGTTTAGGGCGAGATGATTTGCGGCAGATTGACATGCAGACGTTTCCGGTGCAGTCGGGCGATCGCTTGTTGCTGTGTAGTGATGGACTCACCGAAGAATTGTCTGACCAGATTATTGCATCTCACCTGAAATCAATTCGGGTCTGCGAAAAGGTGGCAGCAACATTGGTGAATGCTGCCAAAGAGCATGGTGGACGTGATAACATCACCGTCGTCGTTGTGATGCTTGATTAATTCGATAAATGGTGAATTGAGCAAGCGCTACTCGTTGCTTACAAATTCCTCTAATTTTTCACTGGAGGCTGCCTCTAACGCTGCTTTGAGAGTGTGCCACGTTAAAGTCGCGCATTTAATCCGCACGGGGAACTGAGAAACGCCCTGCATTACATTCAGTTTGCGAAACTCAGAAGGAAACTCCACGCCTCCTTTCATCATGTCTTGAAAGCGTTGAACCATTTGCAGCGCTTCATCCACATTGCGCCCTGTCAGAGCTTCTGCCATCAAGTCTGCGGATGCCATCGCGATCGCGCAACCTTCCCCCTCAAATTTCACTTCCTCAATGCGATCACCCGCCTGATTCAGTCGTAAGGTTAGCTCGATCGTATCGCCGCAGGAGGGATTGTGCCCTTTCTGATAGCGGCTCACAGGATCAGCCTTACCCCGGTGTCGGGGTTTCTTGTAACGCTCCAGAATTACTTGCTGGTAGAGATCTCGCAGATTACCTAAGGAAGAAGTCATGAGTGAAATGGATCGAAGACATTCATCTTTCTTAATCCTATCAGTTTCACATCTGACTAACCGAGGTTGCCGTGCGATTGTAGCTCCAAAGAAGCATTCCACATGCCGCTAGCTTCAAACAATCAAGTAGCCAGTAACCCAGATGAAACTGATTCATGAGTGCTGGTGTGTCTGAAGGAGCAAACCAATTGAGTTGCAGACCTAAAGCGCTCATTTGAGGCGTAAGAGCATAGGTATCTACTAGGGCGATCGCCAGCAACAAGGCTGACAGCAGCACCGTAAACAACCCCGGACGACTCCACAGATGCCGATGATAACGCATGACTAGCACACTCGTTAGCACCAGTGCTGCACACAGCAATTCAACTCGATTAAAAACCCAAAACAGGGAGTACCCGGCTGCCGCAAATCCAGGTTCCGTCATCATGCCCGCCACGTACATTGATGGCATCACTAATCCATCGAGCATCAGGCTACAGCTAAGCCAAAATGCCAGAACTAAAACCAAAACTTTTTTCCATCCAGAATCGCTGGAATTATAGGAAGAAATGGCAGTCATAAAAACCTCGATTGCATCTACTTTTAGCTTAGTGATCAACCAATCAAAACGTGATTTAGTGCTAGAAAATTTAATCTAAACGAGCATGATTTGCTTCCAAAACTTAAAGAGCCTGACGGATCGATGCCAAGCTCTTTAATACTATTAAGGTTAATGGGTTTAATCACTAAGGTTTACGAAGAACATATCCTGCTTCTGCTCAATGAGGAGACAACGTCCTTTTTTCCCTCCTTGTATTTGGAAAACACTGATCAGTCTATGAAGAAATCAGTTGTAGAACCTATTGAGAGCTAACCAATCATTACTGGTTGAAATGCGTCACTTTAGAGTCACGCGATGTGAACATTATGAAGAAAGTCATGAGCAACAAATCTTCTGTTCTCATCAGCATTGGCAGGGGCTTCTGGAAGGAGATACAGCTCCAAAAGCTTGGGTTTGAAGAGGTTTCTTCGCTCTTTCTGTATCTGTTCAAACGATAGCATTCTTATTTTCCAAATTCAGTCTGTTTAACTGAAGTTAATTTCTAGTTAAATAGAGACGCAATCTTAGTAACAAACAGCAACAAAGAAGGAGTTAGAAGTCAGGGGGTGAGGAGGGTAAGGGAGTGGGTGAGTGGGTGAGTGAGTGAGTGAGTAAGTGAAATTCCACCTATCCATCTACCGATCATCCCCTATCCCCGATTCCCCATCACCCATTCCCCCAAATACCCAGCGGCAACAGAATCATCGATCAGTTGTTGCACGAAATCCCATAGGGGAGGGGCACCTGCGGCGATGGGGGTAGCCCGCTGCAATACACGATCGCGGGTAATGCCGTGCAGTTTCCAGGTACCCCCTTCGGTGTGGTAGTTATTAAGCATGGGTTGAAGGCGATCCAGAGAGGCAGCAAACTGGGCTTCTGGGGTGGATTGTGCCTCAAATTCTTCCCACAGCGATCGCAGTTCAGCCCCTTGATTGGCGGGAAGCAGCCCAAATAGGCGATCGGCGGCTTGGGTTTCGCGTTCAACTTTACTTTGGTTCTGCTGAAGGTCGTAGCAAAACGTATCGCCTGCGTCGATTTCTACAAGGTCGTGAATTAGTAGCATTTTCACGACCCGCAATACGTCTATTGGAACCGGGGCATACTCTGCCAGTAGGATCGCCATGAATGCGATGTGCCAGGAGTGTTCGGCGCTGTTTTCTCGACGAGAGCAATCAGTGAGTAGGGTTTGGCGCAGGATGCCCTTGAGCTTGTCAATTTCAACGATGAACTGAATTTGTTGTGCGAGTCGAGTTTGCGATTGATCGTTGAGCGGGTTACTCATCTTCACCAGGGTAAGGGGTCAAAATTTCGTAGCCATCTTTGGTAACGGCGATTGTGTGTTCGCACTGAGCAGACAGTTGGCGATCGCGAGTTAACGCCGTCCAGCCATCCTCCAAGATCTCAGCTTCATGCGTACCCACGTTGATCATGGGTTCAATAGTAAACACCATTCCAGCTCTCAGCTTTTTCCCGGTGCCACGCTTGCCGTAGTGGGGAATCTGAGGTGCGGTATGAAACACGTTGCTGATCCCATGCCCTACAAAGTCTCGCACCACCGAAAATCCTTGAGCTTCTGCATATTCTTGAATGGCGGCCCCAATATCGCCAATTCGAGCACCTTCTTTAACTGCTTCAATTCCCCGGCGGCGACATTCATGGGTGACCTCTACTAGCTTTTTGGCTAGAGGAGTTGGTTCACCGACAAAAAACATCTTGGAAGTATCGCCGTGGTAGCCATCCACAATCAGCGTCACGTCAATATTAATAATGTCACCATTTTTTAATACTTGCTTGGCATTGGGAATTCCGTGACAAATGACCTCATTGACACTGGTGCAGATAGATTTGGGATAGCCTTTGTACCCTAATGGGGCGCTTTTAGCCCCGTGTGCTTGGGTCCAGCGTTCGGCTTCTTCATCTAGCTGGAGGGTGGTGACCCCTGGCTTTACCAGAGTGCCGAGGTGGTGTAGAAGCTGCGCTGCTAAATGACCTGCCCGGCGCATCTTCTCAATTTCCCGACTCGATAACAGAGTAATGCGTTCAATTTGTTCCATACACTTGCATTTTAGTGGGAGGAGGACGACTGATGGTTACTTCCTGAACAGTTCAAACCTAGGTTTCACTGCCATTTAGTAGAATATTGCAAGCACGCGATTCGTGGGAGGCAAGGCGCTGAGGTGGACGAACTGAGGGCTGCATTGGAACTGGCGACCGATGAGGAGTTGCAAGACCTGACGGAGATTTTGTTTCGCCGCAAATTCAATCCAATTGATTATTTGGGAACTCCGCATCCTATTGATGTTCAAAGTCAAGACCGTGATCTCTGGCTTGATACGCTAGAGGAGCGATTTCGCTTTTTGGCGGCAGATGGTGTGACGGTTTTGAGCGGCAAAACTAATCAGTTAACCTATCGCCAGGTGCTGATTCAAGTTTGCCGATATTTGAAGTTGCCTTACAAAGCTTCCATGTCCACAGTGGATCTAGAAGCAGAGGTATTTTTAGAGTTAGTTGGGCGCACCTGGAAGCAGCTTCCACCCTCGGCTCAAAAAGATTTTTCGGTTGAATTGACTCATACATTGACGCGATCGCAACTGTTGCCCAAGCTGCCCCTCGCTGTTCAGCAAGACCCTATGAGCCTGATGCTGAAAGGGGGGACGGCGCTAGCGGTGTCTTCGGTGTTGCGTCCGGTGGTGTTGCAACTGGTGGCGCGTCAGTTTACGGTGCAACTTGCTCGCTATCAACTGGCTCAACAGGCGGCAGCATTGGGAGGGGCGATCGCAACGCAGCTTCAAAATTATGTAGTCATGCAAACGGCACGGCACGGCATGGCAATTTCAGCGGCTCGTTATGCGGCTGTACGGACTGTCTTTGCCTGCGTTGGTCCAATGATGTGGGGGTGGTTTTTTGCCGATTTGGGTTGGCGCTCCATTTCAACCAATTACGGTCGGATCATTCCCATCATTTATGCCCTGGCACAAATTCGCTTAACCCGTGCAGAATGCTTTGAGCTGGCTTAGTTTGAATCGAGTAAACCAGTGGCTGAAGTCACTGCCTCCACCCCAGCGTCATCCCGATCCGCAACTGCGATTTGCCTGGAGTCTGACGCAACTTTCCGTCTTGTTGCTGCCGTTCAGCACGCTGTTTGGCATTGTGGGCAGTCTGGTGGCGGTGATCGTGGTTTGGCGGCTCAAGTTTCACCAACTGATAACCCAGCCTCTCTACTGGGGGTTCGCCGCGTTAACCGGGTTGATGATTCTCAGCTCGGTAGTTGCCTACTCTCCACCCGATGCCTACCTGGGCTTATTCAATTTTTTACTGTTCTTTTTGGGATTCGCTGGACTCAGTGAACTGTTGCAAACACCCGCCCAACTGCGACGTTTGGTTTGGTTGCTGGTGCTTCCCTCGGTGCTCGTTTGCCTGATTGGATTGGGGCAAATGTTGCTGGGCTGGCTGGGCTATCGACAGGTACTGAATGTGCAGGTGCTGTGGATTGTGGTGCATTGGGTGATTGATCCGAATGGCACCCCACCCGGACGCATGTCTTCCACGTTTTTTTATGCCAATGTTTTAGCAAACTATTTGATTATTACCTGGGTGTTGGCGCTGGGACTTGGAATTGAGGCGATCTGGCAGAGGCAGAAAGGTCACGTTATTTTTCTGACAATCGCCCTTCTCCTCAACGGCATTGCTTTGATCTTGACAAATTCTCGCAATGGCTGGGCGATCGCAGCAGGAGCCTCTCTGGTTTTTGCAGTGTATCTGGGATGGCGCTGGCTGGTGGCAGGAGTAGGTGCTCTGATCGCGATCGTGCTAGGGGCTGCCTTTGCCCCTCCACCCCTGCGCGATGGGTTGCGCGTGATTGTTCCGGCTTTTTTTTGGGCACGTCTTACCGACCAACTCTATCCAAATCGCCCTGTGCCTACATTACGGGTAACGCAGTGGAAATTTGCGTTGTCTCTCATGCAGCAACGTCCCTGGTTGGGGTGGGGATTACGCAACTTTCAGCCGCTCTACCAGGAAAAAATGAACTATCTCATGGGACATCCCCATAACTTTCCTTTAATGATGCTGTGTGAGACGGGCATTCCCGCCACTCTACTCTTATTTGGCTTAGTCGGCTGGGTTGTGGCTCAAGCCTCCATCCTGCTGTGTGCAGCCCCTTCTCAGTCACCCCTCTGGTGCGATCGCAGCGATCGCCTCATCCTTTTTAGTGTTGTTATTGCCTTTCTTAGCAACACAGTCTTTAGCCTGTTCGACGTTACCCTGTTCGATGGTCGCCTCAACTTAATGGGATGGCTACTGTTAGCCGGAATTTGGGGAGCAACTGGGAAGGGGGAAGGGGGGATAGGGGCTAGGGAGTAGGGTATGGGGGCTAAGGGGGAGAAGTCTCCGTGCTAGTTGCCTTGCGTTCATTGCCACAGGCTCCTAGTTGGGCTGGGGTCAAGCTGACGTTGACGGTGACAAACGGGGCGATCGCTGCTTCCTGTACCCAGCCCAATTCTCCTGGTTGGGCATTGGGCTGAGGTGCGGCAGGACGGTCAACAGTGGCTGTTTGAGACAGGGAACAGACTTTGACTCCCAACCACTGCTGATTCAGTCCATCTCGGCGTTGGCTAATGACCTCTAGGACACTGCCAAGCGGCACGGTTGAGCGGGTCACATCTGGTGCTGGAGAACTGGCGGGACTTGGCAATAGCGAGATTGGAACTGTTTCTCCATTGGGAGTTGAACGATTAACCAGCATCCGAGTTCCAATCGTGAAGGTGCGGGTGTTTGCACTGGGTAGAGGACTGATGGTGGGTGCAACAGGAACGGTTGCGGGGTCAGGAGATGCTGGGAGTGGAGTGTTTGCCACTTCGCCCGTGAGGAAACTGAAGCCTCCTAGTAGAAAATATGTGATGAGTCCACCAACGCCAGCAATTAGCAGCAATCCCAACCATAGGGAGGATAGACGGGGACGCGATCGCTCTGGAGGTTTCAGATTTTGAGTCTTGAGAGTCGAAGCGGCAGCATCCGAGCGGAGAACGGTACTGGAATACTCAATGCTGGGATCTGTGGCAAGGGAGGCGGGCACCGCACCCGGTGGAGCAGAGTTGGGTGAAACACGGCAGTAAACCAACCCAACAGTGACGTTATCATGCCCGTTTTGTTCATTCGCGATCGCCACCAGTTGTTGAGCGGCTTTGGCTAAATCGGTTTTGCCCTCCAAGACAGGCAACAGAATTGTTTGCCAGTATTCCTCGACGCGATCGTTGTCGCTTAAGCCATCTGAGCACAACAAAAAGATGCACTCTTCGTCTAAAATGAAGCGCTCAACGGTGGGATGCAGCATAGTAGAGGTATTCATCCCCAATGCCTGTACGAGGGAGCCAGAACTGGGCTGTCGCAATGCCTCACGATACAACGCATATCCTAATCGCACTTCCCGAGTTGCCAGATCGTCGTCAAGGGTGATTTGATGGCACCCAAGTGAAGTGACTCGATAGGCGCGACTGTCACCCACGTGCGTAATGTAAAGCTCATGACCACACTCCAACGCCATCACCAGCGTGGTTCCCATGCGTTGACGCTCATGACGCTGTTCTATGTCATTTCGTTGGGCAATCACATCGTTTGCAGCTAGCGCCACTTGTTCTAGTTCTGTGATCAGGGCGTTAGGGTTAAACTGCATCAAACGGGGCACAGACTGAAGCCGCTGTTGAATCGTGGCGATCGCTAGATTTGATGCAATGTTGCCGCCTTCATGCCCTCCGATGCCATCACACACTACCACCAATGGAGAACTGCTCCCTGAAACTAGGTCATTGTTGTTAGCAAAGCTCAACAGACTGCCACTCGATGGGAAGCAAGCATCTTCATTGCGTTGACGAGAGGGACCTTGATCGGTCAATGTGGCAATTTGTGTTTGCCGTTCATCAGATTGGGCTGCGATCT
Source organism: Leptolyngbyaceae cyanobacterium C42_A2020_001 (assembly GCA_015272515.1). GTDB lineage: Bacteria > Cyanobacteriota > Cyanobacteriia > Leptolyngbyales > Leptolyngbyaceae > JSC-12. The sequence goes on along the minus strand of JACYLN010000014.1, from coordinate 6,063 downwards.
CGATCGCCTGCTCCAGCACGTTCACCAAGTGTTCCGCCGTCGCGATGTGCCCACTCTTCAACTGTTGACAAAGCTGCTTGAAAAAATCCGCAATACTGGCATGGGTGGCAGGTATCCAGCGCTGCCATAAGTCACCTAAATTTGCCAGCGTTGGCGAGGTAGAGCGAGCATCACCTTGCAACTCCAGCAGCCGCACCAAACCCCCTTCTACTCGTAGCAATGAAGGGTTGAGTAAACTACTAACAACTTGTTCATGGCTCAAGGGTTCCCACAGCCGAGCGATTTGCCAGAGCCAGTGCAGTTGTCGCAAGCCACTTCCCGCTTGCCAAACTGTTTCCACTTCAGGCATCAATGTTCCTTCAAGCACAGATACATCATCCGTACCCGAACGCAGATAAATCGGTGCCCGCTCTAGCAAAAGCACATCGGGCGATCGCTTTTGATTTGACGCAACTAAAGCATAAGGCTGAGGCACCGCAAGCTGATACGCCACCAAACGCAAATAGGGTTCCACAACATCTGGTAAATCAGATGCTGCATCCGGAAACAAACCTGGTTTCGTATCTAGAAGAACTCGCCCTTCTTTGCACCAGTAGCGATCGCCCAGTAAGTTGCCCGGTTGCAGGGATGCGGCTTCCTTCCCAACTGCCCAAAGATACCGCTTGGGTAACGGCGATCGGCACTGCTGGCAAAACCGATGATTTGCCGGATTCGGAGCCTGACACAGAGAATTTGCACAATAAAGAGTTGCCTCAGGGCTATGCATGAAAATAACTTGCTAATTCCACTCTTTCCCTTAAAAACCGCTGTTGTGCTGCGATCGCTCGCGAGTAATTCATCTCTTATGTTAAACCCAGGAAATTCGGCTGAACAAAATCAACACTAAGTGCTTACCCAAAAACTTCCAGCCCAGCGTCTCAATGTGACATAAAGCGAACACCACTTACCTAACCACCATCTACAAAATCAACATTCCCAGACATTGTTGTACCTTCTTAACCTTTAAATAAGGTTTTTAGACCCATTTTTTATAAAAGTTTAATTCCCAGATAAACAAACCATAACCTAGCATCACTAGCTCTTAACCCTAAACCAGTATCGTGATACGTAATGTCTGACTGAATACTAGTCTTCTGGAGCAAAACTATGGTGGTCAATAATGTGAAGCTTGTGCCAAACCGCTTCACCACGCTTGTTAGCGCAGCTACAGCAACTGCTGCTGTAATTGGACTATCGATCGCTGCTGTGAACTCTCAGGGTAGCACTGTTAAAATTGATGGTTCCAGTACGGTTTACCCCATCACCGAAAAAATTGCCGAAGGATTTCAGAAGTCTACTGGAACCAAAGTAACGGTAGGGATCTCTGGCACTGGTGGTGGGTTTAAGAAGTTTTGCGCTGGAGACACCGACATCTCTAACGCTTCCCGCCCCATTTTGAAGAAAGAGATGGATGCGTGCCGAGCAAAAGGCATTAGCTACATCGAACTACCGGTTGCTTATGACGCGCTAACCGTGGTGGTGAACCCCGCTAACAACTGGGCAACCAATCTGACTCCGGCTGAACTGAAAAAGATTTGGGAACCGGGCAGCACCGTTAAAAACTGGAGAGAAGTGCGCTCTGGCTTCCCCAACCAACCGATGACACTGTTTGGACCTGGAGCTGACTCTGGTACATTCGACTATTTCACAGAAGCTATCAACGGGAAGTCGAAGGCAAGCCGTAAAGACTTTACCGCTAGCGAAGACGACAACGTGTTAGTGCAGGGTGTTTCTCGTGATAAGGGTGCGTTGGGCTACTTTGGTCTGGCTTACTATGAAGCTAACAAGAGCCGTTTGAAAGCAGTCAAGGTCAACAACGTAGCGCCCACCCCTCAGAACGTGATCAATGGTTCCTACACGCCGCTGTCTCGTCCTATCTTCATTTACGTCAACTCAAAATCTGCTAAAAAGCCTGAAGTGAAGCGCTTTGTAGACTACTACATGAAAAACGCTTCCAACGCAGTAAAATCTGTGAAGTATGTACCTCTCCCAGCAAATGCTTATGGCGAGATTGCTAAGCGCTTTAATGCAGGTAAAACGGGCACTATCTTTGGCGGCGAAGAAGCCGTTGGTCTCAAGATCGATGACTTGATTACTCGCGAACTGAAGAACTAACGATAGCAAGCGAATGAAAGGGGTGCCGTTGTGTACCCCTTCAGCTTGCTAAGGTGTGGTATTTTTTTGCTGAGGTAAACTCTGGAGCTTCAGTAGCCCACCAATGGGCTGAATTAGATTTTTCACCGAGCCAAAAATGAGTACAACGGCAGACCCTCGGCAACCGAATCGCGCCGAGCAATTTACCAAGAATAAGCAGTCTCGCGAGTTACGGGAACGCGCGATCGAGTTTGTGTTGTTTTTGGCTGGCTTTTCGTCTGTGGCAGCAACCCTTGCCATTATGGAGATTTTGATTTCCGAATCGGTGCAATTTTTTCAAAAGGTTTCCATCGTTGAGTTCTTCACCAGTAAGGATTGGTCGCCTTTGTTTGAGCCACCAGGGTACGGAATTTTGCCGCTCGTGTCTGGTACATTGACGACTTCGATTGTGGCTTTGGTGGTTGCCGTGCCGATGGGGTTGATTGCGGCAGTTTATTTAAGCGAATTTGCTGGGGCAAAGCTGCGGGAGACGGTGAAGCCGATTTTGGAACTTCTGGCAGCAATTCCAACGGTGGTTTATGGGTATTTTGCGCTGCTGTTGGTGACTCCCATTTTGCAGTGGCTTTACAGTTTTATTGGTCCCACTCTGTCCAATCTCTTGCCTAACATTTTTCCGGTGGAGTTATCCGGCTTTAATATGCTGGGCCCGGGGATTGTGATGGGGTTGATGATTACTCCCACAATTAGTTCAATTAGCGAAGATGCGATGCGGGCAGTTCCCTCCAATCTGCGGGAAGGGTCTTACGCAACGGGGGCAACCAAGTTGCAAACCGCTTTGAATGTTGTACTGCCAGCGGCGATTTCGGGAATTATGGCGGCGATTATTTTGGGGATTTCGCGGGCAGTGGGGGAGACGATGATTGTGGCGATCGCGGCAGGGCTACAGCCCAACTTCACCTTCAACCCAATGGATTCTGCTGCCACCATGACCGCTTTTATTGTGCAGGTCAGTTTGGGAGACTTACCCCACGGCACCCTTGAATACCAGAGCATTTTCGCGGTTGGTTTATTACTGGTATTGATTACGCTCGTCTTCAATGTGATTGGATACTTCTTAACAAAACGCTTCCGGGAGAGCTATTAACCAATGGCGCAAGCTGAACTCCCACAAAAGGGAATGACTCAACTCCATGCCAATGTTTCACAGCGGCAACTCATCAGCGCCTCCTTTGCCATCCTGGGCTTACTGGTGATCTTTATTGTATTAGTTGTGCTGTTAGCACTGGTTGTGAGTTTGTTTATTCAGGGTGCGCCCTGCCTCACCTGGCAGTTCTTCACCTCTTTTCCCAGCAGCAATCCTGAAGAAGCAGGAATCTTAGCCGCCTGGGTCGGTTCGTTGTTAGTGATGCTAGTGACGATGATCATCGCGATTCCGTTAGGAGTAGCCGCGGGAATTTACCTGGAAGAGTATGCTTCCCAAAACTGGCTGTCTGCCTTAATCGAAATCAATGTAACCAATTTGGCAGGAGTTCCTTCCATTGTCTATGGACTTCTGGCACTGGGCTTTTTCAACCAGACTTTAGGGTTGGGAGAAAGCATTTTGACCGCAGGTTTGACCCTGGGACTGCTAATTTTGCCAATTGTAATTGTGACAACGCGGGAAGCTCTGCGAGCAATTCCCAGTCTTTTGCGAGAAGCCGCCTATGCGCTGGGTGCCAGTAAATGGCAAATGATTTGGGATCACATTTTGCCCTATTCGTTTGGCAGTATTCTGACTGGAATCATCATTGGAATGTCACGAGCAATTGGGGAAACGGCTCCTCTGATTACGATTGGGGCACTCACCTTTATTGCATTTCTCCCGCCTTCTCCGATCCAGGCTGAGTTTCCGTTTATTTCGCTTGAGTGGCTCAAGGCTCCGTTTACCGTGATGCCTATCCAGATGTTTAACTGGGTATCACGACCTGAACAGGAATTTCAGGTGAATGCCGCTGCCGCGGGTGTAATACTGATCTTTATGACTCTGGCATTGAATGGTTTAGCTATTTATCTCCGCTATCGTTTTCGGAAGGGAATCAAATGGTAGAAGACGTTTCATCGCGCATACTCAATTCTTCAGCGATCTCTCCCAAGGCGGAGGTTCGGAATCTGGACTTCTACTACGGAGGAACGGTTCATGCCCTGAAAAACATCAACATGATGGTTCCAGAGCATAAAGTAACTGCTTTGATTGGTCCTTCCGGTTGCGGAAAAACGACTCTGTTACGGTGTTTCAACCGGATGCACGATCTCTACTCCGGAAATCGCTACGGCGGCGAAGTTTTGCTGGATGATATCAACATTTTGGATAAAAAGGTTGACCCAATTGAAGTCCGGATGCGGATTAGCATGGTCTTTCAACGTCCAAATCCATTCCCCAAGTCAATTTTTGAAAACGTGGCATACGGATTGCGAGTTCAAGGCTTGACTAAGCGTAGCGCTGTGGATGAAAAAGTGGAGCAAGCCTTGAAAGGATCTGCACTTTGGGATGAGGTGAAAGATCGGTTGAACGACTCCGCCTATACGCTTTCGGGAGGGCAACAACAGCGTTTGTGCATTGCTCGTGCGATCGCAACCAATCCCGACATTGTGTTGTTTGATGAACCTACCTCTGCCCTCGACCCGATCGCAACCGCCAGCATCGAAGATCTGGTGAATGAACTGAAGCAACAAGTCACCATCTTGATCGTGACGCACAGTATGCAGCAGGCAGCCCGCTTGTCCGACTACACTGCCTTTATGTATTTAGGCGAGTTGCTAGAGTTCAACCAAACCACTATTTTGTTTAATCAACCTGCCCACAAACGCACTCAAGATTATGTCAGCGGGCGATTTGGTTAAATGGCAACCCATCTTCTATCAACGTAGTGTTGCGAACTTTAAATAATCGTTGCGGTTGGTTACACTGAAGGCGACCCTCGCTTGAGTTGACTTCTCTACTTGAGTTGACTTCTCTAAGTGTTTCGCGAAGTCGCCTATGTCTCACGTAAGACCTCGTCAAAAACACCGTTCAATACGATGGCGTTTTGCTTGGGCACCCATGCTCTTTGTTGCACTTGGGTTTCATGCGTTTCTGCTGTTTTTTCCCTTCCAAACTCAAAAAAAAGCATCCCAGCAAGAAGGCGAATCTGTAAAGCTAACTCGTCTCACAACCTTAAAAGCGTCAGACAAGCAGCCGTCTGAGAAAAAGTCAGAATTGCAAAAGGTTACGGGTTCGCGATCGCTGGTCGTCAAAGCGCCTCCGCCTCCGCCTCCCGCTAAACCCAAACCCGCTCCCTCCCCAGTTGTCAAAAAAGCGCTACCAAAAGTCAAATCCTCCACCTCACCAAAAGCGAACAAAACTGCCGCTCAGGTGCCAAAGCTGACGCAAGAAGAACAGGGGTTTGTAAAACGGCTACAAGATCTCGAAGGGCGAGAGGTGACGGATCCCGTTTCTTCTACCCTGTTTCCCAATCCAGAATTCTTTTACAAAGATCCAATTAAAGAACTAGGCAAGCCTGGTGTCGTTGGGATTGAATACATCTCTTTTCAAAAACCAGACGATGTTTATAATCAACTCACAAAGCTATACCCGGATTACCGCATCACACCCCAACCTGAGTATGCAAATGGCTCAGTTTATCAATTTAAGAAGGGAAACTTCATTCGATATGTGAGTTTAGTGAGAGCCCAGCTAGGAGCGGGAACGCTTGTGGTGCTGTGGAACCGAGAACCCAGTTAAATCACCATAAACACCATAAAAAAAGCTGCCTGAACCAGGCAGCTTTGCTAACCAGTTGGTGTGAGAAACTAACTATCGACAACTATCAACTGTGGTTTGAGGCAATTTAGACAGGCAAAACTGCCTCGTAAATGTCGTCAGAATTAAAAGGTGAAGGTAGTGCGGACAAC
>JACYLN010000032.1 GCA_015272515.1 Leptolyngbyaceae cyanobacterium C42_A2020_001 | reverse complement strand
TTGCTCTTTTTTGATTCTGATACCCCGTCCGCTTGCGGCGGGGTAGTTCATTTATGCAAGATTCATCTTGCAAATTCCAGAAAGTAGCTTACTCCTCTTTTGGATCATTCCCACAATCCTAAGTTCGTTTCAATTATTCTACTTCGGCACCTATTTGCCCCATCGTGAATTACCAGAAGGTTACCCAAATTCTCATCGTGCTCGCAGCACTTGCTTCGCTCCTTTGTGGTCATTTTTAACCTGCTATCACTTTGGCTACCATGAGGAGCATCACGAACATCCATCTGCTCCATGGTGGCAACTAGCCAATGTTCGGAGAATGAGATTACACCTTCTTACTGCTCATTCTGAACAGATTTCCTGAGCATTCAAAAAACTTTAGCAGCATATAAACTCCAGCAAGATTTTGTTGAAATCTCTCTGAGAAAATGCAAGCTCCCTATAGCACGAATGCAGTTAGAGGGGTATTCTACTCAAGACAGATTCAACAATTTCTTTCATGCAAAAAAGCTCTCAACCTTCAAAGGATCGCCGCATCTTATTTATTATTGCGTTCTGTGCTGTATCAGGTGCTGTTTTAAACGGCAGTGCGGGCTGGGCGCAGAGTAATGCTTGTTCGCAATTGGAGAACCCAACCCAGGAGTGCTGGAAAAAGTCACCCATGATTGGTGCCCTCGAAGGTGGAGTCATGGGCATTTTTGCTGGAACTGGAGCCGCAGTAGGTGCAGTTTGGCGGCGATATTTCTAATTTTTCAGCCTATTGTCCACAGCAACGATCAATGCCCAGGCTGCTGAGTAGCAACTCGCTAACAGCATTGGCAACTGCAAACTGCCCATAAAAGCTGTTGGAAAAATCAAATGCTTCCATTTCGGTAACGATCGCCATTACCAGCGAAATCAAATCACTTTCTCCTTCCATTCGTTGTCGCACAAAGATTTGTGCAGCGCGACTCGCGATTTGTTCATTCACCTGTTCCGGCAAAAATTCCTGATTCAACCAATCCAGCAACGCATCCCGCAGCCAAACCCCTTCCTGTTCAGGATTTTGGGCTGGAGGTAAAACAATGTTTGGAATTGGCTCAATCATTGGCATCACCTCTTCTGCCTTCTTTAGCTAGTCTGCCATGCGCCAGGAAATTTTGAGCAGAAACCCCGACTTCGTTAACATGGGTAACAGTTTTAGGGGTTTGAAGGGGCGATCGCATTGGTAAGCAATCGGTTTGATATCCATTCCATAGTGCAGGGATATTCTCAGGGCTACTTTCTCATGTCCGATGAAACAGGTAAAGACCTGGGTTGGTACTCCAGCCGCCAACGAACGCTAATTCCCCTTGATGCTCGATTCCGTTACCCTAAATCCCTGCGGCGCGTGCTGAACCAAAACCGGTTTAGTGTTGCGGTCAATCGAGATTTTCAAGCAGTGGTGGAAGGCTGCTCCAATCGGGAAACTACCTGGATTTCCGATGAACTGAAAGAAATTTACTGGGCACTACATCAAGCAGGCTGGGCACACAGCTTCGAGACGTGGCAAGAGGATCAGCTCGCAGGTGGAATTCTGGGCATTGTGATTGGGGGAGCTTTCATCGGGGAATCGATGTTTTTTCGTATCCCCGACGGCTCCAAAGTGGCGATGGTGAAACTAGTTGAGCGGTTGCGCGATCGCCACTTTGTGTTGTTTGATGCCCAGATGATGAACCCCCATCTAGAGCGGTTTGGAGCATATATCATTCGCAACGACGATTACCGGGACTTGCTGCGAGAAGCCTTACAGATCAAATGTTCGTTAATCTAGTTCACTAAATTAAATCAATACGGTTTTTGTCCCACATAGTTTCCGGGCGGATTGTAATTACACACCCAAACCTCTTTGCCGTTGCCCCGTGCCATGCCACAGCCCACCTGCTTTGTGTTCCGCCACACAATTTGGGTATAGTGACCACACATTTTTCCAGCTTTACACGTGTTGGAAGCGTAGTTGTAATCCTTCACTTCGTCGCCCCACATCGCTACCACCCGTTCTGGACTCATCTGCTGACCGCCTGCCCATGCCAGGTTTTCGCCATAGGATAAGTTCTTGCGATGCTCAAAGCGATTTTCTCGCAGAAGTTTGGCTGCCCATTCTTGGGCGTAGGTTGCTAATTGGGGTGACCAGGTCAACGCTGGCACGTTATAGCGTTTGCGCCAACTATTGTGGGCATCTAGCATCTGCTGAACCCCCGCCTGGTTGGAGAGGTCATACACTGCTTTGGCAATTCCCCGACGCTGTGCCTCTTGCAACGATAGAATGCGCGAACTGGGGACTCCTTGTTCAGTGCTGTTGTCGCGAGTGTATTGCACAGTGTAAATCGTTCCTGTGGTGTTGCTACTGCGATATCCTCGAAGTTGGGCTTCTTGCCAGGAGCCATCACGCTGTACGTAAACGGGGGTGCCATCTAGCTTAAAGGGTACTTGAGCCACCTGGTTGGGACGAGTCTGACTTTGGCTGGGAACGGCTGAGGCATTGAGCCAGACGTTTGCTGAAATAGTCAGTACCCCGATCGCAGCCGCCAGAATGGGGAGTTGAAATTGTTTTGCCATCATTGCATTGCTATCAAAAACGCGGTATCAGGTCTATTGCACCCAGGTTGATGTCAAAAAATGCAAAGTTGTTTTGTGTTATGAAGCCGTTTGGTTGCTCCAGGTTCCATGAATTCTTGCTGCTTCACGCTCTTGCTGGAATACGATAGGCGTGTCTTTGGAAGGAGGAAACTGTGAGCCTGGTTGAGTGCGGGGATTGCCTCTGCACCGTGCTGCGGTTAAAGCGACCCTCGATCGCAGCGCCTGAATGCCTTTAAATTTTGCGTTCTGTTACCAGTGTTAGGCTCGTCCATTCGCCTTTGTCACTGTAGCGACGAATTAACCGTTGCCGCAAATCGGGTTGTAGCAGCCAACCCATTTCCAGAAAAAAAGACTGTCCGGTTTTGATCTGGGTGGGGCAAGTGGAAGAACCACCGTCGGGTAGCAGTAGCACCTGGACAGGTTGAGTCCCCTGGGTGAAGGTTAACACTGAGCCAGCAATACTCGCAGATGAGGTAATTGTTTGCTCTGATGTGCCGATTGTGAGCTGCTGCGTCAGGCGATCGCTACTCTCTTGTTCAATTTGAAGCCGAGTCGTGTAGGTTGTGGGTTCTCGCCAGTCGGGATAGCCTGTAACGGCTTCTCCTTGCCAGGTGCCCAGTAAATCCTTCACTGTCAAAGGTGGACGTTCTGGAGCAGCGGTATGGGCGCGATATTCTCGAATTAGGGTGATTTGATAAAGCTGGCTCTCCCGATTGTAGAGTTGCACCAGGCGCAGACGGCGATTGCCAGGAATGTTACCCTCCCTGGTGGCAATCAAACCGAGTTCAGCACCAAACTCCGAAAACGGACCAAACTGAATCGACCCTTGAGAAAAAGCACCCGTGTCTAAAAAGAAAACTCCTCGCCCTAAACTGCTATACTCCAGCACTTTTTTATCTGGTGAAGGAGTGAGCCGTTGGATGGTTTGCCGAATCGTTTGGTTATTGTTTAACCCTTCTAGGGAAACAATCGTGGGTATGTCCTCAATTAGCGCTCCTTGAGGTGAGAGCCGAGTGAACGAGCCGTGCCACTCTCCAAGATTTTGTAGGAGGCAATCCCATTGAGATTTCATGATTTAAGGGTAATTTTACGAACAGCAAATAAACTTCCCATCACTCCAACGAGGCTACCAAACCCTAACAAAATGCCTGCGAGCAGAATTGTCCTCAAGAGGCTGAGTTGCAGTCCACTTGTAAGGAGCTGAACAAATTCAGGTTGCTGAGCTAAAAGGTGGCGGAAAAATTGTTGCAGACTGAGGAGGAGTATCCAGGCGATCGCTGCCCCTGCCAAGCCAAACACGACCCCTTGTAGCAAAAACGGTAGATAAATCCAACTTGTGGTAGCGCCAACTAACTGCATAACTTCGATCTCTCGCCGTCGTGCCAACACAATCAGGCGAATGGTGGTGGTAATCACTGCGATCGCCGTCAGCGTCAATACCATCACAATCACAAAACTTACCCAACGAATGCCACGATTTAGCTCTGCCACCCGCTGAACAGCTTCATCCACATACTGCACCTCATCCACACCGGAAAGTTTTGCCAATTTCTCGGCTAAACCAGGTACCACCTGAGATGATTTGGCTTTCACTTTTAACTCATCTACCAGAGGATTACCCTCTAGCTGGTGCGTGGCTCCGCTAATTTCGGACAAACCCAGATCACTCACCAAATTTGCCCAGGCTTCCTCTTTAGAGACAACACTCACCTCAGACACATCTGGAAAGCGTTCTACAAGGGGTTTTAGCTCACGTGCCTGTATGCCAGTATCGAGATACACAGAGACCTCAAGCTGGCTACCAAAACGGTTGAGCAAGCCCTCAAGCTGCCAGGAAGATTGCAGGCTAATCCCAAATAAGAACAGTAATACGGCAACGGTACTGATGGCAGCCCAATTCATCCAGCCACCTCGGCGCAGTCCCAGCAGTGTTTCCCGTAGTAGGTAGTTGGTTTTGGTCAAACTCAGTAGCACGCCTTGCTCCTCTATCCAAATAGACGTGGTTCACCTTAGACGGAGAAGCGGCGATCGTCAAGATCTTTGAGAAGAAGCTCCAACCCTGGGAAATTTACTGCTTGTTAGAAAAGTTCGCATCTACAACGTCTCCCAGTTTACCCAGGGGTTTGGCTTCACCCTGGTTGTGGGAGACTACTACTGCACCCGCGTTGCCTGCTCGGATGGACAAGTTGTTTTTGGCCTTCCAAGTGCGCTGTTCTCCTTTGGTTAAGATGCCCTCAAACTGCACCTTTCCGTCTGCCACCACTTGCATCCAGGAGCGGTCAGTAAGGTTGATGTCAACCTGGATGGGGGGACTGGGGTCTGGAAGGGGTGAGGATGAAACGGTGGGCTGAGGGGCGATCGCTTCTGGGGTGGGGGGTGCGGTAGATTGGGTGGCAGGTGTGGTGCTGGATGAGGAATTGGTAGCCGTATTTGTAGCAGGTTTCAGCATATTGGTGAGACCCAGCGCGATCGCGCCGAGCACTCCAGCCGCCAGCACACCTGATACAACATAGGTAACGAAGGGGCGTTTAGAGCGTTCACCAAAGTCATCACGCGCTTGAACCTGCTGCCGTTGAGATTCTCGTGGAAGAGGAGCATCATTTGGGGGTTCTGCGATCACCGCAGGTTGAGGAGTTGGAGCAGGGTTAATTTCAAAAGCATCAGCAAGTTCAGAACCATCTAGCCCCAAAGCATCTCCGTAGCGACGGATAAACCCTTTTACATATACAGGCTCAGGTAGGCGCTCAATTTCAGAAGATTCCAACGCTTGCAGAAGCCTAAGTGGAATGAACGTTTCCTGCGCTACCCGATCTAATGCAACAGACTGCTGTTCGCGAACGCGGCGAAGATAGTCTGCAATCTGCCTTAGTTGCTCAACTTGAATTGCGTCCAACCCCTTCATCACTTACCCTGCTCTCCTTTTACCCTGGTACGGACTGCGCTCAACTGCAAACCCCTGACCCTAGCAATATTAGCCAGATCAACGTTCGTTTCCAACGTCGTCAGTATGATAGGAAATAAAGTGAAGGAATGTAAAGCAGAAATCTCTTGGAACCAACTGGAATCAACGCAAAAAACTACTAATTAGCCACAAGATAAAAAAGGCGAAGGCACTTGCAAAGACATCGGTTCTAATGGCTAACGATGGAAACTGAGAACTGATTAATCCGTATAATACCCCGCCCGCTAATAGACCCAGTAGCAACCCTGTGAAGCTGAGCAACACCGTGCGCCCTAGTTTCTGCTCTTTTCGGTAAAGGAAATAAAACGCAGAGCCGACCCCCAGAATCAGCGTTAGTTGAACGGCTGAAGGTGCCAAAACTGCGATCGCTCCCAGTGCCGTCATCACACCAGCCGACATCCAAATATCGGCTGACGAGGGTGTATCAATCAACCCATCTAACCATGCAGGACGTGGTTTCACCATCGCCTTAGGAGGGTTGGAGGGAACTTCTGCCTGCCGCTCTGCAAACCGAATTCCGTCTGGCACCTTAATTCGCCCTTCCTGCCGCATCTTGAGGCGATCCATCAATACCGCATCATATGCCGCTTCAATTTTCTTCAGTTGCTCGGCATCCCCCTTAAACTCAGCACACAACCGGTTTCGAGCAGACTGAATCTCATCAAAACTAGATCCTTCCGTAACCCCAAGTTGATCGTACGGGTTTTCCTCGCTCATACTCTTCTCCAGCATCTCTCCAAGCTACTTAGAGCCTATCTGAAAAAACTGGTAGTTACAAATTTGCATTTATCTTTGTCTAATAATTTTGTTTTTTCCCGGAAAAGTAGGATTTCTTAGAGCACCTTATCTACAGGTGGGGCATACTAATGCTGATATATCATCATCTTTTCAAAAATCAGGGTGACTAGGATGCAACTTCTAACGGCTGTAACTCTGGTATCAACGGAGTTTGAGCCATCTTCATAATCCAAACGGCAATTTTGGATTGACTAGAATATTGGTTACGCAATTGTAAATTCATTTTTGGAGGTGGGTGGGTTGCCTACCGAATTCTCCCAAACCCTGAACTCTATTCGCCCTCATCAATGCAAGGTTATGGATATGGCTCCTGCCAAGATTCTCGTAGTAGATGACGATCCCGCAATTAGAAATTTGATTTCTCGCTTTCTCGCTCGCCAGAGCTACCAAATGGAAGCTGCCGAAGATGGAAAAAGCGCAATGGCGGTTTTTGAGTCATTTAATCCAGATCTCGTAATTCTGGACGTAAACCTGCCCGATGCCAACGGCTACAATCTTTGTCAACAGATGCAAAGCCGCACGGGAGTCTTTGTCCTCATGCTCACAAGCCGCACCGATGAAGCAGACAAGATTCGCGGCTTTACTCAAGGAGCTGATGACTACATTACAAAACCCTTCAGTCTAGGCGAATTAGGGGTGAGAGTTGGAGCAATTTTGAAGCGCCAACGGACCGTAACTACTGGCGAACAGCAATGCCTCACCTTTGAGAAATTGGTGATTGATCCCGTGCGCCGTGAGGTAAAGCTCGATGGTGATTTGGTGCCGCTAACTGCCTTAGAGTTTGATTTGCTGTATTTCTTGGCAAAAAATCCAGGGCGAGTTTGGCGACGTGCTGAGTTAATCCAGGAAGTATGGGACTACGAATATGTGGGTGACCAACGGGTTGTTGATGTCCACATTGGTCAAATCCGCAAAAAAATTGAGATAGACACGAGTCAACCAGCCCTGATCCAAACCGTTCGAGGCGTGGGTTATAAGTTTGAAGCACCCAATGGTGCTAAGCCTGATGTTGAGTAACCACTTCTGGCTGTAAGGGATAATTTGCCCCACTAGCTTTCTTGCTGGGCTGGCAGGTTAAGAGTAAAGCAACTGCCACGCCCCAGTTCTGACGCGACGGTAATGGTGCCGCCGTGGAGTTGGGCAAGTTTGCGAGCAAGGGCAAGACCGAGTCCTGTGCCTTGATATTTTCGGTCTAAGCCGCTGTGGACTTGGTGGAACGGTTGAAATAGCTGTTCCATATCAACAGGCGCAATGCCAATTCCAGTGTCTTCAACGGCGAATTGAAGCTGGTTTTGGACTCGATGAACGTTTAATGAGACGGAGCCAGCGTCAGTAAATTTGACGGCGTTTGATAGAAGGTTTACTAGGATTTGCTTCAAACGTCGTCGATCGGCAATGCAGGTTTGCACGTCTGGGGCGATCGCACAGTTAAGACTCAACTCTTTAGCGGTTGCCTGTTCTCGAACGTACTCTAAACACGCTTGGCAAATTTCCTGAACATTATTAGGCTCCAGTAGCAAATCTTCCCGCCCGGCTTCGATTTTAGAAAGGTCGAGTAAATCGTTGATCAACTCAAGCAGATGCTCACCGCTGGTATGAATGCCTGTTAGATATTGCTCCTGTTTCTGAGTTAGCGAACCAAAGACCTGTTTTAACAAAACGCTAGAGAAGCCCAAAATACTGGTAAGCGGAGTGCGTAGCTCGTGGCTCATGTTGGCTAAGAAATCAGTCTTGGCTCGGCTAGCAGCGTCCGATCTCAATTTCTCGGCTTCGAGTTCCTGCGTCCGTTCTTGCACTAATTCTTCTAGCCGTTCATAGCTTTGAGCGTTATAGAGCGCGATCGCGCTTTGGTCAGCAATGCGACGCAACAAATTAATTTCATCGTCCGCAAACTCTCGCCGAACAAAAGTTGTATGAAGTTCAATGCCGCCAAAAAACTGATCTCGGATAAAAATGGGGACGCTTAAAAGCGATTGTCGCCGCGTTTTCCTCATACATTCCTGTTGAGCCTCGTTCAGCTCAGTTGATTGCTGACTGGGCAAATGAACAGGTTCCATGAAATACTTTCCTGTTCCAGGATTTCCCAATCCCAACCAATCGGAGACATGACCTTGATAATTCAGCATTGAAACAACTTCCGCATTCGCGCGCCATTCATGGCTGATCCGAACCTGCTCCTCTTGCACCGCAAAGATAAACACCCGCTCAACCCCAAAGCACTCCCCAGTAATTTTTACGATTTCCTGCAAAATATAGTCCGGGTCAAGACTGCTATTCAGCGCCCGCCCAATCTGATTGAGTAAATGCTCTCGCTGCGCCTGCTGTTGAATTTGCAGCATTGCGGCTCGTTGTTGGCGACGTAGCTTAAACTCCTGGAGCGATCGCTGCAACACCATCGGCAGCCGAAACAACCGATCCTTCAGCACATAATCTGTAATCCCTGCTTTAATGCATTCAACCGCCGCTTCCTCCCCCAAAGTTCCAGTCACTAAAATTAGCGGGATTTCTAAATTAGTTTGCTGTAAGGCTTCTAAAACCTGGTACGCAGAAGCGCCCGTCAGCCGAAAATCAGACAGCACAGCATCCCATACTTGCTCACTAAACAAAGTCCGTAAACGTGTCAAATTCTCAACAATCTGGTACGTAAAACGAACATCCGCCGCTTCCAGCGCCAGAACAATTAACTCAGCATCTTCTGGTGCATCCTCCACAATCAAAAGACGAAGAGGCAACGAAGCATCAAACTCCGGCACAGGTTCTATCCGTAAATAACTTGACATGATGGTTAGGAAACCGCTAGGGGCGGTTTGTTCAGCGTCATCCAATAAGACCCGACTGTTTGCGAAACCTCAAGAAACTGTTGAAAATCTAACGGCTTGACGATGTAGCTATTAATTCCCAGATCGTAACAGGTGTTTAAGTCAGAGTCCTCCTGCGAGGATGTCATCACCACCACCACCAGCCTACGGGTTCGTGGATTGGTTCGTATTGCCTGCAAAACCTGAATTCCGTTAACTTTGGGCAACTTCAAATCAAGCAGCACTAATTGAGGGAGCGGTTGCTCTACCCGAAAGTCTCCTGTTCCAAACAAATATTGCAGTGCCTGCTCTCCATCGAACACCACATCCATTGAGTAGTTCAGGTTAGAAGGTTCTAGTGCCATACGAACAAGCTCTACATCATGGGGATCATCCTCAACTAGCAGGAGTCGTCCTATTACACTATTCAAAGCATTCCTCCTGCCCATCGATTTCAAGCCTCAAATAAAAACAGGAGCCTTGTTCAAGTTTACTTTCCGCCCAAATTCTGCCTCCGTGGCGATGGATGATGCGCTGGACGATCGCTAAACCAATCCCCGTTCCCTCATACTCAGCATTCGAATGCAACCGTTGGAACGCGCCAAACAGTTGATCGGCATACTCCATATCGAATCCAACACCATTGTCTCGTACATAAATCGTGCCGTCTGGCAGAGTTCCCACTTCAACCCGAGCCGGTCTACGCAGTCGGCTAAATTTCACGGCATTGTCGATCAGATTGCTAAAGACCTGTTGCAATAGCGTTGCGTCTCCCCGAACAACAGGCAAATTACCAATCACAAACTGAGTGGCTTCATCTGAGGTTTGAGCACTTTTAACAAGCCAAATCGCTTGTTTAATCAGAGGGAGCAAATTCACCGGATGGTGTTCTATTTGTCGTCGTCCCACGCGCGATAGGGTCAACAAGCCATCAATCAGCAAGCCCATGCGTTTGCTGCTGTCGCCAATCACCTGCAAGTAATGAGCAACTTTCGGGTCGCTGGTTGCACCTGTTTGCTGAAGATAATTGGAAAGAGCGGCGACGAAGCCCCCAATGTGGCGCAGGGGCGCACGCAAGTCGTGAGAAACCGAGTAAGAAAACGATTCCAGTTCACGGTTGATGGCTTCTAACTCTGTGGTTCTTTTTGCCAATGCGTCTTGCGCGTGTTTCCGCTGGGTGATGTCGTCCACCATGCCAAGCGCGTAAAGTACCTCACCAGTTTCGCTGCGGATGGTTCGTGTAGTCAGGTTGCCCCAGATAATGTGGTTGTCTTTACGAATGTATCGCTTCACTAGTTGATAGCCAGGAATCTCTCCCTGGAGCATTTTTTCGGCAG
The DNA here is from genome assembly GCA_015272515.1 of Leptolyngbyaceae cyanobacterium C42_A2020_001. GTDB lineage: Bacteria > Cyanobacteriota > Cyanobacteriia > Leptolyngbyales > Leptolyngbyaceae > JSC-12. The sequence goes on along the minus strand of JACYLN010000032.1, from coordinate 42,909 downwards.
AAGGTTTTTCAAGCTCGGCATCATCTGGGTGGCTAATGGTGGGGCAACTGTTTTCCATCAACTCGGTTGGGGTGTAGCCTAGCATCTCGCAGAAGGCATTGTTGACCATCACAAATTGATAAGTGGAAATTTTGGCTAGGGCAATTCCGAGGGGTGCGTTGTCAAAGATTTGGCGCAGGAGTTCTTCGCTTTGTCTGAGAGCCGTTTCTGCCCGCTGCCGTTCCCAGACTTCGGTTTGAAGTTGCTGGTTTGTTTGCCGCAATTCTTCTGATTGCTGCATTAACTCTTGGCGAGCGAGGGCAAGTTCCGTGAAATCGCGAGAGGTTCCAATGAGGGCGTAGGTTTCGCCATTGTGCCGTTTGAGAGGAATTTTGTAAGTGTCGAGATATAGGGTGCCGCTGGGGAGTTCAAGTTTTTCTTGAGTGTGGAAAATTTCTCCGGAGTCAAACACTTGACGATTTTGTTCGGCGAAGTATGCAGCATCTGCTGGTGAGAAGCATTCAAAAATGGTTTTTCCTTGAACGTCGGTGCGACTGCTGAAGCCTGCTGATTTTGCTAGTAAGTCGTTGCAGAAGGGGATCCGCATTGTGTCTCGCTCAACCACAAAAATGTATTCTGGCAGGTTGTTAATCAGGGTTGAGAGTTCGCTGGTGCGTTGTTCAACTAATGCTTCCAGAGTTTGGTTTTGCTGTTCTAGGGCTTCGTTTAGTTGACGAATTTGGAGTTCAGCGTGTTTGCGATCGCTAATGTCCAGCAAAATGCCCAACATTCGCACTGGTTCGCCTTGTTCGTTGTATAGGGGATGCCCCCGGTCTAACACCCAGTGAAGGGTGCCGTTTGGGTGTAGGATGCGATACTCCACTTCGTAATCGGTCTGGGTGTTGAGGGCTTGAGCAAAGGCTTGTTCTACTATTGGTTGGTCGTCGGGATGAATGCGATCGCGCCAGATTTCCCGTTGCACCACAGACGATTCAGTGGGGAGCAGCCCCATTAACAGAAAATGATTGTCATTCCAGGTCATTTCGCCTGTTTGAATGTTCCAGTCCCAACTGCCAACATGAGTGAAATTGAGGGTTAATCTCAGGCGTTCTTCGCTGTCTCGTAAGGCTTGCTCTGCCCAAATGCGTTGGGTGATGTCTACATCCATGCAAAACACTTCGGTGTGGCGATCGTCTTGAGTAATTGGCACCATGACGGAGTAAATGTTAACATCTTGCCCCGTTGGCGTTGTTAGCGTCCACCCCATAGGTTCGGTAGCCTTCCCAAGTTCGCAGGTTTGGGAAAGTAGCGTGTGAAAAGCGCTCCAGTTGTTGGTCGGAAATAATTGCTCTAATGGTTTGCCCAGGGCATCGGTTTTGGAGATACCGTAGAGGGTGGTACTGGCTTGGTTCCAGTAATGCACGATGCCGTTCTGATCAAATCCTTGAATGGCGACGAGGGGAGTTTCTTCAATTAACCGTTGAAATAGGGTCAGTGCTTTTCGTTGTTCGTTTTCAGCGCGTTTGCGATCGCTGACATCAATCCCAACGCCCCACCGTACCCAGCCAGGAACTGGATATTCGTCTGAAATATTTGACCAGGCGATCGTTTTCACCGAACCATTTTTACAGGTAAGGTCCCATTCCCAGTTGCATTGCCCGCTGCCCTCTTCCTCCCATTGAGCCATCATTGCCTCCCGGTAAGCATCATCGGGATAGAACAAGCGCATTGCATCTGGGTTGCCAACCACTTCCTTCGCGCTGTAGCCTGTGACTCGCTCACATTCCTGGTTCCAGACAATAATGGTGCCCTTTGCATCAAATGCATTGAGCATGATGGGCAAGTTTTCTAGAATTCGGTGGAGTGAGGCATTTGAAGGTTGCTTAGCAAAGCGACGGCTGGCAGAAAGGAGGGCGATCGCAACCACCGCTGCTATTTGTACAACGACCCATCTACCCGCCTCTGATTGCCAGAGCAGCCCCAACTTGGGGAAGATAAGCAAACTCAGTAAAAACCACGGTTGGAGAAACTCCGGCATACTGCTCGTCCTCCCAGAACAATGCTCTCAATGGCAAACACTTTCATCGTGTTAGCTTGCCCAAATTATTCCTTGAGCATGACATTTTGTGAAGAGTCAGGGAACGGAAACCGCACCAGCTTGGCAGTCGCGCAACCACTGGCGAATAGCTAAACCAGTGATTTCTTGAGTAGTTTCTCTAAGCGGCGACACAGCCTGAAGGCTATCTGGATAGGAACCAGAACGGGAATAAACCATTGCCAACTGCCACCCATCGTTTTCAGTCTGGGCTAGAAACAGCCAATGGTAAGTTTGATAGTCGCTTTTTCGTTTGGTATCGTATTGCCGCTCTAGCAGGGTAAAAAAGATCTGATATAAGCCACCTTGCTTGGGATCTAACGTGCTGGTCACAACGGGCAGTGGCTCAAAATTTGCCCGACTAGAGGCGATCGCGTAACGGTAGGTTAGGCTTCCCCCCCGTTGGTGGCTAATGCGATTGATATAGCTGGGAAGATCTCGTAAGAGAGCGTTGGTTAGAGGCTCTAGTTCAGTTGGGCAAGTTGTTCGGGGACGGATGGGTGCAACAGTACGAGAATCTGGGGTTTTAGCTGGTGTGGTTTGGGCAGAGTGCGTTGCATCAGCCGATGATATCCAGGGAGATAGGGTGCCGAGAACGACGATCACGCTCGTCGCTCGACACCATCGCGCAACGGCTGAGAACCGTTTAAAGTTGGGGCTGAATGTGTCTTTGATCAATCCTTCAAAGTCTCAAACTCACAAGGTTTCTCGTTTCAGATATGGCTGGAGAACATCAGGAACGCGGACAGACCCATCAGGCTGCTGATAATTTTCCAGCACTGCTGCCATTGTGCGCCCCACTGCCAAGCCAGATCCGTTTAGGGTATGGACGAATTGAGTGCCTTTTTGTCCCGGTTCTTTAAAGCGAATGTTGCCACGCCGTGCCTGAAAGTCTTTAAAGTTCGAGCAACTGGAGATTTCCCGGTAGCGATCGGCAGAAGGCAACCACACCTCCAGGTCATAGCACTTCGCTGCACCAAACCCCAAATCTCCTGTGCACAGTTCTAATACACGGTAAGGCAGTTTCAACGCTTGCAGAATTGCCTCAGCATTTTGTACTAGGGCTTCGTGCTCCTGCTCCGATGTTTCGGGACGTACCAGCTTTACCAACTCAACCTTATTGAACTGGTGCAGGCGAATCAATCCGCGAGTATCTTTGCCATAGCTGCCAGCCTCGCGCCGGAAGCAAGGTGTGTAGGCACAGTGATGAATTGGCAACTCATCTGCTGAGAGTATTTCATCTCGATAGAGGTTGGTTACTGGAACTTCCGCTGTGGGTGCTAGCCAGAGATCGTCCTCCGCACATTTGAAGCTTTCCTCCGCAAACTTGGGAAGTTGCCCGGTTGCCGTCAGCGAAGTGCTGTTGATCAAAAAGGGTGGCAAGACTTCCAGGTAGCCCGCAGCAATTTGGGTATCCAGCATGAACTGAATCAGGGCGCGTTCTAGAGCGGCACCCGCACCCACTAGCAGCACAAAACGGCTTTGGGCAACTTTGGTGCCTTTCTCCGGGTTGAGAATCCCCATTTTTTCGCCAATCTCCCAATGGGGCAGCAGGTTTACGCCTGTGGGCTTGTATTCTTCGCCCCAGCGGCGCACTTCCACGTTTTGGGTTTCGTCTTTACCAAATGGGGTGGTATCGCTAGGTAAATTTGGCAGGGTTAGTAACAGCGTTTCAATCTGGGCTTTAATGGCTTTCTCTTGCGGCTCCAGTTCGCTCAGCTTTGCCTTAAGATCATTGCCCTCAGTTTTGAGGGCGAGAATTTCTGGGTCATCTGGTTTGCTGCCAGATTTCATTTTTTGCCCAACTAATTTACCGATCTCATTGCTGCGAGTTTGCAGTTGCGATCGCGTTCTTTCCAATTCTTTTTGTTGCCGATCGAGTTCTGCGATCGGGGCAATATCATAACCTCCACCACGCTGGTTGAGTTTTTCTTGGACCAGCGAAGGATGTTCTCGAATCAGCTTCAGGTCAAGCACAGATGACTCTCAATGAATGACGGTTCTTCTTCTAAAACAGGATACACCGAGGAACGGCAGGATTTGGGAGAGATAGGTAAGAGGTATTGAGGAGGTAAGGGAGTGGGTGAGGGAGTTGGGGAGTTAAGGAGTGGATGAGTGAGCGAGTAAGTGAAATTCCAACCATCCACTCACCGACCCACCGACCCACCGACCCTTTCCTCACCTTCCCCACCTTCCCCATCTTCCCCACCTTCCCTATCCCCTATCCTCCATTCCCAATTACCCATTCCCCGCCAGATACTCTCGATAGCCCACTTCATCCAGTTTTGCCTGTTTTTCCAGCACCATTTGCTTCAGGCTTTCGCGGTAGTGTTGCACTTTTTCTAGCAGGGCGCGATCGCTGGTGGCGAGAATCTGGATGGCGAGGAGTCCGGCGTTGCGGGCATTGCCAATGGCGACGGTGGCAACGGGAATTCCGGCGGGCATTTGCACAATTGAGTAAAGTGAGTCTACACCTTGTAGGTGGCGAGTTTGTACTGGAACGCCGATTACGGGTAGAGGGGTGAGGGACGCGACCATGCCGGGCAGGTGGGCAGCACCTCCCGCACCCGCAATAATGACTTTGATACCGCGCGTGTGGGCGGTTTTGGCGTAATCCACCATGCGTTCGGGAGTGCGATGGGCGGAGACAATACCGACTTCGCAGGGAATGCTGAATTCTTCGCAGACGGCGATCGCACCTTGCATTGTGGGAAGGTCAGAATCGCTACCCATAATGATGCCAACCAGGAGATGTGTCATGACGACTCCTTACCATCAGTGGAGCGGGGCGGATGTTGAAAGGCAGCAATCAGCAAACAGGCTAAACCAATATTGATAAACGTATCTGCCAGGTTGAAGATGGGAAACCGAATCAGGTTGAAGTTGAGGAAATCAACCACGTAGCCCCAAAGGAAGCGATCGATGCCGTTTCCTAACGCTCCTGAAAGAATCAGCCCATAACCAACCTGCTCCCAGCGGCTCAATCGCGGACCAAACCATGCCACTAACAGCAGCGCAATGCTCACAGCAAAGGAGAGCCATCGCAGCCAACCGACCCCGTTGGAAAATAAACTGAAGGCGGCTCCCTTGTTTAGGGCATAGGTGAGATGAAACACACCAGGGATAAGTGGCACCAATTCTTGTGTGAATTTTTCTAGCTCCTCCTTAGGGGTTTCGGGCGGTGGTAGTGGCAGGGTGAACAGGAACAGAATCAGGAATTTTGACAAGCGATCGACCACTAAGCCAACCAGGGCAGCAATCCAGAAGAGGCGGTTGTTTGAGAACATTCTAAGAACTCATTAGTAAAACAGCATTTGGCGTAGGGCATAGGCTAATAGCGTCACTGCACACACCACTGCCAACTGTCCTGGCAATGGCTCAACCGAAAATTTGAGCAACGCTTTAAACACCTCAGCTTGGGGCAAAATTCGCAGGAGCCACAGCACTCCTAAGTACAAAATTCCGGTGATATGTATACTAGCTAGCCCAGAGGCGCAGCTAATTGCGAGAGATTCCAGGCGGGGCAGTAGCTTGAAGGCAAGGTAGCCACATACAAACGCGGCTGGAATAAATCCCAGGAGGTAACCGAAACTGGGTTCTCTTAAATAACTGAGTCCGCCACCTTTTGAGAAAATGGGAAACCACGGAGTTAGCCCCAGCATGATGTAGGCGACTTGAGAAAGAAGGGCAGCGTTTTTGCCGCCAACGCAACCAACCAATAAGCCTGCTCCAAATTGATAGGTGATTCCCAGGGAGTGAGTTTGGATTGCCTGATGCCCCCAGTCTCGGCTGGGTACTGCGATCGACGCTTCTAAAAACGTTCCACCAATCGTTAGAAGCAAGCCAATGAGTGCCCACAGCAGTTCAGTCCAAATAGTCATTGAGGGATAGTCATAAATGGCGCGATCGCGACCTCTAGAGCAAGCTCAACCTCGCTGATGTCGTAGGCTGGAGGCTAGGGGAAAATGCATTTTTAGATACAGAGTGATGGCATTGTATCACTTGCCTCTCTGCCTAATCGCTGCTTTCCTTGCTTTCTGCTGTCTTTTCAGCCACCACGTTGAGGCTAATCAATGTATCTAAAACGCGTAGACTGCTACAGTCTTGAAACAGCCCAAACTCCGTGACCTGCCAGTAACTCTCAAATCCCACTTCCTGTAGGTACAATCCTAAAGTGTCAAAATCAAACCCAACTTTGTGAACATCGTACTGATTCACCTGCCCGCCAAATATCATTCGCATGATTTGATACCGCTCGATTGGCTCAAAATTGGGGTTGAGGTAGAGCCAACAGAGTGTCTTTAAATCAGGCACACTAAGCAACAAATGTCCACCCGGTTTTAAGACTCGCTTCCACTCGGCTAAAACCCGAATTAATTCACCGTCTAGATTATAAAAAAAGTGTTCTAAAACGTGACTGGCATAGATTTGATCTACAGAATTATCGGCAAACTGGCTGAGGTCAGCAGCATCGCCCACAAAGTCAACTTCTGGGCGTTCTTCAATATCCAAAATCTTCCAATCCGGGTGTACTTCCTTGCCGCCGATGTGCAGTTTTAACGTCTCAACCATACTTCTGTATCAGATATTGGAGTCCGACTGAGCGGTTCATTTCTAATATAGTCGGCTCGTTTCAGCAAATTTTTTTGAAACCCGATCGCAACCTTCAACTTTTCAGTCAATCTTTCAATTCGTCATTCTTAATCCTCATGATTGGTTACCTTAAAGGCATGGTTGCCAGCATTCAAAAAACTGGAAATCGCGTCATCTTGACGTTAGACGTGAACCAGGTTGGATACGATGTGCAGATCGTACCGCGTGTATTGCAAGAGTTACCCGCGATCGGCGAACCGATTCAGATCTTTACTCATCTGCAAATCCGCGAAGACCAGGTGACCTTGTTTGGGTTTGGGTCTGCCGCAGAACGCGATCTGTTTCGGCAGTTGGTGAGCGTGAGTGGAATTGGACCACAACTGGCTGTGGCGTTGCTAGATACCCTGGGCTTGCAGGAGTTGGTGCAGGCGATCGTTGCTGGTAACACCCGCACCCTTTCTAGAACTCCGGGAGTTGGCAGTAAAACGGCAGAACGGATTGCGCTGGAACTTCGGAGTAAGTTGGCAGAGTGGCGGCAAGAAGCTGGAGTGATCACCATTCCCTCTGCTGGACCTGTGCTGAGTATTCAAGAAGATGTGGAAATGACGTTGCTAGCGTTGGGATATTCCACCAGTGAAATTTCGCGGGCGCTGCAAGCTGTGGGGCAGAGCACCACCCTTTCAAAACGAGACAATGCGGAAGAATGGATTCGAGCAGCGATCGCCTGGTTGAGCCATTGAGCTAAGTTTATCGTTTGTTCGGAGTGTTAAAGTTGACGTAACCCAACCAACCAGGCATGATCACCAACTAGAATATTGTGACCAGGTAAGAGTAGACAACGGGCTGCGTTTATCAGTTTCATGGTTTACAAAGTGTCGTCGTGTGTTTGATCGATTGGTAGCCGCTGCGCTGACGGGTAAGGTTTCTCGCAATGGTGTTAGACAAGTTGCCAGCGGTATTCAATCCGCCCACACAGGCTCCGCGAGTGTTTGGTAAAGTTCCTCTTTATCTAGTAATGGTTGTGCCCCTGGTGATTCAGGTGGTAGGAGTTGTCGCAACGGTTGGGGTGTTGTCCTACCGCAATGGGCAGCAAGCAGTACGAGAGGTCGCAACGCAGCTTCGGAGCGAGAGTAGCAGCCGAATTCAGCAACATTTGGATGCGTATTTATCCATCCCTTTCCAACTGAATGAAACAAATGCGAATGCGGTTGAGTTGGGCTTGTTGAATCTGCAAGACTTCCAGACAACAGGCAAGTTTTTTTGGCGACAAATGCGGACGTTCAACGTTGGCTATATTAGCTATGGCACGCCTCAAGGGAATTTTATCGGGGTGGAGCGACTGGATAATGGCAAACTGCTGATTAATGAGAAATCCCCTGCAACCCGTAGTCAGCTACACACCTTTGCCACTACTGATCGCGGTGATCGCACCAAGCAGATCAAAGTCACCCCCAACTACAACCCCCTGATCGAAGCCTGGTACGCCGACGCAGTTGAGCAGCGAGAACCCACGTGGAGTTCCATTTATCAGTGGGATGACAAACCCAACGTCCTCTCCATCTCCGCCAGCTATCCGCTCTACGACTCCAACAAACAACTGGTTGGAGTGCTGAGTGTTGATCAGATCCTCACCCAAATCAGTGATTTTTTGAGTGATATTCGCGTTAGCCAAACAGGCAGAACTTATATTCTTGAGCGCTCTGGTAATCTGGTTGCTACCTCTTTAACTTCAGAAAGACCGTTTCAGGTGATTCAAGGAAAAGCTTCTCGTCTTCAAGCATTGGCAAGTAAGGATTCCTTGATTCGTAATAGTGCTCAATATTTGACAGCACGTTTTGGTAACCTCAAGCAAATTCAAGCCGTTCAACAATTAGACTTTCTAGACAACGGGCAACGGCAGTTTTTGCTGGTCATGCCCTGGCAAGACAAACACGGGCTGGACTGGCTGATTGTAGTCGTGGTGCCAGAGTCAGATTTTATGGCTCAAATCCATGACAACACTCGTAACACCATCATTTCCTGCGCGATCGCCCTGGCATTAGCAACCCTACTTGGCATCCCCATTTCCCGTTGGATTGCCCGCCAAATTCTCCGCCTCAGCCAGGCATCAGAAGCGCTAGCGAGTGGGCAACTCAACCAAACCGTAAAGGCAAGGGGTATTACGGAACTGGTAACCCTTGCAGAATCGTTTAACCGCATGGCAGAGCAGTTGCGAGAATCGTTCACCGCGCTGGAGCGCACCAACGAACGCCTGGAACAAAAGGTAGAGGAACGAACCGCATCCCTGGCAGCCGCAGAAGCCGAATTGCGAGCGCTGTTTCTGGCAATGGATGATTTAGTGATTGTGTACGATCGCCAGGGGTATTTGCGAAAGATCGTTTCCAACTCCTCCAAGCTTTTGGTGACCCCAATGGCTAGCCAAATTGGCAAACCAATTGCCGAGATTTTACCCAAACCGCAGGCTGATGCCATTTTGCAAAGCATCCAGCGAGCACTCAATACTCAACAACTTGTGACGGTAGAATACAACGTCACCGTGGAGTCACAGGAAATTTGGTTCTCTGCCAATGTCTCACCCCTAGAAGACGACACGGTGCTTTTCGTGGCGCGCGATGTTAGCGATCGCAAGTTAAGCGAAGATGCCCACAAGCGCACGGCTGAAAAACTGGCAAAGAACGAACAACAGCTCCGTAAGCAAAATCGAGTGTTGCTGGAATTGGCAAAAAGCACTGTGTTGAATCAGGGAGACTTGAAAGCCGCCACACAAGAAATTACGGAAGCTGCCGTTCGCACCCTGGATGTTGATCGTGCCAGTGTCTGGTTATTCAACGAAACTCACACCCAACTTCAGTGCATTGACCTGTACGAACAAGCCAGCGATCGCCACTCCGACGGCGATGCCCTCTCGGTTGATGCATTTCCCCGTTATTTCTATGCACTGGAAGAAGAAGGCACAATCAACGCCGAAGATGCCCGTACCGATCCCCGCACTCGCGACCTAATTCAGTCCTATCTCGACCCTACCAACCTCGCTTCTCTGCTAGATACTCCCATTCGTTCTGGCGGCAAAACTGTTGGTGTAGTTTGTTTGGAGCAATCGAGTAACATTCGTCGCTGGACGGTGGAGGAGCAAAGCTTTACGCGATCGATGGCAGACTTAGTGGCGTTAGGCATTGTGGCTCAAGAGCGAAAACGTGCCGAAGAAGCCCTCCGCAGTTCTCAAGAGCGATTTGCTAAAGCCTTTAGCGCCTCCCCCGACTTCATCACCATTAACAGTCTGCGAAGCGGGCAGTTTCTGGATGTGAATGAAAGCTTTCTACGTGCCTCTGGCTTTAGCCGAGAAGAAGTGTTGGGCAAAAACGTGGTTGAGCTAGATGCCTGGGCAAATCGGCAAGACCGAGCCAACTTGATGCGCCTGCTGGAAGAACAGGGCTACGTTCATGATCTGGAGGTTTGCCTCCGCAAAAAAAACGGGGAAATTATCATCGCCCTGCTGTCTGCTGAGATCATCGAGTTAGACGGAGAGCCATGTATGCTGGCAGTGACTAAAGATATTACGGATCGCAAGCAGACAGAAGCCGCCATTCAAGAAAGCCAGAAAAAATACCGCGACCTGGTTGAATCTGCCAACAGCATCATTGTACGGATGGAACCCAGTGGCATCATCACATTCTTAAATACTTATGGGCAGCAGTTCTTCGGGTTTACGCCTGATGAAATCATTGGACGCAATGCGTTTGGCACCCTGGTTCCTATTACTGAAACGTCCGAAGCGGAGCTAAAAGCCTGGATTGAGTACATTTCTCGGACTCCTGAACACCATCAAGACATTGAAGCCGAAAACCTCCGTAGTACAGGAGAAACTGTTTGGGTTAAGTGGTCTACAAAGGCGATTTTGAACGATCAGGGCGAGGTCACTGAAATTTTATCGATTGGGTTTGATATCAGCGATCGCAAGCGGGCAGAAGCCGCACTCCAGGAGAAAGAACAGTACCTTCGTCTGATTCTCAACAACATTCCCCAGCAAGTGTTTTGGAAAGACACCAATCTCACCTTTCTGGGCTGTAACCGCAATTGGGCAGAAGCCGCCGGACTCGGTGATCCCGAAGAGATCATTGGCAAAACCGATTACGATGTGCTGCCCGGTCGCGAAGTAGCAGAACAATTTCGCTGGCAGGATCGGCAAATTATTGAGTTGGATACCCCTCAACTGCACCTGATTGCGCCCAAAGTTCGCTCATCCGATGGCAAAACCATTTGGCTGGATATCAGCAAAATCCCCATTCACGATGCCAATCAAAACGTCATCGGCATTCTGGGCGTGATTGATGACATTACACATCGTAAACAAGCCGAAGAAGCATTGCAGGCAGAGCAGAAAAAAACAGAATTATTGCTGTTAAACGTGCTGCCCAACGCGATCGCCGATCAGTTGAAGCAGAGCTTAGGGATTTTGCAAGACCGACACAGCCATGCTCTGATTGCCGAAAACTATGATGAAGTGACCGTGATGTTTGCCGATATTGTCAACTTCACAACCCTGTCGTCTAACGTCTCCGCCCCCGACCTTGTGGGTTTGCTCAACCGCATCTTTCTGGTATTTGATGACCTGTGTGAAAAACACGGACTGGAAAAAATCAAAACCATCGGTGATGCCTACATGGTAGTCGGTGGTTTGCCCGATCCCCGCCCCGACCACGCCGAAGCGATCGCTGACATGGCACTGGATATGCAACAAGAGATTTCCCAATTCCTCACCTACGAAGGGCAACCCATAGAAGTGAGAGTAGGAATCAACACCGGACCAGTCATTGCAGGTGTAATTGGCAAGAAAAAATTTACCTACGACCTCTGGGGTGATGTCGTCAACACCGCAAGCCGTATGGAATCTCAAGGCGTTGCAGGCAAAATTCAGGTTACAGAAGCCACCTACGAACGGCTCAAAGATAAGTATCAACTCCAGCAGCGTGGCACAGTTGAAATCAAAGGTAAAGGGACGATGCGAACATTTTGGTTGGCTGGCAAGCGCTAATTCTTCAGTTCATGCGCTATGCAACTATCTTGCCCTCACTTTCTCAACCCTCCTCTCCCAAATCTGAGCGAGGAGGCAGTTTGAGCCATGAATCATTCAAAATGTAAAATTATAGCTTTGGTCAGAACGCTTAGGACAGGAAAAAGTGGCAAAGCCAATGCTGGGTAGGCGTTCTGACTCGCCATAGCCACGTTACAGATGGCTACGGCTATAAAAGTAGCAAAGCCTTATTGGCAGCCACTTTGAACTTTGAACTTTTCATTTTGAATTCGTTCTCATTCCTAACTCTCTTCCCCAAAACGACTATGGTATGATTAGAAATTGCTGACTTGATGTAATTAGGAAAACCACACCACTCATGGCACTGCTGCAAGAGCGCAAACAAGAAATTATTTCTGACTACCAGATTCACGAAACCGACACCGGATCCGCAGATGTTCAGGTAGCGATGCTGACAGCACGCATCAATCGCCTGAGTGACCACCTGAAATCCAATAAGAAAGACCATTCCTCCCGAATGGGCTTATTGAAGATGATTGGTCATCGCAAGCGTTTGTTAGCTTACATTCAGAAGCAAGACAACGATCGCTACAGAGCACTAATCACTAAGCTTGGGATTCGCGGTTAATAGGGAAAACGGTATGTCATCAAAGTCCCAGCCACCCAAAAACGCAGAGCAGGATGATGGCAAGGGTTTCTCGAAAGAAGTCGGAGCAGACAAGTCTCGCCTACCGTTTGAACCGACCCAAAACAAGAAGAAAACACCCAAAAAGCCAGCTCAAACTAGCGAAAAAAAATCTGCTAAAGCTGAGAAAGCCAACGCCATTCGTCAACGCGCCTTTACAGGAGTACCTGAAGTTGTTAGTAAACGGATGGCTCGTCGAATGGCATTTTTCTGCGGTATTCCCACCAGTTTGGGAATGTTAACGTTTATTGTGAGTTATTTCATCGTGAGCCAGCACATCTTCAAGTTGCCAACGGTGTTTGTCCTACTCACAAGTCTGGGCTTCTTTGGGTTGGGTGTTTTGGGACTGAGCTATGGCGCACTCTCTGCTTCTTGGGATGAAGGTCGGGTGGGTTCCTGGTTTGGTTGGGGTGAATTCAGAACGAATTGGGGGCGTGCGATCGAGTCTTGGAAAGATGCCCGCTAAAAAGCTTCATTGCCGTTTTAGATAGTAAGCGCATCAGCGATCCTCATCGAACACTCAAAAAATCTCAAGGGACATACGCCATGATTGTGGTTCTGAAAGTTGGTTCTCCAGAAGCCGAAGTAGAGCGTCTGACTCAGGAATTCCTATCCTGGGGACTCTCACCGGAAAAAATTATTGGCAAGCATAAAGTCGTCATCGGGCTGGTGGGTGAAACTGTCGAGATGGATCCGCTCCAGATTCAGGAGGCTAGCCCCTGGATTGAAGAAGTTTTACGAGTTGAGAAGCCCTATAAGCGCGCTAGCCGAGAGTACCGACAAGGCGAACCCAGTGAGGTCATTGTTTCGACTCCGAATGGTTCAGTGACCTTTGGTGAGCACCATCCTCTCGTCGTTGTTGCCGGACCTTGCTCGGTTGAAAATGAAGAGATGATTGTTGAAACGGCGCTGCGAGTCAAAGCTGCTGGAGCAAAATTTTTACGGGGTGGCGCATTCAAACCTCGAACTTCACCCTACGCCTTTCAGGGGCATGGCGAAAGTGCGCTGGGATTACTGGCACGAGCAAGAGAAGTAAGCGGACTGGGAATTATTACGGAATTGATGGATGCTGCGGATTTAGAGACTCTGGCAGAAGTGGCAGATGTGATTCAGATTGGTGCCCGCAATATGCAAAACTTCTCCCTCCTGAAGAAGGTGGGTGCTCAGGATAAGCCGATTTTGCTGAAGCGTGGGATGTCTGCAACGATTGAAGAGTGGTTGATGGCGGCTGAGTACATCCTCGCAGCGGGAAACCCCAACGTAATTTTGTGTGAACGGGGCATTCGCACGTTTGATAATAAGTACGCCCGCAATACGCTGGATCTGGCGGCGATTCCAGTATTGCGATCGCTCACTCACCTTCCCATCATGATTGACCCCAGTCACGGTACGGGTAAATGGGAATACGTGCCCTCTATGGCGGCGGCAGCGATCGCCGCTGGTACTGACTCTCTGATGATTGAAGTGCACCCCAATCCTAAGAAGGCGCTTTCCGATGGTCCTCAATCCCTTACGCCAGAGCGGTTTGATCTATTGATGCAAGAACTTGCAGTCATCGGCAATGCGATGGGACGTTGGATAGTTGAACCTGCAATGGCGGCTGTGTAAGCAGTTGGCTCAGATGCATTCGTAGAAATGTGTTCCTGCGGGTGTTTGGGTTAGGAATTGGCATACTCAGATATCCTCGCGCAAATTCATGATTGTGCTATAAACGTGCGTGGATTGTTGCTGATACTTTTTTCGACCCATGGGCATTAAGCGTCGTCATTTTTTATTCGTCAGCGGGATCGCCGGATTAGGGGCATTTGGCTTGGGCAAATGGCTCGGTCATCGGGCAAATGCGCTGTATCAACCGTCCCAGATTTCCGCTTCTGGCGTTAGTCCAGTGAGTTCACCAGTCCTACAAGCAGCAACTCCCTCCAATCTGGTGTTGCGGTTTGTGGCAACAGCGGATACAGGGTCGGGCGATCGCAACCAATATGCTGTGGGTGAAGCAATGGCGCAGTACCACCAAAAGTCCCCTTACAATCTGGCAGTGCTAGCAGGCGACAACATTTACAACGACGGCGAAATCTGGAAAATTGGCGACGTGTTTGAACAGCCCTACAGCGCGATCTTGCAACAAGGCGTAAAATTTCGCGCCTGTCTCGGTAACCATGACATTCGCACAGCAAACGGCAATCCCCAAGTCGCTTACCCTGGTTTCAATATGGCAGGACGGTTCTACACCTTTCGCGAAAAGTCTGTTCAGTTCTTTGCCTTAGATACTAACGGTAACGCCGCCTGGAACGAACAACTTGCCTGGCTAGAGCGGGAACTGAAGCAAAGTAAAGCCCGTTGGAAAATTGTGTTTGGGCACCATCCCATCTATGCTTCTGGCGTGTATGGCAGCAATCCTGTCTTTATCGAAACTTTTTCTCCCCTCTTTAAGAAATACGGCGTGCAGCTTTATATCAACGGGCACGAACACCACTACGAACGCACTCGTGCCATTGACGGCACCACTTACTTGATTACCGGGCATGGCGGCGCACACCTGCGTTCAGTAGGTAAAAACGAATGGACAGAGTATGCAGTATCGCGTCACGGCTTTTCGGCATTGGAGGTTTACAGCGATCGCATCGAGGTGAAGGGCATTGGCACGGATCATCAAGTGTTTGACCAGGGCGTGATTGGGTAGCAGCTTGGGGTTACGAAATTTGTAGTGCGATCGTCGAGGAGGTTGCAGGAGCCATTGCAAACTCTTGACCAAACACAAACTCGCTGTAGTTTGCCACGGTATCCAGTCCCACCAAATTCAGGGTCAGATCAGCCACCACCAAGAGTGTGAGTTTGATGATTCGTTGTCTGAGTTTAGCGTTCATCTCTCTTGCCTCCCAATCCCATGCCGTCCTGTGGGTCTGTAGATCTATACGGCTGATGAGAAGAAATTATGCGGGGGAATTCTTAAAGATCCCTAAGAGAACGTCCAAGAGATTCTAAATAACGTGTGAGCGAGATCGCAGCTTTCACCAAAGATTGACTCAGGAACGTAAGACCTTGCCGAGCAACCAGGCAATCAGAAAAACCAGCAGTTCGTAAGAACCAACCAGAAAGGCAACCACGAAGATCGAAGCGACTGGAATCAAAGCTTGGGGCATATCCGTGCCCGCCAACAGCTTAGCTTTGTAGTTCTCAAAGTTCTCAGTGTAAGCCTCTAACGTCAAGTTCTCCGCTTTTTCGCGCTGTGCCGTAAATGCCGCTGCATAGTAGAAGCTGAACAAAACTCCCAAAGCCAGCGTTACCAGCGCTCTGGCAAGCAATCTATTTCTAGCGGACCTGGTGATCTGGATTGTCATGTACTCTGTGCGATCGCCCCCGGTGGACGGACTTTCCACGTCTTAACCTCTTCTCTGGTTGGATGATACCTATTTAACATAATGTGCGAATGTGCGACTTTCTATAAATTGTCTTCAATACTGCATTTGCCCTCATCCCCCTTCTCCCAACGTTGGGAGAAGGCAGCCAGAAAGGGTTCAAGCTCCCTCCTCGCTCAGATTTGGGAGAGGAGGGTTGGGGAGGTGAGGGCAAATAGTTGCACATCGCGTTATCTAGAATTCTTTTACTGACGCTGAATCTCCAGTAGCTTCCAAATTTTGTCAGGCGTGAGTTCCTGCACATTCCAGAACACCACATCTGCGCCTGCTTTTTCCAGCGTTGCTAAATAGTCCTGACTACGCTCCTCGGTGATTTGTACGTGGGGCGGCAACACACCGACAGCAATCCACGATCGCCCCGCTTCCTGGTTTCGTGCACGTTGAACCGTGTACATATCTGCCACGGTATCGCCCACATACAACACGGGAGGATTTGCGTTCGCGGTGTCTAACTGCTGCACCGTTTTAAACAATCCGGTAGGATCGGGTTTGCCAGGAGCATCTTCCATCGCAATCAGCACTGGAGCC
Source organism: Leptolyngbyaceae cyanobacterium C42_A2020_001 (assembly GCA_015272515.1). Classification (GTDB taxonomy): domain Bacteria; phylum Cyanobacteriota; class Cyanobacteriia; order Leptolyngbyales; family Leptolyngbyaceae; genus JSC-12. The sequence continues at coordinate 26,581 of JACYLN010000032.1, read as the reverse complement.
TGTAAGCCTAACCGTTTTTCCAGCACGTAGGTTGCCGAGCCGCGAGTGGCTCCGCTAAAAAAGCCCCACTGAATTCCTGCTTTCGTTAATAGCTTCAAGTAATCTGGTTCCAGCAGCAACGGTTCTTCGCAGATGTAACCATTCCAGTGCATAGGGTCCGTGCCCCGATAGCGAGATTGGAAGAAGGCAACCAGGCGATCGTAGTCAACGGTTACACCTCCACGCCCTGCTGGATCTGGAGTTACAATCGCTTGGGTAGAGTCGGCGATCGCGGCTCGATCTGCTAACTCTTGTGCTTCAAAATAGCGGTACACAAACTCTTGCGAGGCTTCCCAGTCGTTATTCCAAATACCTTCTGACTTCAAGCCATCAATGTCTTGTTGCGAAGGGCGAAAAGCTCCTGCTGTGAGATACTCAACCGTGTCTGCCAACGCCCGCCGATAAGAGTTTCCTACATCCCGAACCACTCCATCAATATCAAACACAACAATAGCGGACTGAATCATAAACAATCACTTAACTCAAAGAAAAGATGCAGGATCGATGACAGTACGGTAAGATGGTGGGCTGTAGTTTACTGATAGTTTGGGATTGCGCGGGAGGTTGGGTTGCCAAAATTTATTCTGAAAGTTCTTTGGTTGGAAAAAGACGTTGCACTAGCAGTTGATCAAGTTGTAGGGAAGGGAACCAGCCCTTTGACATCTTACTTTTTTTGGCCTCGAAATGATGCCTGGGAACAACTCAAGAACGAACTTGAGGCAAAACATTGGATTACGGAAGTTGATCGGGTAGAGTTGCTCAACAAAGCGACTGAAGTGATTAACTACTGGCAGGAAGAAGGCAAAGATCGCCCAATGGCAGAGGCTCAGACGAAATTTCCAGAAGTCGTTTTCATGGGAAGTTCGTGATCTCCACAAAGGCTTCCACAGTGTATGCTCTACAGGTTTCGTCACGTTCTGTGGAAGATGCCTTTATCTCTACGGCAAGATGAACTGGGAAAATAATCTTGGGATCAATTGCATTTAAGTGAACCGCTCTGGCTTACCAAAATGGTACAGTTGGGGCGGATTTCGTTTTATGGTTCTGGTGCGTGATGAGACGCGATCGCCAAATTTATAATTGAGACTTTGACAATGATTTGATACGGTTTATTACATCTAGTTGATATTCCTTTACATATGTCTCTAACACACGAAGTGTGCAAAGACGAGTCAGAAAGCTAAACCCAGACTAAGATTCCATCTGTTTTCTCTGATCCCAGCTTTCTGGCCATAACGATATTCACCGTTCTACGGTTTTACAGAAGTCCAGGTAGGTAGTTTCATGACAGCAACAATTAGCCCTGATCAGATTGAACGAATTGTTTGGAACCAGCATCACGATCCATTTGAGGTGTTAGGCCCCCATCTATTAGAAACTGAGGAGGGCAAAAAAGTCTGGGTTGTGAGAGCCTACCAGCCAAATGCCGAAGCAGTTTGGGTTGTACTCCCAGAGCAACGGCAGGAATATCCCATGCAGGCAACCCATCATCCCCACTTCTTTGAATGCACGGTTGATATTCCAGAATTAGCAAACTACCAACTCCGCATCAAAGAAGGGGAGCACGATCGCGTCATCTACGACCCCTACGCCTTTCGCTCCCCCTGGCTTACCGACTTCGACATTCACTTATTCGCCGAAGGTAACCACCACCGCATCTACGAAAAATTAGGAGCACACCCCACCGAACTCAACGGGGTCAAAGGCGTTTATTTCGCTGTTTGGGCACCCAACGCCCGCAACGTTTCCATCCTCGGTGACTTCAACTATTGGGATGGACGCAAACACCAAATGAGTAAACGCGTCAACGGTGTTTGGGAACTGTTCATTCCAGGTATTGGCGCAGGCGAACACTACAAATACGAAGTCAAAAACTGGGAAGGTCATATTTATGAAAAATCTGACCCCTACGGCTTTTATCAAGAACCACGTCCCAAAACCGCTTCCATTGTCGCCGACCTGAGTGCATACACCTGGAGCGATGACGATTGGATGGAAATCCGCCGCCACACGGACCCCCTTACCCAGCCCATCTCGGTGTACGAATGCCACCTCGGTTCCTGGCTCCATGCCTCCTCCTCCGAACCCGCAAAACGTCCCGATGGCACTGAAGAACCCGTCGTCATCGTCTCTGAACTGAAACCCGGTGCCCGCTTCCTCACCTACCGAGAGCTAGCCGAAAAGCTGATTCCTTACGTCAAAGAACTGGGCTATACCCATATTGAACTCCTCCCGATCGCCGAGCACCCTTTCGATGGTTCCTGGGGGTACCAGGTAACAGGTTACTACGCCCCCACATCCCGTTTTGGCAGTCCCCAAGACTTTATGTACTTTGTCGATCAGTGCCACCAGAATGGCATTGGTGTTTTAGTAGATTGGGTTCCCGGACACTTCCCCAAAGATGGTCACGGGCTGGCATTTTTTGATGGCACTCATCTTTACGAACACGCTGACCCCCGGATTGGCGAACACAAGGAATGGGGCACACTGGTCTTTAACTATGGTCGCAACGAAGTCCGTAACTTCCTTGTAGCAAATGCCCTCTTCTGGTTTGACAAATATCACATTGATGGCATTCGGGTTGATGCTGTCGCCTCCATGATCTACCGCGACTATCTGCGGAAAGACGGTGAATGGATTGCCAATCAATACGGTGGGCGGGAGCACATCGAAGCTGCTGACTTCTTGCGCCAGACCAACCATGTGATTTTTAGCTACTTCCCCGGTGTGCTTTCCATTGCCGAAGAATCCACCGATTGGCCAATGGTTTCCTGGCCCACCTACGTTGGTGGCTTGGGCTTCAACCTCAAGTGGAACATGGGCTGGATGCACGATATGTTGGACTACTTCCACATGGACCCGTGGTTCCGTCAGTTCCATCAAAACAACATCACTTTCAGCATGATGTATCACCACAGTGAGAACTTCATGCTGGCGCTGTCGCACGACGAAATTGTGCATGGCAAGAGCGCTATGATTGGCAAGATGCCGGGTGACGAGTGGCAGAAGTTTGCCAACGTGCGGGCATTGTTCACTTATATGTTCTGCCATCCTGGAAAGAAAACCATGTTTATGAGCATGGAATTGGGGCAGTGGAACGAGTGGAATGTGTGGGGTGATCTGGAATGGCATTTGCTGCAATACACACCGCACCAGCAAACGAAGTATTTCTTCAGTCAATTGAATCGACTGTACCGTAGTGAACCTGCGCTCTATACCTGGGATTTTGGCGGTGGACAAGGTGGGTTTGAGTGGATTGATTGCAGTGACAATCGCCATAGCGTGGTGTCCTTCATTCGCTGGGCGAAAAACCACGAAGATTTTGCTATTGTTGTTTGCAACTTCACGCCTCAACCCCATTCTCACTATCGTGTGGGTGTGCCGTTCAAGGGCTTCTACACTGAAATCTTCAACAGTGATGCCCGCGACTTTGGCGGCAGCAATATGGGCAATCTGGGTGGTAAATGGACGGATGACTGGGCGTACCAAAATCGTCCCTATTCTCTCGATATCTGCTTGCCACCTTTGGGAGTGCTGGTGTTCAAGATGGATCAGGTGAAAACCAAGACGGCGTTGGAATCTGCTGAGGAAGGTTTGAGCGACGAAGAGTAATAGATTGGTGATCGGTCATTGGTAATCGGTGATCGATCGCTGGTTATGTCTATGTTGGCTGGCTCTGCTCAGATGTCTGCTGTTGTTCTGCTGCGAGGAGAGTGTTTGAAGAACGCACAGTTGAGGCGACCGCGCTCCGGAGCCAAGTTACAAATTCTGAACCATTTTTTGCTGCCAAAGAAAGCCAGGTAAGATGACGGTATGGGTTTGAAGAACGATGCCGAATTGTAGGAAAATTCAAGTCTTACGTGAGTTTATGGTCAGTCAAAAAACAATTGAAATCGTTAAAGCAACGGCACCAATTTTGAAAGAAAGAGGTGAAGAAATTACTCAGCGGATGTATCAAATTGCCTTTGAGGAACGACCTGACTACAAACGCGGTTTTGAAACTACCTGGATGCAACACCTGGATGGAGGTGGGCAAGCCCACAAGCTAGCGGCAGCGGTTTATGCCTATGCCACTCACATCGATCGCCTGGATGAGTTGGCAACTGCCGTAGACCACATTGCCCATCGTCATGTGGCAATGCGCATTTTGCCTGAGCAGTATTCCCTGATTGGTGAAAAGCTGTTGCAGGCGATGAAAGATGTTTTGCAAGATGCGGCAACCGATGACGTAATTGCGGCGTGGGCTGAAGCTTACGAAGCCTTAGCCGCCATCTTTATTCAGCGGGAAAAGGCGATTTATCAGCAAGCAGATCAGGAACTCACGGAGCGATTGATGAGTGAAGCAACCTGATAGCATTCATCACAGCATTGACTTACTGACGACTTCTAAATCTTAGCGATCGCTCCCGGACTGGTTTACAACAGGGGTGTAGTCTGTCTCAAGAGTCGGACAGGGAAGCCATGAGACGGTTGGGAGAATTTGGCAAACGGGTACTGAAGCAATGGCAGCGATCGCGCTGGTACTGGAAGGTGCTTGCAGTGAGCATGTTGCTGGTGCTGCTGGTGCGATCGCTACCCTATCTGGCTCCCATCCGGGCGGCTGATCTGGTGCAAGACCAGCAAGCAGTTGAGTTCGTGGATCGCAATGGCTTACCTCTCGGCACGATCCTGACCCGTGATCAAGAACATACGGTAGCGGTGCCCCTCTCCCAGGTGTCGCCAAATTTCATGCACGCCGTCATTGCCGCGGAAGACAAGCGGTTTTACCAGCATGGGGCACTGGATGAACGAGCGATCGCTCGTGCTTTGTTAGAAGCCGTGCAGGCGCGGCAAATTGTCAGCGGTGCTTCCACAATCACGATGCAACTTGCGCGCATGATCGATCCGGTGCCGTTTGGGATTCCTGGCAAACTGCGAGAAATTTGGACATCCTGGCGCTTATTTGCGGGCATGAGTCGAGATGAAATTTTGCAGGCATACATCAACCGTCTGCCGATGGGCAGCAACATTTATGGGGTAGAAGCGGCATCTCGGCTGTACTTCGGCATTCCCGCCAGCGACCTCACGATTGGGCAAGCCAGCCTCCTCGCCGGAATTCCCAACGACCCCAACAACCTCCAACCCCGCGATCACCTGATTCCGCTCAAACGCCGCCAAACCTACGTGCTCAATCGCCTGGTGGAAGATGGCTACATCACCCATGCCCAGGCAGACCGAGCCGCCGCCGAAGAAGTTGCCTTGCAACCGCGTGAAAGTGGCATCGTCGCCGCCCCTCACTTCCAGTTCTGGCTGGCGCAACAGCTATCCCCGGATCATCCCGCCCAGATTCGCACAACCATCGATCGCCCCTTGCAGCAGTTCGTGGAAACTCAGGTTTACCAGGTGGTACACGGTTTGGCACAGCACAATGTTCACCATGCGGCAGCGATTGTACTGGACAACTCAACAGGCGAGGTGCTGGCGTATGTTGGTTCTCCCGATTACTTTGCCGAAGCTCAAATGGGACGTAACGATGGGGTGCAGGCACTGCGCCAGCCTGGTTCCACGCTGAAGCCGTTTGTTTACCAACTCGCGATCGAAAAACGCCTGATTCGCCCCAACACGATCCTGGCAGACGTGCCCACCCGCTACGCCATTCCCGGTGCTCGGCTCTACAGCCCGTCTGACTACAGCGAAACCTTTCAAGGTCCGGTACGCGTTCGGTATGCGCTGGCAAATTCGCTCAACATTCCTGCCGTTCGCACGTTGGAAAAAATTGGAGTTAAGTCATTCCTAGAGCGCTTACACCAGCTTGGCTTTGCCCATCTCACAGAATCCCCCGAACACTACGGCTTAGGGCTAGCCCTGGGCAGTGGCGAGGTGAACCTGTGGGAACTGGCGCAGGCGTATATGACCCTGGCGAGAGGGGGAGATGGCATACAGATCAGAAGTCAGGAGTCAGGAGTCAGAAAGCAGAATTTTGCACTCAGCACTCAGTCCTCAGTCCTCAGTCCTCAGTCCTCAGCACTCAGCACTCAGTCCTCAGTCCTCAGCACTCAGCACTCAGCACTCAATCCTCAGTCCTCTGTCCTAATCACCGATATGCTGGCCGACTCTCACGCTCGTGCTCGTGCCTTTGGAGTCGATTCGTTGCTGGCGTTGCCATTTCCGGCGGCAGTGAAAACGGGCACCTCGTCTGATTTTCGCGATACCTGGACAGTCGGATTTACTACGGATTACACAGTGGCGGTTTGGGTGGGCAATTTTGATAGTGCGCCGATGCAGAAGGTGTCAGGAGTGACGGGGGCTGCACCGTTGTGGAATCGAATCATGCTGCACCTGCACGAAAACCAGGAGCCAAAGGCGTTTTTGGCTCCAGTTGGAATGGTGAAACGTCCAATTTGTGCGCTGTCGGGGGCACGTCCTACGCCTGCCTGTCCCGCAGTGGTGGAAGAATACTTTTTCCCGGAAGATTTGGCCGCTTACGAAACGCAACCTGATCCGTTTTATCGTGTTGTGTCAGGGGAGGGCGGTAAGGCGATCGCTCAACTCAACTTACCCGCCGAATATAACGAGTGGCTATCTCGCCAGCCCCGCACTGTTGCAGTCAGTCAAAGCACCAGCAGCAAAGAACTCCGGATTGTGTCTCCGCAAAATGGTGACTTTTTCGTGATTGGCAATCCAAAAGGTATGGGGGCAAATAGTGCTCAAAAACTGGAGTTTAAGCTCAGCAGCACGGCTAAGCAACCTGTGGAATGGCGGTTGAATGGCAAACTGCTGATTTCCCAAACCGCAACCTCCTTTTTCTGGACACCCCAACCCGGCACGTGGACGTTACAAGCCCAAAGCGGCGACAAAACTGATGAGGTTCAGTTTGAAGTGCAAATCGCCGCCAACCGCCCCACCCGACGCGGCTTTTCCTTTGCCGAGCGATCGCAGAATTGATACTTCAAAATTCAACAAATTCTAGCCAGGCAGCCTTTTTCACGCTAGAACCGTAGTAGTCATTTTCTGTCCCAGGAAGGTTCGCTCATGGCACACGAATTTGAGTCTGGATTTTTTGTCGCGCAAGCTGCCTGGCACCGATTAGGAACGGTTTTACAAAACCCGCCAACCGTGGAAGATGCCATTGTCAAAGCGGGGTTGGATTGGCGAGTGCTAGAGGAACCCATTATTGAAACGGGGGAAGAAACACCAACGTTACGAAAGCATTTGATTCGCGATCGCGATCGACAGCTATTGGGAACCGTTGTCCATAACTATGTGCCGCTACAAAACGAAGATGCCTTTCATTGGTTTGATCCACTGTTGCACAAAGGGTGCGTGAAACTGGAAGCCGCAGGCAGCTTGCAACGGGGACAACGAGTTTGGATATTGGCGCGTATTTGCAATCTGCAAGCTGAGGTTCGCTATGACGATTTGGTGTGTCCTTATCTGTTACTGCACAACTCTCACAATGGTTCTACTGCGGCATGGATTCAGTTCACTCCAATCCGAGTCGTGTGCATGAATACGCTGGCAGGAGCAACGGTCAATCGTTTCGGTGATTTGGGGCAAAAGAAGGCAATTTGCATTCCGCATACACTGACCCTGCATGAGCAATTAGCAAGGATTCAAACACTAGTTGACCTAACAAAGCGCGAATTCCAGTTCAGCGTAGAAGAATACCTGTCCATGGAAAACCAGGAACTCACGGATGAACTGCTGACAGCTTACTTAGGCAGTGTCTTAGGAGTGCGAAATCCAGCCCGGCATCCCGCATGGGAGCAATTATTGGCAAACTTTGAATCGGGTAGGGGCAATCAGGGAAAAACCTTGTGGGATGCTTACAATGCAGTGACGGAGTGGCTGGAACATCAGCGAGAAACCTGTGTAGAAGCACGGCTAATTTCTAATTGGTTTGGGGCTGGTGCAACGCTGCGAATTAAAGCGCACACCGCCGCGATCGCTCTGCTCAAACATCAAACACCAACAAGTTCTCTCACCTTTGCGGCGGTAGCTGGAGCAAGTAGCACGCCGTTGCGGTAATGCCCTGTTGCCAGCAGGATATGGGAGTGTCCAGGCAAGGGTTCGATAATTGGAGCAGGGCGACCTTCTGGGCGAGGTCGGAGTCCGTACCATTGGTGCTGAATCGTAGCGTGTTGCAGGGCGGGGCAAAGGGCGATCGCTTGTTGCATCACCGTTTCTAATAGCGCTGGGTTAGGCTGGAGCGCGATCGCAGGGTCTCCAAAGTCTGAAAATTCAACGGTTGCGCCAATCCAGTACTCATCATTGCCCAATGGCACCAGATGCACATCTTCGCCTGTAATCACAGGCTGTAAAGCAGGATTGCCCAACGGCTGGGGCATCTTCACCCGCACTGCCTGCCCCAACACCGGACGAATATCCACGGCTTGTTGAAGCTGAGTTGTGAGCGCTGTAGAACCGATGCCAGCCGCAATCACTAACCAATCTGCGGCGATCGCTCCCTGACTGGTTTGCAGTTGAATTGTGGAATCTGGCTGGGGCAACACCTGAGTCACGGGCGTATTGAATTGGAAGGTCACGCCGTTTTGCTGGCCAGCGGCAACCAGTGCCAGGGTCAGGGCAGTAGGATCAACCTGGCGATCGCCCGGTGAATAGATTGCGCCAATCACTCGCTCCAGGTTGAGGTGGGGATAGTTTGTGGCAAGAAAGGCGCGATCGCACATTTTCAACTGCCACCCCTGCTCTTGTCGAACAGATGCTAATTTCTTCCAGATGTCGAGATTTTCCCCCTCAAAACAAAGCCGCAGAATTCCCTGTTGATTAAAGAGAATTCTGCGACCGGTATCAATTTCAAGTTTAGGAACCCATTCGTTGTATCGCTGGATGCCGAACAGCCGCATTCTCAGGTTATTTCCTTTGAGCTTTTGGCTAATGGCTCCCATTAAAACGCCGAGGGCGGCACCTGTGGAGTGTTGGGCGGGCTGATGTTGCTCAACCACGGTGACTAAAAGACCCGGAACATCACTGAGTTCGTAGGCGATCGCCGCACCCACAACCCCACAACCAACAATTGCAACCCTCATACCGCAATACGACTAAGCAGCAGCCGATTCAGGACGGGCAGCGGGAGGAATCAAGCCCAAAAACGCATCAAAATCCTTCAACGTTTCGTTGTATTTACGAGTTGCCAATTGGAAGTTTTGATTTTGGGCGGCTAAATCGATCGCCACTAGATCATCAAATACATCTTTCGCCAGCTTTTTCGCACCGGGTTGAGCATCGGGAAGCAGGGTACGCGCCACATTCAACATAGACACGCGTAGTTCGCCCAATGGACCGTGGATAAAATTGCGAGTAAAGATCCAATCTTTCTTATTGATCAAAGAGCCGAGTTCCACCATGCGATCGCGCATCTGCTGCAAATCGGTGGCGTAGTTTTTAATTTGTTCCAACTGATCGCTGGTATAGGTCAAAGGTTTCTTCGCTTTTGCCGCTTCAACACTATTGACATTCAACATAAACGCTGTCACCAGCGCCAGAATCATAGCAAGGACAGATCGATAGTTCATCATAGGGCAGACGTTTGACTCACTCAACAAAACACTACTTGTAAAACAGAGGTACAACAACTGATGAAGGGATGGCTGAAATCTCAGCAAACAATTGTCTTCCAATCCACACCATACCCTGAACGGAATCCCTTCAAGCCACACTTAATCAACCACTTCGTAAAGTAATGTATACCAAAACGGGTCTAGTTGATGGGCAAAGTCGCCGACCTTGCCTCAGAGCAATTGATCGGGTTTTTGACGGATTTCAAGCAACTCCGTCCGTTTTAGTGAAAAATAGTCCGAATAGGCAGAAGTGCCGTTGTCAACGTGGTGAAGTGGAGTGGAGCGATGAAGGTTTTGGTGACGGGGGTTGCAGGATTTATTGGTTACCATCTGGCGGAGCGGCTGTTGGCAGACGGCTTTGAGGTCTATGGTATTGACAATTTGAGTGAGTACTATGAGGTATCGCTCAAGAAGGATCGCCTCGCACAGCTCCAGTCTCAGCCTGGGTTTACCTTTCAATATCTGGATCTGAGCGATCGCACTGGGATGGCGCAGTTGTTCCAGGAGCAAACCTTTGATTATGTGGTGAATTTAGCAGCGCAGGCAGGGGTACGGTACTCCTTGCAAAATCCCTGGTCTTACATTGATGGTAACGTCACAGGTTTTGTCAATTTACTGGAAGGCTGTCGTCAGCAATCAATTCAGCATCTGGTATTTGCCTCCTCCAGTTCGGTGTATGGAGCCAATACGAAAGTGCCCTTTGCCGTCAGCGATCGCACCGATTTTCCAGTTTCCCTCTACGCTGCCACCAAAAAAGCCAACGAACTGATCGCCCACACCTACAGCCACCTTTACCAGATCCCCATGACCGGACTGCGCTTCTTCACGGTCTACGGTCCCTGGGGCCGACCGGATATGGCGTATTTCAAGTTTGCCAAAGCGATTTTGGCAGGGCAGGCGATCGAAGTTTATAACTATGGCAAAATGCAGCGCGACTTTACCTACATTGACGACATTATTGAAGGTGTAGTGCGAACCTTGCATCAACCGCCTCAAACAACTTTGGCAGAAGCCCCCGATGGGGAAAGGCTGAACAGCAACGCCCTGTTTCGGGTCTACAACATTGGCAATCACAATCCGGTTGAACTAATGACCTTTATTCAACTAATTGAGAAAGCACTAGGAAAAGAAGCCAGGCTAGATCTGCGACCGATGCAGCCTGGAGAAGTGGTAGCAACCTACGCCGATGTGGCAGATCTGACTCGCGACATCGAGTTTACGCCTTCAACCCCAATTGAGGAAGGTATTCAGCACTTTATCGATTGGTATCAAGAATATTACCGACCTTAGACTTCCACTGTTGACTTGCGATCGCTGGATGTACGAAAGTCTCCATTCGCATCCATCTCAACCTGCACCAATGACTCCTCGCCCGTAATCAATCTAGCTCCCCGGTTACGGGTGAAGTAGTTCCAGCCCCATTGCAGCATCACAATCAGCTTATTGTCGTACTCAATCAAATAGAAAATGTGGGCAAACACCCACACAAACCAGGCAACAGGTCCCCACAATTTCACCTTATTAAGATCGGCAACGGCTTTGTTCTGCCCAATGACGGCCAAACTTCCAGCATCGTTGTAGTGAAACGTAGGGTCTGGCTGGTTTTGCGATCGCGCTTTGATCAGTTTGGCAACGAATTGCCCTTCTTGCATTGCCACCGGAGCCACACCGGGCAGTGGTTTGTCGCCCTGGTGAGTGTAGTTGGCTAAATCACCGATCACAAAAATGTTGGGATGCCCGGCGATGCTGAGATCGGGTTCCACCATCACCCGACCCACCCGATCTAGCGCAACTCCAGTTCGGTCTGCCAGCACTTTGCCAATGCCAGATGCTTTTACTCCGGCTGCCCAGAGAATGGTGCGTGCTGGGATTTGTTGAATTTGATCTCCTTGCTTAGCCGTGACGGTATTGTCTTGAATGTTGGTGACGAGGGTTTTAGTTTGTACCGTTACTCCTAACTGGGTTAAAGCCTCTGCGGCTTTGGCTGAAAGTTCTGGTGCATAGGGAGGCAGAATTCGATCCATCCCTTCTAGCAAAATGATTTTGGCTTCCGTGGTGTCGATGTTGCGAAAATCGCGCTTGAGGGTGTTGAAGGCAAGTTCCGCGATCGCGCCTGCCAGTTCCACCCCCGTTGGTCCGCCCCCCACAATTACAAACGTTAACCAGGCTTGGCGCTTAGCAGGATCGGTTTCTTTTTCAGCCGCCTCAAACGCCATAAAAATGCGTCGTCGCATTTCCAGTGCATCTTCCACAGTTTTTAAGCCAGGTGCCGTTGTTTTCCACTGATCATTGCCAAAGTAGTGATGGCTCACCCCCGTTGCCAAAATCAGCGTGTCATAGGTTAACTCTTGCCCCTGCATCTTCACTTTTTGCTGTTGGGGATCAATATCCACCACCTCATCCATCAACACCGTCGTATTGCGGCTACGGCTCAAAATGCCCCGCAACGGTGAAGAAATATCCGCCGGAGACAGTGTACCAGTTGCAACTTGATACAGAAGCGGTTGAAACAAGTGAAAATTGCGCCGATCAACCAATGTAACCTGCACCGATGATACCTTTCCTAACTCTTTCGCGGCATAAAGCCCACCAAAGCCACCGCCAACAATCACGACCTTATGGAGCGATGCTTCTGCGTCCGACATGGGTGTTACTTCCTTCTGGGCGAATTCTGACTGCTACAGACGGTTAATAAATGCTGACAACGTCTTTTAACAAGTTTTCATGCTAGCTTGAGGCGCGGATTTTCTGAGTAACAGTGGCTACTCTTGCTGGGAAAGACTGCTACTTTCAGCCAGGGGAAAGTCTCGGTAACAATTCCAGCGGTGCCCATCATGAATCAATAATGTGAGAAACGAAGCTAGAAACTCAAAATGTAGCGATCGCGTTTCAAACTCTTGCCACGCCTTTTGAAAATTCTGTCGGGTTAAATCTCGAAATGCCACCGTCATATGAGGTGTAAACGGTCGGCTTTTTGACCTAGCATCGGTAATTCCCAAATTTCTTTCTAGAGAAAGCATTAAGTGCTGCTGAACCATCAGCAGTTCGGAGGTGGGATGCACATTAATGAAGATAACCCGCGGAGCAAAGGTGGCAAATCCTTCCAAAGTAATGGGAATTGGCGACCATTCTGCGGCAAATTCACTTAACTGTTGTTCTAAAACGGGAAGCTCATCAACCGCCCAGTCAAACGGTGGTTGCAAAGTGATGTGTGGAGGCGATTTTTGAGCCGCGCAACTGTTATAGCGATCGGCAAAATGCTGCTTGATTTCGTTTGCATAATCCTGAATTGGTTGAGGCGGCAAAAGTGCGATGAAGAAACGTTGTTTGGCGGGTTCTAAAGGCATGAATTAAGTCCAGTTAACAGAAATAAAGCACCTTACCCTAACGCTATAAGCTACGAATAGAAATCGTGGAACCGTACAATAAGGACTCATTTCAATGCCCTGGTTTGTGAAAATCGAAGAAGGAATTGTGGATAAACCCATCTTTGACCAATATGTGCCAGCTCATAAAGAATTTGTGCGTGGATTAATTGCCAAAGGGCACCGGGCAAAAACGGGGTATTGGGGCTGTAGAGGGGGTGGAATGTTGTTGTTTGAAGCCACTTCAATGGACGAAGCCGCTGCGATCGTGGCGCAAGACCCATTAGTTGCAAACGGTTGCGTTCACTACAAACTCTATGAGTGGCGAGTCGTGGTGGAGTAAAAGATGTTATGCTGGCATTGACTCGGATCTATGCGATCGCAACGCCCAAACCTTGTCAGGACCGGAAGGTAGCAGCAATACGGGATGCTTGTGATAGGCGTGGACTCCGGGTCTCCTGCGTTTAAACCCTTTCGCTGCGTGGGGTTCGGTCGCTCGGACGGTTTTTTGCCCTCATCCCCCATAGGCACAGCCCAGACTTTCTGCGTATGCTGGAATCATTCCATTGTTTAGGAGCAAGCGTATGGGGTTGGGAGATTTGGTGCAAAAAGCTGTGTACCTGGGTGTAGGGTTTGCCTCCTATGCAGGGGAGATAGCCACTGAAAAGCTGGGTGAGTTGCGTGGGCAGATTCAGAAAATGGCAGATGAGATGGTAGAACGGGGCGAGATGACGACTGAAGAAGCTCGTCGCTTTGTGGATGACATGATGAATAAAGCGCAACAGCCCACCACCCCAGCATCAGAACCATCAAAACCCTCGGAACCGCGTCAGATTGAGATTTTGGAAGACGATGAGCCAACTCAGCAAACCACAGGCAGTCCCGATGTGGATGAGATGCGGCGGCGGGTGATGGAACTCCAAGAAGAGTTGCGACGGCTCAAGAATGAGTCGTTGTAACCCTCTGTAACCTGAGCAGATGTCCATTTGCTCTATGATGACTTCACAATCGATCCCCATTGGACAGACAACATGGGGGACGATTTATTCCTATTCAGTTTTTCGCAAAGATCAATATTCATGGGTATTCCCCAAAACGACTATGGAAAGTTGGGCAAGAGAGTTTTCTGAGATGATGCAGTCAATTGTGGATGGGATTGAGCAGTTAATCACCGAGTTCACTAAGGACGTGGAGGAAATGATGGATGCTTTTGTGGAAGCGTCTGAAGAATTGATTGAGCAGGTAGAAACTGCGATCGCTCCTGATCTGGAACAGCACATCAACGAATTCTTTGACCCCATCATCGAAGCCTACCTGGGATTTGAGGTTACTGTGGGAGACTCGATGCAACCTGTTGCAAACACGGTTGAGCCACTCATCAACGACCATCCTGCCTGTGTTGGGTGTCGCCATTATCATGGGCAGTCTTACAACGGCGTAATGTTGGTTTGTGGGATGCATCCTTATGGTTGCGAGGAAGAAAAATGCTCGGATTGGGAATCGACCTGGAAGGAGTGAACCCAACTTAACCCAGCAAGGGGAAGAAATGGCCAACCGGTCCTTGTCCTTTTCCTATTGCCAGCGCGTGTTTTAGGGCGTTGGTAACATACACTTTGGCTGCTTGAGTAGCAGAGAGGGGATCAAGCCCCAGTGCTAAATTCGCGGCGATCGCTGCCGAAAGCGTACAGCCAGTGCCGTGAGTATGAGTTGTGTCTATGGCTTGCGTTTGCAGCACTTCTAGCTGTTGCCCATCAAACCACACATCCACAGCGTGGAGTGATCCCGACATTCCACCCCCTTTTACCAACACCGCTTTTGCCCCTAATTGATAAATGCGTTGGGCGGCGGCTTGCATGGCATCGAGAGATTGAATCTCCATGCCTGCCAATATTTGAGCTTCATAACGATTGGGAGTTAGCACAGTCGCTTGGGGAATGAGCAATGTTCGCAGAGTCGCGATCGCTTCATCCGCGATTAATTGTGCTCCCGTTCGCGATACCATCACCGGGTCCACCACCAATGGCTGTAGCCCAAACTCACCCACTTTTTGGGCAACCATTGCAATAATCTCTGGATTTAGCAGCATTCCCGTCTTCGTTGCCTGTACGCCAATATCAGTTACCACCGCTTCCATCTGTGCTGCCACTGCCACCGCTGGCAACGCATCTACTCGTGTCACACCTAACGTATTTTGCGCCGTTACACACGTCAACGTGCTGGTGCCATGCACTTTGTGGAAGGCAAACGTTCGCAAATCTGCTTGAATGCCTGCACCACCGCCGCTATCAGAACCGGCGATCGTCATGGCAATAGGAATGGAAGGAGAACTGGACATGAAGGTAGTAGGGGATAGGGAAGGGTGGATAGGAGGGTAAGGGAGTGAGAAAGTGAGGGGAAAAAAGCAGTAATGGAATGGGTGATGGGTCGGTAGGGAGAGCAGTGGATAAAATTTCACTCATCTACTGCTCTCCTCGCCCACTCACTCACCCTCTTACCTTCTGACTCTTGCCTGCTTTAAAATCTGTATCATGAAAGGAAAGCATTAAGAAATATTTCAGTAATCATGAAACTTACGTGGATCGACCTCAACAGTTGGATTTTTCAACTCGCCGGAAAAACGATTTTGGTCGATCCCTGGCTGGTGGATCCGATGGTGTTTTACGGTCAACCCTGGTTGTTTACGGCATATCACAAAGCTCTACCTGCTTTCACGCCGGAGACGCTCCCCCCAGTTGATTTGATTCTGCTGTCGCAAGGAGTGGATGACCATTGCCATGTGCCAACGTTAAAACAGCTCGATCGCGCCATTCCGGTGATTGCGTCTCCCACGGCTGCCAAAATTGTGAATCAGCTAGGATTTCAACAGGTAACAGCGTTATCCCACTGGCAAGAAATTACGCTCGATCACCTGAAAATCCAAGCGGTAGTGGGAGCCGAAATTCAACCCGGACAGGTGGAAAATGGCGTATTGCTGACAGATTGTGCTACCGGCAAGACGCTCTATTACGAACCACACTCCTTCCCAGTCCAGGAGGCTCACCGGATTGGACAAGTGGATGTGGCGATCGCGCCCGTGATTGGGCAAAATTTTCCGTTGTTGGGGCAAGTCATTATGGGACCAGAGCAAGCGATCGAATTGGTACAAACCTTACACCCAAAGGTGTTTTTGCCTACCACTCGCGGCGATATTCGCACCCACGGAATCTTACCAATGCTGATTAAATCAGTTGGCAGCGTGGAAGAATTCCGCGATCGCTTGACAGCATCTCACGCTGAAACAAAGCTAATTGTTCCCAACCCTGGTGAAGCTGTAGAAATCAACTAGCGCGGAGGACGACGGTTACGCAGGAAGTCAGGAATATCCAACACGTCACCTCTGGGTCTCGCTGGAGATTGCGGCGGCGGTGTTACTGTTCCACTACTCGATACAGGCGGACGTTTTAACGTTGAAGGCTTCGTGATTTGCTGCGGCTGCGGCTGTACTTCTCCAGTAAAACCTGTTGCGATGACCGTAATTCGGATCTCACCCTGTAATCGCTCATCGATCACGGCACCAAAAATAATATTGGCATTCGGATCAACAACCTCATAGATAATCTCTGCCGCAGCATTCACTTCATGCAAGGTGAGATCTGATCCGCCCGTAATATTGAAGACAACCCCTCTTGCTCCATCAATCGAAGATTCCAGCAATGGCGAGGAAATGGATGCTACTGCCGCTTCTCGCGCTCTGGATTTACCAGTGCCAACTCCGATTCCCATCAGGGCAGAACCCGCATCTGCCATTACTGCTCGAACGTCGGCAAAGTCAACGTTGACTAATCCACGAATCGTAATAATATCTGAGATACCCTGTACGCCCTGACGCAAAATGTCGTCGGCTGAGCGAAACGCTTCCTGAACAGGGGTTTGCTCTGAGATAACGGACAGCAACTTGTCGTTGGGAATCATGATCAGCGTATCAACTCGGCTTTGCAGCGCTTCAATCCCTTCTGCTGCCTGACTGGCACGTCGCCGCCCCTCAAAGGTAAATGGGCGAGTCACAATTCCAATCGTGAGAGCACCTAACTCCTTTGCAACTTCTGCCACGATCGGTGCTGCACCTGTTCCAGTTCCACCACCCATACCAGCCGTGATAAAAACGAGATCCGCGCCTTCCAGTGCGGTTGCAATTTCATCTCGTGATTCCTCAGCCGCTTTTTGCCCAATAGCTGGATTACCGCCTGCTCCTAACCCACGAGTTAGCTTTTGCCCCACTTGCAACCGCTTTGGTGCATCCGACCCTTCTAAGGCTTGGGCATCTGTATTAATCGACCAAAACTCCACGCCGCTCACGTCGCTGGCAATCATTCGATTCACAGCATTCCCGCCGCCGCCGCCAACGCCAATTACTTTAATCTTCGCTACACTGCCTGGCACGATGTTATTGCTCCTCACGTCTTCCTCGTTTCGTTCCATTGCATTGATGGGCTGGTTCATAACGGGATGGTTGTTGAACGAATTGGAGGAGTCGGTTGCCAGGGTAGAGTGCGAATGTCCTTCTGGGTTGGAGTTTTCGTGAGCATTTCCTAAGCCGTTATTAAGTGTCATTGGAATAATAGGCAACTAGCTATAAGTATCATCTGAAAAGGATTTACTTCAACAATCTTCCTGGCTGAACGACTTTGATCAACTATAAGGGAAGTCGTTTAAAAAACCAATCTTGAGAAGAATCGGAAGAAGGGGTTGAAGAACCGATAGGACAAGGAATTAGTCGAATTCGCTTATCAACAGTTTGTCATCATCGTTAACTCCAAAATCATGGAACGTTTGCTTTTGTAACCTCTTTTGAAGCGTTAATCTGAACAACTGGAGAGACAGGGTTTCTCAGATCGATGTAAGCGATCTGATTCAGATTAATCTGATTAGGAAGTTTTCGCATCCGATCAAGCGTTTTCACTTGTTCAGGAAAGCGAGGGCCGTAGGATCCTAGATGGACAGTTCCTAACTCTGTTTTCAGCACAAGGTTAGCAGGATTTTGAAAATCAATCTCAGCAATTTTTACAGGACTGCGACTAATTTCTCGATATAGCTTGGACCAATAGGGACGATAATACTCTTGACCTCCAATTACTCTAAGGCTCGGCAGTTTTACGGTGGGTTGTAGCAGGGTGTAGTTTTCGTAAGGAATTGGGACACCGCTTTCGTCTAGTAAGCCAATTCTTGCAGCCCCGGCTCGATCTTTCAGAGGTTTTTGAGTGAGCAATTGAGCGTCAGCAGAGGTAAGCAGGGTGACTGCAACGGGAAGCCGTTCTTGGATGCGAACAGTTAATCCGGGGGGAAATAACTGCCGACTAACCATGACTTCAGAAATTGGCGCTTTTGCCTGGAGATGTTGCGCGATCGCCTGTGGTTCCAATCGCAACAGAGATTGAGGATAGGTAATCGGCACCAAAGCCCGGACGGTTTGCTCAGGAAGAAAGCGATTCCCCTCCACCTTGATCTGCCCAGGTTCACGAATGAGCCAAACTGGTAAGGTTGTAACCCATACCAAACCGCCTGCTAACCCACCAACCGCCAGCAGTCGCCAAGCTGTTTGAAGAAACCTGACTCGCCGTTGACGGCGCAACCGTTGCCGTCTTTGGGCAAGATCTGCCTGTGAGATTGGTGAAATGTTACCAGTCATTCAGACACCTACAAAAGCTGTTCTCACTAGCCTTCTAAAATACCGACGTTTGATCACCCCAGATTGGAACTTTAGGGTTTGTTCAGTTTCTGTATGACTCTCTCTACCGGTTGCAGAACAAAAGCCACCAGGCAAAATTGTCTGTGCACTTTAGGAGGGAACATCAAAAACAAGACAATTGGACACACATGAAGTCTGCCCGTTTGCTCTTCTCATTTAATCATTCATTTCATGTTCTGCAAGCTTTAGGCTGAGAAATTCTAGAGGTCGCCTTAAAGATATAGCTTCGGTCAGCAAGTTTAGAACATAGATAGCGCCTAAATGCCAAGTATTGGTCGCTTGCTGATTCACCCTTACCCCATTGCGTGCGGCGATGGATATGGGGAAATCTGCTGATCCCTGGCTCGTCTAACTGGAAGTTTCTTGCAGTTGAACGGCGACACGCTCCCCAAACTCGGGATCGGTGTTGGCTAAACCCAGCAACTGTAAATACTCTTGCCGAGTTAAGCCTGCGTCTTGAATTATTGCCAATGCCTCAGCCTCAATCTCTTGCTCAATGCGAATAGACTCAGCCTCTGTTTCTGCTGCTTGTAGGTCTGCCTCACGGTGTTCAATTAGCGTGACAACCTGTGAACAGGCGTGAACAAACTGACTCACTTTTTCAGATGGAATGTCGTTAGAATCTACCCCCAACCGCTTAAAGGGAAGTTGCTGCGAGGAGACAGTGCGGGGATCAAGGGTTAATCCCTGGGCAGAGGCAGGCAGCATCCCCAAGTTCAGCCAACCCAGGCATATCATTAATGAGCAGCAAAAAGCCCAACCCAGCAAGTAAGCAGTTTTCAGCATCAACGTGATCTCTCAAGAGCTTGCTGCTATTGAGTTTAACAGTCGGTATCCAAGTTCAGGTTAGCTGGGTATGATTGGACAGGGTTTAGGATAGTTTCTAACCAAAAACGGAATTCAATGGAATTATTCTCTGATCTCAATTTTTTTGGCGGCGCTCCCTGCCACAATGGAATAGGGGTCTAAGCTTCTTGTTACAACTGCCCCTGCACCAATGACACACCCTTTGCCAATCGTGCAGCCATCCAAAATAGTGACCCCCGCGCCAATCCAAACGTCATCCTCAATTGTGATCCCTTGGCGAGTTGGAGTTTGTAATTTAATTGGAGTATTGCGATCCTTAAAGCCGTTGTTTGCAGGAACCATTGTTACCTGTGGTCCAATCAAACAACTGTTTCCGATGGTCAAATCTCCATGCCCATGAAGAACAGTGAAGGAATTGACAAAGCATGAGTTTCCAATCTTAATCGTTCCGCCATGCGTGCGGATAATTACAAAGGAACTGATCAGAGTGTTGTTACCAATAACAATTTTGGATTCACCCACATCAACAGTATCAACTTCTAAGGTTGCATATTTGCATATTGTGCTGCCTTCTCCTATGAAGATGCTCTTTTTGCGACCTCGAACATCTGCCAAGAGATTCACGTTTGCGTTTTTTCCTATTTCACCTAATTGTGCTTTTTGATAATGCCAGATGATATTTCTTAGAATCGTTTGCGGTTTCATAAAAGGGAAATGTCCATAAGCATTTGAAACTTTTTGTATACGGCTATTTTTTGAGTTTGAAGATTCCTAATTCGGGTGTGATTCAGTTACCTGTTTCATTCACTAAACTACCCATGTATACCGTTGCTATATTGTTTTGAAACTGTAATGTCACACAGGTTGATTCAGGTTCTATCGTGTAGCTAAAGTCAATCCCTTTTGCATGGTAGTGTCCTTCATCAGAGCGTCTAAGTGCAATTGTGCTTTGTTCTTGATTGTTTCCTAACAGGGATTTAATACCAAGCAAGATGGCGAAGTAAAGGTTAGGATTTTGATCTAGAATACCGATCGCCCGTTCTTCTGGAGTGAATACCGTTTGGTAGAAAGCACTGCGATGAATTTGCGCGATCGATGGCAGGCTTAGCAACGTAGAGGGAATATCTGAATGGGAGGGGGCAGTAGTAGTGCCTAAAAGCTCTTGAGTATTTCGGGTTGTCAATTCTCCTGCCTCGATATCCTCAATCATAATCTTGAAGATTTCGGCGGAGGTGGGGTGAATCGAGGAGGTGAGCCAACGAGTGTCTGTAATTGGCAAATCAATTAATACAGAAGCAAGAGAAATTAGCTCTGATGCGTCTCGATGGCAAATGTGAATTGCTTCAACTTTTTTTTCTTGAGGATTGTAGAGGTACCAGAGTTTTCCTGCTTGGCTGTGAACTGCCGACCAGCCAAGCATCTTAAAGTCAACGGAACGCCAATTTGGGTAGAGAAGCGTCCACGGACCTCCAACCATCGCAAATGACTTCCGAGCGTGAATTCTGGCAGGCAGGCGGGCAAAGTCTCGAATTTGGGTGGCTTCCCCACTTGACCAGGCACTTGCTAGTTGCTTTGCTTGGAGTTCAGCTTCGGTAGCTGCTAGAAAACCGGAGGCATCTCCCAATACATAAATATCTGAGCGTCCGATTAAGCGTGCCTGCTTGAGGTCAATGTCTAGGATTGTTTTGGAAACGCCATCAATGGGTGGAAGGTTTAACTCTGGCACGCCGTCATACATCAGATGATCAAACTCGATGGATTTCGGCTTTCCTTGAAACTTAATCGTCAAACGGTTGTCTTCCCGCGCTTGAATTTTGACAGATGACAAGATTTCAATCCCCTGCTTTTCCAGTTCCCGCCTGAAATATTGAAAGGAGGGCAGGTGTCCTAATAAGGGGGGGGTGGTAAAGATGACGGTTGTGTCTAATCCGCGATCTCGGGCGATGCTGGCGTAGGTTAAGGATGCAACGTTGCCGTCCGAGACAATTACTAGTTTTCCTGATGAAATCTCCCAAAACTCTTTGAGGGAACAGGTTGGTTCTAACAATGTCCAATCCGTTTGGCGATTCCCTGTTGCTAAAACGAGGCGATCAAACGAGTAGGTTTCGCCCGTACTCAGGGTTACATTATTCCCCTCTACCGCGGTAACTTCGCCCCGAATCAAGGGGTAACCAAGCTCTTTGAAGCTTTGCTCTGTTGCCTTTCGCAGAGATGCCACGAATGCTTTGCCTTTCTCGATCGCGACCGTTGGCTGCTCGTCCCGATGCGCTGTGTAGAATTCCGATGGCATACACCCGTAATTCACGCATTTGCCGCCATAGGCTTCATCGCGAGCAATGATAGTAACGTTGGTGTAGCCCAGTCGGTGTAGCGATCGCACAAACGCAAAAGCTGCAATTCCAACTCCAACCACAACAATCGCTGCATCTCGTTGCACCGATGGATCTAAGCGTCGAGGGATGCTTAGCCATTTGATGGGGTTGATGTAGCGGAATTTTCCCATGTCAAATCGAACTTTATAAAATAACCCCTGATCAAATGCCCAGTCGAATGCGTGAAACACTCGTTTTCCCAGGGTGACACTATTTAGCGATCGCGAGAACGGTTGCCACAGCATAGTGGTTAGAGTGACTGATACTAACTTGGAAATTGAACCTGGAATCGATGGAGGGGTGACTCGTTTTGATCAAAGGTCGCCCCTGACGGTGATATACCTGAATTTCCTCCATTCGTAGTTGAATTAATTCAGGTGCCGATTTTTTCAAGGCTTCTTTGGCACAGAAAATACCACATAGATGTAGTCGTGCTTCTGGCTTGAGCAGCGCATAGGAAATTTCCTCATCGTTGAATACACTGCGGTAAAAATCGTGAGTGCGATAGTTTGAGGTGATAGGCAAGTGATCAACTTCCTCAATGTCAACCCCGATAAATAGCCCTCCCACATTTAACGTTGCAGAAGGATCGCTTGGGCTGAGAGAGGTGATGTTTTGATCACGGTTAATTTTGATAGGTGCAGTTTGTTCGGCATCATGGCTTGAGGATTGTCCAACTTGAGCTGCAATTTTATTAATCGTCCAGGTATCTCCCAGCGGTGGCAACTTCTGGTTGAACTTGCGCTCAAGCGCACTTTGAATTTTGAGAATTTCAATGGAAGAAGTGATTCCTAAGGAGCGCAAGTTGGCATCGGGTGCAAGTCTATCCCGTTCCTTACCGGAAATAACTGAAATGATTTCTACAACGGTATCCACGTTAGAAGCCTCCTAAACAAACGTGGCAGATATAAGCCGTTTGCCCTTTGTCGTTCATGTGGACGTGCATCAAGGCATCTTTGCCAAACTTCTGGTAAAGCGTATCCAAATCGATCAAGCAGCGATTACAGGTAACATTTTTCGTTTGCACTGCCTTTTCTGCCACCGGAAGGTTTATGAGTTGATAGCTGAGTAAGCGATCGCGGAGCGCATTGAGAAATAATGCCACTTCCCGACCTGCCAATAGACGGTGATCAAACACCAGGGTCAAGGTCATTGGGTACCCCTCCATACTGCTATCTCCCCCAATCCCCAAAATGACAGCCTGGTTCTGATTAATTAATGGCTGGAAATGGAGAATCTTTTCATTGGAGAGGTCGCTAATCGTCATGGTTCCGCCAGTCAGATCGTCTACAGTCAGTTGATTTTCTAGATAGCGTCTTGCAAAATCAGTGACCACTTCTAAAATTTCAGCGGGAGACAGTTGGTTGGCATTGCGGATGACAGGCACTTTCAGTCCTTTTCCCAGGTCGATCGCTAAGCCAAGATCAATGCGATCGTAGTAATAAATTTGTCCAGCTTCGTAGTAAGCCGTAAATGCCGGGTATTCTTCCAGCAACCGTGCCAACTCAAACAAGATCAAGGGCAACACCTGACCATTTAGAGAACCCATTTCCTCCAGAGTTTGCCGAATTCCCGCTGAGTTAAACTGTACAGTTAACGAGCTGTTGATGCCTCCAGACTGCCCTGCAGTTAAAAGGCTGATTTCTAACTGTTTAGACTTGCTGACTTTCTCCGAACGCAGCCCAGGGTTGGTGAGCGGTTGAGAAATTGTAACCTGCCCCTGACTAAGGTAAGGCTGCGACGACCCATTACTTGGAGCAACTACTGGCTGCCGAATCCCCAGCACCGTTTCAATCACTTCAACCGAAACAAGCCCCATCCCTTCAAACAGACTTGGATTGATCTGGTTTCGTTCAATGTACTCCTGTGCCGCTTTAGAAAAACGAGTGAACGTAAACGTTGGTTGCGGTTTTTGTGGCTCTAAACTCGCTGTTTGCGACTCCACCTGTTGTTGGGCAGTGAGAACTGGAGTGGCGGGTGCTGAACGATGCTCTGAAGTGATGAGTTGGGCTGGCAGTTCAGTTGGCGTTGCCTGAGTAGAAGAATTAGCCGCAGTAGGCTGAGCCGCTTGACTGTTGCCCTGTAAATCAGCCTCCAATTCTGCGATCGAGGAGTAAAAAACTGCCAGGGGCACTCCTACTTTGACGGTATCCCCTTTTTGAAAACAGCACGAAATATAGCCAGATGCTTCGCTTTCAATACTAACAACCGCTTTGGAAGACTCTAAGTCTACAATTTCTTGCCCTTTTTCGACGTACTCTCGATCCTTGAAGTACCAGTGGACTATATCTACTTCATCATCGTTAGTATTCAGCCGTGGTACCAACAATTCATACTTCATGGATGAATCCTAAAATTGATGTAACGATATTATCCACATTGGGTAGCATCTCTTTTTCTGCCGGACCGCAGGCGGGAATTGGAATTGCCTGCGGAACAATGCGTTTCACTCGCTTCAGCAACGCCACATTATGCTCGGCAATTTGAGCCACCACTTCTGCCCCAAAACCAGCGAATCCCTGTCCCTCCTCAACCAGGATTAGAAATTTACTGGCAGACAGTTTATCAAGCAACGGTTCAATCCTGAATGGATAGATTTGGGTGGGGCAAATAATTTGTGCAATCAGATCGAACTCTTCAAACAATCTTTCGGCAACGGTAACGAGTGTGTCACTCAGTCCACCGTAACCAATTAACGTAATATCTAAAGCATTCGATTCTGGCTTCAGCACAACCGTTGGAAACGTTTCGTTGGATGTCAGTCGCTTAAACCCTTCGGGCAATTTCTCACGCAAATTTAGGGAATACAGAAGCTTGTTCTCAATTAAGAGAGTCGGCTCGCTACCAGAAGTAAGCAAGGGTTGGTAAACCCTGATTGGCTCGATCAAGTTATTGACCGCAACGATTCTTAAGCCTGGAATACCCATGAAATGGCGATCTAACGTTTGGCTATGAGTTGGACCATACCCTCGACCCCCACCCATGGGAGACCGAACGACCAAATTGGTAGTGACTTGGTCGTTATACATATATCTAAACTTGCTTGCGTGGTTTAGCAACTGGTCAAGAATTAGCGTCGTGAAGTCACCAAACATGATTTCTACGAAGGGGAAATACCCCTCCATCGCTAAACCACAGCCAATTCCAACAATAGCGGACTCAGAAATAGGCGTATTAAAAACTCGTTCAGGAAACAAATCTGAGAGACCTTGAGAAACCTTGAATGCACCTCCATAAGGAGACTTAACATCTTCCCCGATGAAGGTAATCTTGGAGTTTTGCCCCATCAGTTCCTTGAAGGTTTGGTTGAGCGCTTGAACGAGTCGTCTTTTTTCAACCTTAGACTCTGCCCATTCAATTGTCTGAGGTGTGGTTGAAGCAGTTTCTGTTGCAGCATAGGGGGCTGCTTCTGCCAGCGCAACTGCCTCATCTACAAGCTGATTGATTTCAGACAGTAACTCTACTAGCTCAGGGGAACTTTCTGCAAGCATTTGGTTTAGCGGGTCGCGCTTCTCAAATGGCTCTACTTCGCTTCTAGGACGGTTATCGTCTCCCTTTGAGTGGGCTTTGAGTCTGAAGGTGTCTATTTGCAGGAAAGCAGGCTTAGATTCGTTTCTAACAAAATCAATCAACTCGTTGGCAGTGGAGTACAGTCGCTCCCAATTCCAGGTGTCCGCTTTTTCCGTCCGTATGCCAAAGGCTGCGGCGCGATCGCAGATGCTTCCAGCTAAGGTCTCCTGCTGATTTGTAGATTGGGCGTAGCCATTGTTCTCAAGCACCACCAGCAGCGGCAACTCCCATTTAGATGCAATATTAAACGCCTCATAAATGGCACCTTCCCCTAAAGTGCCATCCCCAATAAAGACAACTGAGATTTTTTGATCCCTATTAAACTTACGAGCAAGAGCCAAGCCTGCCGAAACAGGAACAATGCCGCCTTGAATACCATTAGAGTAAAAACCATCCTTGCACAGGTGTTGACTACCTCCTCGTCCCCCGCACACCCCTGTCTGCTTCCCCATGATTTCTGCTATTAGCCCATGCACATCATGGGTGAAGGAAAGGAAGTGCCCATGACAGCGATGATTTGAAAAGATAGAATCGCCTGGCTGCAAAAACTCCGTTAATACCGCCCCCGAAAACTCCTGCCCAATACAGGTGTGTACCGTACCAAACAGTTTGCCTTGGCTAAACAGATCCAACAGTCTCTCTTCAACTCTGCGTGAGAGCAGAGCTTTACGAATGATTCGTTGTCTCGCGTCGGAGTGAAGCAACTCATCTTTAACCAGGCTTAAGGATACTGAGCTATCAACTGCCATTTCGTAAGTCATACTCAGAACTTGCTAATTAAGTACTTAGGAGAAACTGCTGTACCAACTAATCTCAGCCAACAAAACCCAACTCATTGAGATTAGTAAGGTTCAAATAACCTGCATAACCAGGTAGCAAGCCGTGAATCTGCGCTGCAAACTAAAGCAAAGCAACACGGACTTAACTTAACTTAAATCTTATATTCATGCCGACAAAAAAATATAAAGGTTTGGTAAACACTGGGAGGTATTTGAGCAAGACTTAGATAGAAATTAGACAGACTACTAAGGTATTCAAGGCTCTTACAAACCCATTTCGGCTTTCAAGGTATTTATTGAAACAGGCACTTAGAGCGCATTTCTAAAAAAAAGTTGAAATGAGAGACAAGTGAACGCTATTGAG